>ONGR01000028.1 GCA_900317425.1 uncultured Eubacteriales bacterium | reverse complement strand
GATCTTGCTGCGGATGGTGGTGTCGGCGCAGATCTTGCCGTTCTCGTCCAGAATCACCGCTTTGGTATACGTGGAGCCCACGTCACAGCCGCCAAAATACTTCATAATTGTCCGTTCTCCTTTATGTCAGATAATAGTATTTCAATCATTTTTTCTGACGACATGTGCGTCAGAAAAAATACATCTCAGCGCACGCAGTGTGCGAACGAAGTGAGTGCGCGGAGAGCGCTGCAAGCTTCCTCATCGAAAATCCTCAGATTTTCGATGACTGTTTTACATGCACGCCTCGTCGTCGAAGTCGCAGAGGGTGGGATCCACCGGCTCGGCCTTCATGACGGTGCGCATATACTCGTTGACCTTGTCGCGCATGGTCTTGCGGGACACGGTACGGGGATCCATCAGGTCGTGCTCGATCCAGATCATGTGGTAGCCCTTGTCGCGGGCCTGCTCATCCAGGATGCCCTGGAGGGTGGCCATGTTCTTGCAGGCCACGTTCTGATACATGATGATGATCTCGGCGCGCCACGCCTCCACCTGGCGCCACAGCTCATCCACCACGTTGTGGTAGCCGCCGTTGGTGTGGCGGCGCATGACCATGCGCTCATAGAGGCGGGCCAGATCCTGCAGGGCCTTCTCCTTGTCCTCGGTCTCCATGGGCTTGGTGAAGTTCAGAGACTCCATCTCCACCAGGATGTCGATGCCCCAGCAGTTGGCCAGCCAGTTGGAGAAGTTGGCGTAATAGTGGGCGGGGCAGGACCAGACGATGCCGCGGTATTTCATCTTGCCGGGCCAGGCCTCCTCCCGGCGCTCATAGGCCTGGAGCATCAGCTTGTTGACCTTCTGGAAGGTCTTGATGGTACGGGGATCGGCGCCGCCGTCCATCTCATAGTTCCACTTGCGGAACAGCTCATAGCAGGGACCCAGGATCTGGGGATAGTTGGTCTTGTTGACCTCCCACTTCTCCAGCTCGTAGCTGGTCTCCTCGTTGAAGCGCTTCATGGTGGTGAAGTAGGCGTCCCAGTTCCACTTGGCGCCGGTCTGCTCCTCCACGAACCTGATGCAGGCCTTGATGTCCTCGGCGGCGTCCTCCACCGTCTCCTCGTACTCGTAGCGGACGGGGAAGGTCAGGTGGAACACGGGCAGATCCGGGAAGCGGCGGGACATATAGCTGGAGGCCATGGTGGAGCCGTCGCAGGGCATGGAGCTGGAGATGAAGCACTTGCCCATGTGGGGCAGGGCGTCGATGACCAGAGCGCCGCACTCGGAGGAGGGAACGGGGCAGGTGTCCGCCGGCAGGCCGAAGGACTCCACCGCGTCGATATAGGGCACGCAGGTGAGCTGGTCGATCTCGGACACCAGGAACACCGGCATCAGCTGATAGGGGATGCCCAGCAGATCGGGGAAGCCGGCCATGATCTGGCCCATGGTCATCTCGTCAAAGAGGACCACCTTCTTGTTCAGCTCGACGCTGTTGCCGTTCTTCTTGTCGCACTTGGCCAGGAACACCAGGTTCTCCGCCACGTAACGGAAGATATCATAGATCATCAGGTGGCTCATCTTCAGAGCCGTGCCACGCTGGCCCATGGTGTTCTTGTCCATGAAGCCCACACAGCACATATAGGAGATCATCCAGCGGTACCAGAAGGTGGCGTTCAGCGCCGGCACCAGATCCTTGGAGAAGGTGCCCAGCAGCATACCCCACATCTTCAGCCACTCGGCGAAATCCACGCCGGTGTCCTTCACGCCGCGCCACTCACGGCGCACCGTGGCCATGGCGCCGGAGCGGTACAGCTTGCCCAGGTGCTTCTCACCGTTGCGCAGCAGGTCCATGCGCTCCTCGCCGGTCATGGCCTTGACGGTCTCGAACTCCTCCCGGATGCGCTTGACGTTGGCCTTCATGTTGTCCAGCTGCTTGCCCGCGAAGGCCTTCCAGTCGGTCTCCTTGATCATCTGGCCGATGATGGAGCCGATCTCCTTCATGTTCTGACCCTGGGTCCTCCAGTCCATGTTGGTCTTGGCCCGGAAGAAAGCGGGATTGGGATATTTGATCTTGCCCATCAGTTGCTACCTCCGTTCTTTTGGATGCGCTTGATCTCCAGCGACTCCACGAACGCCTGGAAGCGGGTGCGGAGCTGACCGGAGGACTTGGCGTTGTAGGGACGGTCGATGGAGAGGACAGGCCAGCCCATCTCCGTGGACATGATGTGGCTCACCAGAGCCCGCTCAAAGCCCCAGAAATCGCAGAACTTCATCTGCTCGTAGATGATGCCGTCGGCATTGTACTCTCTGGCCAGACGGTCGGCGGTGTCACGGCGCTGCTGCACCTTCTCGTCGGCGATGTAGCGGGCGCACTCGCTGACCAGCATATAGTGGCGGCAGATCTGGTCCAGAGCAGGCTCGTCGTCGTTGAGCTCGATGACCTCGCGGCCGGGGGTGGAGCCGTAGCAGTAGCGGTCCACCACCACCATGGCGCCGCAGTCCTCCAGCATCTTGGTGAGGCTGGGATCGTCGATCTCGCTGCCCACCACTGCCACGCGGGCCCGGTACCAGGGCTTGGGATCGGGCTTGCGCTTCTTCAGTTCCTCCAGCGTCTCACGGAGGTAGGGGAGGATCAGGTACTTGGGGCAGGTATAGCTCACCAGGTTCAGCACGTGGAACTCATAGCCGGTGATGACGGGATTCTCCGCCTTGCGCATTTCACCGATCTCGGTGAGGATGCGGCAGACCTCGTTGTGCTCGGCCACCGCCTTGCGGATGGCGGCGTCGGAGGTGTCCACACCGTAGTTTTTGGTCATCACGTCCAGCAGGCGTACGCGCATCTGCTTGACGTAGTGGCGGACGGAGTAGTCCTCGATCTTGTAGGGCATATCGGTGTGGGTGACGAAGAAGTTGGGCTTCTCGTTCATCTTCAGCAGTTCGAAATGCTCATAGAACCGGTTCATCATGGAACAGGCGTCCACGCCGGCCAGACCGTCCAGGAAGTTGAAGCCGCCCTCGATGCCCCGCTCCACCAGGCTGCGGGCAAACTCGCAGGTGTAGTTGGACATGTAGTAGGTGGCGATGTCGATGGAACCGGTGCGGGGGGCGCGGAGCCGGACGCTGAAGCAGCCGGGTACGTTCAGCAGCACCTCCGGGATGTGGAAGCAGGTGTAACCGATGGCCAGCTTGCCATCCGCTTTGGCCTTCTCCACCAGCTCGTTGTCGGCGTTATCCAGCAGATTTTCGAAGTAGATCAAATGCTTCAGATCTCTCAATGAAATGACACCTCTCTCTCGTTATGTGGTTCTACCAATCTACGATTTTTGTTTTTTCAAAGGATTTCTAACTTTTTGAGTGCCTCCCGGGCGCCCTGCATTACCGGGCTGTTCTCCGGCAGGTCAAAGACGCTGCGGCCCTGGATGTCGTTGGCGGCATGGTCGCTGTCGCTGGGAATGATGGACAGGATCTCCGTGCCCTCCACGTGGATGTAGGGGATCATGGACGGGTCTGCCACCCGGTTGACGATGGCGCCGCAGCGATCGTACATCACCAGCTCGTCGGCCACCTTCTTGATGGTGTCGATGACCTGGGTGCCCTTGCGGCTGGGGTCGGTGATCAGCACCAGGTGGGTCACCTTCTCCATGACCCGGCGGTTGATCTGCTCGATGCCGGCCTCCCCGTCGATGACCACGTAGTCAAAGTCGTGGCTCAGGAGGTTGATGACCTCCTTGAGATAGGCGTTGACCTTGCAGTAGCAGCCGGCACTCTCCGGACGGCCGATAGCCAGGAAGGAGAACTCCTGCTGCTCCACCATGGTGTCGAAGATGCGGTACCGGGCCTCGCTCAAAAGCTCGATGGCCTCACGGGGCGCGCCGTCCTCCACCGAGGCGACGATGCTCTTGCGGATATCGTCCAGCGTCTCCCGGACCTCCACGCCCAGCGCGGTGGAGAGGCCCACGGCGGGATCGGCGTCGATGGCCAGGATCCGTTTGCCGGGATAGGCCTCCACCAGCAGCCGTACGAAGGCGGCGGAGATACTGGTTTTGCCGACGCCGCCCTTGCCGGCCACGGCGATGATCTTGGTGTTGCGTTCCAAAACGTGTTCACTGCCTTTCGGCGGGATCCCCGGCGGGAAATGGAGAGCCCGCAAAGATACAGCTATATCTTACCATGAAAACGGTCATTTTGCAACGAAATATTGCGGTTGTGGGCGGAATTTTTGTTGATTCTGCAAAAGGAATGTGGTATGCTGAAGCTGATAATACCGAACTCTTGGCAAATCAACAGGAAAGTGAGGACGATCTCTTGAAAAAGGATGTTTTGATTCAACAGCTGGTGAACAGCTACGGCAACTGGGTGCGCACCGACTGCGAGAACCGCCAGGGCGGCACCGGCCGCATGACGCAGAACCTCTATCCCTACACCGCCATGTTTTCCCCCATCCAGATCAACAAGCTGACGGTGAAAAACCGCCTGGTGATGGCCCCCATGGGCAACTGCCAGATGGCCGAGGAGACCGGCCGTCCCGACGACAAGATGCTCCAGTATTTCTTTGCCCGCGCCGAGGGCGGCATCGGCCTGCTGACCACCGGTCTGGTGCCCATCAGCCACCACATCGACTCCTCCGTTACGGAGAAGGGCAACTACTCCTACTTCCCCCGCATCGACGGCACCCGCACCAACTTCATGGGCTGGCGTGACCTGGCCCAGGGCGTCCACGCCCGGGGCAGCCGCATCTTCATCCAGCTGACCCCCGGCCTGGGCCGCGTGGGCAATCCCCAGTGCCTGCTGACCAAGTTCCAGCTGCCGGTGTCCGCCTCTCTGAATCCCAATTTCTACCTGCCCGACGTGCCATGCCGTCCCCTGACGGATCTGGAGTGCAGCAAGATCATCGCCAATGCCGGCCAGGCCGCCATGGACGCCAAGGTCATGGGCCTCGACGGTGTGTATCTCCACGGCCACGAGGGCTATCTGCTGGATCAGATGACCAGCCCCGCCTTCAACCGCCGCAAGCTGGGCAAGTACGCCGACTGGCAGCGCTTCGGCATCGACCTCATCAAGAAGATCCGCGCCAAGACCGGCCCGGACTATCCCATCATGTACCGCATCGACCTGTCCCTTGCTCTGGAGGAGACCTACGGCGAGCGGATGGACACCGTGAAGAGTCTGAAAAAGTTCAAGAACGGCCGCTCCATCGCCGATACCCTCAACTACATGGAGAACCTGGTGAAGGCCGGCGTCGATATGTTCGACGTGGACCTGGGCTGCTATGACAACTGGTGGCTGCCCCATCCCCCGGCAGGCATGCCCGCCGGCTGCTTCCTGGACGTGTCCAAGGTAGCCAAGGAGTACTTTGCCGCCCGGGGCATCAAGTCCAACGCCGGCGTGGAGGTCCCCATCGTGGCGGTGGGCAAGCTGGGCTATCCCGACCTTGCCGAGCAGGCTCTGCGGGACGGCAAGGCCGACATGATCATGCTGGGTCGTCCCGTTCTGGCCGATCCCGACTGGTGCAACAAGGCCTATGCCGGCAAGGTGGAGGAGATCCGCCCCTGCATCGGCTGCCAGGAGGGCTGCGTCAACGAGTTCGTGGAGGGCGGCCATCCCCAGTGCGCCGTCAATCCCCGCACCGGCTTTGAGGAGCTGCTGCCCGCCGTGCCCGCCCCCGCCGAGGTGAAAAAGCGCATCGCCGTCATCGGTGCCGGCTGCGCCGGCTTGAACTTCGCCATCACCGCCGCACGCCGGGGCCACACGGTGGAGGTCTTTGAGAAGAGCGACAAGATGGGCGGCAAGATGCACGCCGCCGGCGCGCCCCTGAGCAAGTACGATCTCCACAACTACATGGAGTGGCTGATTCGCCAGACGGAGAAGACCCAGGGCGTGACGGTGCATCTGAACACCACCGTCACCAACGAGGAGCTGAAGGCCGCCGGCTATGACGCCGTGGTGTTCGCCAACGGCTCCCGTGAGGGCCAGCCCAAGTTCCCCGGCATCGACACCATGCGCCACATCGAGGCCACCTATCTGCTGACCCATCCGGAGGAGCTGCAGGAGAGCGACAGGAAGATCGTCGTCGTGGGCGGCGGCGCCGTAGGCCTGGAGACCGCCTTCTGGCTGGCCACCGAGTACCAGCGGGACGTCACCTGCGTGGAGATGATGGAGCACTTCGAGGACGGCGCCTGCACCGCCAACCGCGGCCATCTGATCCACTACTTCGAGGCCGACGGCGGCAAGCTCATCAACTGCGCCCGCGTCACCCGTTTTGAGGACGGCCACGTGGTCATTGCCCGGAACCGCAGCAAGGCCGTGCCCGATCCCTACTGCACCTGGACGCCCATCATCCCCAAGAACGTGGAGAACCCGCTGGCTCCCAAGATGACCAACGAGGAGACCATCGAGCAGCTGGACGCCGACCTGGTGGTGCTGGCCATCGGCAACCGAGGCGACGACCGTCCCTTCCTGTCCGCCCAGATGGAGCACGTGGCCCCCGAGGTCCACAACATCGGCGACAGCTACAACACCCAGAAGCCCGGCAATATGTGGCAGGCCACCAAGGCCGCCTACAACCTGGCCGTCCGCATCTGACGCAGGCGGGACGCTGTAGACAGACCATACGACGCCCCGTCTGACCGGCGGGGCGTCAACTTTCGATACCATATTCTGGAAATATCAATATGAGGATCAGGAGGAGAGATCATGAATTACGAAACCTGCGGCTTCGGCACCAGGGCCATCCACGCCGGACACGCCAAGGACAAGCAGTACGGCGCTCTGTCCACCCCCATCTATCAGACGTCCACCTTCGTGTTTGACAACTGCGAGCAGGGGGGACGCCGTTTTGCCGGGGAGGAGAACGGCTACATCTATACCCGGCTGGGCAATCCCACCGTGTCTGCGCTGGAGGAGCGTGTGGCGGCGCTGGAAGGGGGCGAGGCCTGCGTGGCCGCCGGCTCCGGCATGGGCGCCGTGGCCTCCTGCCTGTGGACCATTGCCGCTGCGGGGAAACACATTCTGGCCGACAAGACCCTGTACGGCTGCACCTTTGCCCTGCTGAACCACGGTCTCACCCGCTACGGCGTGGAGGTGGATTTTATCGACACCACCGATCTGGAGGTGGTGAAGGCCCACCTGAAGCCAAACACGGCGGCGGTGTATCTGGAGACCCCCGCCAATCCCACCCTAAAGATCACCGACATCGCCGCCGTGGCGGCCATTGCCCATGGCTATAACGCCGATATCAAGGTGGTGTGCGACAACACCTTTGCCTCGCCTATGCTCCAGAATCCTCTGGCCCTGGGCGCCGACGTGGTGGTGCACTCCGCCACCAAATATCTCAACGGACACGGCGATGTGATCGCCGGCTTCGTGGTGGGCAGCGCCGACTTTATCGGTGAGGTGCGGCTGTTCGGTCTGAAGGACATGACAGGCGCCGTGATGGATCCCTTCGCCGCCTATCTGATCCTGCGTGGCATCAAGACGCTGGAGCTGCGCATGGCCCGCCACTGCGAGAACGCCGCCCGGGTGGCGGAGTTCCTCTGCGGCCATCCGGCGGTGGAGAAGGTCTACTATCCCGGCCTGCCGGACAGCCCCGGCCACGACGTGGCCAAGCGGCAGATGCGTGACTTCGGCGGCATGGTGAGCTTTGAGGTCAAGGGCGGCAGGGAGGCCGGTATGAAGCTGGTGAACAGCCTGCACATGATCGCTATTGCCGTCTCTCTGGGCGATGCGGAGAGCCTGATCGAGCACCCGGCCTCCATGACCCACTCCACCTATACGGCGGAGGAACTGGCCGTCTCCGGTATCGCCCCCGGCCTCATCCGTCTGTCGGCCGGCCTGGAGAATGCCGAGGACATCATCGCCGATCTGAAGCAGGCGCTGGATCAGCTGTAAGGGACTGTCCACAATAAAAAACAGCGTGCCGTCCCAACGGGACGGCACGCTGTTTTTCTTTTGAATTTAAACGGAGGAAGAAACCTCTGAGGGTGTGGATACCTTTTTCCCGGGGTCAAGTTTGTTCATCAGAGCGTAGCAGGCGACGGCAATCGCCACGCCCCCGAAGCAGTCCACGATGTAGTGCTGCTTGGTCAGCAGGGTGGACAGGCAGATGAGGGCGGCCATCACCAGGGAATAGATCCGGAAGCCTTTTGAGATTTCCGGCTGCTTCCGCACGCCCAGATAGCAGTAGGCGCTGATGAGGCAGTGATAGGAGGGGAACAGATTGAATGCCATGTCGCTTCCGTCCGCCTCATAGATGGTTCTCAAAAGCTGATGGAAGAAGCCGGGGGCAGCGGCAATTTCCATGAGGTTCTCCTTGACCCGGTCCATATACGTGGGCAGGAAGATAAAGAACAGGAAGCCGATCAGATAGGCCAGGGAAAGTCCCACGATGTAATTGATAAAGTTCCGTTTTTTTGTCAGCGAGACCGCTATGGGGGCGCATATCCAAAAGACATAGGAGAACAGATAGATGACGGCGAACACCGGAACCACCGGGAACAGGTCGTCCACGGCGTCGATTTTCCACTCGAAAGCGTAGGAGATGGTCCCCAGAACACGGCTGAGCCAGGCCCCCAGCCGGTAGAGCCCGTACTGGAGTCCAAAGTAGAAAAACCCGACGGCCCAGCCCCACCACGGTATGGCCTTGATCTTGTCAATGAAGCGTTTCATACCTCTCACCTCAACACCGTTCTGCCGCCCTGCCGCACGGACCCGGCACGGCAGCCGATTTTGTCTGCATCTGTAAACATCATTATAGCGCAGAATGGGGGGGATGACAACTTTTTCCGGGATTTGGCGTTTTTTTCCGGAAAGAGTGAGTGGGGGAGAATATGCCGCCAGGGGAAGAAAGGGAGGGATTTCCCCGCAAGGGGAATAAACTTCTCATCCCTCCATCAATAATGAAAACAGGTCGCCCTTAGGGCGACCTGTTTTCATTATGGCGCAGTGGGAGGGATTCGAATTAAAGGGGCCAGTTTTCCACGGTGGAAAGCACTGGCTTTCCGTTGCTTTCCTGTGCCTGTGCGTGGTATTGCGTGGCACCCTTTGAATTGCGCCGGCCTTGCCTAAAGGGTAAAAGCAAGGGTAAAGAAACACCCAAATATATGACGCTGCAGAGGCGCTCTGATCTGGAGATCCGCCGGCGGGACAGGATCACACCCAGCGGCTGCTGCGACCCTGTGGGGCCTTCTAGCGGTCTGAAGCTGCGCCCAGGCATGGAGATCCGCCGGAGGGACGGAGAGCGCCCGGCGGTTACTGCGGTTCCTGTGGGCCTTAACAGAAAGCAGGTTATCAGATAGACTATTGCCATCATAATACGATTGGAGGCGTGAAAAATGGCGTATGCCATGTATTTGCGTAAGTCACGGGCGGACAGCCCACACGAAACCACGGCGGAAGTCCTTGCCAAACACCGCAAGATGCTCTTTGAACTGGCGGAGCGTATGGGGATCTCCGCCGGCGGTATCGACATGTATGAAGAGGTCGTATCCGGTGAATCACTCTATGCCCGCCCGGAGATGCTCAAACTCCTGGAACAAGTGGAGAGTGGTGCATATGATGGGGTATTCTGTGCGGATATAGACCGCCTGGGGCGCGGTGCCATGTCAGAACAGGGTATCATCCTGGAGGCTTTCAGGCTCTCGGAAACGCTGATTATATGCCCCGGAAAGACCTACGATCTGACCGACGATCTGGACGAGGAACAGACGGAGATGAAATCCTTCTTCGCCCGGATGGAGCTGCGCATGATCCGTAAGCGTATGCGGCGCGGTCTGATGCAGACGGTGGAGGCCGGCGGCTATGTGGCAAATGCGCCGTATGGTTATCGCAAATGCACCGTGGGGAAGCTGCCCTCTCTGGAGATAGACGAGGAGCAGGCCCCATACATCCGGCACATATATAGCCGGTATCTGGAGGGCGTGGGCGCCCACACCATTGCGGACGAGCTCAACGCCATGGGCAGCGTCCCAAACCGAAACGCCAAGTGGTGCCGCTCCACTGTCCGCCAGATCCTCCGCAATCCCACCTATGCCGGCAAGGTGGCATGGAACAGAGTAAAGCATATCAAGCCCAACAAAGCAAACCCAAAGCACCACGTTATCTACCAGCCGCCGGCGGATTGGCTTATGGTGGACGGTCTGCACCCGGCTATCATTTCGTGGGAGGACTGGCAGAGGGCCCAGGAGATCCGGCAGGGGCGCTATATCCCCTCCAACAATCATGGGCAGGTAGCTAACCCGCTGTCCGGATTGGTGGTCTGCGGCAACTGCGGCTATAATATGGTCCGCATGGGACAGAACAAGGGAGATCCCCGCCTGCTTTGCAATACCAAGGGCTGCATTGCCTCCGCGCGCTTTGACTATGTGGAGGGGCGTTTGCTGGCCAATCTGGAGGAGATCCGGGATAATTTGCGTATCGAGATCCAGCAGGCCACGCCGCCGGATACCAGCGGAATAGAGATGGCACTACGTGGCATTGAGGGACAGCTGAAGAAGAACGAGCAGAAAAAAGCCATGCTGTGCGATCTGCTTGAAGATGGGACGTATAGCCGGGAGATCTTCCGGGAGCGCATGGACAAAGCGGAGGCGGAAAGAAATGATCTGCTTGAAAGGCGCGAGCAAATCAAGCTGGAGCTAAACGCGGCCCGCGTTCATAATAAGGAGCAGACGGTTACGGCGATTGATAACGTGCTGGATCTGTACCCAACACTATCACCAGAGGGGAAAAACCAGCTCCTAAAGGCGATCATCCGCCGGGTGGTGTATCACAAGGAAAAGAAAACTCCGCCCATGGCATTTTCGCTTGATATTGAGCTGCAACCCCTATAAAGCGGTGGGGAGAAAGGGATCATCCTGCGGGGTGGTCCTTTTTCTGCTTCTGTGGAATTGTGCCCAATTTGGACACATGCACCGCCGGCGGCTGAGGTGACGAGTTGCGGCCCGCTGTAGCGTCCTGGCGTGGAGATCCGCCGGCGGGACAGGATCACGCCCGGCGGCTGTTGCGGCCCCTGCGGGGCCTCCTGGTGGCCCGCAGCTGCGTTCTGATCGTGGAGATCCGCCGGAGGGACAGAGATCACCCGGCGGCTGTTGCGGCCCCTGCGTGGCCTTCTGGCGTCCGCTGCGGCGCTCTGATCGTGGAGATCCGCCGGAGGGACAGAAATCACCCGGCGGCTGTTGCGGCCCCTGTGGGGGCTTCTGATGGCCCGCTGCTACGCCCTGGCGGTGGAAATCCGTGCCGGCGGGATAGAGAGATCACCCGGCGGCTGCTGAAGCCCCTGTGGGGCCTTCTAGCGGTCTGAAGCTGCGCCCAGGCATGGAGATCCGCCGGAGGAACAGGATCACACCCGGCGGCTGCTGTGGCCTCCTGTGGGGCCTTCTGGCGTCCGCTGCGGCGCTCTGATCGTGGAGATCCGCCGGAGGGACGGAGAGCGCCCGGCGGTTACTGCGGTTCCTGTGAGCCTTCTGGCAGCCAGCTGGGGCGGTCTGGCGTTGGAGATCCGTGCCGGCGGGATAGAGAGATCACCCGGCGGCTTCTGTGGGGCCTCCTGACGTCCGCTGCTACGCCCTGGCGGTGGAAATCCGTGCCGGCGGGACAGAAATCACCCGGCAGCTACTGCGGCTCCGGTGTGGCCTTCTCGCGGCCAACTGCTGCGCCCAGGCATGGAGATCCGCCGGAGGGAGAGGATCACACCCGGCGGCTGCTGTGGCCCCTGTGGGGCCTCCTGGAGGCGCGCTGCGGCGCTCTGGTCATAGAGATCCGCCGGCGGGGCGGGAACACACCCGGCGGCTGCTGCGGCTTCTGTGGGACATCTTGGCGTCCGCTGCTGCGCCCAGGCATGGAGATCCGCCGGAGGGAGAGGATCACACCCGGCGGCTGCTGAAGCTCCTGTGGGGCCTCCTGACGGCCTGCAGCTGCGCCCTAGCGGTGGAGATCCGCCGACGGGGCGGGAACACACCCGGCGGCTGCTGCGGCCTCTGTGGGGCGTCCTGGCGGCCCGCAGCTGCGCCCAGGCGTGGAGATCTGTGCCGGCGGGATAGAGGATCTCCCCGGCGGCTGCTGCGGCCCCTGTGGGGCCTTCTGGCGCCCGCAGCTGCGCTCTGATCTGGAGATCCGCCGGCGGGACAGAGAACACCCGGCGGCTGTTGCGGCCCCTGTGTGGCCTCCTGGCGCCCGCAGTTCCTGTGGGGCCCCCTGGCGCCCGCAGTTGCGTCCAGGCGTGGAGATCTGCCGGCGGGACAGAGATCACCCGGCGGCTTCTGCGGCCCCTGTGGGGCCCCTGGTGGCCCGCTGCGGCGCCCAGGCGGGGAGATCGTGCCGGCGGGACGGAATCACCCGGCGGCTACTGCGGCTCCTGTGTGGCCTTCTCGCGGCCCGCTGCAGCTTCCAGGCCTGGAGATCCGTGTCTGGGCAATGCGTGCGGGAAACCTGCCCGCATTACACGTCCGCGGCCCATGGGCGTGTACCGCGCGCATAATGCGAAACGCCCGGCGGATTTTCCCCCGGAAAAAATTTCCGCCGTGTGTGCGCAGTGTTCCCCCGCCGGTCCCTGAATGACGGCAAACAGCTGACGGAAGAAGGGGGGGTATCTGCCGGCGTTTGTGCCCATTTTGGACACTGTGGCCCGCCGGGCGTCCCGGTTTCTCCATCGGGGAATTTTTCTCACGTTTGAGGGGGCACGGGGTATCTACCTGGGGGCTTTCAAAACTTTCCAAGGGCGGGGGAGAGGTGCGCCCCTTCGGGGCTGTGCGCGCGTGCAGCTGCGCACCTGGGTACGCCCGCTGGTGTGCCAGGGCGCAGGCGTAGAGTTTACGGCAAAATGGGCGCAAAAAAGCCAGCTATTTCCCGCCCGTTTCTGGCGTCGTTCCCTGTGCACCGGTGAACTCCGCCCGTGTGCCCATGATACGCCATCCCGCCGGCCGTCTCAATAGCCTGGTTGCAATTTCTCTATGCTGTTTCTAAAGATATATCTTGCTACAAGCAAGAAACAAGGCGTCCGCCTTGCTGATCCGCCGGCGCCTGATCGTGATAATCCGCCGGCACTTTGTACTTGATATAGCAATAGCTCCCGAACTCCGTCACCTTCTCCTCACGCTCGATCACATGGCACCCCGCCGGCACGGCCAGCGCGGTATCATTGGGCACATACTCCGAAATAACAACGGGCTTGTCCATGCCTTTGCTGGCCGTCCAGAGCTGGGCACCAACGGGCCGGCCCTGTACACCCTCCTTTGTCATGTATGCGGCCCACACGTCATATTCACGAGCTGCCACATACTCCACGTCAACCACGTCACCATAGGGCCACAGGCTGCGGATCTCTTCTATATCGTGTTCGGTGCTGGAGATCATAAGGTGGTGGTGCAAGCGGGCCTCACCGTGCTTTTCCTCTGTGGTGTATATGTATTTCAACCGCTGCCCGCGCTTCTTCCTGGCTGTGCGCAGCTTGGCAATGAACTCCCGGCACAGGCGGACGGCCTCCGCCCGTTTGGCCGGGAGATCTGCGTCACGGTATGTCAGAGTGATGAAGAGATCCCGCCCGGAGAAGTTACAGGCAAGCAGCATTTCCAGCCGATTGCGGGCGCTCTTGTCGTTCATGATCTTCTGGGCTGCGGTGGTCATGCGGGACTTCTCTGCCCGCGTTCTGGGCCCGTCCAGTGGTTCCGGCGCTGTATAGAGCACCGTCTTTCTGATCCGCCCGGCTATGATCGTTTTCTTTCGTTTAGCCATATGTCCCCCTATGAAAAGAGTGTAGAGGCACTCCCTCCACCAGCCGCGTAAATCCGGCGGGCTCTGGCGCTAAACGCACGGGCCTCTACACTCATTCTTTATTTTGTTTTCCTGCCGTCCCGTTCGTGGCCGTCACCCACGGACGGGAACAGCGTCACCGGTGCCCAATTTGGGCACATCCGCCGGCGGGACAAAATCCGCCGGGGCGATGATTGCTTGGGCCAGCTGCAGCACGTCCCGCCGCTGCTGATCCGTCAGCATGGCGGCCAGCCGCCGGGCTGAAGTTTCAGACAAGAGAAACACCTCCATCATCCGCAAAAACGAAGCCGAATTGGCGGCATATAGTGTTGAGATACTTACGCCCTATCTCCTTCAGATCGTCCACAATTTCCTCCTCGTACACGTCGCACAGAGAAAAGGACAGTGCAGGCCGTACTGTACCAATAGCGTCTTGCATCATGCGGTAAGCTTCACCGCCACGCTGTACCCCTAGCAGATAAAAAGCTCTCATGGCAAATACAATACGCTCCTGGGGATTGTCCAAAGTGTGGATATAAGACGCTGCGGCCTTAACGATTACATCCGCTTCATCGGCCAATTCTGCGAGCCCATCGTTTTCTGCGCAAGGGGCCATGTCGCACAGCTCCATAATCTCCCGATCGGTAAGCACCTTACTCATGCGCACGCCTCCTCGCTGGAAGATACAACGGTCCCGCCGGGGAGATCGTCACACATGGGGATGTCCAGGATAGGGACCAGCTTCCCATGGCGCATGACGGCACCAGTCACGGGCCACAAACGCCCGCCGGCCTCGCCGAAGGCGCGGCCATCTTTTACCACCACACCGGGGATCTTGTCGGCGTCCACGTAACCAACGGCACCGCTACGCGTAATCTGGTTCTGTTTCATACTTCATTCCTCCTTGTATTTTTTGCGCCATCAGGCGCGGGGGTTCATTGTTCGTTCTGCCTCCCGGAGGGCCCAGGCGCGGAGACCGTCAACGCTGATGATCGTTCTGGTTCCGGCCTTGAAACTGGGAAAGTCATCCCGCTTTGTGAGCGTGTAAACCGTCTTGGGGCACAAGCCCAGGAGCTGGGCGGCCTCTTCAACGGAGATTGCGATCTTATCCACTGGTTACGCTCCTTTCTCCGCCGGCGGATTATCCGTCCCGCCGGGCCGGTGAATGGAAAAGAGTTCGTCAAACTCCTTTCCCAGGGCCTCGCAGATCCCGGCGGCAGTTTTGGCACTGACGCTCTGGCCGCGCTCTGCCCGAATTACGGACGAATGGGGAATACCCGCAGCCTCCGCGACCTGCAGCTTGTTGAGACCTGCGAGAATGCGAAGCCGTTCAATCAACTGGCCGTTTGGGACGATTTCTGTTCTTTGCCGCATATGGTCACCTCCAAAAACAATAAATCATTTAGTACATGCATATAATAAACAATGATTTGTTGAATGTCAAGCAAAAAATAAATAAATTGTTGACTTTTGCATTTTTCCATCTATAATCATGATTAGCAAGCGGAAAAGGAGGACTTCATATGCCGTTAGATTCCAAGGAGGGCCGGCTGTTGGTAGCCAGACGAATTAAATACGCCCGTATGTGTGCTAAGCTCACGCAGGCAGATGTTGCCGCTGCACTTGGTATAACTCCTCAGGCAATTAGCAATTATGAGCGCGGATTAAACGGTATAGCAAACAGCGTTATTTATAAAATGGCCGAACTGTTTGGAGTTTCTGCTGACTTTCTGTTGGGTATCTCAGACAATGAGATGCCGATACCACGAGACATTAAAGACCTATTGGGTGATGGTGCAGATGCACTTACAAGCCATGAGACACAGGCTATTATTGAATTACACGGAATCGTAAACGAATTTATTAGGTATATTGGGACAAAGTATAGAGCTGCACTACCATTTGCATCTGAATGCATGGAGGCAGCAACATTGTGTTTTGCCCATCTTTGCGAGATATGCAACGGTGAAAATTTAGAGAAGATGCAGCCAGGTCAATTTGCAGGAACCGCGCTGAAAGAAATTGATGGGCTGCAAGATGCATACGCTCGCTTTGCACTGCAGTTACAGGCGGCTATTACTCGCACAAAGGAGGCATCTGCCATCCGAGATGATGAGGGAAAGCCGCTTACTGATGAATAGCTATAGCTGAAGCAGAACAGCCCCAACCGGGGCCGTTCTGCTTCATGGTATTCTATTTCTGCCATGTTGTCCCAGCGTGGACGCTGTGCCCACAGTTTATTGAGCGCCCGCCGGGCGTGATCCCGTCCCGCCGGCGGATCTCCTCTCCACGCCTGGGTGCAGCTGCGGGCCACCAGGAGGGCACACAGGGGCCGCAACAGCCGCCGGCGCTTTTTCCGTTTTAGATGCTGTCGGTGATCCGCCGGAGCGCCTCAATATCCACATCTTGATAGTACCGCAGCATTTCCGCGGAGGTGTGCCCGATCAGCTCCAGCTTATCCTTATCCGGTGCATTGACGCCTTTCATCAATGTGGCAAAGGTGTGACGGCAGCTGTGGGGTGTGTATTTGTGATATTCTACGCCATCCCGTACCGTAATGGGGTTACGGATCCCCACGGCGTCCAGGGCAGCATAAAAGGCCTCGCGGTATTCCTTCAGAGGTAATGCCGCACCGTCCGGGCCGCAGAATACCGGGCCGCTGATTTTGTCGGCAACAAGCCGGTCAACAATGGGCTGAATGACGGGTGACACGGTGACGATCCTGTTACGCCCGGCCTCTGTCTTGGATCCGCCGGTAAAGGCTCTTTGCCGGCGGTCATAATCCAGTGCATCCAGGGCAAGCAGCTCAGAAGGGCGGAACCCCATATAGCATTGTGCAACTATGTAATCCGCATAGGGAACGCGGCCAACAGCCCGCCGCAGCGTCTGGAGTGCATCGAGGGGGAGGCCGTCCCGGTGCGTAGACTCACCGTTTACATACAGGTATTGTCCTAAGTTTACGGTTGCGTATTTTCGCGGGATGGCGTATTTGAACAACAAGCCGATGACGGCTTTCATCTTCTCCTGGGTGCTCTTACTGCGGGGGCAGCTGTCCATACACTCCTGAAGATCGTCAATTTCGATCTCCTCCAGATTGTAATACCACAGGGATTTGAAGTGCTTAAAGGCAGCCCGGTAGTTCTCCATTGTGGAGGGGCCGGCGCGGTGTGTCGGCTCCCAACGGTCATACAGTTCTTTTAGATTGGTGGGCCTTTTGACCTTCGGCATATGTGCCAGCTGGGGGAGGAAGGCCACGGCCTCGCTCTTTGTTTTGAAGCCCGATTTTGACCGGCATTTCCGGTGAGTTTTCCCACAGGCGTCAACCTCATAACCCAGCGTGATAACGGCGATCCACGTCCTGTTCGGCAGCCGATACACGCTGCCTTGCCCGTTTCCTCGGGCCTTGGGATGATGCGTGACATTCTGTTTGGCTCCGCACTTCAGGCAAAAGGCGGAGATCTCCGGGATCTCCGCCTTACACTTCCGGCATATCATGGCACCCTCCTCACGCCACGCAGAACCGCCGGGAGGTGGTTTCCCTCGTAAACGCCTGGGCCACGTCCGGCAGAGCCTTTTTCAGGGCCGTGGTGTCGATCCTGGCGCTCTTGATGGTCTGCCAGGTGATCTTATACTCCCCGGCCTGGACGGCCTCACAATCGCCCATAGCGGCCTTGATAGCGTCCTTGATGGCCTCGGCCTCCTGCTGGGCCTCCTCGATCAGCGCTTGCAGCTGGCGCAGCTCCCGCGCCTTGTTCTCCAGTTCCTTGATACCCATGATCTGATCCTCCTTCTTATTTTTGGGATCCCGGCGGTGGGTGGTTCTGAGCTAATCTAGCATCTCTGGCGTCTCAATCTCTGCTTCTCCACTCCCGCGCTTGTAGCACATTGTTTTGTGCTGCCGGTGTTCCCTCCTTCTGGTATTATAATAGCACTTAATAAGTGAATTGTAAAGATGGTAAAACGTACAATTATTAAGTGAATATTTGTGCAATATTACACTTGTTAAGTGCTTGATAATGTGCTATAATATAGACACAATAGGAGAGGGAGGCTTTTTAACAATCGCCCCCCAAAAAAGAAAGGGAGGTACACATGTCGCAAAAATACACAGAGGCCCGCAAAGAGGGAAATAGACGGTGGGACGCGGCAAATCTTGACCGCGTATCTATCGCCGTTCCTAAGGGACGCAAGGATGTTATCAAGGCTCACGCAGAGGCCCGCGGGGAGAGCGTCAACGGCTTTATTAACCGGGCCATTGATGAACAGATCCGCCGGGACGGGGAAGAGATCCCAGCGCCGGCGGATGAGTGATCCGGTCCCGCCGGCGGGTGTGCCCAATTCGGACACATTTACAGACGTGCCGGCGGTGCCCAATTTGGGCACAAATATAAAAATCCCGCCCATGGGTGACGGCCATGGACGGGACGACAGGAAAGCCCACAAGGAATTGATAGGCCTTTCTATGCCCATTATAGCATAGGGTGGCCGAAAAGGAAAGGAGAAATTTCTATGGCCAAACGTGCAGCAAAGGGCACGGGCACCATCCGAAAGCGGATTACTACCCGCAACGGGAAGAAATACGAGTGGTGGGAGGCCCGCTATACCGCCGGGTACGATCCCGGAACTGGCAAGCAGATCCAGCGGACTATCACCGGCAAGACGCAGAAGGAGGTAGCCCAGAAGCTGAAAGCGGCCACGGCTGCCATCGACAGCGGGACATATATTGCGCCCAGCAAGCAGACGGTGGGGGAGTGGCTGGACACCTGGGCAGATACCTACCTGGGCGGCGTCAAGCCTTTTACCGTGGCGTCCTATAAGACGCAGATCAAAAACCACATCAAGCCCGCCATGGGCGCCGTCCGCCTGGAGGCGCTGGACACGCCCACAATACAGAGATTCTATAACGAGCTGGGGAAGGAGAGGGACGGCAAGCCGGGATTGTCCCCTAAGACGGTGAAAAACATTCACGGCGTACTCCACAAGGCCCTGCAGCAGGCCATAGCCGCCGGCCTGATCCGATATAACCCGGCGGATGCCTGTACGCTGCCGCGCATCGAAAAGGCGGATATTCACCCGCTGGATGAGCTGGAAACAAAATACTTCCTCGCGGCGATCAAGGGGCACGAGTTTGAAACCCTGTACACGGTGACACTGTTCACGGGTATGCGAGAGGGGGAGATCCTGGGTCTGTCCTGGGACTGTGTGAACTTCACCGCCGGCACAGTCTTGATCCGGCAGCAGCTGCAGAAGGAGAAGAAAAAGGGCGGGGCCTACGTGCTGGCACCGCTGAAGAATGACAAGCCCCGCTCGATCTCACCGGCACCTTGGGTGATGGATATACTGCGCAAGCACCGGGCAGCACAGGCAGCCGCCCAGCTGCGGGCGGGGGCACTGTGGCGCAACCCGGATAACCTGGTATTCACCAACGAGATAGGCGGGCACCTGGTAGCCTGGACGGTGACCAAGAAATTCAAGCGGATCGTGGCCGGCATAGGCCGCCCTGACGCCCGCTTTCATGATCTCCGGCACAGCTACGCCGTGGCGGCCATCCGCTCCGGGGATGACATCAAGACGGTGCAAGACAACCTCGGTCATGCTACTGCCTCCTTCACCCTCGACGTATACGGCCATGTTACCGACCAGATGAAGCAGGCCAGCGCGGCCCGCATGGAGAACTATATCAAGTCCGTTTTGGACCTGTAAAGGGTAAAATAAAGGGTAAAGGGGCCTTTCAGAGAAAGCAAAAAGCCCCGGAAACCGCATGGTTCCGGGGTTTTTCCTATGGCGCAGTGGGAGGGATTCGAACCCTCGTGCCGCTTTTGACGACAACACGATTTCCAGTCGTGCTCGTTATGACCTCTTCGATACCACTGCAGATATGAATTTGTTGCTGCTCAAGGTCCGACACAGCGTTGTTTATTATACCAAATATCCGGCGCTTGTCAAGGAAAAAATGAAAAAGTGCGGGAAAAAATAAAGAAGAGCCGGATAAAGCCGGCTCTTCTTTTCCGTTGTGGTGTTATTTCATCATGTTGTTTACGCCGTCCACAGCCGAGTCGACCGCGTTACCCATCCGCTGCATGGCTTTGCCAACAGTGGTTTTTCTGGTCCTCGGCCAGGGCGACGCCACCATGTCCACCACCACGCCGGCCAGCATGCCGACGCCAAGGCCCCACGTAAATGAGCCCAGTTTCATATTGCATCACTCCTTCAGGTCACGGTGTTAGTATGACCGCAAAGCAGAAAAAAACACGCTGCATTTATTGCCAAATGCGGTGAAATGCGTTTATAATGTAAAATAGAATATTATCTGACAAAGGAGCAGAATATGTCTATTACCATGCTGCAAGAGGAGATCCGCCGGAAAAAGACGCCCCTGGCTCTGGTTCTGGGCCCGGAGGCGGAACGGATCTCGCCCCGGATTCTGCGGAACTTTACGGAGATGTACGGCGAGTCCGTGATGGCTAAGGCGGAGGCTCTGCGCTACCACGGCTGCCAGATGCTGGACGCTGTGGCGGAGAAGCTGCCTGCCGTGGTGCTGAAGGCGGACGCCTATCTGCGCTATGGCGCCATGGGCTTTGACGTGCTGGCCAACCTGGTGGGCGCCGCCAAGGCCAGAGGCCTGTACGCCATTGCGGACTGCCGGTCCGCCGCGGCGGAGCCGTGGCTGGCGGCGCTGCCCCAGGTGGACGGCGTGACGGTGTTGCCCTACGTAGGCACTGATGCCTGCGCCAATGCCGGGGACAAGGCGGTTTTCGCCCTGGTTTCCACCGGCAACGCCTCCGCTTCCGATGTACAACGGCTCATCGCCGGGGATCGGCAGCTCTATGTGGCCGCCGCCGAGCAGATGGCCCGGCAGGGCGCCGCCATTGCCCTGGAGGGTGCCTACGCCCTGGATATCCGGGACCTGCGCAAAAAGCTGGACGATACGTTTTTCCTGTTGATGGACTGCGACGATCAGACCGCAGCTTACGCCTTTGACGACTACGGCCATGGCGCCCTGGTGGCGGAAAGCGCCATCCAGTACGCCGAGGACGCGGGTGGGGCGGCGGAGCAGGCCGTGGCGGAGATGAAGAAATGGGTGACGGTGGTATGACCCGGCTGTATCTCATCCGCCACGCGGAGGCCGAGGGCAACCTCTACCGTCTGGCCCATGGACACTACGACAGCCTGATCACCGAGCGGGGCTACCGTCAGATCGCCGCGCTGCGCCGCCGCTTTGCGGACATCCCCGTCGACGCAGTGTATGCCAGCGACCTGTTCCGCACCCGCACCACAGCCCGTGCCATCTATGAGTCGAAAGGGCTTCCCCTTCACACCGATCCGGCCCTGCGGGAGATCGGCGTGGGGGTGTGGGAAAACCGGCCCTGGCAGGAACTGGGCATGAAATTCCCGGAGCTGATGGTCGCCTTCAACCATGACATGGGTAAGTGGCACGTGGAGGGCAGCGAGACGGCGGCCGACGTGCTGAGCCGGTTCATCCCGGCGTTGGAGCGGATCGCCCGGGAAAATGACGGCAAAACCGTGGCAGTGTTCTCCCACGGCACGGCGCTGCGGCTGGTGCTGGGAACCCTGCAGGGCATGTCCCTGGAGGAGATCAACGAGACCCGCCACGCCGACAATACCGCCGTGTCGCTGTTGGAATATGAGAACGGCGCTTTCCGGGTGGTGTTCCGGGACGACAACAGCCACCTGATGGAGGCGGGGCTCTCCACCCTGGCCCAGCAGAGCTGGTGGAAAAATAAAAACGCCCGGGAGCAGGGCGCCTACTACGGCGAGATGACCGATGCCGACCGGAAAGCGCTGGCCGAGCAGGGCGTCACCGTGCCGGCAGAGGGCCGCGTCATCGCCGTCTACTGCGAGGGAACCGTCATCGGCGGCGTGCAGCTGCTGCCGGAGGGCGTCATCGGCTGGTACTACCTGCTGCCCGACTATCGGGGCCGCCGGCTCGGCGTGCCGCCCTTGGGACAGGCGGTGAAATATTACCGGCCCCGGGGCATCGACCGCCTGCGCCTCCGTTGCGCCGACGGGGAACTGCGGCCCTTCTTTGCCAAGTTGGGCTTCGTGCCCACGGAGGACGATTGGATGGAAAAATACATCGGCTACGAGGAGAGAGCGGAGATATGATGCTTGGAACGGAATTCCTGCCGGTGAGCCGGGAGGAGATGCTGGCGCGGGAGTGGTACTACTACGATTTCCTGGTGGTGACGGCGGACGCCTACATCGACCACCCCAGCTTCGGCTCCACCCTCATCGCCCGGACGTTGGAGGCCAACGGCTTCCGGGTGGCCATTCTGTCCCAGCCGGAGTGGAGGGATGCGGAAGCCTTTCGGGCCATGGGGCGGCCACGGTACGCCGTGCTCATCGGCGGCGGCAATCTGGACTCCATGGTGGCCCACTACACGGTGGCCAAGCGCCGTAGGGCGCAGGACCTTTACAGCCCCGGCGGCAAGCTGGGTTACCGGCCCGACCGGGCTACCATCGTCTACGCCAACCGGGCCAAAGAGGCGTTCCCGGACTGTCCCATTGTCATCGGGGGACTGGAGGCGTCGCTGCGCCGCTTTGCCCACTATGACTACTGGGACGACAAGGTGCGCCGCAGCATCCTCTTTGACGCGCCGGCGGATCTGCTGGTCTACGGCATGGGGGAGAGCGCCACGCGGGAGATCGCCCGGCGGCTGAAGCGGAAGATCCCTGTATCGGAGATCACCGACGTGCCCGGCACGGCTTACGTGGCCGCCGATGACAGCGGCTGCGCCTTCAAGCGGGTGGACTGCCCTTCCTTTGAGGAGGTCAGCAGCGACAAGACCGCCTATGCCCGGGCCACCAAGATCGAATATGACGAGCACGATCCCGTTCGGGGCCGTGCCATCCTCCAGCCCTGTGAGGGGCGGCTGCTGGTGGTGAATCCGCCCGCCCGGCCCCTGGACCGGCAGGAGCTGGACCGGCTCTATGACCTGCCTTATACCCGTAAAGTGCATCCCATGTACACCGAGCCGGTGCCGGCCATCGAGGAGGTGCGCTTCTCCATCACCCACAACCGGGGCTGCTTCGGCGGGTGCAACTTCTGCGCTCTGGCCTTCCACCAGGGGCGGATGGTCACCTCCCGGTCGGCGGAGTCCTGCCTTGCCGAGGCGGAGCTGCTGACCCGGGACCCGGAATTCAAGGGCTACATCCACGACGTGGGCGGCCCCAGCGCCAACTTCCGCCACACCTCCTGCAAAAAGCAGAAGCGGTGCGGCATGTGCGCCGACCGCTCCTGCCTGGCCCCCACGCCCTGTCCCAATCTGGACGCGGACCACAGCGAGTACACCGACCTGCTGCGGCGGATGCGGGCCATCCCCGGCATAAAGAAGGTGTTCGTCCGCAGCGGCATCCGTTATGACTACATGCTTCAGGACAAGGACAACACCTTTTTCAAGGAACTGGTGCGCTACCACATCTCCGGTCAGCTGAAGGTGGCGCCGGAGCACTGCGTGGCCGGCGTGCTGGACTACATGGGCAAGCCCCACTTTGACGTGTTCGAGCGGTTCTGGAAGCAGTATCAGAAGATCAACGACAGGGAGGACAAGGAGCAGTATCTGGTGCCCTACCTCATGTCGTCCCATCCCGGCTGCACGCTGCAGGACGCCGTGGCGCTGGCGGAGTTCCTCCACAGCACGGGCCACCAGCCCCAGCAGGTCCAGGATTTCTATCCCACGCCGGGCACCGTGTCCACCTGCATGTACTACACCGGCATCGATCCCCGGACCATGGAGCCGGTGTACGTGGCCCGGGACCCCCACGAAAAGGCCCTCCAGCGGGCACTGCTGCAGTGGCGCCGGCCGGAGAAGCGGGCGCTGGTGATTGAGGCGCTGGAGAGGGCGGGCCACACCGACCTCATCGGCTACGGCAAAGAGTGCCTGATCCGGCCTCAGAAGGGGGAAAAGTACTTCGGCAAGCGGCCCGGGGAGCCGAAAAAAGCGGACAAGCCCAAGAAGAAGGACGGCCGGGGTCCCAAACCGGAGGGCACCGTCCACCGGGGCCGGCCTGGGCAGAAGGGGAAGATGCCCCCCAGGAAAAAGGCGGAATTCGCCAAACAGCGAGCTAAAAAGAAATGAGAAAAGGCCCCGTCTGCACCGCAGACGGGGCCTTTTTTGCACAGATCAGTCCAGAAGCAGGATCAAACGTCCCGCGCCCACCAGCACCAGGCCCAGGGCGAAGTAGAATACCAGCAGCCGCCCGATGCCCAGCCAGAACTTTTTGGGGCCCAGGGTAGGGTAGTCCAGGAACGGATAGGGATAGAGCAGGTCCGTCCGGCCGATGGGCTTGCCGGATCTGGCCCGGAGCATGGCGTAGGCGAAGTAGCCCAGGGGGAGGAGCAGCCACCAGACGGCGCTCCATACGTTCAGCGACTTGTCCGCCCACAGCAGCCACTGGAGCAGGGTCATCAGGGGCGTGATGTAATGGACCAGGATGTTGCCGGTGCGCTCCTCGGCGCTGTCGGCAAAGGTGCCGCCGGTGCGGCGGATCCAGGGCACCAGCACGAAGTGATAGATGAGGTGGGTGATCCAGATGCATGCCGCCACAGCCATGGCCACATTGGGAGAGACCAGCAGTTGATAGACGGCGCCGGCACGGAGCAGCCACGCGGTGAACAGAGCCAGCTCATAGAGCACCACCAGGAGATTGCTCTGATTGGTGTAAAAGCAGAACATACCGGGGCGGATCTTTCCCGTCCGGGGCAGGGTGGAGTGGATCACCAGACCCACCGTGCCCACCGCGGCAATCACCAGGGCGGAGAGAGGGTAGGCAGTCATCGTTTCATCTCCTTCAGAAGAGCGATCTCGGCGGCGTAGCCGGGCAGCTCATTGGGGGTCTCCAGAACAAAGGGCAGCCCCTGCAGCGCCGGATGGTTGATGATGCGGCCGAAGGCCTCCTTACCCAGATATCCCTCGCCGATGCGGGCGTGGCGGTCCTTGTGAGCGCCTACGGGATTGAGACTGTCGTTGACGTGTAAGGCCTTCAATCGGTGGAGGCCGATAACCTTGTCAAAGGTTGTCAGCACGCCGTCCAAATCGCCGGCGATGTCGTAGCCGCCGTCGCTGACATGGCAGGTGTCCAGACACACGCCCATCTTGTCGGTGAGGGTCACCCGATTCAGGATCTCACGGAGTTCTTCGAACCGTCCGCCGATCTCCGAGCCCTTGCCGGCCATGGTCTCCAGCAGGACGGTGGTGTGCTGTTCCGGGGTCAGGATGGCATTGAGGGTCTCGGCGATCTGGGCAATGCCGGTCTCCACCCCCTGGCCGGTGTGACTGCCGGGGTGGAAGTTATAGAGGTTGCCGGGGATATACTCCATCCGCTGCAGGTCGTCGGCCAGCGTCTGGAGGGCAAATTCCCGGGTACGCTCATCCTTTGAGCAGGGGTTGATGGTGTAGGGGGCGTGGGCCACCACGACGCCGTATCCCTTCTCCGCCCAAAGGGCGCGAAAGGCCGCCGCATCCGCCGGGTCGATGGTCTTGGCCTTGCTGCCCCGGGGATTGCGGGTGAAGAACTGGAAGGTGGTGGCGCCGATGGACAGCGCCGTCTCGCCCATGGCCAGAAAACCGTTGGACGAGGAGAGATGACAGCCGATGTAGAACATGGAGTGTGTGTCCTTTCTGGTGGAATGGGGATTGGGGAGCGGATTGCCGCATCGCTCCGCTCCTCGGAATGACGGACGACAGGAGAACGCCGTCATTCCGAGGAGCCGATGGCACACCGGCGACGTGGGAATCCGTATTCCAGTGCTGCGTACAGCCTATCCCCTTTACAGCAACCGATAGGTGGAGCAGTCGAACTTCCGGGCGTTGACGGTGATGACGCCGTAGGTGGCGGGGGCGTGGATACCGCCGATGGAGCCGGGATTCATGAGATACATGGTGCCGTCATAGTCCACCAGGGCCGTGTGGGTGTGGCCGAACACCACCGCATCGGCCCCGTATTCCCGGCCGGCGTACCACAGACGCTGGAGGTCGTATTTGACGCCCCGGGTGTGGCCATGGAGCAAAAAGATCCGCTTGCCGCCCAACTCGATGAGCCGTTCCGGCTCGTCCTCACAGCCCCAGTCACAGTTGCCGGGCACCGAGGCCATGGGGATGACGGGGAACTGCTTTTGCAGCTTTTCGGCGTCCCGGACGCAGTCACCCAGATGCAGGATGTGGTCCGGCTCCACCTGCTCCACGCAGCGGATCATATTCTCCACGCGGCCGTGGGAGTCGGACAAAACGAGAATTCGCATATCGTACCTCGCTGAGAGAATTTAGGCGATTATACCACAAACGGTTGCAAGTTTCCATCCTTTCCCGTAAAATAGAGGCGAAAGTCGGCCGGGGAGGTGAGGATATGGGCGGTATTGTGGAGCTGGATCTCCACGGGAAAAACACCTACCAGGCCAAGGTGGCCATCGACGCCGCCCTGCGTCGGGCCAAAAGCGGCACCTACCGCATCCGGCTCATCCACGGTTATCACGGCGGCACCGCCCTGCGGGACATGATACGCCGGGAGTATGCCGGACAGGTGGCGCGGCTGGAGACCGGCATCGATCCCGGCGTTACAGACCTGGTATTGCGAGAATTCTGAAGGAGGAGAACGCCATGACATTGATTTGCTACGCCCGCTGCAGCACCTGCCGGAAGGCGCAGAAGTGGCTGGATGAACAGGGAAAGGCCTATACCGTCCGGCCCATCAAGGAGGAGAATCCCACCGCTGAGGAGATCCTGCACTGGCAGAAACTGTCCGGCCTGCCCATGCGGCGGTTTTTCAACACCAGCGGTCTTCTCTATAAGGAGCTGGGGCTGAAGGACAAGCTGCCCCATATGACGGACGAGGAGATGGCCAAGCTGCTGGCTACCGACGGCATGCTGGTGAAGCGGCCGCTGCTGGTGGACGACGGCTTCGTACTGGTGGGTTTCCGGGAGCAGGAGTGGGCGGAGCGGCTGTGACGGGGGCAAATTCGGCTTGTCAAACGCCGGTGCCTGTGTTACACTGATATAAGAATACATAGGGGAAGAGGGCAGACCTCTTCCGGAGAATACAAGGGGAGGAACAACCATGAAAAAATACACCGAAATGACCCGTGAGGAGCGTCAGACCGAGTATGCCGCCGTCAAGGCCGCCTATGAGGCGCAGAAGGCGAAGGGTCTGCAGCTGAACATGGCCCGCGGCAAGCCCGGCAAGGAGCAGCTGGACCTGGTGACCGAGGGTCTGTGCAATGCCCTGACCAAGCCCGAGGACTTCATGACCGACGGCATCGACGCCCGCAACTACGGCAACGTGGACGGCCTGCCCGCCGCCAAGCGCCTCTTCGCCGACGTGCTGGGCTGCAAGCCGGAGCAGTGCTTCATCGGCGGCAGCGCCAGCCTGCAGCTGATGTACGACGCCATCGCCAAGGCCTATTCCAACGGTATGCTCCACTCTGAGAAACCCTGGAGCAAGCTGGACACCGTCAAGTGGCTGTGCCCGGCCCCCGGCTATGACCGTCACTTCAAGGTCAGCCAGAACTTCGGCATGGAGATGATCACCATTCCCATGACCGCCACCGGCCCCGACATGGACATGGTGGAGGAGCTCATCAAGGATCCCGCCGTCAAGGGTATGTGGAACGTGCCCAAGTACTCCAACCCCGAGGGTGTGGTGTACAGCGACGAGACCATCGAGCGTCTGGCCTCCATGAAGCCCGCCGCCCCCGACTTCATGCTCATGTGGGACAACGCCTACTGCGTCCACGAGTTCGCCTGCGAGTTCAAGCCCTTTGCCGACATCCTGAGCCTGTGCGAGAAGTACGGCAACGCCGACATGGTCTATGAGTTCGCCTCCACCTCCAAGATCACCTTCCCCGGCGCCGGTATCTCCGTCATGGCTACCAGCGTGGCAAACCAGGAGTACCTCAAGCCTCTCATCAACGTCCAGATCATCAGCTACGACAAGGTCAACCAGCTGCGCCACGTGAAGTTCCTTCAGGACAAGGAGCACACTCTGGCCCTGATGAAGAAGCACGCCGCCATCCTGGGGCCCAAGTTCAAAGCCGTGCTGGATGCCCTGGATCGTGAGATCGCCCCGCTGGAGATCGCTCAGTACAACCGCCCTGTGGGCGGCTACTTCGTCTCCCTCAACGCCATGCCCGGCACCGCCAAGCGGACGCTGGCCCTGTGCAAGGAGGCGGGCGTCACCATGACCGGCGCCGGCGCGACCTTCCCCTACGGCAAGGATCCCCAGGATTCCAACATCCGCATCGCCCCGTCCCTGCCCCCCGTGGAGGAGCTGGAGCAGGCTATCGCCATTTTCTGCAACTGCCTGAAGCTGGCAGCCTTGGAGAAAATGGGACTGTAAAGCCAATAAGCTTGTCACCCCGGGCAACAGCCCGGGGCGATTTTTTTTGTTACAAAATTGTAAAAAAGTTGTTGCGGACAGAGAGCAGATATGATAAAATAAAGTATCGATTCATAGGCTCCGGTCTTTGGCACTTTTCACCCGCTCCGCCCGCATAGAATGGGGCGAAGAGGGGGAGGAGACGCCGCCGTACCCCGCCGCTTCCGCGGCCGGTTCACCTGGCTTACCGGCTTTCTTCAATGGGAGAGAGTGGAAGCGGCCGTTTGGTCTACCCGGACGATTTAGTCCTTTAAAGTTGCGATTCGTTAGCGATGGAGTTCGCGGACAGGAAAAGCGGAATGGAAGGACCCGGGGCGACGCCCCGCAGCAGAAGGGGGAATGCGTATGGGCAGGCTTCACAAAGGCGTCCGGCTTCTGACGCTGCTGACGGCGGCTCTGCTGCTGGCGACGGCAGGCTGCTCGGCAGAGGGGCAAACGGAAGAAATCGAACCCCAGTCGGAGCAGACGGCTCCGGATGACGGTCCCGATGCCGGGAGTACCAAGGAAGAGGGCAGCGTGACTGGCGAGACGCAGGAGACGGTCCGTGTGGCCATTCGGCTGGACAAGCCCTCCGTGGCCGAGGCGGGTTATCACATTCGGAGCATTGCGACTGATCCGGCGGCGCAGGCATACCGCAAGGAGCTGGAGCAGGATCAGGCCGACGTGGCCCACCGGATCGAGGAGGCCACCGGCAGACCGCTGGACGTGGTGTGGAACATCACGCTTACCGCCAACGTGATCTCCGCCAACGTGGCTCCCGAAGATATGGAGCTGATCCGATCGGTAGAGGGCGTCGTCAGCGTGAGTGAGGAGCGGCTCAACCAGCTCCACGGACCCGGCAGCTCCGCCGGGCTGAACCCGCCCGGCAGACCGCTGGCGGACGGGTAAAACAGCAAAAGCAGAAACCCCGTATCAACCTCGTTAAATAATGTGTGCAAACACTTATTTAAAAATCTTGTCAGACAGAGGAGGAACGAAAGTATGAGCAAGACCTGGAAACGGCTTCTTTCCGTGCTGCTGGTCGTCTCGATGCTCGTATCCCTGACCGTTACGGGATACGCCGCCGGGACTACCACGAAAAGCGGCAGGGAGCTGGAGCTGGAAGAGCTTGATCCCAGTACGTTGAACGTACCGGTGGTCGGCCAGCAGGAAGAGGACGAGACAGCAGAAACGCTGCCTTACGGATTCAATGATATTGTCCGTGTGTCCATTTTCCTGGATGCGCCTTCCACTTTGGATAAGGGCTATTCCACCCAGAACATTGCGCAAAACAGCAGCGCCATGGCATATCGCCAGACTCTGCGCCGCCAGCAGGCGACCGTGACCGCCAACATTGAAAAGGCGATCAAGGCTGACCTGGACGTGGTGTGGAACCTGACGCTGGCCGCCAACGCGATCTCTGCGAACGTCCGCTACGGCGACATCGCCACCATCAAGAACGTGGCCGGTGTCAAGAGCGTGGAGCTCGAGAATCGCTACGAGGCCACCAGTGTTGCTGACCGTCCCAACACGGCAATCACCACCGAGGAGATGGTGGGCGCCGCCCAGGCCTGGGCAGATGGCTATTACGGCGCTGGCAGCCGCGTGGCCATCATCGATACCGGTCTGGACACCGACCACCAGTCCTTCAACGCCGACGCCTTTGACTACGCTGTGGCCGAGGACGCCGAGAAGGCCGGTAAAACCGTTGCTGATTACAATCTGCTGACCGCCGATGAAATCAGCTCCGTGGCCAGCGAGTTGAACGGCAAGGGCGTCTACATGACCACCAAGATCCCCTATGCGTTCAACTATGTTGACAAGAACACCACCGTTAACCACTTGAATGACAAGCAGGGTGAGCACGGCTCCCACGTAGCCGGTATCGCCACCGCCAACCGCTACATCAACAATGACGGCAAGTTCGAGGATGCCGCCTCCACCGTGTACGCAGTTGGTGTTGCCCCTGATGCGCAGGTCATGGTCATGAAGGTGTTCGGCGCGGCCGGCGGTGCCTACGATTCCGACTACATGGTCGCTATCGAGGACGCCATCGTGCTGAAGGCCGACTCCGTGAACCTGTCCCTGGGCTCCTCCGTCGCGGGCTTTACCTTCTCCGACGGATATGAGGATATCATGAACAGCTTGGTGGAGAACGGCACCGTGGTGACCATCTCCGCCGGCAACAACAGCTCCTGGGGCGGCAACCTGCTGAGTGACGTCCCCTACCTCTACGAGCAGGATATCAACTTCCACACCGGCGGTTCCCCCGGCTCCTTCACCAACAGCCTGGGCATCGCCTCTGCCGATAACGTCGGCGTCATCGGTACGCCTATCATCTTCAACGGCGAGCAGAAGGTGTTCTATACCGAGACCTCCGGTTACGGCAACGCTCCCATGTCTTCCATCCCCGGCACCTATGACTACATCTACGTGGATGGCCCCGGCGTGACCGGTGATGGCGTGGACCAGTTTGCCCCTCTGGCTGAGCAGGTGGCCGGCAAGATCGCCCTGTGCAACCGCGGCGCCTCCTCCTTCTATCAGAAGGCCAACGCCGCTGTCAAGGCCGGCGCTGTGGGTGTTGTCATCGTCAACAACCAGGCCGGCAGCATCAACATGAACCTGCAGGGCTATGAGTACACCGCTCCCGCTGTGTCCATCACCCAGGCTGAGGGCCAGGCCATCAAGGCTGCCTCCGCCAGCGAGACCATTGACGGTGTCACCGTTTACACCGGAAAGGTTGAGGTTTCCGGTACCATGGATTCCGCTGTTAACAAGGATCGCAGCGAGGCCACCATGTCCAGCTTCAGCTCCTGGGGTGTTCCCGGTTCCCTGATCATGAAGCCCGAACTGACCACCCCCGGCGGCAACATCTACTCCGTCAACGGCGCCCATCTGAATGAGACTACCGGCGTCCTTGAGGCCGGCGACAATGCCTCCTACGAGGTCATGTCCGGTACCTCCATGGCGGCTCCCCATGCGGCCGGTATGGCGGCTGTTCTGGGCCAGTACGTCCGCGAGAACGAGATGGCCAAGTGGACCGACGGCAATGCCCGTCACCTGATGAACAGCTTGCTGATGTCCACCGCTACCCCCATGATCGATCCGGACAGCGAAAGCTATTACCCCGTGCTGCAGCAGGGCGCCGGTCTGGCTGACGTATACGCAGCCACCCAGGCCAAGTCCTTCATCACCATGAATGAGGACGCCACCGCCTCTTATGCTGACGGCAAGGTCAAGGTTGAGCTGGGCGACCAGCCCGACCGCACCGGTGTGTACAGCTACTCCTTCAACATCACCAACATGAGTGAGGAGACCCTGACCTACGAGCTGAACACCGATATGTTCACGCAGGACAAGTTCGCTTATGGCGACTATGCCTACCTGGACACCTGGACCACCGAGCTTCCCGCCGAGGTCACCTATGAGTGGGGCGACTTCGAGTTCGAGGATCACGACGTGGATATGAACGGCATCACCAATACCGCTGATGCCGACGCCATCCTGAAGTATCTGACCGGCGAGATCACCGACGAGGGCCTGGATCTGGCCGCCGGCGATATGGACAAGGACGGCAAGCCCTCTTCCTACGATGCTCACCTGCTGCTGGCTCTGCTGGAGCAGGAGATCGAGGAGCGCGGCGATCTGGCGGTTCCCGCCGGTGAGACCGTGACCGTGACGGTCAACATCATGCTGACCGACACCGCCACTCTGGATGAGAAGTATGCCACCGGCGCCTACGTCGAAGGCTACACCTACGTCACCAGCACCAGCCTGACCGAAGACGGCGCCATGATGGACGTGGAGCACTCCATCCCCATCCTGGGCTTCTACGGCTCCTGGACTGACGCCACCATGTTCGACCGCAGCACCGCCATTGACGCGGCTTACAGTGATACCCCCGCTTACTTCACCGATAACGCGGGCAAGGCCGGTCTGCAGGTCAAGTACCCCGATGGTACCTCTGCTATGTACATGGGCAACCCCTATCGTGTCGAGGATGAGTTCCCCGCCGATCGTCTGGCCATGAGCAGCGCTACCAACCTGAATACCTTCAAGTACGGTCTGATCCGTAACGCTGCTTCCGCCGGCTACGCCATCACCGATGCCAATGGCGAGGCCCTGGCTACCGGCAACATGAGCAGCGGCATCTACGCACCTTACTACTATCCCAGCCAGGGCGTCTGGCAGAGCACCGGCCTGCAGAGTGAGCGCATCGGCCGTGCCGTGTCCGCTCTGGGCGTGAAGGCCGGCGATCAGTTCACCGTGGGCCTGTACGCCGTTCCCGAGTACTACGGCATGCAGCTGTCCGACGGTAAGGACGGCCATATCACCTCCGAGCAGCTGGTCGCCCTGCTGAAGGACGGCAAGCTGGGCGAGGGCGCCGGCATTGCCTACACCGTCACCGTGGATGACAAGGCCCCCGAGATCCTGTCCGCCACCATGAGTGAGGACGGCAAGAGCGTCACCGTCACCGCCAAGGACGATAACTACATTGCCTATCTGGGCGTGATGGACGTCTCCGGCAAGGTCTCCTATCTGGGCGAGACTCCCGAGCAGACCGACAAGGGTGAGACCGTTGAGGCCACCTTCCAGCTGGATCCCGAGACCATGGGCAACGCCGTGGCCATCTTCGTGGGCGACTACGCCAAGAATGAGAACGCCTCTCTGGTCCGCCTGGCCGACGGCCCCATTGTCAAGACGACCACCGTCTACATGCTGACCGACGTTCTGGAGGCCGGCAAGGAGTACGTGATCGCCGACGTCAACCAGGCCGGCAAGGCTAACGTTCTGAACAGCCAGGGCACCGATGCTCTGACCAATGCCGTGGCCGCTACCGTTGTGACCGACGATCTGGGCACCTATATCCCCGGTGACAGCGTGGCTGCCACTTCCGTCTGGACTACCAGCGAGGGCATCGTCTTTACCAACAACGACGACGGCGGCGTGCTGGGTTACTACCAGTCGGGTTACCCCTTCGCCTGCTGGAGCAATCCCAATTATGCGGATGCCCTCACCTACAACCCCACCGACCACACCATGATCCTCAGCGGTACCAATGGTATGGCCTATAGCAACGGCTACTTCCTGTACACCAACCCCGCCACTGCGGTCTATCTGTACGAGAAGGTGGAGCTGGAGGAGGAGATCGATCCCGATAACGCCTCCGCTGTTATCGTCAATCCCCATGCCCTTACCCTGATCCTGGGTGTGGACGAGACCCGCGAGCTGACCGTCAGCGTGGAGCCCATCGTGCTGCCTGACAAGAGCGTCACCTGGACTTCCTCCGATCCTGCGGTCGCCACCGTGGATGAAAACGGTGTTGTGACTGCTGTCAGTGAGGGTACCACTACCATCACCGCGGCTTCCAATGCCACCCCCGACGTGACCGACACCTGCGTGGTCAACGTCGCAAGCTCCAACCCGCTGAACGCCAAGATCCGTGGCCAGGTGGCCTTCGGCAACAGCGATATCCGCTTCGTGGAGATCGACCTGAACGATATGTCCACCACCACCCTGAGTGAGGAGCCCTTCAGCGCCTTCGTGGGCGGCGGCCGCAGCGGTAACTTCGTCTACGGCTGCGACATCGACGGTGACTTCCACCGCTACGATGCCACCAACGATTATGCCTACGACAGCGACTATCACTGGGCCATCAACACCACCTACATGCCGCTGGATATCGGCTCTCTGCCCTACTTCGACATGTACGATGCAGATGGCAAGGTCCTGGCTGAGCACAGATACGACTTCATCACCACGGCTGCCAACGGCTGGCTGATGATGTTCTATGACGGCTCCTCCGCCAGCTACTTTGATCTGACCGACGTGGCCAACTTCGTGGCTATCTGCTTCGCCGGCATCGATGTGGACGAGGAGACCAACAACGTCACGCTGTACTACTACGCTCTGACCGATGAGGGCGTCATCTACGCCTTCGCTGTGTACGGTGAGGGTGAGGATCTGACCATTGGCTACGGCGAGATCGCACAGGTTGGTGTTCTGTCCATGGGCGAGGATCCCACGGCTTACTCCATGGCCTATGCCGGTGGTACGGAGCTGCGTGCTGACGGCGTGTTCATCGCCGACAACAACAACCAGTCCATCTACTACGTGGAGTTCCCCACGGAAGAGGTTGAGACCATCGACGCCGTCTATGTGGGCCGTATCGATGGCGCTACCAACCTGTCCGCCCTGTATGACAATCTGTTCGACACCGTTCCGTCCCTGGCGGAAAGCACCGTGGATCACATCAACAGCCACCTGACCGGCACCAAGACCATGGAGTCCGTGTCCATCAGCGCGCTGGGTGAGAAGCGTTCCGACGTGTTCGGCGGTCTGAACGAGGTCGTCAACATGGCTGAGGTGCCCGCCCGTCCCGACTCCATCATCGAGCAGGATATGGACGAGGAGAGCGGCCTGTACATGACGGCTCTTGCGGAGTCCGATGCCAACGGTCTGTACGAGTTCAAGTATGATCCCAAGGCTGTTGAGTTCGCCGGCGCCTACGCGTTCTACAGTGAGCACTTCTTCTACTATGATGACGGTGAGGGCACCGTGAAGTTCGACTTCGCCAATCCCGAGGCCGGCCCGGAGTTCATCGTTCTGGGCTTCAATCCCAAGTGCGAGCCGGCTACCGTTGACCTGGTCACCAAGGAGCTGGGCGATAATCTGGATGCCGGCCGCACCGAGGAGATCAACATCACCGGCCTGGGCCACATCTGGGGCAAGCCCACTTGGGAGTGGGCGGATGACTTCAGCACCGCTACCGCCACCTTCGTCTGCGATCGCGATGACTCCCACGTGGAGAAAGTTGAGGCTGAGATCACCGTCGCTACCGAGGAAGGCAAGTTCATCTACACCGCTACTGTGACCGGCCCCGACGGCAAGACCTACACCGACGTCCAGGAGCAGCAGGGCTACAAGATCATCGTGGACGACCGCACCGGCGAGAAGGCCACGGCTGATGTGGAGCCTCTGTACGCCCCCGGCGAGGTGACCTTCACCGTCGCCTGCGACGAGCCCTGCGTGGTGGCCGTGAACAACGGCGACGGCACCTACACGCTGCTGCCCTGCACCACCGAGGATGAGGTACACAAGTTCACCGTTACCATCGTGGATGCTGACGTGACCGTGTCCATCGCCCTCAAGGGCGACGCCGACCTGAACGGCACCGTGGCGCTCAAGGATTCCACCCTGACCAAGCGGGTCGTCGCCGGTCTCGCCACCTTCGACGATCAGCTGTCCGCCCTGGCCGTGGACTTCGACGGCAATGGCGTGTTCAACAAGGATGCTACCAAGATCTCCCAGGTCGTTGCCGGCCTGAGCAGCTACAACTGGTAAGCTGATCCGCTGTCCCGGTCGGGATGCCGCCCTGTGC
>ONGR01000013.1 GCA_900317425.1 uncultured Eubacteriales bacterium | reverse complement strand
TTAAGCCGAAAGCGACCGGTTAAACTGTCCGGCCGCTACCACCGCCGGGCGGCCGTTGGTCACCGCATCAGCGGCCGCCGCCCACCGCCGATTGCAATTAGCTACGCTAGTACTTTTCCATGCACCAGTAGTAGTAGCATTTGGAATATTAATCGGGGAACCGTGATGAGCAGGATCATAAGTAGAAGGTACTGCAAACAATGTGCAGAAATAATCTTGAGTAGTACTATTATTAGTATCAGCCCAGGCATTAGTAGAAAAGGCTTGAAAGAAACAGGAAGAAGCGACCAATAGAGCGCAGAGTATTACGGATAACCTTTTTTGCCATTTCATAACACCACCTCAATCAATATCTTTAGCGAACCGGCGAAGCTCGGCGCTGATCCGCTCCAGCTCATACATCTCACCTTCTACCTCTTCCCTATTACGATACTCGACATTGTAAGGAGCAGGCAGCTCCAGTCGATCAAGAAGACGCTGATACAATATGTCAAACTGTGAAGGATCAAACGGAATCCGGCGGAGACCGTCACGCTTGATCCTACGAGCTGTTTTAGGATCAAAAGTGCGAAGCGCAGCCGGCCAGGCATCCATAGGTACATAACGCAGCACTTCATGAGTACCGAGATCTCCCAGGAGAAACGGAGGATCATAATTGACCGGATAACCGGAGTGAGATTCATACTCGATACGAGTCCAGTCAGATCCAATATCAGTATGATAGTGATCCTTCATCTCCTGGCGTTTATCATAGATACGAGTATAGCCGGATTCACCACGTTTCCCGAAGTAAAATGTACCCATGTAGGAAGCAGGATTTTTACGGCTCAATAAACGAACGTCAGAGATCTGATAAGGCACATCAAAGGTGAAGTCGGTACGAGTATCATCCCAGATAAAATAATCGCCAAGAAGGTCCTTTAAGCGCGAAATAAGAGCCTTTATAAAGCGAAAGTCATCCCGGGACTTGTTAGGATTAAACTCGCATATGAGGCTGTAAAATGGCTGAGAATAGCCGAAAGCCTTAAAACGTTGGATCATAAGTAGATACCCGTCGAAATTCCATGAATAAATAACAATAGAGCCAGACCGTGCATTGCCAACGATAGAATGATCAACCAGAGGGAAAACAACTTGATCCCGGATGAATTCAATAACTGTCTGATCAGATAGATCGAGCTCCATACCAAGCCGACGAAGGACCAGATTACCCCAACACAGACGAAATCGAGGCTTAAATTTATCGAGGGAATAGACACAGCCATCACTACAAATACTGTCACCATACGGAATAGATCCGGAAGGAGTAACCATATTCTCACGAAAGTGATTTTTCGCGGACACGGTTACCCCTCCCTTACTGATTATCTTAAAGAACGGAAATCGAAATGGATTCCGTTCTTTTTGCATATACGCTGGAGATCTCGGAGATCATCCAGAGCTTGCATATACTTAGCACCCATAGAAGTCCATTGATAGATATCACGCTGCAGCTTCTTGATCTGATCACGAAGATCATTATTTTCTGCAAGCAGCTCCTCGATATCTTCATATCGCCGGACATGAACCAGGACTTCCAGGCGGTTACCGGAGATCCCGCGGACAAAGAACTCCTCCGGTGTAAGCTCCTTAGGCATCACTTCTCTGAAGCACGCCGGAAGTCAACGACACGGCCATACGGGCCATATTCGATATCGTACAGTCCGCCGATAGCGATATCTTCATACGGAAACATAGCCGGATCCAGATTTACGGAATCACCGCGCTGACCCTCGCCGTTATCGACCTTACCCAGGAAAAACACAGAATTGAAATCATAGTCGTTACCAGTCCGGCGACTGGTACCCTTGAAATGGCGTTTACCGATCACTTTGATAATCATTGTTCTTTACCTCCTTAAATTCAGAATCGGCAAAATATATGGGTATACAAAGTATACAATGTAATCATAGTAAAGTCAAGATACATTGTATACGATTTATACAGGAGGTGTTAAAATGGAAAAAAAGACAATAGTAATCACTTATAGAACTTCAGAGGCTACAAAAGAAAAATTACAAGTCATTGCTAATAAAAACGATTGGACAATAAGTAAATTATCAGAAAGAATAATCACCAAATTTATAGAAGACCAAGAACAAAAAATAATACAAGCCACGATTGAAGACCTAATGAAAACAATCATGTATGTATATGATGATTCTACAGAGGCGTCGGACTTTGGAATCAAATTAGAACGAGAATTAGCCGATAACTATATACTCGACTAAGTGGGAAATTTCCCTATGAAATCCCCCATATTATACTGGGGGATTTCATCGTAGATCAGAGCGCCGATCGGGAGCTGGTGATCAGCTGGAGCCGGCTAAGGAGATTCGCAGCTCTGCGGAGCTGCGGCGATCGCAAAAAAGGGAAGGCTGCCATCATGGCAGCCTTCCCTATTTTAGCGATCCTGTGATCGAGAACTGACAAGAATTTTTATTTTGTTCAATCGTCTGTATACCTCTGCGACCTCCCTTCCTATCGAAGCTGTTTGACTATTGGGCTGCTTGCCGGTATGCAACTCATCATACCAATGAATGAATTGCACATACTAAACGCAAGGAGCGTGATCAATATGCTATTCATTCCTTGCACGGACAACTGTCTTTATCAATCTGACGGCATGTGTACGCTGGATCACTGCACCGTTCCGGGACATCCGGATCAATCACATCCCTGTGTGCACTACGTGCCGGTGCTCAGCCCTTCACCAGCAGCTGCAAAGCCTGTCCAATATTGTGGACCGGAAAAAGCGTCAGATGAGAAAGATCCTTGATTTCACGGGTCCTGTTGGCCGGTACGATGCATTTGGTAAAGCCGAGGCGCTCTATCTCGGAAAGGCGCTGTTCCAGATGGCTGATGCTCCGTACTTCGCCGGACAGGCCCACCTCCCCTATGGCCGCCATATCATTGGGCACGGGCTTGTCCAGATAGCTGGATGCAATCGCCACCACAGCAGCCAGATCGGCTGCCGGTTCCTCCAGCGTCAAACCACCGATAATATTGAGGTAAGCGTCGCACTGGGAAATCTTCAGGCTGCCGCGCTTTTCCAAAACGGCCAGCAGCATAGCGGCCCGGCCATAGTCAAAACCGTTGCTGCTGCGCAGGGGTTTATTCCCGCTGGCGGGAGCGATCAGCGCCTGTACCTCCGCCAAAATGGGCCTGGCCCCCTCCATCACGCAGGTAACGCATGTGCCGGGAGCGTCCTTCGGGCGGCCCGAAAGCAGCATTTCCGAGGGGTTCTCTACTTCCTTCAGTCCTTGATCCAGCATTTCGAATACACCAATCTCATTGGTAGCGCCGAAACGGTTTTTTGCCGCTCGCAGAATACGATAGGACATGTGCTGATCACCTTCGAAGTAGAGAACGCAGTCCACCATGTGTTCCAATACCTTGGGGCCGGCAATGGAACCCTCCTTGTTGACGTGACCGATCACGAATACGGTGATCCCCTGCCCTTTTGCCAGCTGCATCAAAGACATGGTACAGTCTTTTACCTGACCCACACCGCCGGCCGGAGAGTCCAGATCCTCATTGTAGAGTGTCTGAATGGAATCTACGATCAAAATATCCGGCTTTTCATTGTTGACGCATTCCAGGATATCACCCAGGCAGGTTTCCGAGAGAACGAACAGGTTTTCGCTCTCCACATGCAGGCGCTGAGCCCGCATTTTCAGCTGGTGAGTAGATTCCTCGCCTGATACATACAGCACCTTGGCAAATCCCCCCAGCTGCTTGCAGATCTGCAGCATCAGCGTGGATTTGCCGATGCCCGGGGCTCCCCCCACCAAAACGAGGGATCCCTTGACGGCTCCGCCGCCCAGTACGCGGTCCAATTCCCCCATTCCCGTGGAAAACCGGATCTCATCCTCTGTATCAATATCTGTAATGCCTACTGCCTTTACACTCTTGATTCTGGCGGACTTTGCAGAGCCTTTTGCCACACGTTCAACAGCCTGCTCCACCAGGGAATTCCAGGCCCCGCAGCTGGGGCAGCGTCCAGCCCATTTGGGGCTTTCATTGCCACATTCCGTGCAAAAGAATACGGTTTTACTCTTCATATGTACTCCCTCTATCACCTGTGTCAAAGGCTATATACCCCGCCGCGATCGCCGTGGCAAGCCGCGTTTGATAAGACGGATCCTGTAATTGTTTGCTCTCCGCCGGGTTGCTTAAAAAACCGCATTCTACCAGAATGGCGGGGCGCACGGACTCCTTCATCAGATAAATCGTACTGTCAATGGCGGTGACGGGACGTTCATTTCCCGGATTGACTGCCAGATTCAGCGTTTCCTGCACGGAGCTTCCCGCCTGTGCTGCCGGCAGAATCGTGTTGAAAAACACCTTTGCGCCATGGACATTCGGGTGTGACGGCAGGCTGTTCTGGTGAATGCTGATGACAAAGGCATTTTCCGTTCCGTTGATCAGAGCCACGCGATTCTTGAGATCGGATACCTTCTTCTGCCGCAGTGTGGTGGCCTCGGGCGAATAGACGGCCTCATCCCCCTCCCGCGTGAGAATGGAATGGTATCCCGTGAAGAGAAGCAGCCACTCCAGCTTTTTCGTGATCTGCAGATTGATCCCGCTCTCCGGCGTTCCGTCAGCAGCCACAGCACCCCCATCCTCCCCGCCGTGACCGGCATCCAGGATTACAACGGTATCTCCTTGCATTCCCCACGCGATACCGTGAGAACAGCAGCTAAGCAGGACGACAACGGCAAATATCGAACAAAGAACCCTGTTTTTCTGAAAGAGCATAGTCGGCTCCCCCTTTCGAGTCAGCCTATGCTCTCCCGTAAACTGATATGATTATAGCACAGGAATGCCCTAAATGAAAAGACCTCCGACAAAAGTCAGAGGTCTTTTTCCAGATCCGCTCCCAACTTTACCGGTCAAAAGACGGGTTGATGAAGTAGATGTTCTTCTCGTTCATCCGATCTTTGGCCAGCCGCAGTCCCTCGCCGAATCGCTGGAAGTGGACGATCTCTCTGGCACGCAGGAACTTGATGGCGTCGTTGACGTCGGGGTCATCGCTCAGGCGCAGGATGTTGTCATACGTGACGCGAGCCTTCTGCTCGGCCGCCAGATCCTCAGTCAGATCGGCGATCAGGTCGCCCTTGACCTGCATGGACGCAGCGCTCCAGGGGAAACCGGAAGCCGAGGTAGGATAGACGCCGGCGGTGTGGTCGACGAAGTAGGCGTCAAATCCCGCCGTACGGATCTGCTCATCCGACAGGTTGCGGGTCAACTGATGGACAATGGCACCGATCATCTCCAAATGTCCCAGCTCCTCCGTACCGATATCGGTCAAAAGGCCCTTCAGTTCCGGGTACGGCATGGAGTACCTCTGGCTCAAATAGCGCAGGGACGCGCCCAACTCGCCGTCGGGCCCACCGTACTGACTAATGATCACAGCGGCCAGCTTGGGATTGGTATTGGCAATTTTAACCGGGTACTGCAACTTTTTTTCGTAAATAAACATCAGTCATTGCCTCCTTTTTCCCAGGGCCAGGGATCATCCAGCCACTTGAAACCGCCCTCCGAAAAGTCCGTCTGCTTCAGCGGGCCGTAGGTATCCACATATTTTTTGCGGCCCTCCTTTGCCAGCTTGATATAGGACCAGAACAGCTGCAGAGCGTCCTCGTCATCCCGATGGGTCGTGAGATACAGCCCCAGCTCATCAATGGCGAAGTCCAGAGCCATCAGCTCTGACAAAGCGGTGTTCATGGCCGGAAAACGACTCTCCAGCTCCTTGTGGAACGGAAGGTTCAGGCCGGGAAACAGCGTGCCCTCCCGCAGGGCTTCCTTCTGCCCATACCTTCTGGCATTTTCCGGCTGCATGGCAACGAAGGGAAATACCATGGCGGCACAGCGGCCGGGCAGACAACCCTGCCCATTTTCGCAGGCGGGTCTGCCGTTCCCGTTTTGCATATCGCCCATGCCGTTCCCATTCTGCCTGTCGTTCGTGCCGTTGCCGTCGGAACGATCCATCATGTTGTTTTCCATGATTGCGTCTTCCACGGCCGCTGCTATAGCATTGTTTCTCATTGCCCGAGTGTTTTCTGAGTACAATGTGCGTTCCTCCTTTGGGTTCTTCACCGCTTCCGCGGCTGTTCCATTATATGTGGCCCCACCACAGGAGGAAACAAAATGAGAGGTCTGTCGGAAGATGCGCTTCCAGCAGACCTCTAATTCTTAGTGATTTCTAATACAGCTATATTCTTCAACTGTTCTTGTCATAGATCTCCAGCAGCCCCTCCATCAGGAGATATTTGTCGTAGATCACCTGGTTGCGGCAGTGGCGGACGATCACCGGAGCCGGCGTACCGGTAGCGACAATGGTAGGCTCTTCGTTTCCCAGCATGGTGCGGATCCGATCGATGATGCCATCCAGCATACCGGCGGTGCCATAGACGATGCCGTTCTTCATGCAGTCCTCGGTATTCTTGCCGATCAGGTTCTTGGGATGCTGCAGGGAGATGTCCGGCAATTGCGCCGTGTGCTCCGAGAGAGCATCCAGCGACAGGTACACACCGGGAAACATCAAACCGCCCTCATATGTTTTGCGGGACGAGATATAGGAGATCGTGGTGGCGGTGCCCATGTCAATGAGTACGATAGGGGCCGGATATTTCGCCAAGGCCGCTACGGCGTTGGCCACCAGATCCGCACCCAGCTGGTTGTGATTCTCCATGCGGATATTCAACCCGGTGCGAATGCCGGGCCCCACCTCCATGGGGGTCTTGCCCAGCAGACGCGTCAGGGCCTTGGACATCATAAAGTTCATGGGCGGCACGACACTGGAAAAAATAGCGCCGGTCACATCGTGCAGATCGTAGTGATACAGTGCAAAAATATTCATCAGATCGATGCTGATCTGGTCCGCCGTTTTGCGGCTGTCTGTGTCGATGGAGGAGAGAAACTTCAATTCACGGTCCTTGTCAAACAAACCCACGGAAATATTCGAATTGCCAATGTCAATTGCCAGCAGCATTGGTTGCCCTCCCTTTCGTTTTTCTTCATTCTACCATGGTTTTGCCCATAACGCAACCAAAACAGGGGGGCAGATAGTACCGCCCCCCTGTGTGAATAATGACAAGTATCGTTGCTTTACAAGATAATGCAAATCAGACTCCCGCTGCCCTCGTTGATGATCCGCTCCAGGGCGTTCCTCAACTTCTTCTGCGCGTCCTCCGGCATACGCTTCAGTTTTGCCTGCAGATCGTCGCCCACGATCTCATGGAAGCTGCGCCCAAAAATATTGGACTGCCAGATTTTGCTGGTATCGCCCTCAAACTCCTGCAGCAGATAATTTACCATGTCCTCGGACTGCTTCTCATTCCCCACGATGGGAGACACGGTCGTTTCAATATCCGCCCGGATCATGTGGATGGACGGCGCGCTGGCCTTCATGCGCACGCCGTATCTCCCTCCCTGCCGTACGATCTCGGGATCCTCCAGATTCAGCTCCTCCACGCTTGGCATGACGATTCCGTAGCCCGTTTCTCTGGCCGCCTGGAGCGCACTGGCCACCTTGTCGTATTCCGCCTTCACCGCAGAAAGCTCCGTCAATTGTTCCATGAGATCGCCGTCGTCCACCACTTTGAGACCGGATCGCTCGCTGAGCGTCTGGTAAAAGAGCGTGCGCGGCATCGTGATCTCAGCCGCAGCAACGCCGGTACCCAGATCGATGGACCGCAGGTTGGCTGAGCCGACATTATCTTCTGCCGTCATTTGCTCCATACAGCCGTCCAGTTCGCGGATATGCCGCAGCTGACGGGTCTGTTCCCGGATCGTTTGGTAGAGCTTGCTGCGGATCGGATGATCCACCGGCAGGGCATCCACCCAGGCCGGCAGGAAGAGGTCCAATTCCTGAAGCGGAAATTCATAGAGCAGCCCACGAATCAATGCTGTAACAGTGGCCTCGTCCAGTTCCAGGCAGTTGACCGGCATGCACTTGACCCCGTACCGCTGTTCGATTTCCCCGGCAATGGCCATGGCCCGCCCGCTCTCCGGCTCCTGGGTATTGAGGAGCACCACGAAGGGCTTGCCGATCTCCTGAAGTTCGCGAATGACCCGCTCCTCCGCCTCCTGGTAATCCTCCCGTGGGATCTCCGTCACCGTGCCGTCTGTTGTCACCACGATGCCGACGGTGGAATGGTCCGTAATGACCTTTCTCGTCCCGATTTCGGCGGCCTCCGTCATGGGGATCTCGTGGTCAAACCAGGGAGTCATGACCATCCGCGGCGCCAGATCCTCAAATTGACCTACGGCCCCGGGGACCATGTAGCCTACGCAGTCGATGAGCCGGACGGAAAAAGACGTCCCCTCCTCCAGCTTGATCTCCACCGCCTCCTCAGGGACAAATTTGGGCTCCGCCGTCATGATGGTACGGCCGGAGCCACTCTGGGGCAGCTCATCCTTGGCTCTGTCCCGGCGATAGACATTGTCAATATTGGGGATGACCTGGGTCTCCATAAAGCGCTTGATAAAGGTGGATTTTCCTGTTCGAACCGGCCCTACAACACCAATATAGATGCTGTTGCCTGTTCTGGCGGCCATATCCTGATAGATCGATGTGGTTTGATTCATAATGATCCCCTCCGTACCATAACAGCTTGTTGCTCTATGTCTATGAGTTGGCTGCGACATTTAGAAGCCCACCGGTTAAATTTGCTCCGACCAGGTGCTGTCATGTGTATGCACTTTACATCCACTGTTATTAGCCCATTTTGACAATCTCATTTCGCAGTCGAGAGATGATGCGCTTTTCCAGGCGCGAGATATATGACTGGGAGATCCCCAGCCGATCGGCCACCTCCTTCTGCGTCAGCTCCTTCTGTCCCCGCAGGCCAAAGCGCATGGTGATGATATCCCGCTCCCGACTTCCCAGACGTGAAACTGCCGTATGGAGCATTTCCCGGTCCGCGTCCGCTTCGATAGGGCGCATCACCAGATCACTGTCCGTTCCCAGCACGTCGCTGAGCAGCAGCTCCTTTCCGTCCCAATCGGTGTTCAGCGGCTCGTCAAAGCTCACCTCGGTGCGGGCGTTGCTGTTTTTGCGCAGGTACATCAGAATTTCGTTTTCTATACAGCGGGAGGCATAAGTGGCCAGCTTGATATTCTTGTCTGCTTTGAAGGTGTTGACCGCCTTGATCAGTCCGATGGTTCCGATGGAGATCAGGTCCTCGATATTGATCCCCGTGTTCTCAAAACGCCGGGCCAGGTATACCACCAGACGCAGGTTCCGCTCGATCAGCGTCTGGCGGGCAGCCAAATCGTCCTCCTCCAGTCTGGCGATCAGCAGGGCCTCCTCCTCACGGGGCAAAGGCGGCGGCAGCGTATCGCTGCCGCCGATATACATTACCTTACACGGCCCGATCCATCGTCTGATCCACTGCTTGATGATGCGTAAAACCCCGATCATGTCTTCTCCCCTCTTCTCCGCCCCAAAGGGCCTGATACGCACCGCCATCGCTCAGCGGACCCTCCGACAGGGCCACCAACGTGCGACGATGTACTTTTTTTTCTACGGTAATGCGGTCGCACCGAAAGGCCAGCAGCAAACCAGCGGGAACACCCACGCTGCGAAAAGGCAGCAATGAAAAGGCGCTCCCCCGCTGCAGGCGGTGCAGCTGCACCATTTTTTCCTCCGGCGGAACTGGTTGGCGCAGTACCTGCTCCACCTCCGGCGGCCACAAATCGATGATCGCTGCCTGCTCCAATACCAGCACAGGATTACCGTTGACCGGATCGCACAGTGTGTTTCCCGTATCGTGAAGTGCTGCGACCTCCCGCGTCTTTCCGCCTATATTGACCGTTACCTTCATGACCTCTCCCCTTCCGTGCCGCATACCTCTCTGAAACATCAGACTCAGCAAAAGATAAAAGACGATGACCGAAACAAGAAAAACGGGCCAGTTGATCTCGGCCCGATAGATCTTTCCCAAGTACTGCCCGGGAGATCCGATGGCCAGCCCTAGAGCAAGCAGAAGCCCTGCCAGCGCACCGGAGAGCAAAAAGAACAATGCCATCAGACGCAGGCGCTTCTGCTGCGGCCAGAAAGCCAAATAAGACATTCCCACGCCGACCATCAACTTACAGACAGGATGCGCCAACAGATGGCACGCCGGCAGAAAGGCAGCCGACGCATACGCAGCACCCAGCAGCGCGCTGCCAGCCAGACGTAATCGGCGCAGCGGGATCCCTGCCACCCGGGCTGCGGTCAGCATAAGCAGATAATCCGCCGCAAGGTTGAGCAAAAATACCCGATCGATGTATACGGTGGTCATCTCTTTCACCTCCGCGTAAAGCCCATTATAGCGGAGTGACACTAAAAAATAGGTCAAAAAAAGAAAGCCTGTCGTAACGACAGACTTTCAAATTATGTTACATTTCACAGTCAAAAATGGCCTTTTTCTCCAAAAGATCGCCGTATTTCCGCTTCCATTTGTGATGCATCTCAGATGCATCATACAGCGGCAGAGCCGCCTTTTCCATGTCCAGAACGATCATCACGTCGTAACGGTTTTCCCGGGCAATACAGCAGGGATAGACCTCTGCTCCGTGGACACCGGGTATCTCACCGGCAACCGAAAACAGCTTCCGGATGGGCTCCAGGAGAGCTTCCTTGTCCACGATTTCCGGTTTAAACTTGGCCAGAATCAGATGCTTCATTTACGGTCCTCCTCAATGTGCCAGATACGGGACGATCAGGCCCGCCAGCATCACAAGGGCCATCAACAGGGCAAGTCCCATTGCCACGTAACGGGCTAACTTATTTCTATTCATTCCTGTTCTCCTTCCTCGTTGATGACACGCCGGATGGCCTTCTCTACCTTACGCCGGGACGCCATGATCTCATGGCCGCAGCCCAGGCAGCGCAGCTTGATATCCATACCGACCCGGAGCACCTCCCATTTCCGGCTTCCGCAGGGGTGAGTACGCTTCAGCTCCAGCTTGTCGTGCAGTTTCAGATCCAAGGTACTCCTCCTTTGCTATACGTCCTTGCCCTTGATCAAATCCCAGTAGCGTTTGGCAGCCTGCTCGGTCTTGTTTTCGCCGTACTCATAGTAGTGTTTGTCTCCTAGTTCCTCCGGCAGATAACGCTGTTTGACATAGTGATTGGGGTAGTTATGAGGATATTTATATTTGGGAGCCGGGTCGCTGCCGGCGCTGTCGGCGTGAACGTTCTGGAGATGGCGCGGAATGTTTCCCATAGCACCGCGCTGAATATCATCCATGGCGGTAAGTATGGCTGACACGGCTGAGTTGGATTTCGGCGCCGTAGCCAGCATGATCGCTGCCTCCGCCAGCGGGATACGGGCCTCCGGCAGTCCCAACTGCAAGGCGGAATCCACACAGGCCTTGGTGATGGCGATGGCCTGGGGATAGGCCAAGCCGATATCCTCCGAGGCGATGACCAGCAGACGCCGGCACGGGGAAAGCAGATCTCCGGCCACCAACAGGCGACCCAGATAGTACACCGCCGCATCGGGATCCGAGCCGCGGATGGATTTCTGCAGCGCCGAAAGGAGGTCATAGTGGTCGTCTCCCTCCCTGTCGTACCGCATAGCGCTGCGCTGTGAGAGCTGTAAAGCGTCACTGCTTGTCACATATAATACGCCGTCTTTGGGCCGGGCAGATTCATAGAGCAGCTCCACGGCATTGATGGCCTTGCGCACGTCGCCGCCGCAAGCGGAGGCAATGGTGGCCGGGACGCTGTCCTCCCAGGTGAAGGGAATGCTGCTGCGATCCTTTTCGATACGGAGTGCGCGCTCCACGGCGGGCAGGGTCTCCTCCGCCGTCAGTGGCTTGAACTCAAAGACGGTGCTGCGGGATAGAAGCGCATTATAGATGTAGAAATACGGATTCTCTGTGGTAGAGGCGATAAGCGTGATCTTTCCGTTTTCCATGAACTCCAGCAGACTCTGCTGCTGCTTCTTGTTGAAGTACTGGATCTCATCCAGGTAGAGCAGTACGCCGTTGGGGGCCAGCATGGTGTCCACGTCGGCAATGATGTTCTTCACGTCCTGCAGGGATGCCGTGGTAGCATTCAGGTGATACAGGGCCTTTTCCGTCCGCTTGGCAATGATGTTGGCGATGGTGGTCTTACCGGTACCGGACGGGCCGTAAAAGATCAGATTGGCGGAGGTGCCGCTCTCGATCAGACGGCGCAAAAGGGCGCCCTCACCCAACAGGTGCTTCTGCCCCGCTACTTCGTCCAGAGTCTGCGGCCTGATTTCGTCTGCCAAAGGTTTCATTCTGCCACCTCCCCTGCTCATAATCAATTAATTATAGCACCGTTTGCATTTTTCTGCAACCGCTGTTATAATTGCCGTGAGGTGATGACAAATGAAGTCGAAAACTGACACCACCGCCATCATCGAGCGGCTGAAGGAGCTCTATCCCGACGCAATCTGCTCGTTGGACTACAAAAAAGACTATGAGCTGCTGTTCTCCGTCCGCCTGTCGGCGCAGTGTACCGATGCACGCGTAAATCTGGTGACGCCGGCGCTCTTCGCCCGCTATCCCACGCTGGAGGCCTTTGCCGAGGCGGACGTGGATGAAGTGGGCCAATACGTCCATTCCTGCGGCTTCTGGCGGGCCAAGGCACGGGACATCGTGGGCAGCGCAAAAGAGATCCTGACGCGTTTTAACGGCCGTGTGCCGGACAACATGGAGGACCTGTTGACCCTGCCGGGTGTGGGCCGCAAGACCGCCAACCTGGTTCTGGGCGACATCTACGGCAAGGAGGGCTACGTCTGCGACACCCACTGCATCCGTATCACCGGCCGTCTGGGTCTCACCGACGGCAGTAAGGATCCCCTGAAGGTGGAGCAGCAGCTGCGTCAATGCATCCCCCCGGAGGAGTCCAACAACTTCTGTCACCGCATGGTGCTCCACGGGCGGGCCGTCTGCACGGCGCGCAATCCCCAGTGCCAGAACTGCACTCTTCGAGATCTCTGTGACCACCCGGCTGAATAAGCCCGCGCTGTGCCTGCCGCTTCGGCAGGCACTTTTCTTTTTGCCCGGTCATATACTGCCATAAGAATTTGATTTGGAGGTCTCACCATGGATCAAAAGGAAATGATCGAGCGGCTGAAGAAAAATCCCCAGGCCATCCAGGCGTTGATCAACTCCCCGGACGGCCAGACGCTCATGCGGATGCTGCAGGGCAAGGACGGCGGCCAGACGCTGAACCGGGCATCCAGTCAGGCTGCGGCGGGCAACACGGCTCAGATGATGCAGATGATCAAAGGCATCATGTCCACGCCCGGCGGCGCAGAGCTGATCCGCCGTATCGGACAGAATCTGCAGAAATAACGAAAGGAGTGACTGGCCATGGCTGAGCTGGATGAAAAACTGAATGCGTTTCTGTCAGATCCGGACAGCATGGCCCAGGTCATGCAGCTGGCACAGCAGCTCTCCGGCGGAATGGGGGGCGAGAATCCGCCTCCCGCCGCACCGCCAGAGCCTCAACCACAGGCTGCTTCATCCGCTCCGCTGGGGGGATTTGATCCACAGCTTTTGAACCGGCTGATGCCCCTCCTGCAGGAATACCGGCAGAGCAACAGCCAGACCATGCAGCTGCTGATGGCGCTGCGCCCCTTTCTCAAGCCGGAGAAGCAGGCAAAGGTGGAGCGGGCGGCACAACTGTCTCATCTGATCCACGTGGGCAAAAAGTTCTTGTTGGAGCGAGGCGAAAACCATGTATAACCGCTATATACGCAACGACTTCGGCCAATATGAGCGAGTGCCCCAAAACGATGCGCCCCACACTCCCCCGCCGCCACCGTTTCAAGAAGCGCCCCATCAGCCGCCTCCCCCGCCGCCTGAGCCATCACCGCCGCCCCCGTTTTCCCCGACACAGCATCCACCCATCGACCTTTCATTCTTTGACCGGCTGCTGGATAGGCTGCATCTGGGAGATCTGGATTCCGGGGACCTGCTGTTGCTGCTGATCCTGTTTCTGCTCTTTCGCCAGGAGGCGGATGAGGAGGTGCTGATCGCCCTGGGGTTGCTGCTGATCCTATAAGAAGACCACGCGCTGACCTAATGGTCAACGCGTGGTTTTGACGTATTGCAATTAGATTACTTGACGGCCTCTTCCACGGCAACGGCCACGGCGACGGTGGCGCCAACCATGGGGTTGTTGCCCATACCCAGGAAACCCATCATCTCCACGTGGGCAGGCACGGAGGAGGAGCCGGCAAACTGAGCATCGGAATGCATACGGCCCATGGTATCGGTCATGCCGTAGCTGGCGGGACCGGCGGCCATGTTGTCCGGGTGCAGTGTACGGCCGGTGCCGCCGCCGGATGCCACGGAGAAGTACTTCTTGCCCTGCTCGATGCACTCCTTCTTGTAAGTGCCGGCCACGGGGTGCTGGAAGCGGGTGGGGTTGGTGGAGTTGCCGGTGATGGACACGTCCACGCCCTCGCTGTGCATGATGGCCACGCCCTCGCGGACGTCGTCGGCGCCGTAGCAGCGGACGTTGGCACGCTCGCCCTCGCTGTAGCGGATCTCACGGACGATCTTCAGCTCGCCGGTGTAATAGTCGAACTGGGTCTGCACATAGGTGAAGCCGTTGATGCGGCTGATGATCTGGGCGGCGTCCTTGCCCAGACCGTTCAGGATGACGCGCAGGGGCTCCTTGCGGGCCTTGTTGGCGTTCTTCACGATGCCGATAGCGCCCTCGGCGGCGGCAAAGGACTCGTGGCCGGCCAGGAAGGCAAAGCACTTGGACTCATCGCTCAGCAGCATGGCGCCCAGGTTGCCGTGGCCCAGACCCACCTTGCGGTCCTCGGCCACAGAGCCGTCGATGCAGAAGGCCTGGAGGCCCACACCGATCATCTTGGCGGCCTCGGCGGCGGTCTTGACACCGGACTTGATGGCGATGGCTGCGCCCACGGTGTAGGCCCAGCAAGCGTTCTCAAAGCAGATGGGCTGGATACCCTTGACAATCTCATAGGGGTCAAAGCCCTTGGACTGGCAGATCTCGCGGCACTCCTCCACGGAGCCGATGCCGTACTGGGCGAGGACGCCGTTGATCTTGTCGATTCTTCTCTCGTAACTTTCAAACAGAGCCATTCTCTCGTCCTCCTCCCTTATTCCTGACGGGGGTCAATATACTTGACCGCGGCGTCCCACTGACCGTAGTGGCCGGTGGCCTTCTCCAGAGCGGTGTTGGCGTCTTCACCCTTCTTGATGAAGTCCATCATCTTGCCCAGATTGATGAACTCGTAGCCGATCACTTCGTTATCCGCATTCAGGGCCATCTTGGAGCAGTAACCCTCGGCCATCTCCAGATAGCGGGGGCCCTTTTCACGGGTGCCGAACATGGTACCCACCTGGGAACGCATGCCCTTGCCCAGATCCTCCAGAGAGGCGCCCACAGCCAGGCCGTTCTCAGAGAAAGCGGACTGGGTACGGCCGTAGACGATCTGCAGGAACAGCTCGCGCATGGCGGTGTTGATGGCGTCGCACACCAGGTCGGTGTTCAGCGCCTCCAGAAGGGTCTTGCCAATGAGGATCTCGGACGCCATGGCGGCGCTGTGGGTCATGCCGGAGCAGCCCAGGACCTCTACCAGAGCCTCCTCAATGATGCCGTTCTTCACGTTGAGCGTCAGCTTGCAGGCGCCCTGCTGGGGAGCGCACCAGCCGATGCCGTGGGTAAAGCCGGAGATGTCGCTGATCTCCTTGGCCTGGACCCACTTGCCCTCCTCGGGGATGGGGGCCGGACCGTGGTATGCGCCCTTTGCCACAGGACACATGTGCTGTACTTCGGTCGTATAGATCATAATGACGATGTTCCTTTCTATCGTAATTTTCAATAAACTGCCTTGCTGATTATATCAAACAGCGCAGATGATTGCAAGAAACTTACGCGACGTTCCGTGCCGATTCCTACCGGGCCACGAAACCGATCTTACGCTGGACCTTGCTGAGAGTTTTGTTGGCCAGATACTGAGCTCGCTGGGCGCCGGTCTTGTAGACGCCTTCCAGATACGCCTTGTCTTTCATGATGCGGTCTGCTTCCTCCCGGATCGGACGGAACAGCTCCACCACTGCCTCACCCACAGCGGGTTTGAACACGCCGTAGCCCTGTCCGGCAAACTCGGCCTCTGCCTCGTCCATGGTCTTGCCGGTGGCGGCACAGTAGATGGTCAACAGGTTGGAGATGCCGGGCTTGTTCGCCTGATCGAACTTCACCGCCGTCTCGCAGTCTGTCACGGCCCGCTTGAATTTCTTCATGATGACCTCCGGCTGATCCATCAGATTGATGCAGCCGTCGGGCACGGACTTGCTCATTTTGGAACTGGGGTCATCCAGGGACATAATGCGGGCGCCCAGCTTGGGAATAAAGGGCTCCGGCAGAACGAAGGTATCGCTGTAAACGCCGTTGAACCGCACAGCAATATCACGGGTAAGCTCCACGTGCTGCTTCTGATCCGCGCCAACCGGGACCAGATCTGCCTGGTAGAGAAGGATATCCGCCGCCATCAGCACCGGATAAGTGAAGAGGCCGGCGGTAATGTTGTCGGCATGCTGCTGGGATTTGGCCTTGAACTGGGTCATGCGGCTCAGCTCACCGAACTGGGTATAGCAGCCCAGGATCCAAGCCAGCTCTGCGTGCTGGGGTACGTGACTCTGGATAAACATGATATTTTTTTCCGGATCCAGACCACAGGCAATATACTGCGCCAGCTGGGCCACGGAGCGCTTGCGCAGCTGGGCCGGCTCCTGCCGCACGGTGATGGCGTGCTCATCCACGATGCAGAACAGGCAGTCATATTCATGCTGCAGCTGCACCCAGTTGCGGATAGCACCCATATAGGAGCCCAACGTCAGTTCACCGGAGGGCTGAATGCCGCTGAAAATCCGCTTTTTTCTCTCTTCCATAGTCTTTGCTCTCCTTTGAGGGTTATCACAAATAATTAATTTATTTTACCACTCATTCCCGTCCATTGCAAGAAATGGTTGATTCATTATTGACTTTTTCAATGGATAAAATATAATATATGAGTGATTCTTTTTTGCTTATATACAGGAGGTAACCCCATGACTGTTGATCAGGCTTATTTTGCCGAGATGGAGGCAAAGATCCCTCACGGAAAGGTCCGTACCCGTTTTGCCCCCTCCCCCACCGGCTATATGCACGTGGGCAATCTGCGCACCGCCCTCTACACCTGGCTCATCGCCCGGAGCAACGACGGCACCTTTATCCTGCGCATTGAGGATACCGACCAGGGCCGCCTGGTGGACGGCGCCGTGGACGTGATCTACCGCACCATGGCCGAGTGCGGCCTGACTCACGACGAGGGCCCCGACGTGGGCGGCCCCGTGGCCCCGTACATCCAGTCCCAGCGGCGGGATACCTACGGTCACTATGCTCATCTCCTGGTGGAAAAGGGCCACGCCTATTACTGCTTCTGCGAGAAGACGGAGTCTGAGGAGGACAGCGGTGAGTTTGGACGCGCTGCCGATCCCTGCCGCAGCCTGTCCCCTGAGGAGGTACAGGCCAAGCTGGATGCCGGCCTTCCCTATGTGATCCGCCAGAAGATCCCCACTGAGGGCACCACTACCTTCCACGATGCCATCTTCGGCGATATCACGGTGGAGAACAGCACGCTGGACGATCAGGTGCTGCTGAAGCGGGACGGTCTGCCCACCTACAACTTCGCCAACGTGATCGACGACCATCTGATGGGCATCACCCACGTGGTCCGGGGCAGCGAATATCTGGCCTCCGCCCCCAAGTATAATCTGCTTTATGAGGCCTTTGGATGGGAAGTCCCCACTTACGTCCACTGCTCCCCTGTTATGCGGGATGCCCAGAACAAGATGTCCAAGCGTCACGGCGATCCCAGCTATGAGGATCTGAAGGCGGAGGGCTATCTTACCGAGGCTATCCTCAACTACGTGGCTCTGCTGGGCTGGAGCCCCAAGGGTGACCTGGCGGAGCAGGAGATCTTTTCTCTCACGGAGCTTGTAAAGGCTTTTGACATGACAGGCATTTCCAAGTCCCCCGCTATCTTTGACCGGGCCAAACTGGACCATTTCAACGCCGTCTATCTGCGGAATCTCTCGGCCAAGGATTTCCACAAGGCAGCTCTGCCCTATATTCGCCAGGCGGTCAAAGGCCAGCAGTTTGACACGGCTGCCATCGCCGCGCTGCTCCAGGCCCGCTGCGAAAAGCTGACGGACATTCCGGAGAAGCTGGACTTCTTTGACACGCTCCCGGAATATGGCATCGATTTCTTCACCAACAAGAAGTCCAAGACCAATCCCGAGGTCTGCCGTGCCATGCTGCAGGCTGTCATCCCGGTTCTGGAGTCCCTGCCGGAGTGGACCAACGAGTCCATCCACGACGCACTCATTGATCTGGCAGCCAGGCTGGAGGTCAAGAACGCCACGCTGATGTGGCCGGTTCGTATCGCCGCAGCCGGCAAGCTGGTGACCCCCGGCGGCGCCGTGGAAATCTGCCAGATCCTGGGCCGCGAGGAGACTCTTCGCCGTCTGCGGGGCGGTCTCGCCAAGCTGGAGGCCCGATGAATTGGTTTGATGGGCAGCGACAGCAGCTGCTGAATGTCTATCGGGACGAGGCCTTTCTCCGTTACCTTCGGGATACCGCCATTGCTTTTCTTGTGCTGATCGTCGGCTCCTTCGTTGTGGGACTTTTCGCTCCCACGATACCCGTCAAGATCGTATCTCAATTCAATCAGGCTGTGGCGGATGCCGGAATTGCCGATGAAAGCGGGAAATACAGCGCCCTTCCCATTTTTATCCACAATCTGCAAGCCGCTTTGAGCGCCATTCTGTACGGCTTCATTCCCTTTCTGTTTTTGCCGGCCCTCGCGCTGGGCACCAACTCCATGTTGCTGGGCTTTGTGGGGGCACACTACGTCAACAACGGACAGTCTTTTCTTCTCTATCTGGCGGCGATCCTGCCTCACGGTATTTTTGAACTGCCCGCCCTGGTCCTGGCCATGGCTTGCGGACTCTTCCTCTGCTCCCGCGTGACCCATCGGATCCGTGCGGGCGAAAAGGGCGTCGTCCGGCTTGCCATCCATCAGATCCTGCGGATCATCCTCTGGCAGATCCTGCCGCTATTGTTCATTGCTGCCCTGGTGGAGACCTACCTGACCACGGCGATTCTGAATATTCTGGCGTGATCCACTTACATATTCGGCGAAAGGAGCGAAACAAATTGAGTAAGATCGATATCCCCGAGATTTTCGGAAGTATGGTGTTCAACGAGGAGCAGATGCAGCAGCGTCTGAAGCCGGTGATCTACACCGCGTGGAAAAGCTGCATCGTTCGCGGCACCTCGCTGGACCGCTCCATCGCCAATGAGATCGCCGGCGCCATGAAGGACTGGGCCATTGAAAAGGGGGCGACCCACTATACCCATTGGTTCCAGCCCATGACCGGGTACACCGCCGAGAAGCATGACAGCTTCATTGTCCCCTCCGGCGACGGCAAGGTCATCATGGAGTTGAGCGGTAAGGAGCTTTCCCGGGGCGAAACGGACGCCTCCAGCTTTCCTTCCGGCGGTCTGCGCGCCACCTTTGAGGCCCGCGGCTATACCGCCTGGGATCCCACATCCTATGCCTTTATCAAGGACAATACCCTCTATATCCCCACCATCTTCTGCTCTTACGGCGGCGAGACACTGGATAAGAAGACCCCTCTGCTGCGCTCCATGCGCGAGCTGGACCGCCAGTCCGTGCGGATCCTGCGCCTGTTCGGCAACACACAGGTAAAGCACGTCACGCCGCAGGTGGGCCCCGAGCAGGAGTACTTCCTGATCGACCGGGCCATGTACGAGCGCCGGGAGGATCTGAAGCTCTGCGGCCGGACGCTCTTCGGTGCCAAGCCTCCCAAGGGGCAGGAATTGGATGACCATTACTACGGCGCCATCAAGCCCCGCGTGGCGGCCTTTATGCACGAGCTTGACGTAGAGCTCTGGAAGCTGGGTGTACCCGCCAAGACCGAACACAACGAGGTGGCACCCTCCCAGCATGAGCTGGCCCCCGTCTATTCCGACGCCAACTCCGCCTGCGACTACAACCAGCTGACCATGGAGCTGCTGAAAAAAGTGGCTGCGCGTCACGATTTGGTGTGCCTGCTCCACGAAAAGCCCTTTGCCGGCATCAACGGCAGCGGCAAGCACGACAACTGGTCTCTGGCCACGGATACCGGAGAGAACCTCCTGAAGCCGGGACGCACCCCCAGCCAGAACGCACAGTTTCTTCTGTTTCTGGCCGCCTTTATCAAAGGCGTGGACGAATACCAGGATATGCTGCGCTGCTGCGTCAGCTATCCCGGCAACGACCATCGTCTGGGCGGCAATGAGGCGCCTCCGGCGGTGGTATCCATTTTCCTGGGCGATGAGCTGACCGCCATCATCAACGCCGTCATCAGCGGCGAGGATTACGTGGACGTCACGAAAAAGCGCCTGGAGATCGGTGTGGATACCATGCCGGAGATCCCCCAGGACACCACGGACCGCAACCGTACCTCTCCCCTGGCCTTTACCGGCAACAAGTTTGAGTTCCGTATGCTGGGCTCCTCCCAGTCCGTCGCCAGTCCCAACGTGGTGCTCAACACCATGATGGCGGAGGAACTGAGCCGCTTTGCTGACGTTCTGGAACAGTCCGACAACTTCCAGGGTGATTTGCAGGATCTGATCCGCGACACCTTCCGGGATCATCAGCGGATCATCTTCAACGGCAACGGATACGGCGCTGAGTGGGCCGAGGAAGCCGCCCGCCGCGGTCTCAGTAATCTGAAGGACACCGTAGACTGTATGCCCGCCTATATCGACCCCAAAAACGTGGAGCTCTTCACACGGCACGGTATTTTCAGCTTCAAAGAGATGCATGCCCGGTATGAGATCCATCTGGAGAACTACTGCAAGGTGACCTCCATTGAGGCCAATACCCTCCTGGACATGGTTCTACGGCACATTCTGCCTGCCGTGTTCCGCTACAGTCACGACTTGACGGACAGTCTCTGCCGTCAGACGCAGGCCGGAGTTCCTGCCTCCAAAGCGCAGCGAGATCTGATTGAACAGCTGAACGATCTGACGGATACCCTGTACACAGAGTGCCGGACGTTGCAGTCGGCACTGGATGATGCCCCGCAGCTGGACGGCGGTATCGATTCCGCCCGTTATTTCCGGGATGAGGTGGCGCTTCACATCCGCCGCGCCGGCGAGCTGATCAGCCATCTGGAGACGATCGCCGCCGCGGAATACTGGCCCTATCCCACATACGCCGATATCCTCTTCAGCGTGTAAATAGGCAAAAATAGAAGGCTATGGAAGACACACCTCCATAGCCTTCTTTTTTTGTTATGTTAGAAGAAACTGATCTGGCTTGTCTCCGCCATGCCGGCAAAGGCACCCAGTGCCTTCAGCTGTTCGATATGGGTCTTGGAGAGCTTGTTGCAGCAGGTGGCAAATTCCTCGATGGAAATAAAGTTCTTCCCCTTCCGCTTCTCCACCGTGTCCAGCGCGGCGCTCTCGCCCAGACCGTGGACCGACACGAAGGGCGGTAGCAGGCCGTTCTCCGTGATTAAGAAGTTGGTGGCGTCGGACTTCATGATATCGATGGTGTCAAAGTGGAAGCCTCGGAGATAGAACTCGTAGCAGACCTCCAGCGTCACCAGCAGGTTCTGCTCCACGTCGGTGGCGTCCTTGTTGTTTTCGATCTCCCGGATTTTCTTCTTGACGGCGTCGATGCCGGCGCAGCAGTATTCGGCGTCAAAGGCCTTGGCGCGGACCGAGAAGAACGTGGCGTAAAACGCCAGCGGCTGATGGACCTTGAACCAGGCGATGCGGAAGGCCATCATCACGTAGGCCACCGCATGGGCCTTGGGGAACAGATAGCCGATCTTGGCCAGAGAGTCGATGTACCACTGGGGCACGTTATGCTCGTGCATTTTATCCACCCACATGGGCCAATCATCGGCCTTTCCCTTCTTGACCTTGCCCTTTCGGACGGCCTCCATGATTTTGAAGGACATCTTGGGCTCCAGTCCCATGCGGATCAGATACAGCATGATATCGTCGCGGCAGCCCACCGTCTCCAGAACGGAAGCCGTCCCGTTGACGATCAGCTCCCGGGCGTTGCCCAGCCACACGTCGGTACCGTGGGAAAAGCCGGACAGACGCACCAGCGTGTTGAAATTCTGTGGGTGGGTATCCATCAGCATGCCGCGGGTAAAGCGGGTGTTGAACTCCGGGATCGCCACAGCGCCGGTGGGACCAAGGATCGGATCATCCTCGAAGCCCAGAACCTTGGAACTGGTAAAGATGCTCATGGTATCCGGATCGTCCAGGGGGATCTCCCGGGCGTTGACGCCGGTCAGATTCTCCAGCATCCGGATCATGGTGGGGTCATCATGGCCCAGCATATCCAGCTTCAGCAGATTGTCCTCCATGCAGTGATATTCAAAATGGGTGGTGCGCTGGTCGGAATTTGGATCATCCGCCGGATGCTGCACCGCGGTGAAATCCTCCACATCCATGTCGTCGGGTACTACCACCAGACCGCCGGGATGCTGTCCTGTGGTACGGCGAACGCCCTCGCAGCCCTTGGCCAGACGGTCCAGCTCTGCCGTGCCGAAGTCCAGGCCGTTTTCCTCCTTGTATTTCAGGACAAAGCCCTTGGCCGTCTTTTCCGCCAGGGTGCCGATGGTACCGGCACGGAACACCTGGGTCTCACCGAACATCTCGATGGCATGCCGATGGGCGCGGGCCTGGTATTCGCCGGAGAAGTTCAGATCGATATCCGGCACCTTGCCGCCGCCGTAGCCCAGGAAGGTCTCAAAGGGGATGTCGAAGCCATCCTTCACAAAGGGTGTGCCACAGTTCGGACAAATCTTGTCGGGCATGTCTGCGCCACAGCCGTATTCCCCGCTCTCATCAAATTCCGTTCGCTTACACTTGGGACAGCGGTAGTGGGGCGGCAGAGAGTTCACCTCCGTGATGCCGGACATATAGGCAACCAACGACGAGCCCACTGAACCTCTGGAGCCCACCAGATAGCCGTTTTCCAGGCTTCGTTGCACCAGCTTCTGGGCCGACATATACACCACGTCGTATTTGCCCAGAATGCCGCCCAACTCCACGTTCAGGCGATCCACGATCAACTGGGGCGGGTTTTCGCCGTACAGCTCGTGGCACTTGTCCCAAACGCGCTGGTTCAGTTCCTGTTCGGAATTTTCCAGCCGCGGCGGGAACAGCTGACCCGGCGGCAGCAGCTCAATGACCTCCACCTGATCGGCAATGCGGCGGGGATTGTCCACCACCACCTCCTGGGCCTTTTCCTCACCAAGATAGGAGAACTCCTCCATCATCTCGTCCGTTGTCTTGAAGTAGATGGGCAGGGATTCGTTGGCGTCGGCAAACTTCTTGCTGGCCAGCAGGATATGACGGTAGATCTCATCCTCCGGGTCCAGGAAATGCACGTCGCCGGTGGCGCACACCGGCTTGCCCAGCTCCTCGCCAAGACGCACGATGGCGCGGTTATACTCCCGCAGTTCCTCCTCTGTCCGCACGGCGCCGTTGCGCAGCATGAACTTGTTATTGCAAATGGGCTGGATCTCCAGATAGTCATAGAAGGAGGCGATCCGTTTCAGTTCCTCCCAGTCCTTATGACCGTCGGTCAAAGCGCGGAACAGCTCGCCAGCCTCACAGGCAGAGCCGATGATCAAACCCTCCCGAAGCTCCACAAGATCCGTCTTGGGTATGATAGGCACCTTGCGGAAATGCTCCAGATTCGACTTGGAGATCAGTTGATACAGATGCTTTAAGCCCAGCTTGTTTTTCGCCAGCAGAATGATGTGTTTGGGCCTGCGGTTCATTTTGCTGCCTTGGGGCCGCAGCTTCAGCATTTCGCCGTTGATCTGCTGTAAACGGTCGATCCGCAGCTCCTGCCGCATCTTCTCGAAGAACGGGATCAGCATATAGCCCACCATGGCCGCATCGTCGCTGGCGCGATGGTGGTTGAAGGCGGGAAGGTCCAGATGCTCCGCCACGATATCCAGCTTATACTTATGGAGTTCCGGCAGCAGATTCTGCGCCAGGATCAGCGTATCCACATAGGTGGGCTCGAAGGCCAGTCCAGCCTCGAAACAGCCCTTGCGGATAAAGCTGATATCGAACTCGGCGTTGTGGGCGGCCAGCGGACGGCCATTCACAAACCGCAGGAAGCCCTCCAGCGCCTCCTTCGGCTGCGGTGCATCCTCCAGCATCTGATCGGTGATACCAGTCAGGCCGATGATCTCCGGCGTCAGATGACGATTGGGGTTCACAAAGGTCTGGAAGCGATCCTTGATCTCTCCGTCTTTCAGGACCACCGCACCGATCTCTGTGATAGCCTCGGTCTTCACGTTCAGGCCGGTGGTCTCAATATCAAAACAGACGATCTCACCGGCAAAGGGTTGATCCTGCTTCCCGTGGACAACGATTCGATCATCCAGGTTGTTGACGTAGTAGCCCTCCATGCCGTAAAGTATTTTTATTTTACCGTTGGCTTCGTGCCAGGCGTCCGGAAAGGATTGCACCACGCCGTGGTCAGTAATGGCCACAGCGGGATGCCCCCACTCGATGGCGCGTTTGATCACGCTTTTGGTGTTGGTCAGCGCATCCATATTGGACATTTGCGTATGAAGATGCAGTTCTACCCGCTTCTGTGCCGCCAGATCCTTGCGGCATTCATGGGTGATGCGCATGATATTGACTGGCGCGATCTGGATGTCGCGGCCATCCCAGGTGAGCTCCACCTGGCCCTGCAGCCGCAGCCACATGCCGGGGGTAATGGCCTTCTCCAACAGTTTGGCCTCGTTCTCCCCCATGCTCTTGCGGACGGACACGGAGCTGTGGTAGTCCGTCATCTCCAGATTCATCCGCCACTGGCCAGGCCGACGGGTCTCATAGATCTCAATGGCGAAGACCTTGCCTTCCAGCACCACGGTGCCCATTTTGGGGTTCAGGCCCTCCATGGAGACGGCCTTACCGCGGATTTTTTTTCCGTAGATCACCTCGCCGTCGTCACCGGCCTTGTCCTTCCCTGCTCCGTGCTCGGTCACGGAATGGATCGTCATATGGAGTTGTCTCAGACCGTACTGGTCCATCAGCAAGTGGCGCAGCGTGGCCTGCCCGGCCTCCGGGAGCGGCGTCGACATTTCTACGTCCAGTTCCATGCTGCGGGCATCACAGTCCAATGCGCCGCCAACGATCCGGGCATCATGCAGAGCCAGCCGCAGTTCCCGCGGGGGCACGAAGCTATCAAAAAAAGTAAAAAACGGAATTCTATCTGCCATGGAAATACTCTTTCTCTTATAACTTCTCAATTTCCTCCATTAGTGCATCCACAAGCCTTTCCTGGGGCACTTTGTAAAGGATTACTCCCTTACGGAAGATCAGCCCCTCTCCCTTACCGCCGGCAATGCCGACGTCGGCGGCACTGGCCTCTCCGGGGCCGTTTACTACGCAGCCCATGACGGCAACGGTGATGGGCTTGGTGCAACTCTTCAGTCGACGCTCCACTTCCTCGGCAATGGGGATCATATCATAGGCCGTGCGGCCGCAGGTGGGGCAGGAGATCAGATTCGGCCCCGTTTGCCGCAGTCCGGCTGCGGCCAGGATGTCCCTTGCGGCGCGGATCTCTTCCACCGGGTCGGCAGTCAGGCTGACACGCATGGTGTCGCCGATCCCCTGGCACAGCAGGCCACCGATGCCGATGGCGGATTTCAGCATACCCATGGACGGCGTACCCGCCTCAGTGACGCCCAAGTGCAGCGGATAGTCCGTCTGCTCATGGAGCATCTGGTAGGCCCGCATATTGACCGGCACACGGGAACACTTCACGCTGATACAGATATCGTCAAAGTTGCAGTCGTTCAAAAGATGTACGTGCCCCATGGCGCTCTCCACCAGGGCTTCCGGTGTAACGCCGCCATATTTTCGCAGCAGCTCCTTCTCCAAGGAACCGCCGTTGACACCGATACGAATGGGAATATGATGCTCGGCGCAGGCGTCCGCCACGGCGCGGACCTTCTCGTGACCACCGATGTTGCCGGGATTGATCCGGATCTTGTCGATGCCGCTCTCCACGCACTGGAGAGCCAGCTTATAGTCAAAATGAATGTCCGCCACCAGGGGAATGTGGATCTGCCTGCGAATCTCACCCACGGCGCGGGCAGCGGCCATGTCGGGCACCGCCACGCGGATGATCTCGCAGCCCGCCTCCTCCAGCCGATGGATCTGGGCCACCGTAGCGGCTACGTCGTCGGTGCGTGTATTGCACATGGACTGGATGGATACCGGGGCGCCGCCGCCCACGGGCAGTTTTCCCACCATGATCTGTTTACTCATATGTCTCCACCTCTCAGGTAAATAGTTTCCAGACGTCCTGGAACGTGATCAGCAGCATCAGGCCCAGCAGAAGGATCAAACCGGCAAAATGGATATAATTCTCGTATTTGGCCGGGATCTGCCGCTTGAAAAGCAACATGGCAATGGCATTGATCACCAGGAAAAAGATCTTGCCGCCATCCAGGGCCGGCAGCGGCAGCAAATTCATCACCGCCAGATTCACGGCGATCAGCGCCGCAAAGTAGGCGATGTTCTCCACCGCGTCTCGCGCAGTGGCAGATTGCTCCCCCACCTCTGTCATGGTGGACACGATGCCGACCGGACCGCTGAGATCCTTCACGCCGGCCTCGCCGCTGAACAGCATCTGAAGGCTCAGCCGCACCAGACGCACAAAATCCATGGCGTTGTTCCAACTGTATTTGATCCGGCTGCCCAAGGTGGCTTCCTCCGTACCGAAGGTAATGCCGAAGCCCGTATAGGTACTGCCATCGGTGGATGGATATTCCCGGCGTTCCATGGGAAAGTCCTTCAAAACGACTTTTTCACCGTTTCGCCGGAGTATCAGGTCGAATGTTCCGTCCGTATTCCGGCCCAGCAGCATTCCCACATCGCTGAAGATATAGACCCGCTCTCCGTCAATAGACCGTATGGTATCCCCCACCTGTAAACCATTTGCGCTTTCCAGGGGACAGCCATCGGCAAAACTGACGATCGTGGGGGCATAGAAAGCCTTTGCGCCGGCATACAGCACCAGGATGATCAGAAGGCCCGTCAAAAAGTTCATTCCCGCACCCGCGGCGTAGATCAGCAGCTTTTTCCAGAAGCCCTGATTGTTCAGCGCCGATGGGTCGGCAGAATCCTCATCCTCCCCCTCCATAGCGCAGAATCCGCCGACAGGAAAAGCCCGCAGGGCGTACAGCGTGTCACCCTTTTGTTTTTTGAAAATAGCCGGCCCCATGCCGATGGCAAACTCGTTGACTTTGACACCGCACGCCTTGGCCGCCATAAAGTGCCCCAGCTCATGGACGCCGATCAAAACGCCGAAAAACAGAATGGCCGCTAAAATATAAACCATAGAAATATATCCGTCCTCTTTTATCGATTCCGCACGACCTCCCGGGCCAGACGGTCTGCTTCCAGTATATCCTCCAGCGCCGGCGTATATTTCACGTCTACTCTGGAAAGCGCCCGTTCCACCTGGCGGGGGATATCGTTGAATCCAATCTCCTCCCGCAGAAAGGCCATAACCGCCTCCTCGTTGGCGGCGTTCATGATGGCGCAGGAGGTCCCGCCCACGGCGGCGCATTCCCTGGCGATCCGCAGGCACGGGAACGCCTCCGTATCCGGCTCGTGGAACGTCAAAGCGCCGCAGCGAACAAGATCCAGAGGCTCGTCGGGAGACGTGGCGCGGTAGGGCCACGTAAAGGCGTAGCGGATAGGAAGCTTCATATCCGGCGTGCCCAGCTGGGCAATCATGGCGCCGTCCCGATACTCCACCAGGGAGTGGATGATGCTTTGGCGGTGGATCACGGCATCCACTTTTTCCACCGGCAGCCGGTAGAGTCGCATGGCCTCAATGATCTCCAGGCCCTTGTTCATCAGGGTTGCCGAGTCGATGGTGATCTTGGCGCCCATGCTCCAGTTGGGATGCTTCAGCGCATCCGCAGGGCGTATACCCTCCAGCTCCTCATGGTGCTTGCCAAAAAACGGTCCACCCGAGCAGGTCAGGATCAGCCGCTTGATCTCGGAGCGGTCCCGGCAGCCCTGTAAGCTCTGGAAAATGGCGGAATGCTCGCTGTCTACCGGCACGATCTCCGCGCCGAATCGGTCCGCGGCGTCCATCACCAGTTCACCGGCGCACACCAGCGTCTCCTTGTTGGCCAGCGCAATGCGTTTCTTTTTTTCGATGGCAGCCAATGTCGGACGCAATCCCACGCTGCCAACCACGGCGGTCACCACCGTGTCCGCCTCGTCCAATGTAGCGGCGGTCAGAAGCCCCCCCTCGCCGGACAGGACCTGCACCGGCAGATCAGAAAGGCGCGCACGCAGGCTGCATGCTGCATCAGCATCCATCATCACGGCCAAACGGGGCCGAAACTCCCGGATCTGCTGCTCCATCAGGTCCACCTGGGTATTTGCCGTCAGCGCGGCGACAGTCAGTCCCAGCTCCCGGGCTACCTGCAGGGTCTGTTTTCCGATGGAGCCGGTGGATCCCAGCAGGGAAATCGTTTTTGTCATGTCATATTCCTCACAGACTGATATGGCTGATAATCAGCCACAAAACCGGAGCGGCGAAGATCACGCTGTCAAAGCGGTCCAGCACACCGCCGTGTCCCGGCAGCAGTTTTCCATAGTCCTTGATACCGAATTCCCGCTTGATGGCTGAGAATACCAGATCGCCCAGCTGGCCCATTGCAGCTCCTGCAAGGCCCAGCAATACGCACCAGAGGATGTTCAGCTGGATCTCCGTGCACAGGAAGAAGATGATGCGGAACACGACCATACCGATCATGCCGCCCACCAGACCGCCTGCGGAGCCCTCCACCGTCTTCTTGGGACTGACCAACGGGGCCAGCTTGTGCTTGCCAAGGGCCATGCCGGCGAACAAAGCCAGCGAATCGCTGCTGAAGGCCGCCACCAGCGGGATGAGAACCATGCCGCCGCCATGCTCCATCATGCGAAGACGCAGCAAACAGGTCAGCGCCAGCGGGATCACTATACCCGCCAGCAAAATCGCACAGATATCCAGCAGGGATAGTTCATCCTCCCTGCCGTGTTCTGTTACCATGGTGACAAAGGTCAGAATGACCAACGCCGCCAGCAAAAACGGCGCCACGTCCTGCACAGCCGTATCTGCAAAGCGGACATCGCTCCACCATACGGTGATCACCGTAAAGACGCTCATGGTCCCGGCAAGGCCCCACCAACGGCGGGTCTTTTTCGCACCGCAGACGGCGCTGAGCAGCTCATGGGCACCGATGATACCCAGTCCACACAGCAGCGCCATGGTGGCCCATTCGGGGGCAACCACCAGCACCGCCAGCAGGAACGGGATTCCCACCACCGCCACCAATATTCTCTGTAACATGGTTTCTCTCCTTACTTCACGCCGCCGAATCTGCGGTCGCGCTTCTGGTAGTCGATGATGGCGGCGTCCAGGGCCCGTTCATCGAAGTCCGGCCACAGCGTATCGCAGAAATAAAACTCGCTGTAAGCGCACTGCCACAGCAGGAAATTGCTCAGGCGCAGCTCACCGCTGGGCCGGATGATCAGCTCCGGATCGGGAAGCCCGGCGGAATAGAGATGCTTTTCAAAGTTCTCCTCCGTCAATTCCTCCCCCGCTGTCACGCACTCCTTCGCGGCGTGAAGGATCTCGTCCCGGCCGCCGTAGTTGAGGCACACGTTGGCCTGGAAGCCATGGATGTGTTCGGAGATGGCGTTTGTGCGGTCCACCAGTTCCTGCAGCTCCGGGGAAATGGCGCTCAGATCACCGAGAAAACGGAGCCGGATCTGATCCCGCTCCATGGAGTCGATGGCCTCCAGCATATACTGCTTCAAAAGGCCCATGATCGTACTTACCTCGTCCGCAGGGCGCTTCCAGTTCTCTGTGGAAAAAGCATACACAGTCAGGTATTCCACACCCAGATCCTTGCAGTACGTGGCGATCTTGCGGAATACCTCCGCTCCTACCTTATGGCCGGCAGTGCGCGGCAGCCCCCGCTGCTTTGCCCAACGACCGTTGCCGTCCATAATGATAGCGATATGGCGGGGAAGGCGGCTCGTGTCCACCTGCCCCGCCGTATTGTTTTTGCGTTTGTCAAACAGGCCCATCAGACCGACATCAGTTCCTTTTCCTTGTTTTCCAGGAGCTTATCCAGTTCCTTGCAGCTGTCGTCGGTCAGCTTCTGCATGTCTTTTTCCACCATCTTCAGCTCGTCCTCGGTGATCTCGGAGGCTTTCTGCTGCTTCTTGAAGTTCTCAAGGGCGTCGCGGCGAATGTTGCGGATGGCGACCTTGCCGCCCTCGGCATACTTGTGGATCTGCTTGACCAGCTCCTTGCGGCGTTCCTCCGTCAGCTGGGGGAAAGCCAGGCGGATGCACTTGCCGTCGTTCTGGGGATTGATGCCCAGATCGGACTCCTGGATCGCCTTCTCAATGGCGCGCAGAGCGGAGCCGTCCCAGGGGGTGATCACCAGCATACGGGGATCGGGGGATCCCACAGCGGCGATCTGCTGGATGGGGGTAGGCGTACCGTAATAGTCCACGCTGATGCGGTTGAGCACGGCAGCGTTGGCACGGCCGGCGCGAACGGCGGCAAAATCGTTGGCCACGGACTCGATGCTCTTCTTCATCTTTTCCTCATAGATTTTGTATTCGTCTTTCAGCATAAAGGTTCTCCATCCTTTCTTCCTTATGTCTCCCCGTGGTGTCTGCCACGGGATGGTCTGTCTTATTCCTTTACAATGGTTCCGATCTGCTCGCCCTTGATGGCGCGGACGATATTATACGGATCCTTCAGAGCAAACACCAGCACGGGGATGTGGTTGTCCATGGACAGGCTGGTAGCCGTGGAGTCCATCACAGCCAGATGCCTGGCCAGCACGTCGTCGTAGGTAATGGAATCGAATTTGACGGCATTGGCGTTCTTGGCGGGATCGCTGTCGTAGACGCCGTCAATGTTCTTTGCAAGAAGGATCACGTCGGCATTGATCTCCGCCGCGCGGAGGACGGCCGCCGTATCCGTGGAGAAGAACGGACTGCCGATGCCGCAGCCGAAGATGACCACGCGGCCCTTCTCCAGATGCCGGATAGCACGGGCCCGGATATAGGGCTCCGCCACCTCGCGGATCTCCAGCGCCGTCTGAATGCGGACGTCCACGCCCTTCTGCTCCAGCACGTCAGCCATAGCCATGCAGTTCATGGCGGTGGCCAGCATGCCCATGTGGTCGGCACGGGTGCGCTCAATGTAACCCTCACCGTTCTTGACGCCGCGCCAGAAGTTGCCGCCGCCGATGACGATGCCCACCTGGACGCCCATGGCCACACACTCCTTGATCACGTCGGCCACCTGACCCATGACCTGAAAATCCAGGCCGAAGTGCTTGTCGCCGGCCAGCGCCTCGCCGCTGATCTTCAGCAAAACTCTTTTATATTTAGGCTCCTGCATACGCATCCTCCCCAAAACTTATTCCACTGTATTTTACCTTATTTTTCTTCTTTTGCATAGAGGGTAAACCAACTTTTTTCACTTTATTTTGTCCGCGGGAAAGCAGGTCTCCACCAAATCTTGTATTTCCAATCAGTTTGTGTATAATGGATTTATAACGGATCCGGAGGGAATGCCATGGAACTGCGGCATGTTTTGGGAAATACCTGGGTAGCGGAGGCCACATCTGCGCTGATCGGCGTCTACCGACTCAATAAAACGGACGTCGTCCTGCTGGACACCGGTGTGGCGCGGCTGGATCGAGAGGATCTCACGGCTCTGCTGGATCAAAACGGTCTGGTACCCCGGGGGATCATCTGCTCCCACGCACACTACGATCACACGGGAAACGCCGCCTACCTCCGCAGCCGGTATGGGGCACGGATCGCCGCCCAGGTCATTGAGGCCGGCATCGGCGCCACGCCGGAGAGCTATCGGGCCAACTATATTCCCCTCACCTATGCCCAATGCCGGAAATATTTTGCCGAGGACGCCTTCCCTACTGACGTGATCCTGGGTATCCACGACGATTGTCTCTCCTTCTGCGGCGCCGAATTTCGTATCCTGCAGTTGCCCGGACACGCCGCCGGACAGATCGGCATCATCACACCGGACAACGTGGCCTATCTGGCGGACAGCCTGGTGGGACCGGGCGTGATGGCCACGGCGAAACTGCCTACCGCCATGTTCCTCGCCCAGGATCTGGAGACCAAGCGTTCCCTCCATCAGCTTTCCTGCGAGGCTTATATTCTGGCGCATAAGGACGTCCTGCCTGACATTCATTCAATTATTGATCGGAACGTAGACTTTGTTCACGACAAAGCCCATCATGTTCTGTCATGCCTGACAGACGGCATGACACTGTCCCAGTGGCTCATGGCCTTCAGCAAGGCGGTGGGTTTCCGCACCCAGGATGAATTCAAATTGAGTATCATCCACCGGAATTTTACCAATTTCGTGGCATATCTCCAGGACAGCGGTTCCGTCGCCACCTGCCGGGATGCCAGCGAAAAGCGCTATTATCGCACATGGGGGCAATAACATGGAGATCGTCTATTCCGACAACCGCATCGTGGTGGCTGTGAAGCCGGCGGGCGTCATCAGCACGGAGGTGCCCGGCGGCATGCCCGAGCTGCTGCGACAGCAGTTGAATACGGACTGTATTCGTACCGTCCACCGGCTGGATGCCCAGGTTTCCGGCCTCATGGTTCTGGCCCGCAGCGCCATGGCCGCCTCGCTTCTCAGCCGGCAGATCCGGGATCATCAATTTCACAAAGAGTATCTGGCGGTGGTACACGGCCATCCCCCCGCCTCCGGCACGCTCTGCGATCTGCTGGGTCGGAACCGTCCCCGCCGCTTCACCTTTGTCGCCCAGACCCCCGGCAAAGGGATCCAGGAGGCAAAGCTCTTCTATGAGGTGCTGGACCGATGTGAAGGATATTCCCTTGTCAGAATAGAATTGGAAACGGGCCGCACCCATCAGATCCGCGTGCAGTTTGCCAGTCGCGGCTGGCCGCTGGTGGGCGACCGCAAGTACGGCATCGGCGGCGAAGATGTCCCCATCGCCCTGTGGTCCTGGCGTCTCCGATTTGCCCACCCGGAGGATGAACGCACCATGGATTTCAAGCTTCTGCCGCCGCGGCAGGCGCCTTGGAGCTGGTTTTCCCGATTTCCGGAAGCATGATAACGAAAAAGAAGGTCTCCTTGCCAATGGAGACCTTCTTCTTTATTCTCTGACCCAGTCGGACAGCAGGCTGCGCAGGCCGTTCTTGGCCGCTGAAAGACCGTCTTCCGCTCCCCTTTTCAATCCTTCCCGCACGTCCGACATCAGACGCCGCAAGCCGTCGGTGATGGCGCTTTTTTTCTCATCTTCCGCTCCAACGAGCTCCCGGAGGAAGGACGCGCCGCCCGCGAGACCGCCCGGAAGTTCCTCTAACGAGGAGATCTGACCGCCCTTGCTGAGCACGTCGAACAGCGCTTCGATGAACGTCTCCCGCTCCGTGGGCGTCATGGAGTGGAGCCATTCCCGCAGAACGCCGTCTGACAGCTTCCCCAGAGGTGACCTCCGTTCCTGATGAACAAAGTGGTTGCCCAGCACGTTCCACGACAGTGGCTCGTGCTGCATGACCGAGCGGTTGCTGCTGTCAATGATCTCGTAGTTCTCCGCATGCTCCAGCAGAACCCCGATAATGGAGGACTCCGGGATCAGCGTAATCATCCTGTCCGCCACACGGCGGTAGCCATCCGTCTCCAGTAAATCGTGGCTGAATCCTGGACCGTCATTGTTATAGGTCGCCACGATCCGCCGCTGCAATTCCTCCGGCAGATGGGACGCCGCCCAGGCGGCCAGGTTTCCGCCCTTGGAATGTCCGCCGAGCCGCAATCCGTAACCGCTGCACGCTGACGCGATCTCGGCGGAATAGGCTGCGGCACGTTTCTGAGCCGGCACGGCATCGAGAAAGCTCATGTTAAAGTCCTCTTTCCACCCTACCAGGGAGCGATCTGTTCCCATGAAGGCGGCAAATACTGTGTGGTCCGGCAGCAGGAAAGACACGGCGTCAAACTGCATTTCCCGCTCCTCGTCGTGGACGCTCTCGTATCCAAACATCCGTACTTGAGCAAACCGACGGACCGACGCCATCAGACGCATTACCGGAATATAAGCGTGGGAGGACAGGCCGCGCTGCTCATCCTCCTCCGTCAGCTGCTCGCAGACGTCCTTCAGCAGCATAGCCTCCGACGGCAGCTTGCTCCGCAGCTCCAATATACGGCCGAAATTGATATATGACACCACGCAAAGCAATAGATTGTCCACTTCGTTAAAGGGGTCCTGCTCAAAAGTAAGATCACCTCGCCAGCGCAGGTAATCCACCACGTTGCTGCTTTTATCGCTCATTTGTGACCACTCCTTTGCGTGCGGTATTGTACCACAGGACTCTGCTGCGCCGCAAGTGGAAAGCTGTCGTCACCATGCAGAATCCACACGAAAAAAGAGGGCAGGCGAAGTTTTGCCTGCCCTCTTGTCTGATGAATTAGCCCGGAGGCCACGTCATATCGCGGCCGGACAACACGTGAAAATGGAGATGGTGAACGCTCTGACCGGCCTGCTCACCAATGTTGGAGACCACACGATAGCTCTCCAAACCCAGCTCCCCGGCCACCTTGGCAATGACCTCAAAGATGTGGGCCACCACACCGCTGTTGGCATCGTTTACCTCCGCCACAGAACCGATGTGCTCTTTGGGGATCACCAGAAAATGGGTAGGAGCCTGGGGCGCGATGTCATAAAACGCATAGCAGAGCTCGTCCTCATACACCTTGCTGCTGGGAATCTCTCCGGCCGCAATGGCGCAGAACAGACAATCATTCTTCATGGCTTTTCTCCTTTCCTCAGATAAATTGATTGGTTTTCGGGTCGTACTGATAGTCGATAGACGACAACTTATCTGTTAACTCTATTACCTTTACATCCTCTGAAATACTAAGATCTTCCAGACTGGTGTATTCGTCTCGCAGCTTGGTATTGACCACGCTGAGCAGCATCACGGGATCGTTGGGAAGCATCAGCCGATCCTCTCGGAGACGATCATCTCCACAGCAGCCAGCGCCTCGTCCGCTTTGGATACGTCGCTGCCGCCGCCCATGGCGCTGTCCGGCTTGCCGCCGCCCTTGCCACCTACGATGGGGGCGATTGCCTTGATGATATCACCGGCGCGGATCCCGGCAGACACGGCATCCCTGCCGCAGACGGCCTGGAGGGTGATCTTGGGGCCGTTCAGCAGGGCCATGACAGCTACCACGGCGCTGTCCTTATCCCGCAGCACGTCGCCCAGCTGGCGCAGGCTGTTGGCGTCGCCTTGGGTAAGCTTGGCGGTGACCACCTTCACGCTGCCCACGGCCTTGGCACCCCGGAGCATTTCGTCGGCGCCGCCGGCGCTCTCCTTGGCTTTATACTGCTCAATGACACGCTTGGCCTCCTTCAGTTCCTCCGCCAGCTGTTCCACCCGGTGCTCCAGATCGGCGGGGTTGGCGTGGAGGGCGGCTGCCGTGCGGTGGATGGTCTCCTCGGCGCGGTCCAGCTGGGCCAGCACAGCGGGGCCGGTAATGGCCTCGATACGGCGTACGCCGGAGGCGACAGAGGCCTCGCTGACGATGCGGAACAGGCCCACCTCGGCGGTGTTGTCCACGTGGGTGCCGCCGCACAGCTCCATGGAGGCACAGCCGTTCTCGCCCATGCTCACCACGCGGACGGTGCTGCCGTACTTCTCGCCGAACAGGGCGGTAGCGCCCTTCTTTTTGGCCTCTTCGATGGGCAGTTCCTCCGTGTTGACGGCAAGGCCGCGGAGCACGTCGGTGTTCACCAGATCCTCCACTTCGTGCTTCTCCTCCGGTGTCACGGCGGAGAAATGGGTGAAGTCAAAGCGCAGACGGTCGGGCTCCACAAGAGAGCCGGCCTGGTGGACGTGGTCACCCAGAATGGCCTTCAGTTCGGACTGGAGCAGATGGGTGGCACTGTGGGCGCGGCGGATGGCGGCGCGACGCTCCGTATCCAGAGATACCAGCACGGTGTCGCCCACCTTCAGCTCGCCGTTTTTCAGCGTTCCCTCATGGAGGTACTTGCCGCCCTTGTTTTTCTGCACGTCCTCGACAGTAAAGATGGGGGCCTCTCCTCCCTGTGCGGTCTTTACCGCAATCTGCCCGTGGTCGCCGACCTGTCCGCCCATTTCGGCGTACAGCGTGGTCTTATCCAATACAACGGTGGCCTTCGTTCCGGCCACGATCTCATCCCGCAGCTCGCCGTCGGCCATGATGGCCAGGATCTTCGCCTCGGTGACGTCTTGATCGTAGCCCAGGAAGTCGGTGGCGGGCATCTCCTTGCCCAGATTCACGTCGTCCCAGCCCAGATCTCCCAGGGCCTTGCGGGCCTCACGGGCGCGCTCCTTCTGCTCCTGCATCAAAGACTGGAATCCTGCCTCATCCACAGACAGGCCCTCGTCCGCGGCCATCTCCATGGTCAGATCGACGGGGAAGCCAAAGGTATCATACAGCTTGAAGGCGTCGGCGCCGGAGAACACCGTTTCCCCTTTCGCCTTGTGGTCGGCCAGCATCTCACCGAAGATCTTCATGCCGCCGTCGATGGTACGGGCAAAGTTCTCCTCCTCGGTGTGGATGACCTTGGTGATATAGGCCTGCTTCTCCCGCAGGTCGGGATACTGACACTCGTTCTCATGGATGACGGTATCCACCACCTCATAGAGGAACGGATCGTTGACGCCCAGCAGCTTGCCGTGACGGGCGGCCCGGCGCAGCAGGCGGCGCAGCACGTAGCCGCGGCCCTCGTTGGAGGGCAGAATGCCATCGCAGATCATGAAGGTGGCACTGCGGATATGGTCGGTGATGACGCGCAGGCTCACGTCCCGCTTGTCGCTCTCGCCATAGTGGGCACCGGTCAGCTCACTCACTCTGTGGGTGATGTTCATCACCGTGTCCACATCGAAGAGGCTCTCTACATTCTGACACACGCAGGCCAGGCGCTCCAGGCCCATGCCGGTATCGATATTCTTCTGCTTCAACTCGGTGTAGTTGTTGTGGCCGTCGTTGTCGAACTGGCTGAACACGTTGTTCCAGATCTCAATATAGCGGTCGCAGTCACAGCCCACGGTGCAGGTGGGCTTGCCGCAGCCATACTCCGGGCCACGGTCGTAGTAGATCTCCGAGCAGGGACCGCAGGGACCGGCGCCGTGCTCCCAGAAGTTGTCCTCCTTGCCAAAGCGGAAGATCCTCTCTTTGGGGATGCCGATCTCCTGATTCCAGATGTCAAAGGCCTCGTCGTCATCCAGATAGACGGAGGGGTAAAGACGATCGGCCTCCAGGCCCACCCATTCCGGGCTGGTGAGGAATTCCCAGGACCAGCGAATGGCCTCGCGCTTGAAGTAATCACCGAAGGAGAAGTTGCCCAGCATCTCAAAGTAGGTGCCGTGGCGGGCGGTTTTGCCCACGTTCTCAATGTCGCCGGTGCGGATGCACTTCTGGCAGGTGCAGACGCGGCGGCGGGGCGGTTCCTCCTCGCCCCTGAACCAGGGCTTCATAGGGGTCATGCCGGCGTTGATCAGCAGGATGGACTTGTCGTTCTGGGGCACCAGGGAAAAGCTGGGCAGACGCAGATGGCCTTTCGTCTCAAAGAACTTCAGGAACATCTCCCGCAGCTCATTCAGGCCGTAATAGGGATGGGACATGGTTGTTTTCTCCTTTATCTGAAATTTTTCATACCAAAATAATAAGACCTCCGCCACCACATAGGGGCGAAGGCCAGCTTCACGGTACCACCCTAATTGACAGCTTGCGCTGTCATCTCGGATCATCCGCTAACGGGGATGGGGCGTGCAGCTCCTCGCCGCCGGCTCGGAAGGGGCTGATCGCGCAGCTGACACCGGCGGGCTCACACCCTCCCCGCCTCGCTGAAGGCCGCTTTTCGCGTCTCGTCTTCGTCATTGCCTGTTTAACATGGCCTATTTTACCACATTTTTGACGCTTGTCAACAATCTCATTCCCGTTTGACTGCGTTTATTCTCCATATTTTCTGTTGAAAAACGGAAAGATTCTGCTATACTTGACAAGGTATTTTGACTCTCGTGTAAAGGAATCGTCCATGGATAGATTGAGCAGACAAAGGCATATCGATATCTACCGCCACCTGGCCTTTGCCTCCGTGGGCGGCTTTTTTGCCGGCTATGCCGTTCTCTGCCGCATGGGCGTGCTGGCCAATGCCCAGACCATGAATCTGGTGGAACTGATGATCAGTGCCTTGACAGGCAACGGCGCCAACGTGCTGTACCACCTGGGCTCTCTGCTGGTTTACGTGGTTGGCACTATGCTGACGGTGTTGCTCCCCCGCGTTTTGCATTGGGACGCGCGACGCCTCTGCCCCCTTATTGCAGGACTTATGGCGATCCTGCTGGCCGGTCTCCCCGAGGACATGAACGTGATCGTCTCCCTGTACCCCATCTTCTTTGCCATGAGCTTCCAGTGGAGCGCCTTCACCGGCGCCGACGGATATACCAGCTCCACCATCTTCTCCACCAACAACACCAAGCAGACCTCCCTGGCTCTGGCGGAATACCTCTGTGACGGGGACCGCACCCATCTCCGTAAGGTTCGGTTCTATTTCTTTACCCTGGTGTGCTTCCACCTGGGAGTGACCATTTCGTTTTTCGCCACGAAATGGCTGGGTATCCCCGCCTCCCTTTTGGTGCTGCCCCAGCTGATCTGGTGCTACGTTCTGGTGCTCTGTGAGGACCGGGCATCCGCCTGCGCCATCGCATAGAGCGCCGCAATAGCAGCAATCCTTTATAAAACCATTTAACGCCCTGCCAGTCGGCAGGGCGTTCTTCTCATTTCCCGGGCAATCAATCTTTCCCGCTCAGATCCACCGCGTGGCGTACGAAGCTCATGGGCGGCACGGCCTGGGGCAGCTTCATACGAAACACCATCTGGGGTGTCCGGGGCTCCCGGAGCGGCAATCCGTCCCCATCCTCCATCAGAGGGGCGGTCATAGTAAAGGGCTTGGTGTCCGGCCCGACGACCTCCACCGTGTCCCCGGCAGCAAACTTGTTGCGCAGAGACAGCGTGGCGTTGCCCTCGTCGTCGCAATCCGTCACCACGGCGCAGATCTGCCAATCCCGGATATACCGGGAGTTCTGGTAGTACTGTCCGGGCTGTCCGTAATAGAACCCGGTGGAATAGTGGCGGTGGCTGACGTGCTCCACCTCATCCCGCCAGACGGGATCGACGGGCCGTCCGGCGGCCACGTCGTCGATCACATGGCGGTAGGCACCGGTAACGATGGCGGCGTAGTAGGCGGATTTGGCGCGGCCCTCGATCTTCAGACAGTCCACGCCGGCGTCCATCAGATCGTCGATATGGTCGATCATGCACATATCGCGGGAGTTCATGATATAGGTGCCCTTTTCATCCTCGAATACCGGGAAATACTCCCCAGGGCGTTTCTCCTCCATCAGCGCATACTGATAGCGGCAGGGTTGGGCACACTCGCCCCGGTTGCTGTCGCGGCCCGTCATGTAGTTGGACAGCAGGCAGCGGCCGGAATAGGACACGCACATGGCGCCGTGGCCGAAGGTCTCGATCTCCAGCTCACGGGGTACCCTGCTGCGGATCTCACGGATCTCCTCCAGGCTCAGTTCCCGGGCCAGAACCACCCGTTTGGCGCCCAGCTCATACCACGCCGTGGCGCAGGCGTAGTTGGCGATGGACTGCTGGGTGGAGATGTGACGTTCGCAGTGGGGCGCGTACTTTCCCGCCAGCGTAAAGGCACCCAGATCGGCCAGGATCAGCGCGTCCACACCTGCCGCGTCCAGACGCTCCAGATGGGCAGGCAGCCGGTCCACCTCACCGCTGCGGGGCATGGTGTTGACGGTTGCGTGAACCCGTACACCGTGATCATGGGCAAAGCGGACGGCCTTCGGCAGCTCCTCGTCGGAGAAATTGCCGGCAAAGGAGCGCATGCCAAATGCGGTGCCCGAAAGGTACACCGCATCGGCTCCGTATAAAACGGCCATTTTCAATTTTTCCATGTCGCCCGCCGGGGCGAGCAGTTCAGGTTTCTTTTGTTTCATCAGTCAGGTTGATACATATCGCTGTTGACGAAGGCATAGTGGTCGTCAGAATTGGTAAAGAAGTGATTGATGCCGTCCTTGCCGGCCGCAAAATAGTAGTAATCCGTGCTGTTGGGATGGATCGCCGCTTTGATAGAGGCGACGCTGGGATTGCAGATGGGGCCGACAGGCAGTCCGGGGTGCAGATAGGTGTTGTAGGGGCTGTCCAGCTCCGTAGTAAACGCCGTTTTATCCTTTCCCTCCAGTGCAAGGGCATAATAGACCGTGGTATCCAGCTGCAGGAATCCGGCCGTTTCACGGCTCGGATTATTGATGCGGTTATAGAGCACGGAGGCGATATTGCCACGTTCCTCCGCGTCTCCGGTGCCCTCTCTTTCCACAATGGAAGCCACGGTGATGATATCATGCAGGGAGTGGCCGCTGTCCTGAATCTCCTCCATCAGGTCGGCGGTACGGGCATTGAAGTTGTTCAGCATGCGGGCCAGAGCGGATTCGGGCTCCTCCCAGACATAGAAGTCGTACGTGTCCGGGAAGAGATAGCCCTCCAGACGGGCGATATCGCCCTTTCGGCTGTCATCCAGGAATTCGTAATCCTTGAAATCATAGTTGGCTGCAGCATCCTCCAGCCCCTCCCTGGTGGAGACGTGATTCTCCACCAGGATGTCGATGACATCCTTCACCGTCATGCCCTCGGGGATGGTGACGCGAACCACTTCACGGGCGCCATAGTCGTGCATGGACTGGATCAGGCAGCGGTAGTCCATATCGGAGGTGAGCTCATAGGTGCCGGGATCGATCAGACTCTTGGCGTGGAAAAACTTGCCCATCAGGCAGAAAAAGCCCTTGTACTTGATGAGACCGCCGTCCTTCAGTTTCTGGGCCACGTCGCTGACGGAGTCATCCTCCTCCACGGTGATCACCAGGGTGGCAGGCTCCTTATCCAGCGAGCACAGGTCATTGGCCAGCAGCCAGCCGACACCGGCCAACACGGCGGAAATGATCACCACGCAGAGCAGATACAGTCCCAAGGGGAACCTCTTTTTCTTCTTTCGTTTGCGGGGAGCGTCTTGAGCGCTCTCCTGCGCCTCACGCACCTTTCTGGCATCCCAGCTGGTGGTATTGGATTTCTTTTGGTTGGGCATTGTTGCTTTCCTTTCTCTTCTGTGTTGCTGCGGCATGGCGGACAACGCACCATCCGCTCTGCAGGCACATACAATAATACAGAACCTATACAAGCGAGGTGAATCACATGTTCAACAATAATTCTAACAGCTGGCTGATTATCATCGTGCTGATCATTCTGCTGGGCGGTTGGGGCGGCAACGGCTGCGGCTGCAACGGCTGCAGTAATTGTGGCTGCAATGGCTGCGGCAACAACTGCGGCTGCGGCTGCGACAACGATTCCTGCTGCTGAATCTATCGGGTGGGGGCGCAATGCGCCCCTGCCCGTTACTATTTTATGGCGCCAGCAGGTCGGCGACCTTTTCCATGACCTCGGCGTGGATATCCTCTATGGGACGCAGGCGGCCCTGCTCGGTGCAGACAATTTTTGTCCAGCCGCAGTAGTCCACGACGAATGCAGCGTTTTCACGGCAATGGCGCAGATAAGCGTCGTCCTGCTCGTGGATGTCCGCTTTGGTGTGGGTCTCGTGTTCACGGCGGCGCATCATCTGCTCCGTGAGATCCGTGGGGATATCCAGATACAGCACGCGGGTGGGCTTCGGAAGCCCCAGCATGCGGTATTCGAAATCGAACAGCCAGTCCAGAAACGCCCGGCGCTCCTTCTCCGGCAGCTTTACCGTCTGATGCACAGCGTTGGAGGTGGTATAGCGGTCCGCGATCAACAGACCGCCGGCCTCATAGAAGGCGCCCCAGTCCTGCTTGTAGGAGGCGTAGCGGTCCACAGCATAAAAAGTGGCGGCGGCGTAGGCGTTCACGTCATCCGGCTTACTGCCGAAGGCGCCGCCCAGATACAGACGGATCAGCGCCGAAGACTCCTGGTCATACCGGGGAAACGTCAGCTTTTTATAGGGGATACCCCGCCGATCCAGCTCCCGGCACAGCAGCTCGGTCTGCGTCGCCTTTCCGGAACCGTCGGTTCCCTCAAACACGATCAATCTACCGCTCAATGTGCTCCCTCCTGCGTCTAATCTTCGTATTTTAATATGTTATCACAGTTTTATCCATTTGTCTATTAAGATTTGCGAAAGCGTACCATTCAGCGCCCATCCGGCAGGCGGATCAGTCGGGGGCACCATGGTGCCCCCTCCATTAGTATCCCCTGCCCCGCGTACTGATCTCGCTCCAGAGGATGGGCCCGACATCGCCGGTCTCATCAAAGCCCAACTGGCGCTGCAGGGCCTTCACCGCCTGCTCCGTGGCCTCGTCGAACTCCCCCGTCACCTGTACCGGCGGGATGGACGGATCCGACCGGGAGATCCGCTGCAAGTTGCTTTGCAGGCGGGATACGAACGCATCTGAGTCTCCCCGCACCAGAAAGCGGCCCGGATAGATTTCGCCGATATACGTCTGATAGTCCGGCGACAGATCCTCCACCGTCTCCCGGTAGACCCGCTGCAGTTCGTTCCAGGTGTTGCGCCCCACGATGCCGTCCACCTGCAGACCATACTTATTCTGGAAGGTCAGCACAGCGTCGTAGGTCTCCTGACCGAACTCGCCGGTGATGGCGATAGGCGGCAGGTCGGGATAGAAATAGCCCAGAAACGCCAAATAGTACTGGACGATGCGGACGGCGATACCCGTGTCACCGAAGCGAAGCATATTGGGATAGACCCGCTGTGCCTCGCTGTAGGTGATCCCCTCACTGCTCAGCTCCGACAGGCGCTTGACGCCGTTGTAGATCTCCTTGATCTTGTACCAGGTAGCCCGGCCTACGATGCCGTCCACATAGAGATTGAAGATATCCTGAAACCGGATCACTGCCTGTTCCGTGGGCACGTCGAACACACCGGTGATGGCGGGGATCACTGGAATAGCCGGAAAATTCTTCCCGATCCGGTTCAGCTCCAGCTGGATCTGGCGCACCTCCTCGCCGAACGAGCCGCGCTGCAGCAGGATGCCCGGGTAAGACGGCACGTTTGTTCCCACCGGGGCGTTGTTCACAATGCCGATATCCCGTCCATAATAGTATTGCAGGATCTCATAGGGGGTCAGGCCCTGCTCCGCCAGAGAAACGCTGCCCCATTGGGACAGACCCTGGCACTGTGTCTGTACGCCGTCGCAGAACTGGGCAAAGAGCGGCTCCACACGACCCTGCCGCACGATATAGTTGTTGAAGATCTCGTCAACAATGATGCCGATGTTCTCAAAAACCTCGCCGCCGGGGGTGTAAGCCTGGTCATAGCGGGTGGTGTTGGTGATATCAAATTCGTAACCACGGCTGCGGTAATACTCTGTGTATACTCTGTTGAGAGCGTAGGAGATCTGGGCCAGGATGTTGGCTCGGATAGCGCTTTCCGGCCAGGTCGGATAGATCTCACTGGAGGCCACGTTGCGTATGTAATCGGCAAACGGTACGGTGATGTTCTCCGCCGGCTGGTCCGGCGGTCCCAGATGCACCACGATGTTCTGGGGGATCACGGGATAGGCCACGGCGTCTTCCCCCCCTATCGCACCAGCGGGGCCAAAGCCACCGGCAGAATGGTCTCGATCTTATCATAGAGCTCCACGTCGGAGTTGATCAGCGGGACGAAGGACGGGTGATACACCGAGACCTGATATACCGTTCCGCTCTCCTCCGCCGTAGCCTCCTGGCGGGAGTAATCCGCCGGCAGCGTGGGCAGAACCATCCGCTCCACAATACCGGAATTGTTTGTAACGTTTTTATACAATACTCGCCGCACCCCGTCAAATTCCCGGGTCACCTCCACCACGGCGCCGGCCACGGGGAACGTCCCCCGGGCTGTGGAGACCTGGACCCGCAGACTGCCGCGACCGGGATGGGCCCGCTGGAACAGCTCGTAGGCGCTCTCGGTGCCGGGCTGCGGCTCCTGAAACATCTGTGTAACCATCTTACGCACTCCCCTTTTCCGCGTTTTTCCATTCTATGTCTGCTCGCTTTCGGGTGTGCCGCGAAAACGGATGTATTGGGAAGATGTATGCATATTTCTTGACACCGACACGGTTTTTTGCTATCCTAAATAGGCATTTATGTACTGCGGAGGCGTGAGTGTGAACTGGTCCGTCATGTTTTTTCTCAACAGCATATTGTTTGGCGTGGGGCTGGCGATGGACGCCTTTTCCGTCTCCATGGCCAACGGGCTGCGTGCGCCGGATATGTCCCGGCGCACCATGGTCCAGATCGCCGGGACCTTCTGCGCCTTTCAGATCCTGATGCCCCTGATCGGCTGGATCTGTGTCCACACCATCGCCACTGCCTTTCATGCGTTCCAGAAATTCATCCCCTGGATTGCACTGATCCTGCTGGCGATCATCGGCGGGAAGATGGTCTATGAGGGCATTCGGCGCCGTGCCGATGAGGAGCCCTCCCTGGCCGTGGGGCTCCACGCTCTGCTGCTGCAGGGGATAGCCACTTCCATCGACGCCCTGTCCGTGGGATTCACCATCGCCGACTATGACTTCCCCTTTGCCTTGGTGGAGTCGCTGATCATCGGCGTCGTAACGTTCCTCATCTGTATGGGCGGCCTGCGGATCGGCAAACGATTCGGCACCATTCTGGCCGGCAAAGCCTCCGTCCTGGGTGGTCTCATCCTCATCGCCATCGGCGTGGAGATCTTTCTGAAAAGTCTGCTTGGTTAAGATGAAAAACTCCTGAGGTTTCCCTCAGGAGTTTCTTTTATTTCAAATATAATTCGCACCGCCTGGCGATTCCCTCCGCGGCGAAGTAGAGCTCCTCCAGCGGGATCCAGCGCTCCCGGAATTCCTCCGCTTTTTTCTCTCCGTTGCGCTCCGTGATCCGCTCCATCTGCGTCCTGGGGTCCACGTCCAGGAATACGTGGAGATCATAGTTATCCCACAGTTCCGGATGACAGGAGTAGCTGCCCTCCACGATGATCACCGGAGATTCCGGGACCGCAACCGGCTTGCCGATCTGCTGCGTACGGCAATCATAGGGTCGGATACAGGCTGGTTTTCCCTCCCGCAGAGGCGTCAGCACCTCCGCGAGAAAACGCTCGTGATCCACGTTGCCGCCCGGCGTGGCAAGCCGCTCCGCCGTGCGCTGGGACGGACGGGGAAAGTAGTCGTCCATGTGTATCACCGGATAACCGGCCTCCCGGGCCAGCTCAGCGGCCAGCGTGGTCTTCCCGGCTCCACAGCGCCCGTCGATGGCGACGATCAACGGGTGCCGCGCGGCGTCAAGCCGGCGGATCCGCTCCAGCACCGTTTGTGCGTTTTCCGCAGCCAACGGCACACGCTTCCCGGGGTCCCGGGTATCAGCCTCCACCTTTTCGGGGAAGCTGAACGCTCCGTCCTGCAGCACCACCCGATAGATACAGCAGTTTTCCAGGGGCATCTTCCATCCCCGGTCCCAATCCGGGCCCATCAGATGGCCCAGCAGGACCCGCAGCGCCACACCGTGGGCTACCACCAGCATCGTGCCGCCCGGATCCGCCGTGCGCAGGCGATCCAGAAAGCGACCGGTCCGTTCTTTCAGGTGGGGGATCGTCTCCATGCCCTCCGGCGCAGGAAACCGCTCCGGATCACTGAAAAACGTAAACATTTCAGCCGGCATATCGACAAAGAAAACGCCTTCAAAAGGGCCAAAACCCATCTCCATGATGTCAGGATCGGTAATAATCTCCTGCTCCGGCCGCCCCGAAATAATCTGCGCCGTCTCAACGGCGCGGCAAAGGGGACTGCTGCATACCCGGTCAAAGCGGATACCCAGGTCGGTCAGCTTCTTTCCCGCCTTGGCCGCCTGATGGCGTCCGTTCTCATTCAGTGGGCAGTCCATCTGGCCCTGCATCCGCTCCTGCCGATTCCAGTCCGTTTCCCCGTGCCGCATCAGATATATCGTCGTCATGTCTCGTCTCCCGGATCTTTGCTCTTCCTCAGCGAATAAAATTGGTGGCGATACGCCGCTCCTCCTGCTTGGGCGGAGCAATGCCCGCCGCTTCTCCTGCGGCCTTCAGCTTCAGAAACCAGGCCATATTCCGGCCCAGAACACGCATGATCTGCAGGCCCTCCTCATCCAGGATGACCTCCTCCGGTGTGTTGCCGTGGACCATATTCCAGTACCGCGATCCGATCACCGGCATCTGGCAATAGAGAAAATACTTGTTCATCTGATCCAGCGCCGACGTGGTACCGGCCCGGCGGGCGGAGACAACAGCCGCGGCAGGCTTATAGGCAAAGAGATTCCTCCCGCCGCGGGTACCCGAATAGAAGGCCCTGTCCATAAAACTCATCATGGCGCCGTTCATACCGGAGAAATATACCGGTGAGCCGAAGATAAATCCGTCATAATCCTTTGCCAGAGCGGTAAACTCGTTGACGATATCGTCCTTCACGCAGTGGCCCAGCTTCTCGCAGGCGTCGCAGCCGGTACAGCCGGCCACGTCTCCTCTGCCGATCCAGAAGAAGTCAGCCTCGAAGCCTTCTTCACGCAGTGTTTTTCCCACTTCTGCAAGAGCTGTAAAGGTACATCCCTTTTCATGGGGACTGCCGTTGATGAGTAAAACTATCATCTGTCCTCCCGGTCAATTCTCCATCATCAGCCGGATAATCTCCTTGTCTGTCTGCTCCATGCCGAACCGGGCCAGACGGCCCACGCTGGCGATGGTGTTCTCTACGCCGCACTTGACGATGCCGTCGCCGCCGAAGAACTGGTTGCCGTCCTCATACATGGCAAGACCCAGCAGTCCCGCGTCCACCGCCGAGGCGATCTTGGCAGCGCAGCTGGCCTTGGCGCCGTCACACACGATGCCGGAGTCCACCGCCACGGCGTTTACCACCGTGTGGGCGATCATGTCGCACCGTCCGCCCTTGAGGTATGCAATGCCCGCGCCGGCGCCGCAGCCAGCGCTGACAGCGCCGCAGTAGGCGCTCAGGCGTCCAATGCCGGTCTTCAGGTGGGTGGTCACCAGATTGGACACGGCCAACGCCCGCAGCAGCTCCTCGTGGGTCTTGCCCGTATCACGGGCATAGATGATGACGGGGACGCTGGCGGTGATACCCTGGTTGCCGCTGCCACTGTTGATGACCACCGGCATCTCACAGCCGTTCATCCGGGCGTCACTTCCCGCGGCGGCCCAGGCCCGCATCTTGTAGTTGATGTCGTTCTCACGGCCACGGAGCACCGTCTTGCCGATATTGGCGCCGTAGCTATGGCGCATACCCTCCTCGGCAATGGCCATATTGTATTCGATCTGCCGCTCCAGCACCTCCCGCACGTCCTCCACGTCCACGCTGTCGGCAAATTCCACAATGCCCTCGATGGAGAGACAGGTACGATCGGTGAGACCGTCCTCCTGTGTGACGATCTCCTTTTCCAACAGCGTCTCACCGTTGCGCTTGACGGACACCACGTTGGTGTGGTAGTCCACGATGCGGACAAAAGAAGAGTCGCCACCGTGATAGGCGGTGATCATGATATCAAAGATGTGGCCGGTGTCGGCATGACGCACCTCGATGGGGGTCTTCTCCAAAAACGCGGACATAGCCTGGATCTCCTGCTCCGTGACACGGGAGAGAACCTCCAGCTCCGCGTCGGCGTCGCCGGCCACGGTGCCGGCCGCAGCGGCGGCGGGTATGCCACGCAGGCCGCCCGTATGGGGCACCACCACGCTTTTGACGTTCTTGATGATGTTGCCGCTGACCTCCACCAGCAGCCGTTCCGGCATGGTGCCCAGCACGGCACGGGCCTTGGCGGCGGCATAGGCGATGGCAATGGGTTCGGTACAGCCCATGGCGGGCTTCAGTTCTTCTTTCAAAATCTGTATGTACTGCTGATAGCGGACGTCCTGCTTATCCATAAGGCGCCTCCTGTAAAGTATTTCAAACGAAGGGGATCGTAAGACTATATCCTACAGTACTATACCATTTTTCCCGCGGAATGGAAATACTTTTTGTAAAAAACGATAATGAAAGAACACCATCCGTCGGACGGTGTTCTTTTCCATTTATCGACTCTCTTTCCGATCCTCGATCTTTGCTGTGAATCCGTCGATCTCCCGGCTCAGATCATCCTTCTTTGAACTGACGGAGAGGTGCAATCTGTGGGATTTCCCCAGATAGTCGTCCAGCCGGGCAATGGCCTCATCATAAGGGCGATCCGAGGCGTGGGTGACCACGTAGCTCACGTCACCTCGGATACGGCTGCCATAATGCTGCAGAAAACCTCTGGCGATGGGACAGGTGTTCTCCGACCAGATGGGCATACCGACGATGACCTGGTCGTATTCTTCCAGAGGCTTTGCCGTCTGTACCTCCCGAATGGCGGGCGGATTCTTCCGCAAGCCAGCAACGGCGGCGCTCACGTAGCCCCAGAAGCCGCTCCTGTCCTTCCCATCCGTGATCTCAACCAGCTCCGCACCCAGCTTGCGGGAGATCGTCTGCATCAAATTTTCGGTATGACCTGTCCGGGTGCAGTAAATACATAGAATATGACTCATGGTCGCTCCTCTCCTGTTAAGCAGAAAGCTTATTGAAACGCCGGGGGCGTTACGTCCTTGTCGGCAAAGCGGTTGTCACCCGGTGATGGCTCAGACAGGCTGAAATACATCCTGGCGGCCTTCGTGGTGCCGAAGTCCCGGTTGGAACCGCTGCGCTGCACCTTGTTGAAGGCCTCGCGGAACAGGGCGTTGTGGGCCTCCTCCCGGTTGAGGAGAAAGTCAATGGTCTCCTTGACCTTCTTATCGTCGATCTGACGGTAGAGGTACTCATACACCACCTTGGCGCGCTGTTCGGAGGCGATGTTGGACAGCAGATCGGCACACAGATCCCCTGTCACGGACACGTAGTCCCCGGTCCAGGAATAACCGGAGGCGTTGATGAGACCCGGGTTCAGGCCCAGCAGAACGTGGGTCTGGATCTCCCCGGCAGGGACTTTCTCGGCGTCTGCCTCGTGGCCATTGAGCATGTTGATGGTCTGCGCCACCATTTCCATGTGGCCCAGCTCCTCCGCCGCGATGTCGAGGAACAGGTCCTTGATCTCCGGATCCTTGATCCGGAAGCTCTGGGACATATACTGCATAGCGGCCTTCAGCTCATCGTTGGCGCCGCCCAGCTGCTCCTGCAGCAGTGCGGCATACTGCGGATTCGCTCACTCCACTTCTACGGGGTGAAACAGCATCTTTTCATGTTTGAACATGGGCGAATAACCTCCTTAAAATCATTCTGCTATTCGCCGCTATTTTTCCCGCTTTTTACAATTCTATACGGTCCTCTCTCCTGTCGACGTTCTCTCCGCCCATCTCGGCAGCGGATACCGGGAGCTCCGTTCCACCGCGGCAATATCGCCTCGATAGTCCGCTGCTCGCATGGAGGTGTATACCGTTATCTTCCGTTCCAGCCGATCCGGGAAAAATGCCTTCATGTCAAAGGATGTCTCATGAACTGTCGTGACCGCTCCCGACAAATTTAGGTCACGGCCCCAGAGATCCATCAGCTTTATCCGAGCGGTATCCCCCACCGACAGCGGCTCTTTGCTGCGGTAATCTCCGCCGAGGACGATAAATGTCAGGACGTGGAAACCCATGAACTCAAAGGGATACAGACTATAGCGGTCGACGAACGCATTCTCCGGATGATCCGGATCGTAACAGATCCGCACCAGCCAGTGGCAGTTGCGGTACCAGGCCCATCCCCGTGCCTCTCTTCCGAAGACAGCTTTGCGGTCACTGAGGATGCGCACCTCCGGCTGGAAATCCATCTCCCGATTGTCGATCAGCTGCAATGTGACGTGCTGCCCCCGCCGGAACGGCCGCGTGGGGACCTGTCCCGGGGCAAACCGCGCCTCACCCTCCCGGAAAAAGCTTAAGACTTTCTTTGCCGGGAAAAAGGGTTCACGCCGGATCCCGTAGAACCTGTCCACGTCCTCCAGCAGCCATTGCTGAACCATCCAGCGAGCCCTGCCCCGCTTTTTGATATATGCCACCGCAGATGCATAGACCCTCGGATCCGTCAGACGGGGAGACAGGCCGCGCTTTTCCAGCTCCAGGTAGTCCCATGGTTCAAGGATCCCCTCCCGCTCAACGTTCTCACATCTCAAAGCGGAAACCAGATATGTTTCAAACAGGTCAAACGGGTTCTCATAGAGAAGCGTGCCCAACACGATCCACATGCCCCGGTCTACCGGCTCCACCCGATCCAGATCCAGGCAAAAATCCCGCACATGCTCTGCGCAGGCGAGTGCCAAGGCCTCCTCGTCCTTCTGTTCCCGCAGCATGAAGCAGGGCCGCAGGAGCGTCATGGCATCCAGCTCCCGCAACGTCAGCATGCCCCCCAGACACGCTTTCTCTATCTCCTCCTCTTTGAGCAGCGCCCAGTAAGCTTCCGTCCCGCGCAGATGCTCCGCTCTTTCCAGAATACGATCCATGGCAGTTCCTCCTATTCTGTTGTGAATATTCGGTTCTATTCCAGTATAACGAATCTATGCTCAATCTGCAACACGATCCCGACAAAAGATGGCGTAGTAGATTTGCTCCTCCAGAATACCGATCTTTTTTGCCGGAAAGTTCCGCAGAGACAGGATCTCCTCGCGACTGCGGGAGAGGATGTCCCTCACGGTGTGAATGCCGGCTCTCGTCAGGCAATTATAGAATCTGACCGGCAGCTCCATATCGTCCAGCGTGAGATCCAGCTCCGGTCCGCCCACTACCTCCAAGATGCGCCGCCGCTGCAGCCGTATTTCCTCGCGCAGTGACGCACCGGCCCGTGCGACTCGCTCCGCGTGATCGGGTACGTGTTCCTCCAGCCAGAGCCTCTGCTTATCGCCTTGAAGCAGGGCAAATTCTTCGCACTGCTCCAGCGTCAGTCCACGGCACAGCTCATCCCGTATCCTCGTCTCATATTCCTCCTGCAGCAGGGAGAGAAGGTACTCTCTGTCCCGCCGGTCCGGCAGGTTAATTCCGTTTTGACGCAGCAGCGCGTCGTTGATGATCAGCTTATCGTTCATGTTACCACTCCTCTTCGTCAAGTGCTTGATCGTCCATCCATATCAAATCCTCATCCATGGAATCAACGCTATCCCAGTCCGCAACGCTCGGAGTTTCCTGCAGGGGCTCATCGAATTCATCTGGATTCTGCTTCCCCGGCTTCTTGTCGGTCAGCCGATAGCGCACCCATTTTTCGACCCAGCTGCCTCGCTTTACCTCCGGCCAGCTGGCATCATCGGCCCCTGCCCTGCCTCGTGAGAGCCATGCCGGATCCTTCGCGTGGAGGATCAGTTCTGCCGCCCGTTCACAGCTCAGTGGTGCCGTTTCACGCCAGGGTTCACTCAAAAGCTGTCGGCTATGCGCTTCAATCCGGGTCCCAAACGGCTCTCCCGACTCGCGGGCAGGCAGCTCCGACGCGGTGGACGTGATCTCCGACATTCTGCCGCCGCATCGCAGGACAGAATACCCCTTGCCGGCGTCCAGACGACACAGGCGACTCTCATAGCCGGGATCCCCCAGCCTCTTGGCCGCCGCCGCGGCGGCTGACAGGGTCTGGTTCAGCGCCGTATAGCTCCAGCAGTACCGCTCTGCGCTCTCCTGCAGGCCGGGAGAAAGTCGGTCCCCGGCCAGAATCAGTCCCAGGCCGCGTCTGCCCCCGCTCTCCAGAAACGCTGTGACAGCCACGTGGGGAATAAGCTCCACGTCATCCGCCATTACCAGATGCGGCGCGTTCGCTTTTCCGCTTTCGGCTGCGTATAAAAGGTAAAGCAGAAGCAATCCGCCCATTTTCCCGGCTCTGTCACAGCCCACGATTTTGCCCCCGAGATCGATCAGAGTCACCGTGTCGGCGGATAACGTGTCATGGCGAAGAACGTTCTCTCCCAGCCCGAGATCGGTTTTCCAATGGGGAACCTTGAGTACGGAGCGTATCGGTTCTTCAGCCCACATTCGGAACTGTACGTAATCCCGGCACCGCATGCCCAAAAAGCTGCGGAGGGCTCTTGCGGTATCCGCGTGGTCTTTCTCCAGTATAGATGCCGCCTCTGCCATCAGATCGGTACGGGATCCCAACAGCGCAATGGTGTCAAGGGAGGCCCGATCGCCAAACAGGATTACCGATGCCTCTGCCAGAGCTGTAAACCAGGTCTCCCAATCCGGACCTGTGCTGCCGGGCCCGTGCCACGGATCCTCCGGACATAGGACCTTGCTCAAGGCTCGGTTCATGTCCCTCCGGGCTGCCGGGTCAATGCCCGCCCAGAGGCTCAGAGGGACAGGATCCTGTGTTCTACCCAGACGAATGACACGGACTTTGCCGGCGTATTCTTCTGGGATCGCCTCCAGCACCATGTCCACCGTCTGGCCCCAGGGGTCCAGCAGCGTCAGTCCCACGCCGCGGCCGATACAATCCAGAACCGCAGATGCCAGCAGCGTGGACTTTCCACTTCCCTGACGCCCGCTGACTTGCCAGTTGCGGCACAGATCCACCGCACTCAGTGTTATTTCGTTTCCAAATGAGATCATTGCTTTACCGCCCCCCTCTCAGGCTGCCGCCTCAGCGGCCGGATCTTCCAGCTCATAGGTGATATAGTCGTCGATGATGCGGATCACGTGAGCCACGGCGTGTTTGAGCTTTCCCTTCCGCACGTATCTGCCGGGGCAGTTTTTCTGGTAGCTTCTGCCGTTCCAACGCTTCAGATCTTCCATTCGCATACCGCCTCCAAGCATACCGCAGAGCGGCGCCGACATCCGCAGCGTCGTTACAAACTGACGCTGCCCGGAGAGGTCGAGGTAGATGTTTGCTGTCGATTGATCTCCGGTCTTCGTGGCAACAACACGGATGTTTTTATAATTTCTATACACGTTTTGTCCCTCCTGTTTTGAAATAATAGTTTTTGATAATTGTACGTTGTCGCCTGCGGCGCCCTTGACGGATCAGCTCGCCAGGTTGGCTGCCGGGATACTCTACGCGGTTCCGGCCCCGCGGGGATCTTTGGGTGTATTCAGTTTTCAAGGTACATTTTTCCTGAAAACGCAAAAAAGCCGATACATGAACCTTTCGCAAAATGGGCGCAATTCACCCGATCTTACGATTCGTTCATATATCGACTTACAAAAGAGTCTATCTATTCAGCGCAGAGTACCCTCTGCTATGTCTTTGGCATTATAAGTCCTGTGAATCCGTTTGTCAAGAGGTTTTTCTTCTTTCCTTTGCCGGCTGATTACGGTCATCTTGACAGCCAAAGACTGTCGCATTATACTGGGCTCGGTGTTTGTGAACACGTTCATTTAGGAGGTGCGCTATGCCAAAGGTCATTGAAAACCCCAGAGACCGGCTGGTGGCTGAGGCACGCGAGCAGGTCTGCACAGATGATTTCACCGCCGAATTCATCGCCGAGTCGCTTCTGACCTGGACCATAGCCGGCAGACCCTTTGAAGAGATCTGCTCCATTCTGGAAAAACTATTTTGAAAACTATTTGAAAAGGAGATATGAACATGTCCAGCTTTGAAAACCTCCGTGTGGTAGACAACTTCTACCAGACCTCCCTGTTCTTCCCCATGCCCACCGTGGTCATCAGCACCCTGTGCGAGGATGGCTCCACCACGCTGGGGCCCTATTCGCTGTGCCAGCCCTATTACGTGGCCGGCAAGGACTACTACGCCATGCTGCTGTGCTGCCGCAATTCCTCCAACACCGCACAGAATATTCTCCGCACCGGCAAGTGTGCCATCAACTTCGTGGACGACAAACCCGCTACGTTCAAAGAATGTGTCAAGCTCAGCTGGCCCGGCGACAAGCCGGAGGACAAGATGCCCAAGTGCAACTTCCGTCTGGAGAAGAGCCAGATCGAGGAACAAACCGGCGAACAGCGGCCTCAGGTGCTGACAGACGCCATCCAGGTCATCGAGTGCACCTGGGTCCGCGAACTGGACAACGCCCAGAACGACCAGCCCGGCATCCTGGACGGCTATGAGCCCCCCTATCAC
>ONGR01000012.1 GCA_900317425.1 uncultured Eubacteriales bacterium | reverse complement strand
GAGACCTCCAACATCAAGGACGGCTCCAACATCATGGCCGAGATGGCCACCCAGTGCTACGCCGGCAACGCCGCCCGGGGCATGAGCTACATCGCCCTCCACAACGGCGGCGGCACCGGCATCGGCCGCGCCATCAACGGCGGCTTCGGCATGGTGCTGGACGGCTCCGAGCGTGTGGACACCATCCTGCGCATGTCCATGCCTTGGGACACCATGGTGGGTGTTGCCCGCCGCTCCTGGGCCCGGAATGAGCACGCCATGACCACCGCCGCCGAGTACAACAAGCTCTACGCCGGTCAGGACCACATCACCCTCCCCTATCTGGCTGACGACGCCATCGTGGCCGAGGCGGTCAAGAGCATGAAGGAATAAGCCATGAGCAAACTTTTGATCCACAACATCGGTATGCTGGCCACCCCCCTGGGCGATTCCGCCCGGCGGGGTGCCCGGCAGGGCGACATCCAGATCCTGCGTGACGCCTGGGTGCTGATGGAGGACGGCGTGATCACCAACCTGGGCACCGGTAAGCCGGATCTTTACAGTGACGCCACGGTGCTGGACGCCGGCGGAAAGCTGGTGACGCCGGGCCTGGTGGACGCCCACACCCATCTGATCTTCGGCGGCTGGCGCCAGAACGAGCTGGGGCTCAAGCTCCACGGGGTCACCTATCTGGAGATCCTGGCCCGCGGCGGCGGCATATTGTCCACCGTCACCGCCACCCGGCAGGCCACGGAGCAGCAGCTCTACGACAAGGCCAAGGAGGCCCTGGACGAGATGCTCTCCATGGGCGTCACCACCGTGGAGGCCAAGAGCGGCTACGGGCTGGAGCTGCAGGACGAGCTCAAGCAGCTGCGGGTCATCCGCTCCCTGGCGGAGAACCACCCCATGGACGTGGCAGCCACCTTCATGGGCGCCCACGCCGTGCCGGTGGAATATAAGGACGACCGGGAGGGCTACATTCGCCTGCTGTGCGAGGAGATGATCCCCGCTGTGGCGGAACAGAGGTTGGCCAAGTTCTGTGACGTCTTCTGCGAGAAGGGCGTCTTCTCCGCGGAGGAGTCCCGGACCATCCTGGAATGCGGCAAAAAATACGGCCTGATCCCCAAGATCCACGCCGATGAGATCGAGCCCATCGGCGGCTCGGAGTTGACAGCGGAGGTAGGCGCCATTTCCGCCGAGCATCTGATCGTCTGTCAGCCCTCCGGCATTGACGCCATGGCCAAGGCCGGAACGGTGGCCTGCTGTCTCCCCGCCACCAGCTTCTATCTGGGCTCCACCTACGCCCCGGCCCGTGATATGGTGAACGCCGGCGTGCCGGTGGCCATGGCCTCGGACTTCAACCCCGGCTCCTGCCCCAGTCTGAACCTGCAGTTCGTCATGAATCTGGGGTGTCTGCGCTACAAGCTGACGCCGGAGGAGGTCCTCACCGCCGTGACGCTGAATGCCGCCGCCGCCATCGACATGGCGGACCGAATCGGCTCGGTGGAGACCGGCAAACAGGGCGATCTGGTGATCTGGGACGCTCCGGATCTGGACTACATCTGCTACCGCATGGGCAGCAATCTGGCAAAGACCGTCATCAAAAAAGGCGAAGTCGCATGCAATCATGAATGAAAAACAGGGCCTCCGGGTTAAACCGGAGGTCCTGTTTATTTCGTATCAAATGCGGGTAAGGGCCCTGCTGTTATGATATCTCACGGGAGAAAACCCTTCCCTTTTCCCGGAAATATTTCTCCACCGTCTCGTAGTCGGAGTAGTGTACCTTTTCCCCTCGGATCTTCTGGGCGGTTTCGTGGCCCTTGCCGAGCAGCAGCACAATATCCCCCGGCTGCGCCGTGTCCAGAGCGTAAAAGACGGCCTGCTCCCGATCGGTGATGATTTTGTAGACGCCGCCGGAGCGTTCCACAAAAGAAGCGATCTCCCGGCAGATCTTCTCCGGCTCCTCATAGCCGGGATCGTCGGTGGTGATGACACTCAGATCCGCCCGTTCGCCGCTGATCTCTCCCATCTCCTGCCGGCGCAGCTGGGCTCTGTCGCCTACGGAGCCGAATACGGTGATGATCCGGTTGTGCGGGTAAGCTGTGATGGTATCCATCAGGGCGGTAAAGCTGCGGCCGTTGTGGGCGTAGTCGATGATCACGTCGTAATCGGCGGGGACTTTCAAGCAGTCGTTCCTGCCGATCACCGTGGCAGTGGCAAGGCCTTTTGCCGCCGCATCGATGGAAACGCCCAGCAACCGGCAGACCGCAATGGCGGCCAGCGCGTTATACACGGAAAAGAGCCCCGGGACAGCGGTTTCCACCGGATACGTCCCTTCCTTTGACTCACACATGAAAGCAGTCCCAAAATACCGGTTGCCCCGCGTCCTTTCAATATTCTTTGCCACGTAGTCCGCCGGATGCTCCACACCATAGGTGCAATACGGCACGGTGAGCTCCCGGATGATCTCGCTGCTGAAGGGGTCGTCCCCATTGAGTACCGCCGTCTTGCACTGGTGGAACAGCTGCTTTTTCCAATAGCTGTACTCGGCAAAGCCCTGGTGTTCCTTTCCGCCGATGTGATCGGGGGAAATATTGGTAAAGATCGCCGCTTCAAAGGTGATCCCGTCCACACGATGGGCCTTCAGGCCGAGGGAGGAAACCTCCATCACCACCGCCTTGCAGCCAGCGTCTGCCATGGCGCGGAAAAGGCGCATGCATTCCAGGGATTCCGGAGTGGTGTTCACGGTGGGCAGCACCTTACCATCAAAATAGGCGCCTACCGTACCGATGGTGCCGCACTTGACGCCGGCGCTGTTGAGACAGGCCCCCAGCATGCCCGCAATAGAAGTCTTGCCCTTCGTGCCGGTCACGCCTACGATCTTCAATTCCCGTTCGGGATGTCCGTAGAAAGTGGCCCCCGCGATGGACAGAGCGCGTCTGCTGTCCTCCGTCACCGCCACGGCGGCGTCGTCAGGCAGATCCACTTCCCGCTGCGTGAGGAACGCTCTGGCGCCTCTCTCATACGCATTCTCCACATAGGCATGTCCATCGGAAAACGCACCGGGCAGAGCTACAAAAAGGGTGTCCGGCCCGGCCTGGCGGGAATCATAAACGATCTCACGGATCTCACAATCCCGGAAATGGATCCCCCGATAGGGCACTTGCCTTAAAATCTCCGATAAAAGCATAGGCATATCCTTTCGGCGCAGGTGCGGCTGCATCTGCGCGATTTCTCTTTTGTTTCTATAAGCGTGATATATTATACCCGCTTTCCGGGAATAAGGCAAGACGGTTCCCCGCGCTTTCTTCCGCAATGGCAGCTGCCGCAACGTCCCACAGTGAGCCTGTCACTTTCCGGTTTACAGCTCGATCAGTTCATACTCCCGGCTGCCATAGCCAAGAGCGGCGGCCGCTTCAATGGTGTGGACACCGTGACGGGACTCCACCCGCTCCAGGAAGTGTGCCTGGCCGGGGTCATCCTTGGCGGCATAGACCAGATCGATGCAGGCCTGGTCGATGGCCACCGGATCCAGAGATGCCAGAATACCGATATCCTTCATGCAGGGATCCTCCGCCACGCCGCAGCAGTCGCAGTCCACGGACAGGTTCTTCATCACGTTGATAAAGGCGATGTTGCCGTCAAAGTGGCGCACCACGGTGGAGGCGGCGTCAGCCATAGCCTCCAGAAAACGATCCTGCTCCGCGTGCACCTCCCAGGCCTTCACGTTATCGTCAGAGGCGCCGCCGGAGTGGATCAGCGCCTTGCCCTCGCGGGAGGCGCACCCGATGGACAGCTGCTTCAGCGCACCGCCGTAGCCGCCCATGGGATGGCCCTTGAAATGCGCCAGTACCAGCATGGAGTCGTAGTTGAGGATATGCTTACCTACGTGGTTTTCGTGGAGCACCTTACCATCGGGAATGGGCCAAACCAGATCGGGACCCTCAGCGTCCATCAGATCCACCGTGAAGGCCTTGCTCCAGCCGTGGTATTCCATCAGCTTCCAATGCTCCTCCGTATAGTCCCGTACGCCGCCGTAGGCCTTTCCATAGGCGGTGTTGCATTCCACCACCGTGCCCTTGACCGCCTCGATCATAGGCTTCCAGAAATCAGGGCGCAGAAAGTTCTGGTTGCCCTTCTCGCCGGAGTGGAGCTTCACAGCTACCTTACCAGGCAGTTCAATGCCCAGAGCATTATACAGCTCCACCACCTTCTCGGGGGTAATCTCCTTGGTGAAATATACGTTTGCTTTCATTGTCAAACCCCTTTTTTATCCCGGATAAAACAATTACTACTTCTTCTCTATTATACCTTTTCAGGTATGGGGTAAGTCAAGTAATTTTTGAGCCGGGGCAACATCTGTACAAACCGCGACGTGCTTTCACTCGACAATTTACCGGATTTGTGGTAAACTGATTCCATTATAACATGACACTGCTGTCAATCTATTTCAACAACACGTCTGTAAAGGAGAACTACTTTATGACATTTATGGAACTGGCCAAGTCACACTACTCGGTGCGGAAGTTTATGGACAAGCCGGTGGAGGATGAAAAGCTTGCCGCCATTCTGGAAGCCGGCAAGGTTGCCCCTACCGCCTGCAACAATCAGCCCCAGAAGATCTTCGTGGTCAAGAGTGAGGAGATGCGGGAGAAGCTGCGTGCCGTCTGCAAATGTACCTTCGGCGCACCGGTGATCTTCGTGATCTGCTATGACGAGACCCTCTCCTGGAAAAACCGTCTGATGCCCGGTTATCAGTCCGGGGAGACCGACGCGGCCATCGTCTGCACCCACATGATGCTGGAGGCGTGGGAGCTGGGCATCGGATCCTGCTGGGTGGGCATGTTCAACAGCGATCAGGTATGGGGCTGCCGGAGGGACTGTGCGTATCCGCCCTCCTCCCTGCCGGTTATCCCGCAGAGGATGCCGCACCGCTGGCCCTCCACACCACCTATCGCGCCGACGAGGAGATGTTCACCGTTCTGTAAAGATCACGACCCATGAAAAAAGAGCTGCGTACGACTTTCATCGTACGCAGCTCTCTATTTTACCTTACGCCGTCAGAACAGACTCCTACCGATGATGAGGATCGCCACCGCGAAGCATACGCCAAGGATCATGCAGAGCAGCAGGGCGGCGCCCAACGCACCGATGATGAACATACGGCGCTCCCGACGGGAGAGCTGGCCCGAGGTGTCCCAAGGACGGTCAGGCTTTTTCTCCTGAGAGGGCTCGGTATCGTCCGACGACGTAAACGGAGAGCGGAAGCTCCACAGGTTGGGGCGGGACACCCCGCTCATATCCGCGATCGTGCGGCCGTCATCATCCGAGTAGGTCTTCTTATTCCGCGCCATCTTACTGGTTGTCGTACAGGTGGCAGGCGCAGAAGTGGCCCGGAGTAATTTCCTTCCACTCGGGCGCCTCGGTCTTGCACTGCTCCATGCAGCTGGCGCAACGGGTGTGGAACTTGCAGCCGGCAGGCGGATTGGCCGGAGAAGGAATGGAGCCTTCCAGCACAATACGCTTCATCTTCGCGTCCGGATCGGGAATGGGAATGGCGGAGAACAGAGCCTTGGTATAGGGATGCAGAGGCTCGGAGAAGATGTCCTCCGTGGTGCCGTACTCCACCAGGCTGCCCAGGTACATGACACCCACCGTGTCGGAGATGTGCTCAACGACGGACAGGTCGTGGGAGATGAACAGATAGGTCAGCTTGTAACGCTCCTGCAGGTCGCGCAGCAGGTTGATAATCTGAGCCTGGATGGAAACGTCCAGAGCGGAGACCGGCTCATCGCAAACCACGAACTCGGGGTTCAGGGCCAGAGCGCGGGCAATGCAGATACGCTGGCGCTGGCCACCGGAGAACTCGTGAGGATAGCGGTCCTTATGGAACGGCTGCAGACCGCAGTGATCCATAACGGTGTCGATGTAGTCGTTGAACTCTTCCTTGGGAACCAGGTGGTGCTCACGCACGGCCTCACCGATGATCTCGCCGACAGGCAGACGGGGAGACAGGCTGGAGAAGGGATCCTGGAAGATGATCTGCATCTTGGGACGCAGAGCACGCATCTCCTTGGCAGACAGGTCATAGACCTCCTTGCCGTTGAAGAGCACCTGGCCGCCGGTCTTTCCGCCAGCCAGACGCAGGATGGTACGGCCCGTAGTGGTCTTACCGCAGCCGGACTCGCCCACCAGACCCATGGTCGTGCCGCGCTTGAGGTTGAAGGTGACGCCGTCCACAGCTTTGACGTAACCAATCGTCTTGGAGATCATACCGCCCTTGATGGGGAAGTATTTCTTCAGCTTATTGACCATCAGAATGTACTGAGGATCATAAGTGACGGGATCAAAGGTGTTGTCAATCTTCAGGAGGTCGGACTTTTTCACTTCGCTCATGGTCAATCCTCCTTCTTGTCGTAGTAACGGTAGCAGCTGACGTAGTGGGTCTCGCTGAGCTTGACCTCGCAGGGATACGCACCGTCACAGCCCTCAACGCACATCTCGCAGCGATCCTTGAAATAGCAGTAGTTGGGCATATTAATGGGGTTAGGAACCTTGCCGGGGATGGAATAGAGCTTGTCGATCTTCTTGCCAACAACCGGCTTGGAGGCCATCAGGCCGATGGTGTAGGGGTGAGCGGGATGATGGAAGATATCATCCGCAGTACCCTTCTCCACGATGCGGCCGGCATACATGACCACCACGTAGTCCGCCATCTCGGCGATAACACCCAGGTCGTGTGTGATGAACATGATGGAGGAGTTGATCTTGTCCTTCAGGTTCCGGAGCAGGTCCAGGATCTGAGCCTGGATCGTCACGTCCAGAGCCGTGGTGGGCTCGTCGGCGATGATCACGCGGGGGTTGCAGGCCAGAGCCATGGCGATAACCACACGCTGGCGCATACCACCGGACAGCTCGTGGGGGAACATCTTGTAGACGCCCTCACTGTTGGCGATACCCACCATCTCCAGAAGCTCGATGGTACGGGCCTTCATGTCAGCCTCGGACAGGTTCTCCGTATTGTGCAGCTCCAGGACCTCTTCGATCTGGTCACCGATACGGAACACCGGGTTCAGGGCCGTCATGGGCTCCTGGAAGATCATGGAGACCACGTTGCCGCGCAGCTTCTGCATGGCGGAATCCGGCGCCTTGGTCACGTCGTAGGCCTTATCGCCCAAATTCAGGCGGATGGCACCCTCGGTTATCTGGCCCTGGGGACGCTGCAGCAGCTGCATCAGGGAGAGGCTGGTGACGGACTTGCCGCAGCCGGACTCACCCACGACGCCCACGGTCTTGCCGATGGGGACGTTGTAGCTCACGCCGTCAACAGCCTTGACCGTACCGGCGTCAGTGAAAAAGTAGGTGTGCAGGTTGTCGAATTCGACAGCGTTGTTGGGATCGTGCATCTCAGTCAGGTATTCAGACTCAGGCACGTCCGTACGTTTGCGCTTCTTCTCGAACTCGTTGGTGATTTTACGGTTCTCCCGGGAGATCCGTCTGGACTCCTTCGCGGAGAGATAGCCTTCAGATTTCTTCTTTGCCATGACTTCTCCCTCCTTAGCGTTTCATCTTCGGGTCAAATGCATCACGCAGACCGTCGCCCACCAGGTTGAAGGCCAACACGGTGAGGAGCAACAGAGTACCTGCGGGGATCCAGATGAACCAGAAGTTCTGCAGAACGTAGGTGTTGTTGACGTCGTTGATGATGTTGCCCCAGGAAGCGAAGGGGAACTTAACACCAAGACCCAGGAAGCTCAGGGAAGCCTCCGTAATGATGGTGCCACCGATACCCATGGTAACGGAGACGATGATCTGGGGGATCACGTTGGGCACCAGGTGCTTGAAGATACGGCGGGAAACCGAGATACCACCGGCTTCGGTGGCGGCCATGAACTCCTGCTCACGCAGAGACAGGATCTGACCACGGATCAGACGGGCCATGCCAGGCCAGCCCAGGAAGCCCAGGATCAGCATCAGGTAAACCATTCGGAGCGTCGGATCAACGCTCATGGCATCCATCGCCGCACCAAGGATAATGATGATGGGCATGGACGGGATGCAGTAGAAGATATCCACGATACGCATGATCAGGTTATCCACCCACTTGCCGAAGTAACCGGCGATACCGCCCATGATGATGCCCAGGATGGTGCTGATGGCCTCGACGATGAAGCCGATGACCAGGGACACACGACCACCGTACATCAGACGGGTCAGCATATCCATACCGTTACGGTCGGTACCCAGCCAATGCTTGGCACTGGGGAAGGCATAGCTGTCATACACGCGGGTAGCCGTTTCCTGACGGATGATCCAGTTCTTCACGTCCGGCTTGTACTCCACGATATAATCGTGGGTCTCGCCGTCAGTGTCGGTGAAGGTGAACTCCGTGGCGCCCTTCTCCAGCTCGGCAATCAGCTCCTCGCGGAATGCACGGCTCAGGAAGATGTCAGGCAGGATGGCCTGCACCACGTAGCGGTTCACGAAAGCGACCTCTTCCCCGTCGGCAGTAACGACACCGATATCATCGATGGCGTAAGATTTGCCGTCAGCGGTAAAGGTGGTCTGCTTGTTGGTGTATGCCTTCAGAGCATTGTACTTGAAATCAAAGCTCAGATCGGTGCCTTCGATACTGGAGTTGACGATATCCTTGTAGGCGATCGCCAGCGTGTTGTCGTTCAGGTCGGTGATGCGATAGAAGTCCTCGCCTTCCTTATACAGCTTGTAGGAGTCCTCGTGGTAAGAGAAGGTATTCTCACCTCTCTGGACGGCAATGACCATCTGAGCCTGAACCGTGGAGGGGAAGGACTGGCCATCCGCGGGAGTAAAGCGGAAGTCCACGTTCTTCACAACACCGGCATACTCCTTGTTCTGGTAGTCGGTGCGATAGAACTGCTGATCCTCCTTATAGGGGGTCACCAGACCACCGATGAAGGAGAACACAAACATGAAGGCCAGGATTGCCAAGCCTACCACAGCGATGCGGTTACGCAGGAACCGCTTGGTAACCATGGCGCCCGGGGAAAGAACTTTGACGCGGCGGTCATCGTTCAGGGAATACTGCTGCTCGCCGGAGGCGGCGGAGCTGTTCTTGTTTTCCATATTATCACTCAATTCCGTCACCCTCCCTTCTTAAGCGATGCGTACGCGCGGGTCAACCACGGCGTACAGAATATCGGAAATCAGGTTACCCAGCAGAGTCAGGATCGACAGGAATGCCAGGTAGAACATGGAGAACGGGATATCACCGGCAACCATGGCGTGGTAAGAGGCATAGCCGATACCGGGAATGGAGAACATGGTCTCGGTGAACAGAGCACCGGAGAACAGGCCGGGCAGAGAACCGCCGACGATGGTGACCAGAGGAATCAGCGTGTTACGGAAGGCGTGATGATAGATGACCTTGCGCTCACTGAGGCCCTTGGCGCGGGCAGTACGAATGTAATCCGCGTTCAAGACTTCCAGCATGTTGGTACGGGTATAACGCATCAGACCACCGATGCTGATGATGACCAGCGTCACGATGGGCAGCACCAGGTGGTGCGCCTTATCCAGGAATTTGCCCATGGCGGACAACTGCTCATAGTTACGGCTGATCAAGCCGAACAGGTCAAACCAACCCAGCTTCACGCTGAAGACCAGCTTCAGCAGAGCGATGAAGAAGAAGGTGGGCAGAGAGATAAAAGCCAATGCCAGAATGGAAATCGTATAGTCGGTCTTGGTATACTGCTTGGTAGCGGCAATAATACCAAGGGGGATTGCGATGATCAGTTCGAAGAACATCGTGATCAGGCCCATCCAGAAGCTGAGCCAGACCGTTTCGTTGAACTTCTGAATAACGGGAACAGTGTAGTGCCAGCTGTCGCCGAAGTTACCGCTGAAGAAGTCCTTCAGCCAGTACAGATAGCCGGCGAAAATGCCCTTGTCCATGTTGTACATGGCTGTCAATTGCGCCATCCACTCGTCGTAGCTCTTGGAGCCGGGCTGCTGAGACTTCGCGCGGGCCACGTTCTCAATGTACGAAGTGGGCAGACAACGCATCAGCGCGTAGATGATCAGCATTACGAAGAAGAAGATGACCACCGACAACAACAGGCGCTTTATGATATATTTGCGCACAGAAGAACCCTCCGTTCTCAATGGTATTGGGGGTGCAGGCAACGCAACCGAATTTTCTACGTTAAATCGCTAGTTCGTTAACCTGTGTACTCTCTCTCAACTGCCGCACATCGAGAGACAGCGTGTGCCAGGACAGCTGCCCCTCGATGTACGGCGGTTGGAGTGCCCTGCGGCCCGAAGGCCGCAGGGCATTCGCTACTTAAAACTCGATGTTTTTACCAAATACCAAACTTACTTCAGCTCGATATTCTCGACCTCGGCCATCCAGCCATAGAAGGTGGTGATGTCGGGGGTCACGGTGTCCATGTTGACACGCTCGGTGCTGAAGATGATGGCGTTCTGGCGCTGATAGGTCGGAGTCTCGACAGCCCAGTCGATAACGATATCCAGGCAGGCCTTGTACATAGCCTTACGAGCAGCCTGGTCGGTGGTGGAACGGGCTTCCATGATCAGACGATCCAGCTCGGGATCAGCGATGCAGTACTGATAGTTGGAACCGCCCTGGCCAGGACCACCCATGGGGTTCACGCCCTTAGCAGTGCTGGGGCCATGAGCAACGTCAGCGTAGTAGATCTGATACATATCGGGATCGACGGTGGAGCCCCAAGCGGCAGCCCACATATCGACCTGGATGGCATCCAGGTTATCCCACAGCTCGGAGCTGTTGCTCAGATCCTTGATGATCAGGTTCATGCCGATGGTCTTCAGAGCCTTGGAGGCCTCGTTGACGATCATGAAGGCGGGGTGGTTACCGGTACCATCAGCGGGGATCCAGAAGGTGTACTCCAGCTTGGCGCCCTCGGGAGCCTTGGTCAGCTGGCCGTTCTCAACGGTGTAGCCGGCAGCCTCGAAGTAGCCCAGAGCAGCCTGCAGAGCGGCGGCATACTTCTCCTCGGCGGTCATGCCGGAGGTGTAGATGTCGTTGCCGTTCACGTCGACGGAGAAGGCGACCTTGTAGTCGTCGTCAGCGGGACGAGGAGCAGCCCAAGAGGTGTTGGAGATAGGATAGTTGATGACGGCAGCACGATCGCCGTAGTAGGAGTCGATAGCGACGTCACGATACACGGAGAAGATGGTGCCGAAAGCCTTACGCAGGTTCTTGGAAGCATCGGAAGCGGGCTCGCCGTTCACGCTCATGTTGATAGCGTTCTGGCCGATGTAACCGTAACCCAGGTTATCCACGGTGTTGGTGGTGATCTTCGCGCCGTCCAGCTCACCGCCGTTGGCAGCCTCGATGGCCGCGACGGTGTCGTTGGAGAAGGAAGGATCGGTGATGTCGATGGTACCGGTGACAACGCCGTTCAGCTTATCGTCATCAGCGGTGGTCTCGATGAAGTTGACGTACTTGGTCTTGGGCTCACCCTTGAAGTAGTTCGGATTGGCCTCATAGTTGATGACGCCGTTCTCGAACTTGATGAACTTGTAGGGGCCAGCGCCCATGGGCTTGGCAGTGACGGAGCGGACATGGCTCAGATCGCCCTTGTCGAAGCCGAACATGTTGTTGTCGTAGTCGTACTTATCCTTCTCGCCATAGTAGTGCATGGGGGCGATGTTCACACCCAGCTGATAGATGGCGGTGGCGTCGACCTTGGTCAGAACAACGCGCATGTTGTAATCGTCGATCTTCTGGATACCCTCAATGTTGGGGGCAGAGTTACCGGTCTGGACACCAGCCTTGTACTCGTCGCCCAGGGCATTGATGGTCAGGGTGTTCAGATCGCTGCCGGCAGACTCAACGCTAACAGCCTCGTCGACATTGCCGTCGAAGTTGTCCAGGATGGCCTTCCAGAAGTCCTCGACGGTGGCATCCTCAGCCAGCTCGTAACCCCAGTTGGCAGCGCAGGCAGCCACGCTGTCATCGGCAGCGTTGGAGCCATTGCCCTTGCAGTAGTCAACGATCTCCTGGGCCAGGTCAGCACCAGCCTTGGTGTTGTAGTAGTCCCAGTAGGTGTTGTACTGCTCTTCGGTGTACAGATCGTTGGCGGTATAGCCATCGGGGCCGGCAGCGTTGATCACGTTACCGCGGCTGTCCATACCGGAACGATAGGCGTCCATGCCCAGGATGGGCTGAGCATACAGGGTGCTGGAGCCATCATAGGTAGGATCGCACAGGACGTACATGGAGAAGATCACGTCGTCCACGGTCAGGGGCTCACCATCGGAGAACTTCAGGTCATCGCGCAGCTTGAAATCATAGTACACGGTGCCATCAGCATTCTCGGTGATGGTCAGGTCGGCCGGGCCATAGTAGGTATAGTCCGTGCCATTGAAGTTGACGGTCTCACCCTCGATACCCTTGAGGATAATGGCGCCAGTACGGTCGCTGGTCAGCAGACTGAGCTGGGTCATAGCCTGAGCATCCTGGTCATAGGCAGTCTCGGAGAAGAAGGGAGAGAACTTGCTGTTAAACGGGGAATAACCCACAACAAGCGTCTTTCCTCCACCGTTGCCACCGCAGGCCACGAGAGCCAGCGCCATGACGAGAGCGAGGAGAAGTGCAAGGATTCTCTTAGCTTTTTTCATCTTGGTTCCTCCTTAAAAAGATTTTTTGGGATGAAATTTGAAAAACGGACCTTGCTATCCGTAATTCACAATAAAATAGGATTGCGTCTCATTCCTCATGCTCCGGGAGCTCCTCTTCCCTGCCGGTATTCCACCGCATCAGGGTGAGCGTCCTTCGCAGGACCTGCGCCGCAGCGCCGACACCGATATGAACGACGATAAGGAGCAGAGACAGGATCACTTTTCCGCCGAAGCCGTTGAGACAGAGGTAAACGACATTGACCACCACGCAGGCCGCCGCGAAGAAGAAGGTCATCTCCAATCGCTGGGGCAGCTTGTTCACCGTGGCCTCATACACGTAAGCCCGGAGGTTTTCGCAGCCGGAGATCAGCCGGTAGGCTGACCAGGTCGACAGCGCCACACCCACCAGCTCGATCATAAAGAACGAGACCACGTAGAAGTTGCCGAAGCCCACCATGGAGGGAGCCGGTACGACGCCTGCGCCGATCATAGCCAGGCACATAGCCGCCACCAGCAAGCGCAGCCGTTTGAGAGCTTGCGGATAGGGCAGCTCTCCCTCGTAGCGGTAGACGGGACCTGTGTAGGTATATTCGCCGTTGAGCCCTACGTGGAAATCGTTGAGGTACGCACGGCGGCCCTTGCGCTTTTTCTTTTCAGCCATTACGCAATGCCGGTCAGGTCGAAATCAGCCAGCCACTGGCGGGCCACCTGGCACACGCCACGCAGACAGCTCTCGTCAAAAGGCGTCTCCAGATCGGCGTTCTTCAGCAGATCGGTAAAGGTGTGGCTGCCGCCCTGACGGGTGTAGGCCATGTAGTGGTTCCAGGCGTCGGAACGATCCTTCTGGATCATAGCCCAGAACTCCAGGGCCACCGTCTGAGCCAGACAGTAGTCGATATAATAGAAGGGGCTGGAATAGATGTGGTGCTGACGCTGCCAGCCCTCGCCCTCGCTGTAGAAGGGGATCTCACCGTCCAGCTTCATCCAGGGCATGTAGATGCCCAGCAGACGTTTCCACTCGGCGTGGCGCTGGGCAGGAGTCAGATCCGGCTGCTCGTAGACAATATGCTGGAAGTGATCCACCATGGTGCCGTAGGGGATGAAGGTGACGCTGTCTGCCAGGTGGCTGTACAGGAATTTACGCTCGTCCGGTCCGAAAAAGCCGCCCGCCCAGGGCCAGGCGAAGAACTCCATGCTCATGGAGTGGACCTCGCAGGCCTCCATGCTGGGCCAGACGTAATCCATGGGGATGCGGTCCATATTCAGCCATGCCTCAAACGCGTGGCCGGCCTCGTGGGTCACCACCTCCACGTCACCCTGGGTGCCGTTGAAGTTGGCGAAGATAAAGGGCATCTTGTAGTCGGGCAGGCCGGTGCAGTAGCCGCCGGACTGCTTGCCCTCGGTGGACAGGACGTCCAGCATCTCCCCTTCCAGCATGGAGCGGAAGAACCGGCTGGTCTCGGGCGACAGCTCATCGTAGAACTTCCGGCCCTGGGCCAGAATGTCGTCGGGGGTCCCCACGGGACGGGGGTTGCCGCTGCGGAACTTCAGTGCCGCGTCGGCAAAGCTCAGCGGATAGGACTTGCCCAGACGCTTGGCCTGCTCACGATAAATGTCCTCCGCCACGGGCACCAGATACTTCTGCACGGCGGCGCGGAACTTCTCCACGTCCTCCTTGGTGTAGCAGTTGCGGCCCATGCGATAATAGCCAAGGGTGGTATAGCCCTCATAGCCCAGCTTCTTGCCCATCTGATCACGCAGATGAACCAGCTCATCATAGATAGCGTCCAGGCGGGGCTGATTGTCCTTGTACCACTGGCCCTCGGCCTTCCATGCCGCCAGACGACGCGCATCGTCGCTGTCTGTCTTGATGGGGGTCAGCTGGGACAGCGTGTAGATCTTACCCTCGAAGGGGATCTCGGCGGAGGCCAGGATCTTCTCATATTCCTGGGTAAGATCGTTCTCCTTCTGCAGCTCCGGAATGATCTCCGGGGAGAAGGACTTCAGCTCGATCTCGGCGTTGACGAACATCAGATCGCCGTACTCGGCGGCAAATTCACCACGGAAGGGGCTGTCCAGCATGGCCATGGTCCACGCCTGGCTGTATTCCTGCAGCTCCGGCCCGAAAGCGTTCCAGAACTTCATCTCGCCGTCATAGAACTCGTCCCGGGTGTCGATGGAGTGGCGGATGCTGGCCAGAGTCATCGCTGTCATCACGTGCTTCTGGCTCTCCTCCTTCTCCAGGAAAACGGCTCTGGCCTCGGCATAGCTGGCCGCGGCCTTCAGCTTCTCCGTTAAGGCCGCCAGCTGGGACTTGACCGCCTCCGCATCGGGGCGAGCATAGGGCATTTCAGAAAACTTCATAACGGCTCCTTTATGGCGGGAAAGTAGATAATCCATCCTCAGTGGACAAACAAATCAACTTTGTCCGTGTCAAAAAGAATTTGGGCAGATCTCAAAGTGAAACCCACTCTATTTAGAGATAATAACACATAATCTCGGGTTTCGCAATGCTTTTTCTGCAAATTTCGCACAAAGAAACAAAGGCAGCAGAGCAATCCAAGGCGGCGCAACGCATTCCGCGCTCGAAAAATTATTTGGAAAAATTGCCCTTTCTGCTTTTCTGTATTATACTACCGTCCTCCCGGCAAGACAAGGTATATTTACTCTCTTATGCTGCCGCAAAGAGAAAAAGCACCGCCCGACGGCAGGTGCTTTTCCTTTCTTTGGCAAAACCGGTACGATCAGCCCAGTACCTTACGAAGCTGCCGCTCCGTGGCGATGGGCCAGATCCGGCGCATATGCTGATAGAATCGCTCATGGGATTTCTCCGGCGACTCTGAATAGGCGGCGGTAACGACGTCATAGCCCCACAGGGCTTCTGGTGTGGCGTAGACGGCGATGGGCCAGCCGTAGGGTGCGCCATGCTTGTTGAAACGGCAGCGAAAATCCCGGATGACCAGATACGTCTCCATCTGCAGCCCCGTGATCGTCCCCTCGAAGTTCTTCTCCCCGTCCTTGCCGAAACCGGCCAGCTGGCGGATCTGGTAGGAGAATCTCCCCTCTCCGTCGGCAAAGAGCTCCATGATCTTCCTGGCACGGTTGGACGCTTTGCCGTCCTCCCAGCGGGCGTCAAAGTCATAGCCGTCACGCCGGGCATTGGCAAAATACGGCAGCCATTCCAGGGAGATGAAGCCCGCCTTCTTATCGAAAAACTTGCCGTAGGCCACCTGTCCTCCGGCGGCAATGATCTGTCGCCATTGCCAGGGGTCACGAGCCGGATCATCGCTCCACCAGTCCCGGGCCAGGGTGCGCTCCTCCACGGAAAAGCCGGGGATGGCGTTGGCGAACAGGGGCAGGAAGCCCACCTCATTGATATAGGCCACCAGCTCGTCCGCCGTTTTGATGCGGTGGGGATCCTCTTCCCCGATGCCGTGCATGATCCACTCGCCGTTCTCGTTTCCCATGGGTCACTTCTCCTCTGTCAGATGCAGCAGGGCCGCCGGGATATGGCAGTAGCCGGTGGGGTTCTTCACCAGATAGTCCTGGTGATACTCCTCCGCCCGGTAGAAGTTCTCCAGCGGCAGCACCTCCACAGCCAACGGCGCCCCCACCTTCTGCTCCTCCGCCGCCACGCGGGCCCGGATCTCCGGCAGCAGACTCTCGTCGGTATAGTAGATGCCGGTGCGGTACTGGGTACCCACGTCTCCCCCCTGCCGGTTCACCGACAGCGGGTCGATAGTGAGAAAATAGTAGTCCAGCAGCTTCGCGGTGGAGATGACCGTCTCATCGAACTCGATCTTCACCGTCTCGGCGTGACCCGTGTCACGGCGGCACACGTCCTCATAGCTGGGGTTGGCGGTGCGGCCGTTGGCATAGCCCACCTCGGTTTTGATCACGCCGGGAAACTGGTCAAAGAATCGCTGGGTGCCCCAGAAGCAGCCGCCGGCCAGATAGATGGTTTTCATGGGATCTCCTCCTCTGCCTACCATATTAATTATAATGGATTATACACATTTCTCTTTTCCTTGACAAGAGGAACAAAAAGGCTCCCCGGCACTATGCGGGGAGCCTTGGAAGTCTGGTTTTCCATCGATCAGGGGCGTCCGCCCATGCCGCCGGGACCACCCATCATGCCGCCGCCCATACCGGGGCCGCCCATCATCTGGTTGGGAAGGGTGTCGACCTGCTGTCCGTTCACGATGACGGTCCCGCCGTTGATCACGCCGGTTCCGTCGTAATCGAAGGAGGAGCCGGCGCTCACGTTGACGGTGCCACCGTTGATGACAATGTTTCCATTGGAGTCGATTCCGTCCGTATCACCCGCTCCCATCACAACGGTGACGGTACCGTCGTTGATCTCGACCATGGGCGTATAGGCGGAGGATTTCCGCGCGGCATTGATGCCGTCGTCCGAGGCGTTGATGGAGATGTCGCCGTCATTGATGGTAATGACGGTCGCTTCCAGTCCCTCAGTTGCCGTGATCGCAAGGGTCCCTCCGTCGATGGTCAGCGTCTCGTCTGCGTGGACGCCGTCGTCGCCGGAGGACAGGGTCAGCTCACCGCCGGTGATGTGGATCGTTCCGTTGCTGTGGAGACTGTCGTCGGAGGAGTCCACGGTGACGGTGCCGCCGGAGACATACAGGACCGTCTCCGCCTGAATGCCGTCCGATCCGGCATCGATGGTGATCTCACCACTGTGGAGATAGACGTAACCCCGCTCCGCGTCCTCCGTGTTATCGGAGCGGATGCCGTCGGTCCCGGCGGTGAGGGTCAGCGCGGCCGCGGCGATCTTCACGCAGTCCTTTCCGCAGAGGGCTGCGTTCCGGGCCGTGACGGTGACAGTGCCGCCGGTGATGACCAGATCGTCCTTGGAGACGATGCCGTGCTTGTTGTTGCCGTTGACAGTCAGTCTGCCGCCGCCGTTGACGGTCAAATCGCTGCGGCTGAACACGGCGGCGTCCAGCTCGGTGTCGCCGTCGGCGGCGGTGTAGCCGCTGCCGTCGGAGAAGGTATTGTCGGTGCCGTCGGCCAGGGTCAGAAACACCTTGTCGCCGGATTGCACGTACAGGGCGGGTCCGTCGGAGTTGGTGACAGAGACGCCGCAGAGCACCAGCTGCACCTTCTCCTCCTCCCCTGCCGCCACGGTGATGCTGCCGTCGGCGAGGGCGCCGGAGATGAGGTAGGTTCCGGCGGATGTGATGGTTACGTCGCTGCCGCTGACGGTGACACCAGAGCCATCCGCGGAACTGCCGCCGTCGGACAGCGTGACGGTGGCGGTGACCTGGTCATAGGTGGGATCCAGGTCGCGCTCAGAGAATTCGTAGCCGCTGTCGTCCGCCGTGATCTCGGTGGCAGTAACAGAAGTATGATCCGCAACAGTGGGGGTTGTGCTTTCAACAATGGGCATTGCGCTATTTTCCGTCTCCTCGGTGTTTGCGGTCGCGGTGTTTCCGCCGCCGCAGGCCGTCAGCAGCAGGCTGCCGGTCAACAGCAGGGCCATAAGGCCGGAATACTTCTTTTTCACAAGGTCTCGCTCCTTTCCTCCGCCCGTGCCAGGGCGATCTCCAGATTGCCGTTTCGGCAGCGCAGCTGGTCGATGAAGGCCTGCATCTGCCGGTTATTCTTCAGTTCCACCTGATAGAACAGCTTGTAGAGGCTGCCCATGTTGGTGGTCTTGACGCTGATCAAGTCACAATAGTTGGTGAATTCGGCGAACACCTCATCAAAGGCGCCGTCAATGTGCAGGGATTCGGGGACCGTGATCCGCAGATCCAGCAGCTTGCTGCCGCGGACGGGGATATGGGTACAGAGCACCATGCCCAGGCAGACCACGATGGTGATGGTCAGGGCGATGGCCACGTAGCCGCCTGCGCAGGCCAGGCCCGCCGCCATCACCAGGAAGATGGCCACGATGTCCCGGGCCTTGCCGGGGACGGAACGGAAGCGGACCAGGGAGAAGGCACCCATCACCGCCACACCGGTGCCCACGTTGCCGTTGACGATGGCGATGACGGTCATGACGATGGCGGGCAGCAGGATCAATGAGGCGGCAAACCCGGCGGAGATGCGGCTGCGGTAGGCCGAGGCCGCCGCGGTAATTCCGCCGCAGACCAGGGCAGCCGCCAAAGCGACGAGGAAAGTACTTGTGGTCGCGCCGTCGGCGGTAATTGAAGTGAACAGGTTAAGCATATCGTTTTTCCTCCGTTACTTGAAAGTTCTGTTTACGGCACATATCCCGGTAGGCGGTGCCGTACTTGGAAAAGGAAGCCGGGCGGATGGCACAGTCATCCAACGCCCGGGAAAGCCACAACGGCATGGCGCCGTCGGTCTTGATCTCCAGCACCGCCGTGCCCGACGGCAGGATCTCCTTCCCCGCCGTGCCGGCGGTGAGGGTCAGTGCCTTGTCCCGGTAGCGGACGCGGGTATCGAAGGTCAGGCGCAGATTGGGGGCCGAGGGAACGGCGAAGGCCTCTCGCTCATAGCACAGCACCACCGAGGCCTTTGGATTGCCGTAGAACTGCATGGCGTAGTCCAGCTCCCGGAAGATCTGGGAATCGAAGGGCTTGATGCCGGAGCGGAGATAGGCCTCCGCCTGCCGCTCCGTAAGGGCTGAGCGGCGCTTGTAGACCACGCCTTTATACTTTTTCTTCAGCTCCAGGAACACACGGCTGTCGGCTCCCGGGGTGCCGTAGCTCCGCAGACGAGTCTTCTCCTTGTAGGTGGTGGCGTCGATGGAGCTGCGGATGAGCCGGAAGTCCGGCGTGTCCAGATACAGGCTGCAGACGGTGCTCCTGCCGTACTCGTCCGGCTGCAGGTTTTCGCCGATGCGATCCATCAGCGCCTTGCGCTGCTCTTCGGTGAGCAAATACTTCTTCTCGATGCGGCGGAAGATGCAGATGTCAGACATGTGTGTCACCTCCTTGGGTTTGGGGGCATTCTACTGGAGAAAGCTGAAAAGAGCCTTAAAGTTTTCAAGTTTTTCCTAAATTCATAATTTGTTTATATTTCTCTTCAGAATTGTGCAAAAAAGGACGTCTCCTGTAAAAGAGACGTCCTTTTTCGTATTTGTATGACTGGTGTGAATCTGGTTACTGCTCTTCGTCCTCCTGCCTGGCCTTGCGGAAGTTCACGTAGGACATGATAAGGCTGTAAACCGCGGCAACGGCCAGCGCAATGCGGCGGACGGTGCCGGTGATCACAAAGATCAGCACCACGGCGATGACGGCCAGGGCGATATAGACCTTGGCGCGGATGGTACGGGTGGTTTTCTCGTCCATGGCGCTGTCCTCACTTCATGCGGCGCAGGGTCTCCACCACCATGGCCCAGAGGCGCTGGGTGGAGGCGATGTGGAGCCGCTCACGGAAGGTGTGAATATCCTGCATATCCGGTCCCACAGACACGCAGTCCAGACCCGGCAGCTTGCCGCTGAAAAGACCGCACTCCAGGCCGGCGTGGATGGCCTCCACCCGGGGCGCGTAGCCGTACTGCTCGGTGAACACCTCCGTCATCAGGTCACGGAGGGGCGAATTGTGGCGGTACTGCCAGCCGGGATAGTCGCCGGAGACGGAAACGGTGGCGCCCTCCATGCCGGTCATCAGCTGGCAGATCTTTTCCACCAGCATCTCCTTCTGACTTTCGATGCTGCTGCGGATGCAGAAGGATGCGGTGACATGATCCTCCGCCGTAGCCAGGATGCCCAGGTTCAGCGAGGTCTGCACCAGGCCGGGGATGTCGGGGCTCATGGCATAGATGCCGTTGGGGCAGCAGGTCAGCAGGGTGATGATCTGATTGGTGGAGGGCCAGTCCATGGGCATACCCTCGCCGCCGGGCACCACGGTCACGCGGATACCGGGGTCGGTGACGGCATACTCGTTGCGAAAGGCCTCGTCCATATGGGCACAGACGGTCTGAACGAAGTCGGGATCCTTCACGCAGACCACGGCGGCGGCGCTGGCGGGAATGGCGTTGTCCTTCAGGCCGCCGTCCACGGAAACGATACGCAGGTTCGGCGCGGCGTTAAACAGGATGCGGCCCAGCAGCACGTTGGCATTGGCCCGGCCCTTGTGGATCTCAGCGCCGGAGTGGCCGCCCAGCAGGCCCTCCACCCGGATGGTCATATACGTACCGTCACAGAACGGATAGGGGGCACGTTTGACGGGAATCGCGCAGGTGGTCAGATTTCCGCCGGCGCAGCTGACGGTGAACACGCCCTCGTCCTCGGAGTCCAGATTCAGCAGGCGGCGAGCCTTCAAAGGCGTCACGTCGAGACCCATAGCGCCCTCCATGCCCGTCTCCTCGTCCACGGTGAAGACGCACTCCAGCCGGGGATGGCACATGGTATCGTCATCCAGCACCGCCAGCATCATGGCCACGGCGATGCCGTCGTCACCGCCCAGGGTAGTGCCCCTGGCCAGCACGGTGTCGCCGTCCACCGCCAGATCCAGACCCTCGACAGCCATATCCTTGGTGCAGTCGGGGGCCTTCTCGCAGACCATGTCCATGTGGCCCTGGAGGATCACCGGCTCGGCGTTTTCATAGCCGGCAGAGGCCTCTTTGATGATGATGACGTTGTTCAGCTCGTCCTGATAGTGCTCCAGGTTCCGCTCTTTGGCGAAGGACACCAGCCAGTCGCTGACCAGCTTGGTGTTGCCGGAGCCGTGGGGGATGGCGCACAGCTCCTCAAAAAAGTGAAATACGCCCTTGGGCTCCAGATGATCCAAAACAGCCATATGTATTTGCTCCTTTCAGCGGGGTGATTCTCCCCTATTTGTCCTATAACTTGATAATAATATCACGTTCCGCTTTCGCCGGCAACCGCTCAGACCTCCTGCCGGGGTCCGGGCCGGAAATCACGACCCAGTTCCTCCGCGGTGATACCACCGGCGGACAGCTCCGTCAGACGCTTTTGCAGGCTCTCGACCTGCTCCGCCGGGACAGAGACCGTCAGTTCCACGTCGGCGCCGTAGGCCACGTCGTCCACGGTGCCGCCGACGGCGGCGATCTCCAGCTTCACCTGCTCGAAGATCGGATAGGTGCAGGGCACACGAAGCCGAGCCCACAGGCCCAGCACCGCCACGCCGGCGGCGGTCAGGGCGTCCTTGGCACCCCGGCTGTAGGCCCGAGTCAGTCCCCCGGCACCCAGCAGGATGCCGCCGAAATACCGGGTCACCACACAGCAGACGTCCCGGACGTTTTCCCGTTCAAACACCTTCAGCATGGGCTGTCCCGCCGTACCCTGGGGCTCGCCATCGTCGCTGTAGCGGACGGTACCGGTGCCGATGATATAGCACCAGCAGTTGTGGCGGGCGTCGTAGTATTTGCTTTTCATCTCCTTGATATGGGCCTGGGCCGCCTCCTCGCTGTCCACCCGCCAGATATGGCTGATGAAGCGGGATCGCTTTTCCACAAACTCACTCTCGGCGTCGGCAAAGGGGACACGGACGGGATCAGCCATGGCGTTCTCTCCACTCCTCCGCCGTCATGCGATAGACCCGCAGCAGGTGGACCACGCCGTCGGCCAAGCTGTCCCGGTGATCCAGCTCCGGCATGCGGGTAAACTCGCACTTCTCAATGACGCGCCGGGACTGCTCATTCTCGTCAAAATGGCTGCACCAGATGGCCTCGCAGCCCAGTTCGGTAAAGGCGTGCCGCAGGGCGGCCCGGGCCGCTTCCGGCACGTAGCCGCGGCCCCAGTAGGGCTTTCCGATCCAGAAAGTGAGTTCCCACTCCCCTTCGCCCTTTTCCACCATGGGCCTGAGGCCGATGCTGCCCATCAAGGTCCCGATTCTTTTGTCCGTGATGGCGTAAACCTCTGGCCCGGCCATGATGGTGCGGATCGTCTTGAGACTGACGGCGATGCTGTCGTGGGGCTTCCAGCCGGCGCGGGGGCCAATGTCCACGTCCCGGGCCAGCATGTAAAGATCTGCCGCGTCGCCCTCACGCCAGGAACGCAGGATCAGTCTCTCGGTGGTAATGATCATTCCCATTCCTCCTTCGTCTCGTGGAAACCCTCGATATATTCCTTCATCTGGCCCAGCAGGCGAGGCGTGCAGACGGCCACTACGTCCACCGTGGCGCCATACTCCACGCTCTCCACCTTGCCCTCCCGGTAGAGGGCGTCCAGCAGGCCTGTCTTGTCATAGGGCAGGTGCAGCGTGACCCGCCGCTTGCCCTTGTCCAGCTTGGCGTCGATCATGGCCAGCAGATCGTCGATGCCCTCCCCCGTCTTGGCGGAGATGGACACGGCATTCTCGCCCTTCTTCCCTTCCTCGGAGAAGGCCAGATCGGACTTGTTATACACCCGGATACAGGGGATGTGCTCCGCCCCCAGCTCGGCGATCAGCTCGTCCACGATCCGCTGCTGGGTCTGCCACTGGGGATGGGAGGCGTCGATGACGTGGAGCAGCAGATCGGCATACTCCAGCTCCTCCAACGTGGCCTTGAAGGCCTCCACCAGCTGGTGGGGCAGCTTGCGGATGAAGCCAACCGTATCAGAGATCACCACGTCCAGCGTGTCGGACACGGTGAGCATCCTGGTGGTGGTGTCCAGCGTATCGAAAAGGCGGTTGTTGGCGGGGATGGCGGCCCCGGTCAGCGCGTTCAGCAGGGTGGATTTGCCTGCGTTGGTATAGCCCACGATGGCCACCACCGGGATCTCGTTCTTCATGCGGCGCTGGCGCTGGGTGCCACGGACGCGGCGCACCTCCTCCAGTTCCTCCTTCAATTTATCGATCTTCCGGTGGATGTGGCGGCGGTCCGTCTCCAGTTGGGTCTCGCCGGGGCCCTTGGAGCCGATGGGACCCTTGCCGCTGGTGCCGGCCTGGCGCTCCAGGTGGGTCCACATACCGATCAGGCGGGGCAGCAGATACTGGTACTGGGCCAGCTCCACCTGCAGACAGCCCTCCTTCGTCCGGGCGCGCTGGGCAAAGATGTCCAGGATCAGGCCGCTGCGGTCGATGACCTGCACGCCGGTGAGCTCGGTGAGCACCCGGATCTGGGAGGGAGACAGTTCGTTGTCGAAGATGACCATGGTGGCCTCCTCCTCGGTGACCATCCGTTTGACCTCCTCCACCTTGCCCTCGCCGATGAAGCTGTGGGGATCCGGCTTGTCCCGGCCCTGGAGGATGGTGCCCACCACCTCGCCGCCGGCGGTATCCACCAGAGCCGCCAGTTCCTCCAGGCTCTCCTCATCGGCGCTGTCGTCCCGCAGCACCGGGGAACGGAGGCCCACCAGCACCGCGTAATCTCTCTTCTTTTCCGTCGTTTGTTCCATAGTGACCTCGCAAAACAATCTATTAGATGTATTATATTATATCCGAAAGGAAATGTAAAATAAAAAAAGACCCGCATCCGAAGATGCAGGTCTTTTGGTGTCATGTTGGCGATTACTTGTCCAGGCCGAAGCGCTTGTTGAACTTGGCCACGCGTCCGCCGGTATCCACCAGCTTCTGCTTGCCGGTGAAGAAGGGGTGACACTTAGAGCAGACTTCCACGCGAATATCCTTCTTCGTAGAACCTGTCTCAATCACATTACCGCAGGCGCATTTGATAGTAGTCTGCTGATAATTGGGATGGATTCCTTCCTTCATTGCTCTTGTTCACCCCTTTCCGGTTCACTTGTCGCCTGTGGGAAACCCACAAACGCAACGGTAATGATAGCATAGTTTTTCTGAGAATGCAAGGGTTTTTTTGCGGTTTTTTTATCAAATTACAGGGAATATTCCCGTCCCGTGGCAAAGAAATACAGGATCTTCTCCGCCACCGGGCGCTCCAGCACATGACTGAGGGCGGCGGCGTAGGCCTCCAGCTGGGGGCGGTACGTCCGTGCCCGCTCCGACTCCTCACCGGGGTGGATGCGGTCGGTCTTGAAATCCACGATCACCAGGCCCTCAGGCGTATCGAAGGCGCAGTCCACCACGCCCTGGAGCAGCATCTCCTCATCGTCTGCTGCCGGATCATAGATGGCGGCCGGCATCAAAAGCGCGAAGCGATACTCCCGGTAAACCGTTTCGGCGGCGGCGATGCGCCGGGCCAGAGGCGAGGCAAGAAAAGCCGCGATGGCAGCGCAGTCCGCCGCCTCAGCCTGCTCATTCGTGATAAGATGGCGATCCGCCAGAGCCGCCACCTGCTCCGCCACAGCGGTCTCGTCCGCCGCGGAAAAGTCCAGATACTGCATCACCAGGTGCATGGCGGTACCCCGCTCGGCGGCACTGAGCTTCTTCTCCCGCTGCAAAAACCGGGGCTTCTCAAAGCTGGGAACACGGTGCGGCGACGGCGCGCCTTCGGCAATCTCCTCGTCCTTCTCCCGGCCCTTCAGCTGGGTGGCCGTCACCTTGGTGGGAATGACCGTAGCTCGCTCATGTCCGTACTGCCGCTCCAACAGCGCCGGGTCAAAGGGCGTTTCGGCAACGGGCCGGATCTCCCCCTCCCGCTCCGCAATGTCCGACACGGGGTTCTCCCAGACGTGGATCTCCCAGCCGTCCAGAGATACCGGAGCGGGCATCTCCACCTCCGCCCAGCGGTGGATGGGCTCGGCCTGGGCGGCGCACAGCAGGGGCAGCAGTACCCAATCGCCCAGGCATTTGGCGCTGCCAACCACCTCCGCCTCCACCGGATAGGAGGCCAGGGCCGCCAGATCGCGGATGCGCTTGCGGGCATACTTCATGCAGTCCACCAGGATTAGCTTCTCCTTGGCGCGGGTCATGGCCACGTAGAGGATGCGCATCTCCTCAGACTTGCTTTCCCGCTCCATCTGCATGGCCATGGCCGTCTTGGACACGGAATCATAGCGGATACGGCGCTCCCGATCCACGCACTCGGTACCCAGACCCAGCTCCGGATGCACCAGCACCGGGCGGCGCAGATCCACCATGTTGAAATCCTTGTGGAGATCCGCCAGGATCACCACCGGGAACTCCAGGCCCTTGGACTTGTGGATGGACATGAGGCGGACACCGCCGCCGCTCTGGCGGGCGCTGATGGATGGAACGTGATCCCGTTCCAGCAGGCCGTGGACGTAGGTGATGAAATCGAACAATCCGCCCTTCCCCGTCCCGGCCATCTGACCGGCATAGGTAAAGAGGGCGATCAGGTTGTTTTTTCGCTGCTCCCCATCGGCCATGGCGCCGAACACCGCCAGAGCATGGCAGTCGCTGTAAAGCTGCCACAGCAGCCGGTCCACCGGCAGGTCCCGGGCGGCCTCCCGGAGGGCGTCCAGCGTGGCGCGGAAAGCCAGCGTGGCAGGTGCATCATCCCGGCAGAGGGCCTCATAGTAGTCGCCGGATGGCTGCAGAGCGCGGATGCGGGCCAGGTCGTCCGGCGTGAAGCCGAAGAGCGGCGAGCGCAGCACGGCGATCAAGGGCACGTCCTGGCGGGGATTGTCGATGATCTGGAGGAAGGACAGCATCACCGCGATCTCCACGGCGGAGAAGAAATCCTCGTCCTCCTCAGCGGAGAACGGGATATTCTCCCGGGCCATGGCGGCGGCATAGGCCTTCAGCCGGGCCCGGGGGGAGCGCATGAGGATGACGATATCCTCCGGCCGGACGGGCCGCAGGGTGTCGCCCTCCTGGACAGGATATCCCTCGTCCAGGAGCTGCCGGATCCGACGGGCGACAAACCGGGCCTCCACCTCCGTACGATCGAAGGTCTCCTCCTCCGTGTTGACCACGCTGACGAGATGGAACTCCGTGTCCGTATCCGTTCGGGGCAGATAATAGTCCGCGCCATAATAAAGCTTCTCATCGTCGCCGTAGTCCATCTCACCCAGCTGCACCGACATGATACCGGCAAAGATGAAGTTGGACGCGTCCAGGATCTGTGGGCGAGAGCGGAAATTACTCTGGAGCAGTACCCGGCGGGGCTCCCCCTCCTCCGCCTCCGTGGCATCCCGATAGGCCAGATACTTCCGCAGGAAGATGGTGGGATCGGCCAGGCGGAAGCGATAGATGCTCTGCTTCACGTCGCCCACGGCGAAGAGCCGCCGCTCTCCGTCGGAGATGGCCCGGAAGATGCAGTTCTGCACCTCGTTGGTGTCCTGATACTCGTCCACCATCACCTCCCGATACCGGGCGGCTACCTGTTGGGCAAGCTCGGTGGGCTCCCCACGGTCGTCCAACAGGATCGAAATGGCGTAGTGCTCCTGGTCAGAGAAGTCGATGGCGTTGCGGCGGACCTTCTCCGCCTGGTAGGCGGCGGCAAACCGGTCCGTCAGTTCGATAAGGGCCAGCATGGCCGGCGCCATCAGGCGCAGATCGTCCAGATAGTCCCCGGAATCCACCTGATAGACGGCGGTCATCTTCTTCACGTCAGCCTTGCAGCGGTCCCAGACCGCCTTGGCCATGTCCTTCCGGGCGGCGTTCTCCGCCCCCTTCACGGCCTTCAGATTCTCAAACACCGGGGTGACCGCCCCCATGGCTTCCCAGCCGTCTGCAGCGGCAGAGGCGTACTGTGCCAAGCTGTCGGCAGCACGCAGGAACTGGAGGCCGTAGCAGTCGAAGATCGCCGGATCGTCCCGGAGATCCTCCGCCTCACGGCGCAGGCGCGCCGCCCAGAAGTCGGCGCGGCGCACCGTGTCCTCCATGATGATGCGGCCGTAGGCGGAGTCGGCCAGCTCGTCGGGGAGGTGTTCCCACATCGTTCCCACCTGCCGCAGCCAGCGGATGGGATAGGGATGGCTCTGGATCTTGCCGTGGAGCTCCAGCACCAGCTCCTCCAGGGCCCGGTCATCCCGGCCGGCGCCCAGAGTCTCCGCCAGCAGCTGGCAGCGGTCGTCGCCCTGCTCCAGCCGTACGTAGAATTCCTCCAGCACCTGCTGCAGCACCCGGACGCGCAGCAGCTCCGCCTCCTGCTCGTCCAGCACCCGGAAATCCGGAGTCAGGCTGCGTCCCTCCACCGTCGGCAGGAGATGGACGTTCTGGCGCAGCAGGGCGGCGCAGAAGGCGTCCACCGTCTTGATATCCGCCTGGTAGACCCGGAACATCTGGCGGCGCAGATGGGCGTCGTCCGGGTGATCGGCCACGCGGCGGCTCAGCTCCGCGGCGATCTTGCCCCGGAGTTCCGACGCGGCGGCCTTGGTATAGGTGATGATGAGGAAGTCGTCCACGTGGCAGTGCTCCTGCTCCATGTAGGAGAACAGGCGCTCCACCAGGACCTTCGTCTTGCCGGAGCCGGCGGCCGCCGACACCAGCAGCGATCCGCCCCGGTCATCGACCGCCCTTTGCTGTTGGGGCGTCAGTCTGATCTCCGCCATGGTCTCCCTCCTCTCCCGTCTCACGGTCAATAAACTGCCAGAATTCCTCCGGCTTCGTCTTCTTCAGATAGTTGCGCCGGTCCCGTTTCTCGTCAAAATAGCAGGCCGAGGCAAAGGCACAGTAGGTACAGGCGCTGTCCTGAGGGCCACGGGTACAGGTGTCGGCGTCCACGTTGCCCTGGCGCAGCTCCCGGGTGATCTGATGGAGCACCCGGTCCACGTAGCGGCTCAGCTTGCCCAGCTGGGCCGCCGAGGCCACGCCGCTGCTGATATCCCCCTTTTTTGAGAGGGTGACGGGCAGGTAGCAGGGAGACTCCAGCGCGCTGTGCTCCATGGCCCGGAGCACCTCCGGCTCGCCCAGCACCATGCCGCTGCGCCGCAGCTCCCGCCGCAGCTGGGCCTCCAGCTTCTCCTCGCTGATGCCCCGGTCGGCGCGGACGATGGCATCCCGGGCCGGCAGATACATGACGCCGGCGGGGACAACGGGGTGGCCGAAGTAGGACGACCCCTCCTGCTCCAGCGTGAAGAGATAGAGCAGCATCTGCAGTCCCAGGCCCGCCCGCAGATCACTGAGGTCGAAGGCCTTGCGGCCGGTCTTATAGTCCACCACGCGCAGATACAGCTTGCCGCCGTGGAGCCAGCCGTCCACCCGGTCCACCTTGCCGCTGACGGACAGATCCGTGTCCCCTTCCCGGATGGAAATCGCAGGCAGTTTGCCGTCCTTGCCGCCGAAGCCCAGCTCAAACTCCATGGGCCGGAAATCCGACTCCGCCAGCTCGGCGGCAATGTTCTCAATGACGGCGTAGGCCATGTGCCGCAGACGCGAAAAGAGATAGCGGAACCGGGCGCTCTTCTCGTCAAAGCCGGGAAGCTCCGTGGCAACGTATTCGTCCACGTAGTGGCGCACCAGTTTTCGCAGCTCTGTCTTCTCCACCTGACCGTAGCCGCCCCGATCCATCACGTCCCGGGTCACGTTCTCCAACAGATAGTGGATAAAGGTGCCGATCTCCGGCGCCTCAAAACCGGCGCTCTTGCGCTCTTTGGCCCGCAGACCGTACTCCATAAAATAGCCGAAATGACAGCTGCGGAGCCGGTCCATGCGGGAGGCGGACATGTGGATCGAACGGCCGTACAGCGCCCGCACCGCCTCCGGGGACAAGCGGCCCCGGCCCATGGTGCGGGCACGCTCCATACCGTTCAGGACGGCGTCGTAGCGGCCGGCTGCGGCAAAGTAGTTCCAAAGAGGGCCATCCGGCTCCTCCCCTGCCAGTTCCAGCGCCGTGGCAGGCATCTCCCGGCGATACGCCCTGTCCTCCCGGTGAACGGTCAGCGCCGGGAACAGCTTTCGCATACGGCCCACCACGAAGGAGGGGCGCAGCTGGCTGCCGGACAGATCCGTTATGGGATAGCTGACGCAGAGCCGCTCCGTGGGCTGGGCCAGGGCGGCGTAGATGTTCTGCAGTTCGTTGTCCAGGCTGTCGAATGTGGCGTCGGACAGCGGGATCTGCCGCTGCTGCAGCAGCTCCCGGGCCTCGTCATCCAGCAATCCACCGCCGCTGTCCACTTGGGGCAGCACGTGGTCGTTGGCCCCCAGCAGAAACAGGCACTTTACCGGGTGGCGGTCGTTGCGGCTAATGTCGCTGACTTTCACCTGGTCCAGCGTGGCGGGGATGGTGCCCACGCTGTACTCCGTCAGCACCAGACGCAGCAGGCGGGCAAACTCCTCCCCGTCCAGCTCGCTGTCCCCCAGGATCTCCACAAACTGATCCAGCACGTCGCAGAAGATCCGCCACAGCTGGGCATATTCCTCCGCCAACTGCACCTGTCCGCTCTCCAGAAGCTCCTGCGCCTTCTTCGACAGGGTCTCCGGCACGCCGGCGCGCTGGGCAAACTCGTAAAGTGCTTTTGCTTTACATGCCGCGGTATTCTCGGTTTTCAACCCCTCACTGAGGAGAAGCAGCGGGCCTCGGATCCTGTGGCGGATGGCGTTGATCTCCGCCAGACGGGCGGTGCGCTCATCCGTCATCTCCTGGCCGTAGCCATCGGGGTTAGCCGTCCAGGGCGTGTCCCGGAGCCACATATTGCCCCGGATCTCCCAGGTGACCACGTAGTTCTCCAGCAGGTCGCACTCGGCGGCGGTGATACCCGCCATGCCGGTTTTCAGGTAGCGGAACATATCCTCGTAGTCGAAGCCGCCGGTCACCGCGTCCACGGCACCCAGCAGCAGCGTCAGTACCGGCTTTTCCAGAATGTCGCTGCGGCGGCTGATGTAGGCGGGGATGCCGTCCCGGTGGAACACGTTCTCCAGAATGGGGCCGTACACGTCCATATTCCGGGCCATGACGCCGATATCGCGATAACGGTATCCGCCGCCGCAGACCAGGGTGCGGATCCGGGATGCCACGTACTCCACCTCGGTGAAGGCGGTGGATGCCTCATACAGTTCCATATTCTCTGTTTCGCCCGCGTAGGGCTCGTCGGAGCCGAACAGGCCCCGCTCCAAATGCCCCAGAGCGCCGTCGGGCGCATGGGTCAGATAGACGATCTCACAGGGCACGCCGGCACGCCGGGCCATGCGTACCAGCCGCTCCCGCTGCCGCACCGCGTTGCGGAAAAGCTCGTCGTTGCCCTTCTCCCCCAGCAGCGTGACGGTGACGCTGCTGGCCCGGCGCAGGATGGTCTCGATGACGTCCTCCTCCGTCCGGTTGAAGTAGGAAAAGCCGTCAAAATACACGTCTTTGCCGTCCAGATACCGGGAGTCTTCCATCTTGTCCCGCAGCTTCTGGACCCGGGAGCGGCGGTCGATGCCGCCGGCGCGGAGCTTTCCGTCATAGGCGGCGTAGATCAGCGCCAGATCACGGAGCTTGTCGCCGGCGGCGCCGGGCACGTCGGCCACCTGCTCATAGAGCTGCTCCGGGGCCACGGCAAAGGCGTAGAACTCGTCGGTCAGCTCCGTCAGCTGCTCCAGAAAGGCCGCCCGGCGGGAAGGCCGGCCAAAGACGGTCAACTGGCTGTGGAGCTCCTGGAGCACCAGGCGCATGGTCAGCAGTTTGCCGCCCTTATCCAGCGTGAAGTCCGACAATCCGCCGCACTCGGACAGGACCCGGCCCGCCAGCGTGCGGAAGCTCAGCACCTCCGTATTACGGGAGGCGGTGGGGCCGCAGGCATGACAGAGATCCAGCTCCGCCTCATGAGACACGTGCTCCGGCACCAGCAGCACCTGGCCGCGCTGGGCGCGCCGGGCCGCGATCTCCGACAGCACCCGGCGGGACTTACCGGAGCCCGCCCGTCCGATCCAGATTGACAGCATCGCCGCACCTCCTTTTGGGACAGCCTATCATGTTCCGTGTCCCAAAATCCTCCCACATCTCGAAGCTATGGGGATTCTTGCTTGTATTGCGTCTATTATAGCGCACTTTTTATCGCTTGAAAAGAAAAAGACAGGCGCATCTGCGACTGTCTTTTTATGTGCCTATTTCTTCATCAGGCGGACCGCCATCTGGCGGGCCAATGCGCGGTGGAGCGCCGCTTCAGCCCGGATGGTATCCAACTCCGGAGTATGCTGCTTCAGCCGTTCCCGGGCCCGGCGTTCCGCCGCCTGGGCTCGTGCCAGGTCGATGTTCTCCGCCTGCTCGGCGGCGTTCACCAGCAGGCCCACCCGGTTGTCCGCCACGTGGACCAGGCCCTGGGACACGGCGATATAGTGGACTTCCCCGTCGGCGCGGGTACACTTCACCACGCCCTCCACCACGGCGCCGAGGAGGGGTACGTGGTCCGCCATGATGCCGATGACGCCGTCCTCCAGAGGGACCTGGATGGCGGAAACAAAACCGTCATACACAGGGCCGCCGGTGGTGATGATACGCAGATGGATCCGATCTTCCATGGCGCACCTCTTTACAACTGATCCCGCTTGGCCAGCACCTCGTCGATGGTGCCGCACATCAGAAAGGCCTGCTCCGGAATGTCGTCGCAGTCGCCGCCCAAAATGGCCTCGAAGCCGCGGAGCGTCTCGTCCAGCGGCACGTATTTGCCGGAGAGGCCGGTGAAATTCTCCGCCACGTGGAGGGGCTGGGACAGGAAACGCTGGATACGGCGGGCCCGGTTGACGGCAGCCTTGTCCTCGGCGCTCAGCTCGTCCATGCCCAGGACGGCGATGATGTCCTGCAGCTCCTTATACTTCTGCAGCACCCGCTGCACAGCCCGGGCCGTCTCATAATGGTGCTTGCCCAGCACGTGGGGCTCCAGGATCCGGGAGGTGGAGTTCAGCGGGTCCACCGCCGGATAGATGCCCAGCTCGGCAATGCTGCGGTCCAGCACGGTGGTGGCGTCCAGATGGGCAAAGGCCGTGGAGGGCGCCGGATCCGTCAGGTCGTCTGCGGGCACGTAGATGGCCTGCACGGAGGTGATGGAGCCGTTGAGCGTGGAGGTGATGCGCTCCTGGAGGGCGCCCATCTCCGTAGCCAACGTGGGCTGATAGCCCACGGCGGAGGGCATGCGGCCCAGCAGGGCCGACACCTCGCTGCCGGCCTGGGTGAAGCGGAAAATATTGTCGATGAACAGCAGCACGTCCTGGCCGCCGGCATCCCGGAAGTTCTCGGCGATGGTCAGACCGGACAGGGGCACCCGGAGTCTGGCTCCGGGGGGCTCGTTCATCTGGCCGAATACCAGCGCCGTCTTGTTGATGACGCCGGACTCGGTCATCTCGTTCCAGAGGTCGTTGCCCTCACGGGAGCGTTCGCCCACGCCGGCAAACACCGAGTAGCCGCCGTGCTCATAGGCCACGTTGCGGATCAGCTCCTGGATGAGCACCGTCTTGCCTACGCCGGCGCCGCCGAAGAGGCCGATCTTGCCGCCCTTGGCGTAAGGCGCCAGCAGGTCGATGACCTTGATGCCCGTCTCCAAAATCTCGGTGGCAGGCAATACGTCGGTAAAAGGCGGGGCGCTGCGGTGAATGGGCAGGCGCGTATCGGTCTCCACAGGGCCCTTGCCGTCGATGGGGTCGCCCACCACGTTGAACATACGGCCCAGGGTGGCCTCGCCCACCGGCATGGTCACAGGAGCGCCGGTATCCACCGCCGTACAGCCGCGGCTGAGCCCGTCGGTGGAGAACAGCGACACGCAGCGGACGGTATTGTCGCCCAGCTGCTGCACCGCCTCCATCACCACCTTGCGGTCCGGCAGGCGGACCTCAATGGCGTGGTAGGTCTCCGGCAGGCGTCCGGCGGGGAACTCCACGTCCACCACGGCGCCGATGACCCGTTTTACGATTCCTTGCTCCATAACATACTCCTTATCAGGAAGAATGGTCATCCTTGTTTTTCAGTGCGTTGGCACCGCCGACGATCTCGGAGATCTCGGTGGTGATAGCCGCCTGGCGGGCCCGATTCAGGTCCAGACTCAGCTGGTCGATGAGATCGGCGGTGGCGTCTGTGGCGGCGGTCATGGCGGTCATGCGGGCCGCCTGCTCCCCCGCCCGGGCCTCCTGCAGCACGGAAAATACCGTGCTGTTGATGAAGAGCTGCACCGCGCTGTCCAGAACGGCCTCCTTGGACGGCTCAAAGAGATACTCCGTCTCCCCCGCCGGCGGGTCCCCGGCCGGCTCCGACGGCAGCAGGCGCAGCGACGCGGGGGTCTGCACCAGGGCAGTCTCAAAGTGCTGATAAACCAGATAGACCTGGTCCGTCTCGCCGTCCAGATACATCCTCTTCAGAAGCTCGGCCAGGGCCACGGCGTCCTCCATGGCGGGGGTATCGCCGAAGTCGGCATAGGTGGCCCGGATGGGCAGACCGGACGCGGCCAGCACGTCACGGCCCCAACGGCCCACGACGATCACCGAGGCGGGGCGCTCTGCCCCCTCCAGCAGCTCCTGCATATACCGCACCAGGGCGGTATTGTAGTTGCCGCAGAGGCCGCGGTTGCCCACGAACAGCACGTAGGTACTGTGCCGGATCTCCGGCCGGGGCGTCAGGAAGGGGTGGTCGGTATGGCCCGAGAGCAGATAGCCCAGGACCTCACGGCACTCACGGGAGAAAACCTGCATGCCCTCGGTCCCCTTCTGGGCCCGCCGCAGCTTGGCCACGGAGACCATCTTCATGGCCTTGGTGATCTGCTGGGTGCTCTTTACACTCTTGATCCGGGAACGGATCTCACGCATATTCGCCGTGTGTCCTCGCCTCCTCTCCCCGGGGGATCCGGTTGGTTACGCCTGGTTAAAAGGTTTTCTTGAATTCCTCGATGGTCCGGCGCAGCTGCGCCAGGTCCTCCGCCGGGAGCTTCTTCCCGGTGGCGATGGCGTCAAACATGCCGGGCAGGTTCCGATGGACGTACTCCAGCAGCTCCGACTCAAACCGGGCGATCTGATCCAGCGCCACGTCGTCGGCATAGCCCTCGCTGCCGGCAAAGATGACCACCACCTGGTCCGCCGCCTCCATGGGGGCGTACTGATCCTGCTTCAAAAGCTCGGTCATCCGCTCGCCACGGGTCAGGGCGGCCCGCGTGGCCTTGTCCAGATCCGAACCGAACTGGGCAAAGGACGCCAGCTCCCGGTACTGGGCCAGATCCATGCGCAGACGGCCCGCCACCTGCTTCATGGCGCCAATCTGGGCGGCGCCGCCCACGCGGGACACGGACAGGCCCACGTTGATGGCAGGACGGACACCGGCGTGGAACAGGCCGGTCTCCAGGAAGATCTGACCGTCGGTGATGGAGATCACGTTGGTGGGGATATAGGCGGAGATGTCGCCTGCCTGAGTCTCGATGATGGGCAGAGCCGTCATGCTGCCGCCGCCCAGGGCGTCGTTCAGCCGGGCGGCACGCTCCAGCAGACGGGAATGCAGATAGAACACGTCGCCGGGATAGGCCTCCCGTCCTGGCGGACGCTGCAGCAGCAGGGAGATCTCGCGGTAAGCCGCGGCCTGCTTGCTCAGATCATCATAGACGATCAACACGTCACGGCCCCGGTACATAAAGTACTCGCCGATGGCGGCGCCGGCATAGGGGGCGATATACAGCATGGGGGCCGGCTCCGACGCCGCGGCGCACACAACGGTGGTATAGGCCATGGCGCCGTGCTGCCGCAGCTTCTGCACCACGCTGGCCACGGTGGACTCCTTCTGTCCGATGGCCACGTAGATGCACAGCACATCCTTGCCCTTCTGGTTGAGAATGGTATCCAGCGCGATGGCGGTCTTGCCGGTCTGACGGTCGCCGATGATCAGCTCACGCTGACCGCGGCCGATGGGCACCAGCGCGTCGATGGCCTTGAGGCCGGTCTGCAGCGGTACGCTGACGCTCTGGCGGTCCGGTACGCCGGGGGCGGGACTCTCCACGGCACGGCGCTCCGCCGTGCGGATGGGGCCGCGTCCGTCAAGCGGACGGCCCAGGGCGTCCACCACCCGGCCGATCATGGCCTCGCCCACCGGCACCTCGATGATATGGCCCGTGCGACGGACGGTATCGCCCTCCTGGACGGTTGTATAGTCGCCCAGCAGCACCACGCCCACGTTGTCCCGGTCCAGGTCCATGACCAGACCCCGGAGACCGCCGGCAAAGGCCAGCATCTCGCCGGACATCACGTCGGACAGACCGGAGACTCGGCAGATACCGTCCGACACACGGATGACCCGGCCCACCTGGAAGACGTCCATGGTGTTGTCTGCGCTCTGCAGACGATTGCGCACGGCCTCCATGGCGTCGGCGGCATTATCCGCCCCGTCCTCCTGCAGCACCAGCCGGTCCAGCTGATGGGCCAGGGTGCCGTCGTAAACAGTGTCGCCCAGTTGGGCGCGCACACCGCCGATGAGATCGGCGTCCGTTTCGCCGCGGATCACCACAGGCAGGTCGTCCTTCAGCGCAAGCCGCTGACGGATGGCCGTCTCCAATGTGCGCAGCTCATCCTCCGTCAGCGGCTGTGCGCCGGTGACGGTCAGTTCCAGTTTGCCCTGCCGCTCCACGCGCAGCAGGTCGTTGGGGGTCAAAGTCAACTGTTCGCCCAGAGCCCTCAGGCAGCGCTCCTTCAGCGCCGCCCGGGCCGGTGCGTACGTCTCTCCCCGCAGCAGCTCAGCCGTCTCTGCGGCTACCTTCTCCACCGTGTCGCGGCAGAAGCGGCGCCGCATCTGATGGCGCAGCTGCTCCTCCTCCGCCGCTGCTTCGGCCAGCACCTCATCGGCAGCCTCGCCGATGCGGCGCTCGGCGTCACGGTGGTTCTCCTTCACCTGGCGGTGGGTATCCGCTAGAAGCCGCTCCTCCCGGTCAGCAGCCCGGGTGCGGATCTCCTCCAGATCGCCGTCCAGGGACTGGGCATCCGCATGGGCCTGACGGGATCGCTCCAGATCATCCGTCACCTGTTCCCGGTGACTTCTGACGATCTGACCGATCTTCTTCCGCCCGAAGAACCAGATGCCAAAGACGAGGACGAGAAAGTTGATCACGGCATACAAAATATCCAAGCCTGTCATGTTCGACCTCTCACCCCTCTCCCTGGCCGCCCAGCAGCCGGTCGGCCAGCGTCTCCGTCAGCTCCCGGCTCTCGCGGCGGGCGGCGTCCCGGGCCTCGGATTCCTCCTGCGCCACTTTGGTGCGGGCATCCTCCTCCGCCTGCGCGGCCCGGTGATGGGCCTCCTCCATGGTCCGGGTATGCAGCCGGTCGTCCTCCAGCTTGCCCTGGGAGATGAGATGCCGGGCCTCCACGTTTCGCTCGGACCAACTCTCCTCCGCCGCTCTGGACGCCTCTTCGCGGGCTTCCTTGGCGCGGCGGGCCTCATCCAGGCCGGCGTCGATCCGGCTGCGGCGCTCATCCATGAAGCGGATCAGCGGTTTGAAGAGGAAGGTATTCAAGACGAACAGCAGCGCGAAAAAGCAGATGATCGTCCAGATCATCTCTGAGATATTGATACTCAAAACGCGTGCCTCCTTCCCGGCTCTTCTCCTCAGATCTTACCAACCAGCAGGATGGCCACCAGCATGCCGTAGATGGCCAGGGCCTCCATCAGGGCCAGGGGGATCAGCAAACTGCCCTTGATATCGCCGGCAGCCTCGGGCTGACGGCCCATGGCCTCCATAGCGGAAGAGGCGAATTTTCCCTGCGCCAGAGCCGCAAAGGCGACGGAGATGGCTACGCTCAGCGCTGCAGCCAGTGCGATGATACCAGTGTTCATTGTTTGTTCCTCCTATGTTTTGTTTTTTTAACTTGCTTCTTTATTCGTGTTCTTCCTCGGTGGCCTCCTCCACGTAGAAAGCCAGCAGCTTGGTGAAGACCATGGCCTGGAGCACGCCGAACAGCAGACTCAGCACCTGCATCAGCAGGGGCAGCAGCAGCGGCAGCATGTGACCCAGATTTTCCACCACCGTCTCCTCACCGAAGATATTGCCGTACAGTCGCATGGCAAGGGAGAAGGGACGCACCACCTGCTCGATCAGATTCAGGGGCAGCATCAGCACCACCAGGATCACAGAGGGCCCGCACAATGCCTTGAAGTAGCCCCAAACGCCCTTGGCCCGTATGCCGGCAAACTGGTTGTAGAAGAAGGCGCAGATGGCCAGGCCCGCCGTCACCGACAGGCTGGCGGTGGGCACGGCAAAGGCCTTGCCCGCTCCCGGCAGCAGGCCGGAGTAGTTACAGGCCAGGATGAAGATAAAAAACGTACCCAGCACAGGCAGGTATCGGTCCAGGTTCTTCCGGCTCAGCGTGTCGGAATACATGTCCCTTAACTTCTCCACCGCCATCTCCGCCAGATTCTGCAGCGGGCCCGGTACCTCCTTCAGGCGCCGGGTGGCCAGCCAGGAGACGATGCCCAGCACCGCGATGATGACCCACATGGTCACCACCGGACCCGTCACCTCCAGCGGTCCGATGGAAAACAGCACGCTCGATCCATGCTCCATGTTCCACTCTCCTTCCAAACGGTTTTCCGTTAGTTTCGTTCGTTCTTATCCGCTTCCTGCTCCTTCAGCTTCCGGCTCAGACGCAGGGCAAAGAAAATGCCCCCCAGGGACAGACCCATGGCCGCGCCGATGACGGTGGGCTCAAAGGGCAGCGGATTGACGCCCCGCAGCAGATAGATGCCCACCAGAACCGCCAGATCCAGCCCCATACGGACCGTCACAGACGCCATGACGGCATTGGTGCTTCCCTTTTCCATGGCCTTCCCACTGATCCGGCCGCTCAACAGCGCTGCCAAAAGGCCCAGCGCAAATCCCGCTGCCGCTCCGACGATGGTCATAGTGGTATGGTCCATGGACTCACCTCCGCTGCCGCCGCAGAAAGCGGGGCAAAATGTACATAATACAGCGCATGATAATATGGATTATTTTACACTAATATCTTACATGGTGTCAAGGCGGCTTTCCCGCTTTACACAAATAAAAGCGGGCGGCAGACGATCCGTCTGTCACCCGCTTCCGAAAGCTCGCCCCCTATTTTCCCAGCCACTGCCGCAGCCGCTCCCACAGCTCCACGGACCGGAATTTCAACACATAGCCCGTGTTCTCCTCCGTGATCAGCGATACGTCCTCCTCGTCAAGTCCTGCGGCGACGGCGGTCTCCGGCAGGTCTGTGGCGGCGGTGGTGCACAGGGGCGGAAACACCACACACCACCAGTTCTGTCCCTCCCCCTCGCCGATCACCAGCCGCAGCGCCGTGTATTCCCCGGCGGGCAGGGCAAAGCCATCGTAGGTTTTCAAAGGAAACTCCGTACGCTCCAGGGACGCCCTCACCGGGTAGTCGCAGCCCCGGCGGGCGATCTCCTCTGCGGCGGCGGACTCCAGGTCCGGCAGAGCGTGGGCCAGCCGGGTGCGGGCCTGGTCCATGTCGGCGGAGGAACGCAGAATATCCGTGGTCAGGGCCAGCACCCGGTCCCGCACCTGCAGCTTCAGCGCCTGGTCCGCCGGATCGTCAGAGTTGGCGATCACGTGGAGCCGGATCATTTTCCGCTCCAGATCGTCCTGCCGCTGCAGCGACCAGGCGCCCCAGATCAGCGCCGCGGCCAGGGCCAGCAGCAGGGCGATCTCCCATTTTCTCAGCTTATATTGATACATAATTACACCGTCCATCGTTCAGAATGTATCTGAATGATGGACGGCTTTTTTCGGTTTTATTCACCTTTTCCGCAAAATGTCTCGGGATAATCTCCCCGCAGGGCAGCGGCTGCCATGCGGGCCGTTTCCTCCCGGTCAAAAACGGCAAACACGGCGCTGCCGCTGCCGGAGAGCATGGCCCCTGTCGCCCCCAGGCCCAGAAGACGGTCGCGGATGGCAAAAATCTCGCTGTCCGGGGGCAGGACACGCTCAAAGGTGTTCAGCATGGCGGCGCAGACGCCGGTCAGGTCGCCCCGGTCCAACGCGGCGGTCATGGCGGCGGCCTGCTCCTCGCCGCTGTCATAAAAGCGTCCCTCGTCGATGAGGCCGTACATCCGGCCGGTGGGGCAGGCGACGGGCGGTTTCACCAGCACGAACCAGCACTCCGGCAGCCGCGGCAGCGGCTTCAGCTTCTCCCCTCTGCCCCGGGCCAGGGCCGTGCCGCCCCGGACACAGAAGGGCACGTCGCTGCCCAGATCCGCCGCCATGGCCTCCAGCTCCTCGTCCGGCAGCTCCGGGTCATACAGCTCCCGCAACCCCCGGAGCACCGCGGCGGCGTCGGCGCTGCCGCCGCCAAGGCCCGCCTGCATGGGCAGGGTCTTTTTCAGATCGATGGAGACGCCGTCGTTGTCGACTCCTGTATAGGTAAAGAACTTGACAGCCGCTTTGTAACAAAGGTTTGTCTCGTCAGCAGCAAGATTTGGATCGTCACAGATCAATGCGATCCCGCCGCCGGTGTGAGCCCGGATGGTCAGCTCGTCCCAGACGCCCACCGTCTGCATGACGGACACCAGATCGTGGTAGCCGTCGTGGCGCTTCTCCCCCACCGCCAGCAGCAGGTTCACCTTGGCGCAGGCCCGCTCGGTGACGACTCTCTGATTCTCCATGGTTTCCTCCTCGCCGAATTCCTGTCGCAGCGCCTTTTCTATGGGGAATGCCATAGCGGCCACGGCCAAAAGCTGCAGTACGATGATTCCGTAGCTCACAAAAAACTGGGTAGAAATGGGCACCAGCCGCAGGGTCTGCATCACCATAAAAGCCAGGGCCGCCAGCGCCAGGGCAAACTGCCACAGCATCCGCCGCAGCATACCGTCGGCAAACTTCTGCTGCCGGGCGGATAAGGGACGGAAACCGGGATAGACTTTCTTCATCGGCAAAAGCCGGGCCAGCGCGGCGTAGAGTAGCATCAGCGCCGGGATCAGGAATACGCTCCACCAGATTCGAAGCATGGAATCACCTCAAACGGCAAAAAAATGGGCCGCCGGAAAACTCCGGCGGCTCCATTATAACCGATTTGCGACAGGTTTTCCACCCTTAGTTGCGGATCTTGCGGGCCTCGATGTAATAGCGCTTGTCCTGGGCATGGCCCATGGAGAAGGTCTTGCGGGGCAGCACGCCGTCGGCCATGACGGTCTTGAACAGCTGCTCCTTGCCCATGGCGGGCAGCAGGAAGCCCATGTTGCCCTCCTTGCCGCCCAGCTCGCGGGTGACGTCGTCACCGTGGATGTAGTCGATCTCCACGTCCTTGCCCTTCAGATACTCGTCCAGGAAGGTCTGCAGGGTGGCCACAGCCAGCTGCTTGGCGGGATGGGGCACGGTGAAGAAGGTGTCGTGGCCGGGCCAGACGAACTCGATCACGTGGCCCTCGCCCTTGCCCTCGTAGGCGTCGGGATAGGCGGTCTTGAAGGCGGCCATAAAGTCCTCCACGTTCACGCCGAAGAGGACGCGGTGGATGGGCTCGAACTGCAGGGCGTCATCGTGGTTGTTGACCACTTCCACCAGGGCAAAGCGGGCGGGCAGCTTCTTCCACTCGGCCTCGGTGAGACCCTTCTTCTGCTCCTCGAAGCAGGCCTTGGCGGTGGCCAGGGAGTGGTTGCCGTCGCCCACGGCGAACAGCAGAGGCGCCGCGCCGGAGAGATTGTACTTGGCCATCTGGGCCTCGTCGGAGCACAGGCCGGTCAGAGCGTCGGCCACGGCGTCCACCTGTGCGTCGGACAGCTTGTAGCCCTTGATGTGGCCGCCGTCCTGCATCAGATCGAAGTCATAGACGGTCTCCATGGTGTCGGCAGCGGCGGTCAGGGGCTCGATGACGGTCTTTTCGGGATCGTCGATCAGCAGCATGACGTGGGGCAGCTCGATGGGGGCGTTGCGGCGGACACGGGCACGGGGCGGGATGCGCTCGGTGACGGTGGCCTCGGTGGCGCGGATCAGAGCGCCGCTGCCGGGGGTAAAGTCATAGTCGTCCAGATCCACCATGCCGATAAGGCCGTGGCGGATGGTGCCGTCGGACTGCTGGCGCTCCACGTAGATCAGGGAGTCGGTCAGCGTCTCAAAGACGCCGTCGGCCATATACTGGTCCATGGAGGCGTTGATCTTGGCGATCAGCTCATCCACGTTGGGGGCCTTCAGATTGGCCTCGGGCAGGATCAGGCGCAGCGTGGAGGGTGCGTCACCCACCTGCTTCTCCACGGCCTCCCAGTACTCCGGCTCAGAGGTGAACTGATCGCAGGCCACCACGGCCCATTTGTTCATGTCCTGTCCCTTGGGCAGCAGAATGTCAGCGGGGTAAAAGCCCAGCTTTTCAAACTTCTTGTTCATAGTTTTCCTCCTGTTTTCCTCTCGGCAGTTTGCGCATCCGCGCGGTTTTCCTTTTACTTTATATCGAATGCCGACGCGGTTTTCAATCGTCTTGGGGCAAATATCTTTTCATTCGGCCGATTTTTTTGCATAAATCCCGCCGGACGGGAAAAGATATCGGCAGCACATCAATCACAATGGAGGTCATTTGACATGAAACTGATCGATCGGATCGCGCTGATCCTGGTCATCGTCGGCGCACTGAACTGGGGCAGCGTGGGCCTGTTCGGCTTCGACTGCGTGGCGTTCCTGTGCGGCGGCCAGCTGGCCACCCTCAGCCGTATCATCTACTCCCTGGTGGGTCTGGCCGGACTGTGGTGCATCACGCTGCTGTTCCGGGACAGAGATCCGGAATAAACGTCCCTCGCGCGAAAAAAAGCTGCGGCATTGCCGCAGCTTTTTCTATTTGGTCTGGAGGCTCTTCACCAGCTGCTCGTCCGGGTCCACTACCATCGTCTGATAGGTGGTGTAGACCACCATGCCGGGTCGGCTGCCGGCGGGCTTCTTCACACAGCGCACCGGGGTATAGTCCACGCTGACCTTGGTGCTGTCCCGTCCCTGGGAGTACCATGCCGCCAGCACCGCCGCCTCGTAAAGGCTGCGCTGGTCCGGCTCGGCGCCGTCGGTACAGAGAATCACGTGGGAACCGTGGATCTTCTGGGTGTGGAGCCAGATATCCCAACGCTGGGCGTCCTTCGTGGTGAGCTTGTCGTTCTGGCGGTTGTTGCGGCCCACCAGGATCCGCAGTCCCGCCGAGGAGCGGAATTCCCGGGGCCGGGAGGCCCGCTGGAAGGCGGCCTGCTTCTTTCCCCGGCCCCGCAGGTAACCGTCGCTCTCCAGCTCGGTGCGGATGTCGTTGAAGTCCTGCTCGCTCTCGGCCTGAGCCAGCTCCTGGAGAACGCTCTCCAGATACGCCAGCTCTCCTCTGCCCTTTTCCAGCTGCTCCGTCAGCACCTTCTCCGCCGTCTTGGCCTTGGTGTATTGCTTAAAGTACCGGGCGGCGTTCTCCTGAGGCGAAAGGCGCACGTCCAGCGGGATCTCCACGTCGGGGCAAGCGTCCTCATAGTAGTTCTGGGCCACCAGACGGGACTGGCCCCGCTCCATGCGGTAGAGGTTGGCGGTGATCAGCTCGCCGAAGATCCGCAGGCGGTCACGGTCCTGGGTCTGGGCGTATTCCTTCTCTTGGAGGGCGATCTTCCGGCGGACACGGTCCCGGGCATTGGCGGCCGTTTTCAGCAGATCCTGGCCCCGCTGGCGCACCCGCTCCGCCTGCTCCCGGCGCTCATAGAACTCATCCAGCAGTCGGCAGAAGCTGTCGGCCGTTTCGCATTCGGCGTAACTTCCGTACTGCTCTATGGAAGTATAACTGAAATCCGAAAGCTTCCCCTCCCGTTTGATGACAACAGGGGAAAAGCGGTTTTCCTTTACAGCATCCCGCCAGGCGGCAAAGCTGTTCCAAAGGGCAAACCGGCTTTCGTCCGCAGGATAATCGGTGGAGCCGTAGGCCCGGCAGACGATTTCCCGGGCAATCAGCGGTGAGATGGCGGTGAAGGTATCCAGCAGCCACTTATCCAGAGGCGTGCCTGCCGGGCACTCGGCCAGGCGGGCGGCAAACTCACTCTCCTCCACAGCCAGCGGCGACAGCTTGTCCTGGGCCGGCGGCAGGTGGTAATAGAGGCCGGGCAGCACCTGGCGGGTCTCGGACATCTCAAAGTCCACCCGGCGCAGGCAGTCGATGATCCGCCCGTCGGCGCCGCAGAGGATCAGATTGGCCCGGCGGCCCATCAGCTCGATGATCAAGCGATAATCGCTGCGCTCGCCAAGCTCGTCGGCGGCCTGGACGGTCAGGGTCACCACCCGCTCCAGAGTCGCCTGCTCCACAGCGGCGATGACACCGCCCTGGAGGTGCTTGCGCAGCAGCATGCAGAACATGGGCGGCTGGGCCGGGTTGTCCCGCAGCTGTTCCGTCAGATGGATGCGGGGCTGATTGGGATTGGCGCACAGCAGCAGGCGGCGGCCGTGGCGCAGCAGCAGCACCACCTGATCCCGGGCGGGCTGCTGGATCTTTTCAATGCGGGAGCCTGCGATCTGAGGGGCGATCTCCCCCACCACGGCGCCCAGGCACACAGCGTCCAGCGGCATCAGTTCTCCTCCTCCATCATCACGGCAAACAGCTCGTTGATCCGCCCATGGTCGTTGTGGAGCCAGAGCCAGCCAAACAGGGCCTCCAGCGCCGTGGCCTGCTGATACTCCGCCCGGCTGGCGTGCTGGGGCACGGAGTGAACGTTGGCGTTGCGGCCCCGGCGGAACACGTCGTGCTCCGCCTCCGTCAGCAGCGGGAGGATCCGGGCGCTCAGCTCCGCCTGCTTTGGGGCACAGACCAGCTCGACGGTGGCCCGGTGCAGGCCCTTGCCGGTGGCCTTGCCGTGGGCGCAGAGCCAGGTGCGCACCAGCAGCTCATAGACGGCGTCCCCCAGATGGGCCAGGCCGATGCTGCTGATGGCCCGGATCTCATCCGGCTGCAGGGACAGGGCAAAATAATCAATCATAGCGGTTCTCCTGTCGGTTTTCTTTCATATCGGCAGTATTATACTTGAACGGCTCGACTTTCGCAAGGGGCAACACGCTCTTGTGACGGGGCGCCGTTTGTTGTATACTATACAAAAAGCGAGAAAGGCGAGGTCAACGGTATGGCATATGACGTTGCGCTGATCCCCTGCGGGAGCTATGACGATCACGTGGTGGAGGCGGCTCTGCGGAGCGCTTTGGAACAGGTGGACGGGTTGTCCTTCGTGGAGCCCGGCATGCTGGTGGCCGTGAAGGTCAATCTGGTCTGCGCCATGAAGCCGGATCGGGCGGCCACGGTCCACCCCTCCGTGGTCTGCGCCCTGGTGCGCCTGCTCCGGGAACGGGGCGCGGAGGTGGTGATCGGCGACAGCCCCGGCGGCGTCTACAACGCCCCCTACGTCCGCCACATCTACGACGTGTGCGGCATGCGTCAGGCGGAGGCCTTCGGCGCCCGGCTCAACGATGACTTCTCCCAGGCGGAGGCGGACGATTCCGCCGCCGTGCAGGCCAGGCACTTCCCCTACACGGCGTATCTGGACAAGGCGGACGCCATCATCGACCTTTGCAAGCTGAAGACCCACGGCATGATGGGCATGTCCAACGCGGTGAAAAACTTCTTCGGCACCATCCCCGGCACCATCAAGCCGGAGTTCCACTACAAATACCCCCGCTCGGAGGACTTTGCCGACGTGCTGGTGGATCTCTACGAGCACTTCAAGCCGCGCCTGTGCATCTGCGATGCCGTCATCGGCATGGAGGGCAACGGCCCCACCCAGGGCACGCCACGGGAGATCGGCTGCCTGCTGGCCGGGCGGAACGGACACATGCTGGACCGCGTCGCCGCCGGGCTCATCGGCCTGGAGGCGGAGGACGTACCCACCCTCCGCGCCGCCTTGCGCCGGGGCCTCCTCCCCTCCGATTCTGCGGAGATCTCCGTATACGGGGACCCGGCCCGGTTTACCAAAACCGACTTTCGCACCGTGCCCGCCCAGTCCAGCGTCTTTTTCCACGTGGCGGGCGACAGTCTCTTCGGCAAGGCGGTGGATCTGGCCGCCAGCCGGATCCTCACGCCGTTCCCCAAGCTGGAGCCCTCCGCTTGCATCGGCTGCGGAAAGTGCGCGGAGATCTGCCCGGCAAAGGCTATCACCATGAAAAAGAAAAAGCCCCGCATCGACCGGGGCGTGTGCATCCACTGCTTCTGCTGCCAGGAGTTCTGCCCCAAGGGCGCCATGCAGGTGGGCAGGCGGTGGCTGACACGGATGCTGGGAAGATAAAACAGCAAAAAGTACGGCAATTCACGGAGAATTGCCGTACTTTTCTGTTTTTTCGGTTTATTCTGCCAGCTGCGTGGTATAGCCCAGCAGCAGGCGGAGGGTGTTCTCCGCGCCAAGACGGTGGCTGCGCTCATAGCCGTGGGAGGCGTATACGCCGGGGCCGATGAGGCCGTGGCGCAGGTCGTAGCCGGCGCCCAGGGTTGCCTCCACGTCGGAGCCGTAGAAGGGATAGATGTCAATGGCGTAGTCGGCGCCGGTCCGCTCCGCGGCCGCCGTCAGGGCCTTGACCACCTCGTAGCTGTAGGGGCCGCCGCTGTCCTTGGCGCAGATGGAGACCTGGCGCTCGGTGCAGGTCAATCCCTCGCCCACGCAGCCCATATCCACGGAGATGGCCTCGGTGACGCCCGCCGGCACGGAGCCGCAGCCGCCGTGGCCAACCTCTTCATACACCGTGACGTGGGCCCAGACGGGACGGGTGGTGACGGTGGCGGTCTCCTTCAGGTACTTGGCATAGCCCAGCAGGATGGCCACGCTGAACTTGTCGTCCAGAAAGCGGCTCTTGATATAGCCGCTCTTGGTGATGCGGGTGCGGGGCTCGAAGCAGACGATATCGCCCACCCGGACGCCCAGCTTCTCGGCATCCTCTTTGGACGTGACGTTCTCATCCAGAACGATCTCCACGGTGCTCCACTCGCGCTTGGTGTCGTTATACTGGTTGTTGACGTGGATGGAGGCGTTGACCAGCTGGCAGGTGCCCTCCAGCACGCCGTTGAACTTGGTGACCACCCGGACGTTCTCCGCCTCGGCATTGTTGGGGTTCATGCCGCCCAGACGGGTCAGCTCCAGCCGTCCGTCGGACTTGATGCGGCTGACCATGCCGCCCAGGGTATCGGTGTGGGCCTCCAGCAGCAGGCCGTTGTCGGCTGCCTCCGCGGGGCCGTCCGCCAGCTTTACCAGGACGCCGCCCTTGACGGTCTTTACCGGCGCATAGCCCAGGGCTGCGAACTCCCGGCAGACCAGGTCCGCCGCCTCGGCGGTATAGCCCGTGGGGGAATCCACCGACAGGATCTTCACCGCCTCGTCCATGATGAACTTCGTATACTGTTCCAAATTGATGCTCTTCATACTGTCTCCACGCTTTCTCAGTTTATGATAACCGGCCTTCCGCCGGCAGGTATATCAGTCCTCGTCCCCCTTGACGATGCGGACGGCGATCCGCTCCTCGGGATCGTCGATGTTGTTGTCGCTGAGGGCCTTGCTGCAGTTCTCGATGAGGTCGAAGTACACGTCCCAGTACTTGGCCGTCTCGCACCAGGCGCGGACGGTGAAAATATACGTATCGTCGTCCACGGCGGTCATGCGGGCAAAGGGCGCGGGATCGCTCATGACGCCGGCAGTCTCCCCGGCGGCGGTCAGCAGGACTCTCTTCACCAGCTCGGCGTCGATGTCGTTGGTGATTTTATAGTCCAGATCCACGCGGCGCTTGTCCGCGGCGGAGTAGTTGGTGATGGTGGCGTTCATCAGATCGCCGTTGGGCACCAGGACTTTCTTGTTGTCCAGGGTCATGAGGGTGGTGTAGAAGATGCTGATATCCTGCACCACGCCCTGCACACCGGCGGACTCCACGTAATCGCCGATCTGGAAGGGCTTGAAGATGAGGATCATCAGACCGCCGGCCAGATTGCCCAGGGCGCCCTGGAGCGCCAGGCCCACAGCCAGGCCGCAGGAGGCCAGGATGGCCACCACGCTGGACATGGATACGCCCAGGATCTCTATGACGCTGATGACCAGGATCACGTACAGCAGGATCTTGACCAGCTTCTTCAGAATGAGCTTGACGGTGTTGTCCAGCTTCGTTTTTTCGATGGCCTTGCCGGCCGCCCTGTTCAGAGCCTTGATGACAAAGTAGCCGATGATGAGCACGAGGATGGCGAGGATGATTTTTCCTCCGTAGGTGGTAACAAAATCGATGACGTTTTTCGTGAACTGTTCCATACGTTTACCTCCCTGTTAATCTGCCGCCGCAAACCGGCGTCCGCGGTTTTGCCGCTGCTCCACTGCGCCGGCAGATGGGCCTCCGCCGACATCTTGACTATAGCACATCCGGGCCGCTTTGTCCATTGTCCGATTACGCCTTTTCCATCCGGACCGCCCAGCGCGTCAGGATCTCCCGCAGCTCGTCGGGCAGGCGGGCAAAGCACTCCGCCTTCAGCTCCTCCGGGACCCCGTAACAGGCCTCGGCAATGGAGCCGGCCATGGCGGCGATGGTGTCCGAGTCACCGCCGATGGAGACGGCGGTGCGGATGACGTCCTCGAAGTCCGCGCCGTCCAGAAAGGCGATGATGGACTCCGGCACCGACTCCTGGCACGTCTCCACGTGGTGATAGGCGGGGCGGATCTCGTCGCAGGTACGGTTTAAGTCGTAGCCGAACTGCTCCGTCACATAGGACTTGATCTCCGCCTTGCTCTTCCCGTTGCGGGCCAGGTAGATGGCCGACGCAATAGCCTGGGCGCCCTTGATGCCCTCCGGGTGGTCATGGGACACGTCTGCCGTCAGCCGCGCCATCCGCAGCACCGTATCCAGATCGTTATACAGCCATCCGACCGCCGCCACCCGCATGCCGCTGCCGTTGCCGCAGCTGTTGTAGGGACGGGGATCGTCGTCGTACATCCAGTGGATAAACCGGGCGCCGTAACCGCAGTGGGGATAATGGCGGCCCAGCGTCTGCATGGAGTCGATCAGCCGGCGCCGGATGGTCTCGTCGTCCTCCTCCGGCGCTCCCTTCATCAGCGCGTCCGCCACCGCCAGCGTCATGACGGTGTCGTCGGTGAAGGTGGATCTGTCGCAGAACAGGGGAAAATCCTTGGCCTTGTAGTTTTGAAAATCGAACTCGTAGGGCGAACCGATGATATCGCCTAAAATCGCTCCGAACATGGTCTTCTGCTCCTTTCCTTCTTTGGCATATCTTATGGTTTGCCCGGCCCGTGGCTGCCACGGGGCGGGCGCTGTGTGTCTTTCGCTCTTATTTGCGGCCGCGTCTGTCGTAGTCCGCCCGGATGGGCGCGCTCCACGCGCTGCCGATGGCCTCGCCCTTGCGGAGCCTGCCGATGGTCTGGCTGACCACGGCGAAGTTCAGGCCGGTGCCGACACCGTCACACTCATACCGCACGGCCCGGTCCTCCCGGATACCGAAGCTGCGGGCGGCGGAGATGGCGTCCATATTGGCGCCCAGGAACAGAAACTCCCAGCCGCACTTCTCCTGCTGGTGCTTCACCAGCTTCTGCACGTCCCGGTACGTCCAGCGGCGGCTGGCGTTCTCCATGCCGTCGGTGGTGATGACGAACACGGTCTTGCCGGGTCGGTCCTCCTCCCTGGCGTACTTGTGGATGTTGCCGATGTGACGGACAGCGCCTCCGATGGCGTCCAGCAGGGCGGTGCAGCCCCCCACCTGATACTGCCGGTCGGTCATGGGCTCCACCCTCCGCACGTCCACCCGGTCGTAGATGACCTGGCTCTCGTTGTCAAAGAGAACGGCGGAGAGCAGGGCCTCGCCCGGCTCCTTCTTCTGCTTTTCCACCATGGCGTTGAAGCCGCCGATGGTGTCCGCCTCCAGCCCCGCCATGGAGCCGCTGCGGTCCAGGATGAATACGATTTCCGTCAGATTGTTGTTCATGAAAAAACCCCCTTCCAATTTGTTGACTGAATCATAACCGATCGGAAGGGGGCATTGGTCAACCGGCAGTTGACATTTTACGCGCCCGTACCCGTCTTCAGCAGGGGCAGGCCGCAGTCGAACAGGGCCACGTTGATCTCCGGGATGCTGTACGTTTTCTTGCTGATGAAGTACTGGATCACCAGATCCGCCTTGCTGCTGCGGGTCAGGGCATAGCCTGCCTTGCCCAGCAGCTTCTGGGTCTGGTTCAGATCCAGCTCCAGCGCCAGCGCCAGCTGGATGGCGGTGCTTTTGGTGGGCTGGTAATTCTTCTTGTTGATGATCTTGTTGAAGAGCTGACGGCTGACCTGCGCCCGGTGGTAGACGTCGGAGTCCTTCACGCCCCGCTCCTTCAGCAGATCCAGCAGATACTCGGAGAAGGTGCTCTCCCGCTGCCGGAGGAAAGCCTCCAGGTCCCCCACGGAGCCGGCGCTCTTGGCCGCCTTCGGCTCCGCCGGGGCTGCGCCGGTGCCAAAGAGGGGCCTGCTCGGCGGCAGGGCGGCGCTGACGCTGTCTGCCAGCTCGTACATCTCCTCCAGTTCCCTGCGCCGGCGGGGCGCATAGTTCGGGGTGTGCTGGCTGACGTAGTTGTCGTCGATATAGCTCTTCAGGTCATCAAACAGCGATCCGGCCAGGGAAAACGCCTCGCCGTTGTAGATGACCAGGTAGATCATCATATCGTGGGTCAGGAGAAAGTCGGTAAAGGCATGGATCGCCACTGACAGGGCCTGCTCCTGAGGGAAGCCGTAGCTGCCGGCCGCCATCAGCGGGAAGGCCACGGACCGGCAGCGCAGCTTGCCGGCCAGATCCAGCGCGGCGTCATAGGCCATGCGGAGCAGCTCCAGTTCCCGGTGCTGCCCGTCCCGCCAGGCGGGGCTGACGGTGTGGAGCACGTATTTTACCTGCAGGTCGTACGCCTTCGTGGCGGCGGAATGGCCTGGCATGATGTCGCCGATCTTCTCCCGGGCGGCCAGCAGTCCGGGCCCGGCCGCCTTATGGATGGCGGAATCCGTGCCGGCGCCCACCACCGGGTGGGGATTCGCCGTATTGACGATGGCGTCTACCGCCATCTTGGTGATGTCGTGGCGTATGATCTCAAATGGCATGGCTCTGCCTCCTGTCTATCGAGAATCAGGCGTTGTGTGCCCCGCCGCCTCTCAGTTATCCGCCCGGTTGTAGCCGTTCTTCATGTGGAGGCTGGCGTCATAGAGCACCTTGTTCAGCGTGTCGGTGGTGCGCTCCTTCGCCATGCGGCACAGGGCCTCGTTGGCCTCGCCCATCAGGGAGAAGTCCCCGCTCTCCGTCATCTTCCGGTCGTACTCGGCGATGAGCTGACGGCCCTTGGTGATGACGGCGTTCTGATAGCGCTCGATGTGCTGGATGCAGGTGGCGTAATTGTGATCGGCCAGGGCGCCGATGAGACGGCTGGCCCAGTAGAAGTTCTCGGTGGAGGTATCCAGGGTCACGTCGCTGAGATACCGGGGCATCTTCGCCACGTTGGCATAGACGGGCAGCAGGGCGTCAAAGGTGGTGGAGCCGTAACAGATCCACTCGATCCCCTTGATGGCGTCGGGCACGTCGCTGCGGATCTGGCACAGGGCCATGACGCCGGTGCGGTTGATGCCGATAGAGCGGTACATGCCCCGCTTGCCGGTATCCTGGCTGGAATAGGGGTTGAAGGGCGTGCCCTGATAGTGGGAGGAGAGCAGATACTTCACGTCCTCCACCGTCACCTTCCGGTCCGGCACCAGGCACCAGGGGATGTTGTCGCTCTCCGGCGTGAACTCGGCCCTCTCGCCGTCCCAGCAGTGGGAGTAGGGCGCCAGATAGCGGCCCATGAACCAGGCCCGGGGCGTATTATAGATGTGGTCGGAGTCGGTGCGGGAGCCGAAGATATCCCGGGGATTGAAGGCGCCGTTCCGGTTCAGATCCAGATGATTGTCGGCGATGAACTCCCGCAGGTCACGGGAACACATGTGGGCGCGTTGGGCGCCGAAGGCGTCGGCAAGGTCAAAGGCGTCCATGCCGAACTGGTTGGGGGCGATGACGCAGGCCTCGTCCGGCACCCGGCGGGCGATCCAGTGATGGCCGCCGATGGTCTCCATCCACCAGATCTCGTTCTCGTCGTTGAAGGCGATGCCGTTGGACTCATAGGTGCCGTACTGCTCCAGCAGGGACGCCAGACGCTCCACGCCCTCCCGTGCCGTGTGGATATAGGGCAGGACCAGACTGAGAATGTCCTCCTCCCCGATGCCGCCGGGGACGTCCTTCTCCCGCCGGGTCTTGGCCTTTTTATACTCCACCATCGGATCCGCCGCCAGTACCCGGGGGTTGGAGGTGATGGTCTCGGTGGCAGTCATGCCCACGTTGGCCTCGTTGATGCCGGTGGCGGCCCAGATGCCCTCCTTGGGGTCCACGCTGGGGCAGGCCGTATAGCGCAGGGCATGCTCCGGCAGGGGGATCTCCAGGTGGCTCAGAACGCTTTTATACGTCTTTTTCTGCTTCCTGGGGTCCACCACGATCAGCTTCTTCACGTCGAAGTGGCCGTCGTCCGTCCGGGCGATCATGGTGGAGTGGTCGTTGCTGGCTTTCTTGCCAACCAGTACGGTGGTGCAAGGCATAGGTTCGTCCTCCCTCTTATCCATCTGCGATGATGCAGGTTTTTTTCGACAGGAATGATTATAGCACAAACGGCTGCGGTTTCTCAATAGATGATATGCATCCCATTTTCCCGCCAATTAAAAACAGCCACCCCTTGGGATGGCTGTTTTATATTGGGGTATTATTTGTCCAGGATCAGTCTGCTGCGGTCCATCCACTTGCCCTTTCGGTAGTAGATCAGGATCGCCAGACCGGTGATCACCCAGGAGACGGCGTAGCAATAGCAAAGGATGGGCAGCGTGTGGAACCAGGTAAAGACGGTGAGGATCCAGATGATGCGGAAGAGGCACACACCGAGACCGATGATGATCACCGGGCGCACCGCATCGCCCGCGCCGCGGAGCACCGCGGAGAGCACCTCGATCAGCGTCCAGGTAAAGTAGAAGGGCACGAAATAGGTCATCATCTCATAGGTGGTGTCGATGACGGCCTGATCCGTTGTGAGGACGTGCAGCAGAGGTTTGCCCGCCAGCATGATGAGGACGCTCAGACCCACCGAGATGGTCCAGGACAGGATCAGACCCTGCTTTACGCAAAGCTTCACCCGGTCGTGCTTCCTGGCGCCCAGATTCTGCCCCACAAAGCTGGTGATGGCCGCGCCGAGAGCGTTGCTGACCGCCCAGAAGATACCGTCCGTCTTGGAGGTCATGGCCCAGGAGGCCACCACCACCGTGCCCAGAGAGTTCACGCCGATCTGCACGATCATGTTGGACACGCCGTACATGGCGTTCTGGAGGCCGGAGGGCAGGCCCAGGCGGAACATATTGGCGAGGTACACGCCTTTGAGCTTCAGCTCCTTGAGGCTGATGCGGTAATCCTCCTTTGTCCGCATGAGCTTCACCGTCAGCAGGACCATATTGACCACCTGCGCCGCCACCGTGGCCACAGCCACGCCGGCCACGCCCCAATGGAACACCACCACGAACACCGCGTCCAACACGATATTCACCACACAGCCCACCACCATGTAGAGGAAGGGGCTGACGGAGTCGCCCACGGAGCGGAGCATATTGGACTCCATATTCAATACCAGGATGAAGGGCACGCCCACAAAATAGATCCGCAGATAGAGCACCGAGGCCCAGAGGGTATCATCAGGGGTCCGGAGCAGGCGGAGCATGGCCGGCGAGGCCACTATACCCAGGGCCATCAGCACCAGCCCCAACAGGGCAAATACCGTGATGGCGTTGCCGGCGGCCACGCGGACGTCCTCCCGGCGGCCGGCACCGTAAATCTGCGCGATGACCACCGAAGCGCCCGCCGTGGTAGCCACAAAGAATCCGATGAGCACGTTGATGATCTGGGCGGAGCTGCCGCCCACGGCGGCCAGGGCGACGGTGCCCACAAAGCGCCCCACGATGAGGCCATCCACCGCGTTATAGAGCTGCTGGATGCAGGTGCCGGCCGCAATGGGCAGGAAGAACACCAGCAGCTGCTTCCACACGGTGCCCTCGGTCAAATCTCGATTGGAAAACTGTTTTTTCATATATGTGCCTCGAAAACGATGATCGTTACACTTCAAACCAATACATGGCAAATTCCGCCACCGCGGCGGTGAGCTTCTTGATCTCCCAAGGGGAGGCGTTCACCGTCAGGTCGAACATACTGCTGTCCCCCCGGGTCTTTCCGGTGAGGACCTCCCTGGTCTGGGCGCGGCTTTTGTCGATGCGGCGGATATTGCGGAGGATCTCCTTCTCCGTGAGGCGCTCTGCCTCCGGTTTTTTCTCCTCGTGGACCATGCAGCGGGCCAGCCGGGCCTGCAAATCGGCACAGACGTACACCCGGAACGGATGGTACTCCTGCAGAATAACGTCGGCATCCCGTCCCACGATGACGCAGTCGTTGCCGGCCTCGGCAATGGCCCGAATGATCTCACCCTGCCGACGGAGCAGCTGGGTCCGGGCATCGTGGTCGAAGCCGAGATGGGAGAAGCTGTTTTTATAGGTGAGCTGCACGTTATGCCAGCCGTGGTGGCTCAGGGCAAACCGGACGTCCTCCGGGCTCATGCCCCGCTCCTGGGCCAGAGTCTCAATGATCTCCTTGTCATAGTAGTCCCAACCAAGCAGGTCGGAGAGCCGTTTTCCCAGTTCTCTGCCGCCGCTGCCAAACTGTCTGCTGATGGTGATGATACGCATTTGAGATTACCTGCCCTTCCTGTCAGAACGGGGTCTGAGTTTAATTCACGGTGTAACAAAATATCACTGTTTCAGGGGTTTGTCAACTTATGGCGAAAAAGAAAACAGCCACCCTTTCGGATGACTGTCTCTTTTGGTGGAGATAAGCGGGATATGGCGGCTGCGCCGCCATGCACTTCGGTTTTTTTGCTGCGCTGCTTTTCCTCACGGAAAAGCCTCCGCTCCCGCGGAGAAAAAACCTCGTGTTCGAACGGAAGGGTTCTCCCGCACCTATTTCGTCAAAAACAAAGGACAGCCAAAAGGCTGTCCTTTGTTTTTGGTGGAGAGAATTGCGTCAAATCCGAACCGAAAGCCGCCTCGATCTCTTTCAAGGTCAACGTTTCCGTTCCGTCTCTGTAATTGTAGGTGAGAAC
>ONGR01000001.1 GCA_900317425.1 uncultured Eubacteriales bacterium | reverse complement strand
GAAGAAATCAAGCCTTTCATAATGCGTCTGGTGGAGATAAGCGGGATCGAACCGCTGACCTCTTGAATGCCATTCCTCGAATTTCAGCCGCTTTTCAAGAGGCCCCGGCGTTTTTTATGCAATAGATATGCAATAAGCCTCTCCGGTCAACGCAGCAGCGCGACCCAGGATTTCGGGCCCACGATGCCGTCCTTGACCAGGCCCTCTTTGCCCTGGAAGCCCATGACGGCCGCCTTGGTGGCCGGGCCGAAGATGCCGTCAACGCTCAGGTGGCAGCCGTAATAGGCGTTGAGCAGGATCTGCAGCGACTTGACGTAGCCGCCGCGGCTACCCTCTCTCAGAATGGGAAGATTCACATTGCATACTCCTTCCTGCGCGGTCACCGGGGTCTCCTCGGTGGCCAAACTCTTGTACTTGGGGGTGATGTAGCCCCGGATGTAGCGGCCATTGACGGCCACAGAACGACGGCCCACGACGCCGGCAGATCCCATGTTGCCCTCGATGACGGTGATGGTGTTGCCGCTGACGGCCTCCACGATGCCCACGTGGTCAGCGTAGCCGGTGTTGTCGCCGTAGCCGCTGTCATCCCAGTCGTAAGCGATGGCATCACCGGGCTGAGGGCGATAGGCGTCGTTCTCCACCCAGATGCCCTTGGCCTTGGCCAGCTCCACGATCTTGGGAGCGGAGACTTCCGTGACGGCGATCTGCACCACGCCGGCCTTGATCCAGGCGGCGGAGACGGTGGCGGCGCAGTAGGCGTCCGTGGGTTTGATGGCGTAACCACGGGCCAGGGGCTTGTGGCTGTTGTAGGTGTTCACGATATCCCGGTGCTTGGCGCTGCCCATGGTAGCACCAACCCAGCCCCGCATCACGTCAACAACTCTCTGCCTGATCTGATTCTCAGTCATCGTCGGGCACCTCCTCCCTGTCGCCGGCTGCGGCACCGGCCTTGTCCTCCACGGTGTTCTTCAATTTGCTCAGCAGTTTGGTGACAAAGGGCGGCGTCGGGCCGCCGATGGCCGCCACGTTTTCGAGAATGCTGATAAGCTCGTTGATGATGAGCCAGATCATGACAATGGCCGCAAAGAGAAACGGCAGCTTATAATCGATCCCCACGCTCTTGAGACCGTAGCTGATCAGCCAGTCCATGACGCCGGCCACGGCTACGGTGACGATATAGCCCAGTTTCTTCAGGATTCCCCTGACGCCAATCCGGCTGCACAGTTCGCCCCGGATCCATGCTTTTGTCATGCCGGTGGCGTAGTCCAGCAGCATGACCAGGATCAGCACGATCAGCGGGATAAGCAGTTGGACGCAGTAGCTGAGCAGAGCGCCCAGGGCCGCCGCAATGACGGCGGAGATGGTTGTGGTTTCAGTTTTCATTTGTGTATCTTCCTTTCTCATTCCCTGTAAGCCGAAATGTCAATTCCAAACTTTTTCAAGGTATCACTCCCTAAATAAGACTTGTCCAATCTTCCGCCGCATTATTGGGGGCATTGGGATCAAAGATTAACTGTGATACAAATCCCGCCAACGCTTTTCCCTTTGCGACACCGTAAACCGTTTGACCACCTGTCCCGCTTGCGTGAACATAGTCTTGATTCATTGTGGGCTTCTGTCCTTTTAGACTGTACCAGTTTTTTTCGCCGTGCAGGGGGTTAAATGGCGTTGCGTGTTCAAAGTCGTAAAAGGCAATGCGGTTATATTCTGCGATCTCTCGCATGGTGGTCAACGATATGTGATTGAGTTCCAACTCGTGCGCCTTAACTGCACCATCGTAGCGCACCTGATCTGGCATGATCACAATGATGGCGTTCGGGTATTTGGCTTTCAGACAACGGATGAGATAGTTGATCTTCGCATACCACGTTGTTTTCGGATTATCGCCGTCCATCTGGTCGGTCACGCTCCCGCTCGGCTGGCTACCGTTGCTATCGCCTTGTAGCATAATCAGATCGGCCTGCTCCGGGTAGTCATTGGCCACTCTTTGGACGATGGTTTCCGCAGTCCATACATTGGGATAGACCGCTTGCCCCTGTGCATTGTTTGTGCCGAACACAAGACCCTGACCACTACGGCCAAGGTTCGTACACTGCATCCCCAAAAAACTGGCAAGGCTCTCGCCCCAGCCAGCAACGTGTACAAGGCTGTTGCCGTCCACCACCAGCTTTTTGCCGTTCCATTTGGTGTAGTTCCACAAAAGCCCACGAAGCTCGCCGATCTGAGAGTAGATGTCGGCTCGGACTGCGAGCTGGTTCATGCGGCTGTCAGCCGTGTCCCGCCAGTCGTAGGTTTTCACCGTGATAGGAAGAGACGCGGCAATGTTTCCGCCATTTCTATATCCGACAGCCATATTGACTCGGACGAAGGCTGTGTTTTCAAGTGGCTGAACCAGAAGGGGTTCGTTTGCCGTTGTGTATCCGCTGTTTTTTTTGCCAAGCCAGCTTTTGTCACTCGCGTAGTAGCAGATGAAAACGCTATAGTTCGTTTTTTTGCAGAGTATCGTTAGCGGAGTCTGGTCATCCGTCGGATAATAATCCGACAGCGTATATGCATCGTTACTGACACCTTCTCCGTCCGTCCCCACAAAAATTCCGTCAGTCCACTCGCCGTTTGCAATAAGATCGACATTCGTCGTTTCTGTCTCAAAAGAAATGTTTTCTTTCGGAATCACATCGCCAACCACCAGAGTGCCGTCCTTGATGCGCTCATCAATCGCAACCTGCACTTGTGCATCTGTCGCGGAATACCACTTCTGATTAGGCAGAACATTTCCGTCTTTATCTGTAAGCCTCATATTTTATCACCCCTAACTACCACGCAAACCAATAATACGTTTTGCCACTCCTGGTTGCATATTGCAAGCCGGTTAGCATCCAAGTGCCATTTGCGTAAGAAATATTTGATTCGTCCTTTCTGTTCGGATTCATGTTACTCGATCCGTAAAAAGACAAAGCGTAATATGATTCTCCGACATTATAAATGACAATGGCTGTATTCCAGGCGTTTTTTGTCCCAAAATCGGCAAAAGGAGAATAAATCATAACATGAGACGGATTATTCTGCATTGTAATAGAAATGGTCTTGGAGCCGTTTCCCGTAAACGTACCGCTTTCTATGGCACTTCCGCCTCCGCTAATGTTTGCAATTTCTGTTGCCATCTCGTCAAGCGTCATGCTTGAACTCGATCCAATCTTTCCTCGGATAGCGTCTCCGATAGCTGTCAGCTTTGATGTACTGATTACATAGGCATTGTCAAGAGGCATTAGTATCTCACCTCATCTCCATTTGCGTATTCAGATTCTGTTGGAACCCACACGACTTCGTTGTTTGTGTTGCCAACAAAAGGCACCCCGTTGGTGTCAACGCCCAAATACCAAGTCGTTCCGTTCGTGTCAACGACAGCTACCGGCTCTGCTGTTTCGTCCGGCAGAGTTTCATCGTAGAGTACCCAATTTGTAGTGTTGGGTGGAACGCGTGATGCCGCATCAAGAATCTCCGCATAGGCGGGCAGCGTGGTTTCGCTGGACACATCATCGGGCGACTTCGGAGCAGTCTCCACATCAAGCACAAAGTTGGCTGTTCCGACAACCTTGCCATCAGACAGGATGCTCAGCTCGCACACGGTCTGCCCGGCCACGGCGGTCATCTGCACGTCGCAGTCCACGGTCACCTTGTTGTCTTCTATAGTGCCGGAGAAGGCGAACACGTTGCCGTCCGGCTTGCGGCCATTGAGAACAGCCGTTGCTCCTGTCGGGATCTGCCACGGCCGGGACTTATAGAGAATGCCGAACACGAACTGCCACATGGTATCAAACTGACTGACGCGGATTCGCTCCGGGAAGGCGCATTCATCCAGCCGCAGATTAACCTTTTTCTCGATCATTTTTCATCTCTCCTTTTCAGGGGCGCCAAACGCCAAACACCTGCAACTGCACGGTGATCGGAGTATTCGTGTCGATCGCAACCGGGCGCTTGAGGCGGAACGACACCGTCTTGCTGGCGTAACTGTTAGCTGTGTTTACAACATCACACAGGTTATCACAGCTTCCGACGACCGACGCATTTGCTACGCCGAATGGCGTGGGGATTGTGATAATGTTGCTGTAAAACTGGCTACCGCTGGCATTGGATTCACCGGGCGTTACCGTAAAGCGCCCCCACAGGATCGCATCGCCGCTGGCGTATTTCTTGTAGTTCCAGGAGTTTGGCGAGGCAACAAGGCAAACTTGCACGTGATCCCCGGTGTCCTCGACCTGGTTCATAGCGGCATCGATATCCTCGCCGGGATAAGCGAGGACGTAGGTTTTTTCGTCCATGGTACCCTCCTTATGTGATCTCGCGTCCGTTGAGAATTATGGATCCGTCAACAACGAGTTTTCGGCAACGAATGCGCCCATCATTTCCGTTAATGGCAATAGATTGACTATCAGCACCTGTGGCGCTTGGGTCTGTCATTGTGAGGAGATTTCCAGAAAACGACCCCAACGCTACGCCGTTTTTAAAGAAAGTAATAGAAGGCGCGACCAATACGCTTTTATACGCCGTTCCAGACGCACTGGTGAACTCTTGTACAACCCCGTTGTTTCCAACGGTTCCGACAAGATTCCCAGAGCTGTTATACAAATCCAGCCGTCCAAATGTGTTGTTTTGCCCGCCGACACTGATCGTCCCGCCGCATCGCAGCTCGCCGGTGTCCAGATTGAGGTAGAATGATTTACCGTCTGCGCTCTGGATAGTGCCGGCAATCAGTTTTGCTGCCGTGATCATCCAGGCCATGAAGCCGCCCTCCGGCGTCCAGCCCATTTTGAAGGGGCCGTTGTAGCCGTTGTCAGATACCGCCAGGCCGAGATAGTTCCAGCGAGCAACGTATCGGGCAAGTGCGGGATCCTCGTTGTCACCAACGTAGAACTCGTCGGGATATCCGTCGTCATTGGTATCCAGCAGACGAGCGGCGCCACCCTTGAGCCCCATAGCGACAGCAGCAAGGCCCGTGGCGATGTTTATTGTCTCCGATCGCGTAGGTGTCTGGGCCAGCTCACGGGCCTGTGCGGCGATGGTGCTGGCGATGTTGGCCTTGACGCTGCCGAGGGTAATGGTCTGATACCGCTCTTTCAGCACGTCCCACTCGATAGATCTGACGCGGGACGTCGCATCCACGCCCAGCTGCTCGAACTCCACGCCAACGGTATCACCCAGGCTGACACGTTCAAGAAGCGCGATATTCTTGTACTCCTCCGTGTCGGCCAGGTCTACCATCTTGACCTTCCAGGACACATTGGGAACGCCGATCTCATTGTCCTTGATGTACTTGACCGCCGCTGCCTTCAACTGCTCCACGGTGGGCTTGCTCTCCCACTTGGTGGACATATCCACAGGGAGAATCCGCACATAACCATAGGTGCCGCCGGCATACATCACCGGGCTGTGGATCTCATCATCCTCGTTGCGCCAGTAGGCCACCACGCCGGTATAGCAGTTGGCGATATTTTTGTCCTGTTCCAGATCCACCATGTTGACGCCGTATCTGACGGTTACACCGTTGTCCTGGCCAATACGACTCCCCAGGGTGACGTTGTAGCCGTCGAAGCTGTACTCGCCGCCATAAACGTCCAGGAGGCTTCCCTGCTGGCCGCCGAGGAGCGACCAGATGTCGGTGGGGACCTTTACAGAGAACTTCGCCGCCGTGGTGCGGGTGGTGGTCAACTTGAAGGGACAGTTGACCATCGCGTTGGCCTTTAGACCGGCCATAGCGCCCTGGATGTCCGATGCGGTAAAAGGAGCCACCGGGATGCCGGAAAGCCCGTCATGGGCCAGATGGCGGGCATAGATGGTGATACGTCCCTTGATGGCTTTGGTGATGCGGTAAATGCGGAAAGGCTGAGGGCCACGCGTCTGATCTGGCTTGGCCATGATCACGCAGCGCTCTTTGATGTCCTTATACAGGCTGCCAGTGACGGAATAAGTCATGGTCAGCTCGTCCGGGGCGTTGATGGTGCTCTTGACAATGCAGCTGATGGCGTCGCCCATCTCACCCAGGCCGTTGTGCTCCGGGATGGTGGGATTGGTGTCCGGAACATACAGGGCGCGGCCCTCGCTGTCGAACATGGCCTTACCATTGCTGTCCTTCAGACGCAGCAGGTCGAACTTATCGGAAATAAGAATAGGGATCATACGGTCCACCACCTTGGGATGATACTGACGGCGTTGATGCCGCCGTTAAAGGAAATTGTGTTTTCTCCCGGCACCAGATCCAGCCAATCAAAGTGGCCGGTCATGGTGTAATCTCGCCTGGTCGTACCGGCGTAGGCCCTCCGGATCTCCCGATTGAGCGTCACGCTGCCGCCCACGTCGGAAATCTGGATAATGTGACCGTTGACAATCAGCTCGCCAGCGCCGTCACCGGTAAGGGTGATCAGAGGCAGCGCCGTGAACAGCGTAGGATTGATCAGCACACCGGGCTCGGTAAACTCGACGGGATCCTCCCCGCTTTTGAGGAAGCGCTGAGGCGCACAGTCAAAGGTGATTGTAACCTCTCCAGAATGGTTGTTCGCCCAGGGCTTAAACTCCAGCCCCTCCTTATACTTCGCCAGACGGAACTCGTCGGGATGGTAGTTGTCCTCCAGGCGGCGGTATCCAGGGACGGACAGGAGCCATGCCCGGGCTGCGGCTGCATTCCGTTTGAAGTTGCCCAGCACAATGGCCGGGTACGGGATGGGAATATTCTTGAACCGCTTGTTATCGAGGGTCAGATCTCCGTTGCGACCGGGGATCTCCAGCGATTCCACGTCACGCTCCGGGCCGTTGAAGGTATCCTCGCCAGAGACGGAGATCCCATATCGCCGGCAGGAGACGCCATCCAAATAAAAATCATGCAAGTGCAACCGCCTCCTCCTCATACTTCTGCTGCGCCTTCTCAAGCACTTTCTCGGCAATCTCATCTTCGTCCTGCCCCGGTGACGCATACACATTGACCGTCATACCGCCCAAATACGTGCTCCTATGGTGTGTCGTATTGTTGGTCAGCGGCTGCACTACTGCTCCCCCTCCGGACATGGTCAGCAGCTCCGGACCAGCTTCGCCTACCACGGCGGAGCCGCGGGAGAGAATGCCTCCGTTGGCCAGGTACGGGATCGAGCCGAGGTATGCCAGGTTGAAGCCGAAGGAACCGATGCCAGTCAGCGACGTCACCCACTTGGGCGGCGTGATGCTGATGGAGTTGAGCTTGCCGATCAGACTGTTGGCGCCGCCAATGAGGCCGTTCAGTAGACCGATAATGGCATTCAGAGGCGCCTTTGCGATGGCCGTCAGGCCGGAGAAGATGCCGGAGAAGATGCTCTTGATGCCGTTCCAGGCCCGGGACCAGTCGCCGGTGAATACGCCGCGAATGAAGTCAATGATACCGTTGAAAACTTTCATGACACTGTCCCACACGTTTTTGACGTTGGCAAAGAACGCATTCAGCGCACTGCCTAGCACCGGGCCGAAGATCTTCGTGAAGTCCGTCGCAAAGATGCCCTGCATGAAATCGTCGACCTTCTGCAGGATCGCCTGGATCTTGTCACCCTGCGTGGCAATCAGCGCCACCAAGGCGATGACGGCTGCAGCAATCAGAACAATGGGATTTGCCGCCACAAACGCCCAGATCTTTCCGAACATGTTGCCCAAAAAGCCTGCGACGGTACTGATAGACGGCCCCAACTTGGTAAGCAGATCTGTGACTGTGCTGACGCTTCCGGCCACATTGGAAATAAGTCCTGCCACCGGGGAAATGGCAGCCACAATAGCGAAGATCAGCGTAATGATCCGGATCTGTTCCGGAGAGAGTTCCCCGAGCTTTGTCAAAAGATCTCCCACAAACCCGATGACTTTTTCGATTTCGGGCATAAACGCTTCAATCGCCTTTGCGCCCCCGGCAGCAAGGTCGCCGCTGGCTTTCATTTTTAGTTCATCGATCTTATCGTTTACGCTGTTGAGACTGTCCAGAGTTTCCTGGTCGAGAACATACCCCAGTTCCTCTGCCTGATCACCCAATTCGCGGAAAGCCTTGCCACCATCATCAACGATTCCAGCCAACTGATCAGCCGACTTGCCAAAGAGCTGCATAGCCAAGGCGTCACGCTCGGTCTCATTGGAGATTTTGGAAAGCCCCTCCAGAGTCTCATAAAAGACATCAGTACTATTTCGAAGCTCGTCGTTGGCATCCCTGGTTGACACACCGATTCGATCCCAAGCAGCCACCGTGTCCTTAGACGTGGAGGTCATGTTTTTCTTCATCTTCGTGAGGCCCACGATGACATTATCGGGATCCACGTCGATCAGATCTGCAGCGTATTGGAGTTTTTGCAGGTCTCTTGTCGAGATTCCGCTTTGCTTTGAGAGTGTATTAAGGTCGTCGGCAGAAGTAATAGCCTTATAGCCCAGACCAGCAATCCCAGCAAGGCCCGCCTGGGCCGCAGTCGAAAGACCTCGTGTTTTACCAGCCAACTTTTGGGCGCCGGCAGCGACTTGATCCGCCACAGCTCCAATGTGTTCCATTGTGGCATTGGCGGATTTTGCAGCCTTCTCCAACTCCTCCATCTCCCGGGTCGTGGAGTTGATCTCCCGGCGCACGGCCATGAACTGAGCGCTGTTTTCCTCTACCCCGCTGTCCTTCAGCTGCTGCTCGGTCTTCCGGAGGACATCCAGTTTCTCCTTCGTGTCGGAGACAGCCTGGGTCAGGAGCTGCTGCTTTTGCCGCAAAAGCTCTGTGTTGGTGGGATCCAGCTTCAGCAGCTTCTGAACATCCTTCAGCTGCGCCTGGGTATCTCTCGACTTTTTATTGACGGTTTCCAGCGCCTTATTCAGGCCGGATACGTCACCGCCGATTTCCACGGTGATACCGCGGATTTTTTTGCCTGACATGGATTCTCACCTCACTTCGGGAAAAATGCGTTGATATCGTCCTGAGTGGCCTTGTAGGGGTATTTCTCCAGATCATTGGCCTTCTCAGTCATCAGATCATAGACCATCCCCATGGTCATATCGCCCAGAGCCTCGTCCGACAACCCCAGCTGGGCGCAGCGCAGCATGAACTGCGCCCCGTTGGGCTCACGGGTTGTCGGTCTTACTTTTTTGCCGGGACAGATGTGGTCTTCTGGTTGGCGCCCCACAGCTCCAGGATTACCGGCATGACCTCATACACAGAGAACACGCCGTCCAGGCTGTCCAGCCACTCATCGGGGCTGTGGCCTACCCGCATGTCGCCGCTCATCAGAATGCGCTCGATGATGTCGTTGCCGTCATCGTCCTGTCCGGTGACCACGTCCCGGAACTCGGCACCGTGCTTCATCATGGTCCAGGCTACGTTTTCAAAGATCTCCAGATCGATCACGCTGAGAGTGGCCTCCTGAATCTCGTCCTCACTGGCGCCATTCTTCTTGGCATCCTGAGACCGCTTATATGCTTTCTGCAGCTGACGCATATCTGCAACCATATCACGGCCGAAGGTGTGGCGGTAAATGCGCGGGATGAGGGCCGAAGCCCTCATTCTCACGTTCTTGCCGGCAATGGTAAATTCGCGTACCATGTGTTTTCCCTCCCTTAGGCGGCGTCGGACTCTTCAAACACCTTGGTAAACCAAGCGTTCTTGATGCTGTCGGGCGTCTCTGCAGTCGTGCGGGCCATGACGCGGCCGTCCTCCAGCGCCGTGGCAGAGATGGTGCTGGACTGCGTCACCGGCTCCTTGGTCTCCTCGTTGGTCTTGGAGCTGATGGCGGGACGGGTACCGACGCAGTTATAGAGCACGTAGAGGTCGTTGTCCTCGTCACCGTCGATCTGGAACAGGAGCGCAAAGGCCTTCGGCTCCACATTGTTGTACTCCGTCAGAACCTTGGAGGTCGCACCCAGCTTGGCGCCCCAGATCTCCTGCATCATCTTGTCGATGAAGCGGGCCATCTCCAGGTCACCCTCATAGCCGTTGTTCTGGGCAGCTTTGTAATAGACGATGCCGTCGGCATAGAACTTCTGGATGCTGCCCTGCTGCTCCAGATTCAGGTTCACGGCGCCGGGAACACGCACGGGCGTACCAAACGCATAGGTTGTACCCGTGGCGGTCACAGTCTCCGTCAGGAGCGCATAGTGGACGTTCTTCAGGTTAAACTGGACCTTGTTTTCTTTATCGGACATAGTTACACCTCGATTTCATAGATGATCTCGTAGCAGCTCTCGCTGTCGAGATAGGTTTCTTCCTTCGTATAAAAGATCCCCGCGGCGGTCAGTGCGGCTTCCACCGCCTGCTCGCTCACGGGGTCCTTTTCGGCGGTGTAGAGCTCCACACGGTATTGCTGGCCGCTGTAGTAGGCCACGCCATCGGCGGCAAAGGGTCGGTTTGTGGTCTGCAGATAGCAGATCCAGGGCAGTGGCGGGGCCGGATGATCAGGCGGATCCCACGCACGGTATGTCACCGGCAGTCCAGAGGCATTCAGGGTCGTATACAGAGTATCGAGATCCATTTACTCACCGCCTTCAATTCCAGCCTTGATATAGGCCTCTAAATTTTTGGCGGCCCGTTCCTCCGCCGGGGCGATATGTGGACGGCTTTCCACCCTGCCGCCGTTCACTTTGGCATGGCCATGTTCCAGCAAATGAGGCAAGCCGGGAAGTTTTGAATACACGACACGGCCGGAGGCCCATTTTCCGCGTACGTCGGGATCCTTTTTCTGTGCCCAGGACTTTCGGTACTCCGTACCGCCGATTCCTGCGCTTTCAATGTTCTTCTTGATATCCTGGACGGTCTCTTTTGCCACCCGGCTTACAGCGTGATCCATAACATCCAGAGTGTTGTCACGGAAGTCGTACATGGCGGACTGGATCTCCGCGGCCAAATCATCCAGTTTGATGCTCATAGGTCACCCCCGTTCTGGCCTCCAGATACAACTCAACGTCCCATCCGTCCTTCGTCGGATGGGTACGATAGATGCTGTACCTGTTCTCGTGGAAGATTGCCTCCTGCTCGCCCTGGTAGTCGATCACCGGCACGGTGGCCACCAGGCTGGGCTTATGGCCAAGTTGTCCGGCTGCGGCCCACTCGGAACGGATGATCCCGCTGACAGTGCAGAGAACTCGGCGCGGTCGAGCAGCCCTGTCGGTGACAAAGGCGCCGAAACTGTTCTGTGTGCCCGAATTGGGCACAAGGTAGATTTCATCATCCATTGCCGGAGCCACCTCCTGTGGAGACATAGACTTTCCGGTCATTGATGGCCAGGCGCAGCGCAGGCGGCATTTGGAGATCCGGCTGCTTATTGGTGCGCCAGAGCCACGCCGCATACATGATGATCAGTTCTTCATCGTCCGCTGTCAGCGTTTTGGCATTGATGCCCGTATTTGCCATTTGCAGGGCCGTGGTAGCCCGCTTAATCAAGCCGTTCAGCAGGTCGTCATAGGCGGTGGAAGTCAACGGTAGGCTCTGCTTGAGCCGCTTCAGGATGGGCTCCGCCATTGGTTATCACCTCGCTTGGTAGTTTGCCGCCGGGGACGGTCTCCCGCCCCCGGCTCATAGGAGGAAAACAGCATGAAACGCTGTCGGCAAGCATTTAGGACGCCTTGGGGACGCTGGTCACGTAGCCCAGGGAGATCACGCGGCCAGCCTTGTCCAGCTCTACCACGGTGATGGGCGTACCGGCCACGGCAGTGATTGCAGTAGTACCGGAGGTCAGAGCCTCGAAGTCGGTCACCTTATCACCCACGTTGATGCCGACGGGCAGATGGCCAGCCTTGTACTTCAGGGTGGGGCTGCCGGACACGGCACCGGCGACGGTGAGGACCGTCTTGCCATTGGCGGAGCCGGCAGCAGCCGTAACGATGAGGGCGTTCATGGGCTGATTGGCGTAGTCAGATACGAAGTCCATGGCGGTGACAACATTGGTGTTGTCGACGCTCACAGCGACGAAGGATTCGCCGAAGATGGGCTGACCGTCGTAACGGGCAGTGCCCTTGAACACCGTCTTGTCCTGAATGAACATGGGCAGATCGGAGTAACCGAACTCGCTGCCCTGGCGTTCCGCCAGCAGGTACCGGGCAAGATAACCGCCAACGATGTTGTTGTCCGGCATGAAGTCCAGCGTGATGATCTTCCCGCCCACGACCGGCATTGTGTCGTTCAGCTGGGATACCAGGGCAGCCGCCGCGTTGAAGGCGAGGGCCTTGATCATGAGCGTGTTGCGCATGGCCTCATTCATGATCCAGACCTTCTCGCCCTGATCCTTCTTGGGCTTAGCCTTGGCCAGAGCAGCCAGCAACGGAGTGAAGAAGTCCGTGCCGACCTCAGAGAGGAGGTTAAGCTTGATGACGTGGCTGGAGTGAAGGTCGATCCAGGGCATACGATTCGCGTCCCAATAGGAGGGCTGTGTCGTCTCAGCGAGGCGCGTCATGATACCGATGGGCATCTTCTGACCGGCACCCTTGCCGTAAACGATGGCCTTATCCAGCGCCATGCCGATGCTCTGACCCAGCATATAGAGGATTTCCTCGCCCAGGTTGATGTCGCTATCCTCCAGGTAGGAATTGGGGATGATGATGACACCGCCGACCTTAAAGCCGTCCATCTCCACGTCGTTGACAGTGAAGGTCAGGTCGTTCAGGACACCGGTCATCTCCATCCAGACGCCCTCGGGAATGTCGCCGATCACGTTCTGGCGGGAACGACCGGACACGGGCTTCAGGCTGACATAGGGCAGCAGCTTGGAATACTTGTTCAGGTTGTCGCGGATGATATCCAGGACAACGGTGGGGATAGTGAGATCGGCGCCGTTCACGGTGCGGCGGGAGCCCGGCTGATTACCCAGCATCGAGCGGACGCGGCCCAGGAACTCCCGCACCTCGGAGCGGCCATAGAAGGCATCTCGGGCGCTGCGGCTGGCGAAGCAGCGGCTGCGGCAACGGAAAGAGCCGCTGTCATTTGCGGGCTGCATCGCAGGCTGACGGGGATCGTCATCATCATTGGGCACGGAGCCCTGGGAGGCCTCAGCCTCAGAGATGTTTTTTTCCACCTTCTCGATGTTGGCGTTGGTCTCCTCGATCTGGTCCTCCACCTCATTCTGCTGTCTGGTCAGATCGTCCACCTGATCCTGCAGGGACTTGATCTCATCCATGGAGGCATCCTCGGGCAGCTTCTCCAGTTGCTCCTGCAGCTGGGTCTCACGGGTCTTCAGCTCGGTGCGCCGGGTGCGCAGCTGTTTCAGCTGGGTCTGCAGCGCGGTACGCTGCCGCTGCAGCATCAAAAGTCTAAGCATGATGTTTGAATCTCCTTTTCAATTTTTCTTTGGCAGCGCGGACAACCGATTTCCGGATATCTTCGTCCATTCTGCCGCGAGCTCCGACGTACGTCTGCTCGTACGCCGGGAAGGTGCAAACGCTGAGCTCCCATAGCTTCTTGATCGACTGGATTTCCCGCCGATACCGCCCGCCGGGCAATTCGGTGTATGCAACGGTCCCCTCCTCGAAGCCAAAGCTCGCCTGATCGACGTCACCCCGCTGGACGCGAGCATAAAGGTTTGTGGCGTCGGTGTCAGCGGCGTTGATCCTGATGGAGCCGAATACACCGATATTGTCGACGCTGAAGGTCAGCGTGTTTGCCGTGCTGCGTCCCAAAACAAGATGGGACAGATGATCGACAAGGGCGCGGACATCACTCGTGTCGGCCCCGTCCAGGGCATGAGGAGAAATGACCTCCTCCATATCCTCATAGGCGTAGTAGGGCTGGTTGAAAACGATAAAATAGCCCTCGATAATCAGGTCCTTGCCATCCTGGCGCGTCTTGAAGTCCGTGCGCCGGGTCCGCATGGTGAGGTTTTCGGGCAATTCCATGGGCGGCATCTCACTCATCCTCCTTGCTTTGATTCAGTTTCTTTTGGTCGCCGGCCTTGTCGTAGGGGATATAGTTTTCCAGCGGGCGGAATTCGGTCAGCCCCGCCGGATCCCGGAAGGCGTCCTCCCGGACCTCATCGCCGCAGACATAGCCTCGATCAGACATGGCCAGATCGATGTCGACCAGGGTCTGCATGTCATAGGCATATAGGCGGCGCCGGTTAAACACAAAGTACATCTCGTCACTGAGCAGCAGCTTTAGCGTCAACTCCTGCTCAATACCCTGACAGATGGGAACAACGACGGTGCGAATAAAGGTATTGTACTCGTCCTTGTTAAACGCCCCCAGGCCGAGCAGAAACGGCGGTACGCCGAAGATTGCGGCAACGGTTTTCTTGTCCAGCTCCACGGTGTCCTTGACCGCCAGATCAGTCAGTGTCAGGGGGCGAACCTGGGAAACCTTGAAAAGATCAGCCGGCAGGATCCAGGGCTTGCCGGTAGAGCTGTCCTCCAGGTACCTCTTCCGGAGATCCTCCCGTTTCTCGTCGTCGCTCAGATCGCTGTCCGTGTTGACGGAGACGATCAGCGGAGGCTTATATTTGGGGCTACTGAGCGCGCGCTTGAGCTCGTCGGTCTGCTTGAGGCTCGCCGCCGCAGTGGATGCCTGCACACGATAGCCTCGCCCGCGCCACGGATGATCCAGGTCGGCGAAGAGCCGGAAGTGTAGCACCTCGTCAGGATCCAGCCGTTCACCGCGCCACTGCACGATATAATCGTCACCGCCCATGGAACTGGGCGTAGCACCGGGCATAGGAACCAGGGCCCGAAACCGTCCGTCCCGATACACGGGATAGACAAACGCGTTTCCGTCGCCCTCCCCCAGCATGGTGGACACGATCCAGCTCATCCACGTCTGACGGGTACCGTGCCCGGGCCACGGGTCGATATCCACAAGGCGGCTCAGGCCAAACCGCACGCGTTTGTCGCCCTGTTTCGTATTCTGCATCAAGTAAATCGTTGAACTGGAAATGATCGCCGTGATCCTGTCAATGCAGGCCACCACCTCCGGCGCATCCAAAAGTCTGGTATACCCGCTGGGCGGTGTGCTATCAGACCCGCTGAGATACAGCCCGAGCAGGGACTGGTTTCGTTTTCTGAACAGGCCCATGGGTCACTCCTCCTTTCCGAGCCACCGGGCGGCGTCGCTGAGCTTGTCGCTGTCGATCAGCATCCGCACCGTGGCAAACACCGCCGCGTCAAATACGTCAATGCGACTGGTGGGTGAAATCTTGTCATACTGTACCGCGTCGTCCACCTTTTCCTGGGCTCTGACGTTGGAGACGCAGTATTCAAACGGCTCGGCGTGGCAGTAGTAGAGACAGCCAATCTTTGCCTTGTGTTCGATGTAACGGAAGCCCTCGCTTTTCTGCAGGTAAAGCTGCGGCTGGTCCACCACGGAGAAACCGGCCTTTTTCATGGCCGTGTAGTACTTCCGGGCAAATTTCCGGTCGTGGCCAACCTTCCGGATCCGGAAACTGGAGGCCTGCCAGCTCTTGAACTGTTTGACCGGCTCCGTGGGATCCATGCTGGGCTCGTTTGGCATGTCCAGCCAGCCGTCATCCTGCCAACCGAACAGCGGGATATTGTCCTTGTCGGCCTTCTCCGCCGCCGCCGTCCGGGGAAACCAGCAGTGCGGCACGATGACCAGCACATCCTCCGGAGGCGTCCAGTCCGGTGTGGCTGCCAACTTGGCGGGGATCTCGCCCACGATGTCGGCCGCCGTCAGATCGTGCAGCTTGGACAGGTCCGCGCCGCCGTACCAGGACTTGACCAGCTGGGCCAGCTCCGCTTGGCTCCAGTCGTAGCGCCGATCGCTGCGCCGGAACTCCTCCACGTCAAACCAGGCCCTGAAGCTGGAGACAAACAGGTTAAGCGAGCGGGTGAAGAACTCCTTGCGGAGCGTCGGATTGTGCTCCGCCTGGAGGGCTGCCGCCAACATGTCGTCCGGACGGATCGTGATGCCGTAGGCGGGGTTTGCCGCACGGTGGACCTCCGGATTGGTATAGTCCACCTCGCCGTCCTCCCCTCTTGGCGCCTCGGCCATAAACACGAAGGTCCGGTCGGCGTCCAGGCCGGTGACGGTGCCGCGGAGGATCTTCTCCATGTAGTCCCGGTGCTGGGCGGCGAATCCGGTGCCGTCGTCACCGGCTGTGAAAGTGCAGGAGAGAAGCTTGTTGGTGTAGGCCTTCATGGAGTCGCGCAGTCTGGTGTAAGGCCGGGCATCCTTGTATAACTCCAGCTCATCCAGGTGGACGAACGCGGCATTGAAGGCGTCGAACAGCTCTGGTTTAAAAGCCAGGGTTTCCAGATCGATGTAGCCGCCCCAGAAGGGGCCCTCGATGCTGTGGCCCAGGCTGCTGTTTAGTAGCCGTAGCTTGCCGGGCGGGTTGTTGTCTGCCACCAGGCCCAGGAGCTTGAAGTTATAGACCAGCCAGTCAAATCCTTCCATACCCTGTTTCAGGGATCCGGCCACCGTTTTGGCCTTGGCGCCGGAGCGCCGGTAGTACATAACCAGGGCCGTCTGCAGAGCCTCGGCAAAGGTGGTCTTGACCGTCTTTCGCGGGGCGAAGATATCGGCCTCGGTAAAACGCCGGATCTCCGTACCAGGAAGAAAGAAACCGCACACGTTGTAGGTCACAAAAGTGTGCCACGGCATCAGCTCCAGGGGGCACCCCCGGAGAGGCGTGCCGTCCAGGCGCTCGCCCTGCATGAAGCAGAACAGGCCCGTCATGATCTCGATGCAGAACTCCGCCAGGCCTGGACGGAAGTCCCAGCGGGGATCCTCTATGTCGTTGAGAAAGCGCCGGCAGCACAGCCGTGTCAGCTCGCATGTGGTTTCGTCCGAGGCGACGGCCTGAGCGTAGTCCAGCGCGATCCTCAAGTGAGGCGCGTTGTAGACGCTGTACGGAATCACAGACCACACCGCCTTGCGAGGGCGTCCAGTTTGGCTCCGATACCGTCCGTGACAGGATCACCGGCAGGGCCGGCGCTCCCCTTTGCCTGCAGGCGGCGCAGGGCCTTGGGCGTCAGCCCCAGAGCATCCCGGTGCGCCAGGATATCCTTGCGCTGAGACTGAATCACGGCGTACAGATCATGCTCCACAGAAGGAGCGCTTTTCTTATCCGGTGCAGTTTCCTTCCAAGCCTTCATCGTGCGCTGCAGCTCACGCTCCATAATCGCCAGGGTATGGATCGCAGGATCAAACGCAGGGTCATAAATCCCCAGCGCCTGCATCTGGGTCTTGTATTGCTGTTCCCTGGTCATGACACCCTCCTGTGCCCGAATTGGGCACCGCGCTGATCCGTGCCGGCTCTCGGCCGGATGGGGTGCCTTGCGTGCACCGAATCCAGCTGAAAGGAGGACATGAGTATGGATGATCTCACCACCCGGCCCAAAGCCGGCACGGTAAATAAAGCTGCTGAATGTTCGCGGTCAATGTTCGCGTTTCGCGTCCGCGGCCCGCGCCTGCGCCGGCGTACCATTTACCGCCCGCGCGGTTATAACTTGTCCTGGCGGTCAATTTTCTCCCGAAATTTTTCCGCCGTGTGTGCGTAAGGTTCCCCCGCCGGTCCCTTGAGGAGCAAAATCACCCCGTCGAGGGAGGGGGGGTACTTCTGCGCCACCTCTCGCCCTGCGGCGTCAGTTTCCGAGTGATCCGGTCGTGCATGGCGTCATGGCAGCCCTGGCACAGGCTGACCAAGTTCCAGGACGCGAAGGCATACTCCGGGAAGTCCTCCACCGGCCAGATGTGATGTGCCGTGTTGGCGTCCGTCACCCGGCCGTAGCGCCTGCACTCACAGCACAGGTAACGATCACGCCGGAGAATCCGAAGACGCAGTGCCTGCCAGCGCCTGTTCTTGCTGCTGTAATCGAATTGCATGATCTGCCACCTCCGGCAAAACGAAAAGAGCCCGTACCTGCAATCTCACGCTTCTTGCGTTGATCACAGGCACGGGCTCTCAAAGCACAGGCCACTGTCGATATTCACGATCGTTCGGTGCTTGCACTTGGTGCAGTAGCACACGATGTTCCTGCCGGAAGTTGTCGGCAGGACCGGGAGGAGTTTCTTGTTCTGCCTGCACACCGGGCAGACAAGATATCCGTCCCTTACAGTTAACAGTTTACCATGATTTTGAGTTGTTTGCAACACTTTTCACCATCCTAACCCCTAAAAATACTATTATTATCAAGACAGAAAAATATAAAAAGATTACTGCTTCCTTGTCCGTTTCCTCTTGGTCAACGGAAGAATATATGTGGCGTACTGATATCCCGCGCCGAATTGATAGTCATGTACCGAAGCGCTCGCCAGAACCATGGACCCCTTCGGCGGCTTGATCATAGCGTCACCATCCACCCAGCGGACGTCCACGTCCGGACGGCTGGCGCTGCGGGTAATGTGCCATTGATGCTTGCCCAACTCCGGCGCCTCTTTGCAGAGGTATCGCGCAATGGACTCAAAGTTCTTTTCCTTGTCCACTCGGAATTTCTTCATATCTGTTACGGATCCCCAGCGCCAGCAGCTGCGAAGCATAGCGTAGCACTTTGCAGGCGGCGCCTTGACGATCAGATGATGATGCAGCCGGCCGTCGCCGTGCTTCTCCTCTGTCACCCAGAAGATAACGGGGTCTCCCCACTTTCTGGCCCGCCATAGCTTCCGCACTTTTGCAATGAACTGTTTTGCTCGGCCCTCCGCTGCCTTTCGGCCGGCTGGGTAGTGTGCATCATCATAAGTCAGCGTTAAGAGGATGTCCCCTACGTCGAAGTTCTCCGCGATCAGATCCTGCGCCTTCTCGAAGGAATGGCGCCGATTCAGCAGGGCCTGCGCCGCTGTGCTGGCCTTGCGCTTGGCACCTCGTGTTGCCGGAGGATCCGCCGCATAGATTATCGGATAGATGATCTGCCGGACCTGCCGGCCGGCGCGGACGGTTTTCATCTTTCTTTTGCTGCATATGCCCATGGCTCCTGTCCTCCTCAGATTGGACAGGAGCCACAGGGGCATGCGTCACTCGTTTATGAAAATGTTGTGGTGGGGTGTGGAGAGCGTCGTCTCCGGTGATGTAGAATGATTATGCTGCAATCAAAAACCTGCATCAGGTGGGGGTGTGGAGAACGACGATTCATTTGATGTAGAATGACTATACTGCAACGGCTTATTCCGTGCTGTGTGGACTTTCTGCGCCTACTCCATATCCTTCGGAATAATTGCAGAAATCCGAGGTGTACCGGGCTTCGTGTGTCACGGCCATGCAGTGGCCCCCATTTCTCACAAATAGTTTGGTACAATCTCGTAGAAAGGAGGTGAGGGCGATGGCTTGGTTGATTGCATACGATCTTTGCAAGCCCGAACAAAACTATTATGGCGTGATCAAAACCATTATGGATCTTTCGGGCGGCAACTGCTGTCATTGCGGCGGATCTGTCTGGTTGGTTCGCACTAATGGGCTGACGAAAGAAGCTATCTATGGAAAAATCCAGATGCAAATGGATGCTGATGACGACTTGCTTGTCATTGAAGTCAAAGAAAACTACTGTTCAAGTTTCAATCAGGACGTTCTTTGGGCTATCCATGAGAGGATTTTTTTATAGTCGTTTTCTGTTGGACTGACTACCATATCCTTTGCCCTGCCCGGTGCTGCCGGGCAGGGCCTTATTCTTATTTACGAACTCATTGCACTCTATGGAGTACATATTTTTGATTTTCACTGTCCACCCGCCCGGATGACCACACGCACGATCTGGACCGTGCTTATAGAAGACGCAGTTGGCGCACGTCCGGAAATACTGGGTGATATCAATGATCTCAGCCACCCAACTCATCCCTCCATCGCATCAAAGAATACTCATTTACGGGCAAACATGCCCCTTCAAAGTACGGGCGCAAAAAGCGGACCTGCTCCGGAGTAAGATTTCTGTCCCATCCAATGCGCCATTCATGACGCCCAAAAGAAGATATCCCTACATACGCCCATCCGCATTTCATCAAAGCATCGTCGGCAGATATCTGCCGGCCGGTTTTGACATCAATATCTGATAGGTGGAGAATTTCTGCAATCTCGCGGGCCGTGGACACGTGATCATAAGACGAACACTCCCGGAATTCACCCGTGGGAGATAGCCAGCCCTGCCTCAGGTCATCCATCCTACACCTCCTCCACATAGCACCAAGACTGTGGCGGGCGCAGTATCGGCTTGTTTCCACTGTGTCTTTTGCAATACCTACAATCAGATCCCCGCTGACGTTCACACGGCTTGCAGAACGCCACAAGATCCTTCGGCTGGTCATAGATCTTCAGCTGGGAGATGTGCCAGCCGTACACATCTTTGCCGCCGGAATAATGTTCTGCCTCCTCGTTCGTCAGACAAGCGTATTTTATAGGCTTCGCAAATAAAAGTGTGTGCCCGGCGAAAATGCTCGGATGTGATACTACCCAGACCAGCTTGTCGCATACATACTCACCGATCACCTTGCCGTTCAGAACCTGGTGATGCGCAAATGCCGTCGGCGCCGCCTTGTGATATAGGCGGATCGCGCCGTCATGGCTACTGCGATACAGTGTTTTCTTCCCAATGGTGCAATAGATGTAAACCTTGAATGGCGTTTCCTGATCCGGGTGGGTCTTCCGCGCATCAATGGTCTTTTCTCCTCGGATGATCTTCTCGCACCACTCCGGCCGGATGGCCTGCATTACTGCTTTGCTCACCTAGAAACACACCACCTTCCGATAGTAGTCCTCCGCATCATCCAGTGAATACTGGTCGAAGATGGCGTGGAGCTGTCCCACTACCTTCATCTGCGTCTCCTGGTCGACTCCCGCCGCATCCATGGCCATCAGCATATAGCCCTCACAGGCGGTGTTGCTCCAGTCTTCCGCAAAGAGCCTCTCCCACACTTAACTCACCCCCAGCGGACCGGCACCCAGCCGACGGAATCGCAAAAGTACAGGCCGGCCGGCGTCTCCACAATATCGGAACAGCTGAGGGAGCGGCCACGGAAGTCCTCCGGGAGTCTCGTATTGAAACGTGTATAGATCCGCTCCAGATCGTCGGTGTCAGACTCTACCTCATACACCATGTCGTAGATCTCCTTGCCAATGACGCCGCGGAGCCCATCTGCGTCCCGGCTGACAAGTCCCTGCTTCTGCAGATACTCCCAGGACATGAAGCAGATTCCGTTCGTGTCGCGGTCCATATTGATCTGATAAATCTTGATCTTCACGGTGTCTCCTCCTTATGTTCGCTATTGTCGGCCTCCTTTTCCTCCGCATACTTGCAGATCTCCGGGTAGTAAAAACAGGGGCAGCAGTCGGCACAGACGGGACAATCTCCGTTCGTACATACGCCACTAAAGTCATCACACCACTTACAGCGCATCGGCATCCTCCTTTACGGGCGGCTCCGGCGAAAGTTGCACAAAATATTCGCCCGCGCGCTTCATCCAATAAAACCAATCGGACATAATAGCATCTATCACCATTACAGCCTTTTCACGGGGCATAGACAGGATATTCTCGGCAGTCAGTTCGCCGCTGCCCTGCATGGTTTCGTATAATTTACTACGAACCGGGATCCTGCAATACTTTGCTTTTCCATTGATGGTGCCGCGAATAACTTCTGGTTTTTGATTCATCATGTTGCCTCCTTTGCCAGTGCCTCCTCGGCCTCCTCACGGCTCAGGAAGACGTCAGCCCCAATATCACTCATCGGGATGTGATCGTGCTCCTCATCATCGATGACAAAGAACGGGCCATCCCGATCCACGCCGATTTCGATGACCTCAAAGCTAAGGAGATCTCCCCAGTCGTTCTTGGTGGGGAGATACACCGTATCCCCCACATTGCACGGCAGCACTAGCAAGCGACCTTCGGATTCAGCTTTTGACAGCTCCTTAAAATGCGAGAAATCAAATACGCCGGAATCTCCAAAAATGTCGGAAAGCGTTTTACACATCTTGTCAGCCCATGCGCATTTAGCTTTTACTTCGCTCGGCTCCAGCCCCGTGTCCTCGTAGGCGGCGAGGCGGTCTACCAACCGTTCAAAGTTGCTGCAGCCGTCACACCACGGTACGGCACACCCCTCGCTGCATTTGAGGTAAGCGCCACCATCAGACACATTGTAATCTCTCTCTGTCAGTCTCTCCATCACTCGTCCCCTCCTTTTTGCGCTCACCGTCTGCACAGGTGAAGTTGTCCTCCGTTTCAAATCCGTAATCAAAGGCGAAGAACCGCGCATTTCGGCATTTGCCCAGCCCCGGCTCTCCGAGGTATGACTCGCCGCACATTCTTGACCAGTGCTTACAATCTTTACACCGCACCACTTCTACCAACGTTCCGTTTTCGATTTTATTTATAAGATTAATGAACTCACGCTCGGCGAACATTCTTCCCTTTGCAATCTCATTTGCCGCCGCGGCCTGTGGGCACTTCTCAATGCAGTTTGCGCAGTCAACCATCGTTCGCACCTCCGTCCATTTCTTTTGCCCACGCTTGTATACACCCGCCTTTTGGCAAAATCACAACAGTTTTCAAAAAAGATGGTGCATTGATAATATTGGAAATCCAGTCCTCCCAATTTTCTGACACTTTAGAAATGAACTCAGGTGTGTTCCCACGCAATTCGTACCGATCACAGTAGATTTCATAATCCATGCGATGTGGTATCACAACGGTATATGGTGCTTCAATTTGTTCAAGTGCATCAAGCATTTCCTTGTGTGTTGACACCATAACAGTATAGCCGTTGTCGCTCATATGCTTTGCCACTTCTGCGTAAAGTAACCATTGACCACGACGGCTAAACGGCGTACTCTCCAAATCCACCCAGCGAGAAAACCTTGCCATTGTGGATTTGCCAGTTCCCGGAAAACCACAGATAATCACTTGTCAGCACCTCCGTCCATCTTTGCGCCGCAGTTGGGGCAATAGTGCGTGTTCATGTCTACGCCGCAAGGAATTTCTTTGCAATGAGAACAATGCGGAACATCAACACTGCGCCAACCAATCTTTGTCGGCTTTACCCAATGTGCGTGAACCACCTCCACCACATCGGCAGCGGGGATGGTTTTCAACCTGCTAATAATAGCATTACACGCCTTTTTCCCGTAAACAAAGTTGCTTCCGTTCGTTTCAAATTCAAAGATTGCCGCTTCTCGCTCAATATACTCTTTTTCAGCCATCACGAGCCTCCTTCCGCATCCTCCGGCAACTCGATCCACTTGACCGGCTGCATATCAACACGGTGGCTGTCGTTGCGCCAACAATATGTATCGCCGTCCCATCGGCAAAGAATCTTATCCAGATGCCCGTCTCCCAGGTCGAATTCTACCACGCAGTCACAGGGATGTGTAGGCGGTGTATCTGCAGGGCACCAGCCGGACAGCGAAGCAGCCGCAGCCGGCACCGCAGCAGGCGTTGAATCCTCCACGAACACCTGTCCGAACACCGGAATCCGCATCCATCTATCGACCTGGAGCCCTGTCAGCTCCTTTTTTTGATTTGCAGGGTCTACCCAGCGTTTACCGGTCCAAACGGCGACGCGGTAGACTATGCTGCCTGCGCTGGTAAAGTAGCTCGTGAGGAGCGTCGCGTTCTCAGGCGGCTTGACCTGCCTATGATTCCATCTGACCATGGGCGCAGACTCCAGCCTCGCCCGCAAATCATTCAGATTGTCCCGCTCCCGTAGGTTCTGCGCCTTTGCCTCACGATTCTGAGTATAATCGTGGAGAGCAATCAGAGCCAGCATGTCCCACACGTCGGTCCAAGACCGAGTGATGGGGTGCTTGCCAAGGGAATCCAGCGTGAGGCCCTTGTTGGAACCGTCGCCGTCGCATCCCCCGCCAGCAAAGCCACGAGAACGATTCGCAATGCGCAGGCGGTCAATGCTGTCGCGTCTGGTAGTGGGGAGATCTCGCACCAGCCCGCAGATAAAACTGGACGCCACCTTGCGGAGCTGGTTGAAAAATCTCTCATCTTCTTTTCTGAGCTGCTCTACATAGTCCTTGCCGGCATCCACAGGAGACCGTTCTGGCTGTTTTTTCTTCCGAATGATCTCATCCAGCTTGTCAATAGACTTATCCAAGGCGTCGGACTTACACCGGTCAATGACCTTCTGGAGGTCTTCCGTTGTCATATCCCATGCGGTCGAGCTATACTTCCGGTGTACCGTTTCCTGGATTTTTGGATCCTGCTGGGCAAGGAGATAGGCGGATGCCTCAGAGAGGATACCCGCCTCCCAACCCCGTCTGATGGGGTCGTAGAGTCTCTCCTGGATAACCTTGAGCCGGGCCAGCTTGGACTTGCTGACCTGGCAGGCTTCCGCCACGATGTCACGCATGCGACCGGAGAAAGAATAGCCTTGCTGCTTTAGGGCGTAGAGCACGTCTGTCAAGTGTGCCGCCTGCTCGGCCAACTCTGCGTCAGACAGCTTGCGGGTCTCCGCATTGCCGAGGATCAGCTTATACTCCCACACCTCTGGCGTACCCTCAGTCGTATCAACAACGCACGGCACCATTCGCAGATCCTCTCGTCCATCTGCAACCAGCTGGAGGATTGCCTGGCGGCGCCGATGGCCGCTGATGACCATATAGCTGCCCGGCAGATCCGGATGTGGCCGCACATCCAGCGGCTGACGGACACCGACATCGGAAATTGAATCGGCTAGCCTGCTGACATCATCGGGATCGATACGATAGAAGTTTTTGGGATCTGCATACAGAAGGTCAATATCAATCGGCGTTATCTGTGCTGTGCCCGAATTGGGCACATTTTGCAGGGCCGCGCCAAACGTGTCTGCAAGATTAAATCCCTTACCCATTTTTGCCGTCCTCCTCTCCCAGGTACTCCCGCACCCAGCGGCGATAGTCCACGCCGGCCGAGCTGTGGGGGCTGTAGATCGTCAGGGGATCTCCACTGTGGGTCATGCCGTCCACTTTTTCACTGTTGCGAATCATCTGCTTGTAAACCGGTAGCATCCGGTCATTGAACTTGCGCAGCTGAGCTTCGTATTCCTTCTGTGTTTTGTTCCACATGGTGATGAGACAGCCAACAACCCGCAGTCGTGGGTTGACTTGATGCATCGTGTGAATCTGATACAGAACGTTGGCCATACCCTCCATGGAGAAAGCGTCCAGCTTGGTGGGAATGACAGCCTCGTCGCATGCCGCCAGAGCCGCCGTGGAGGCCGCATTAAACGCGGGCGGACAGTCCACGATGATGTGATCGTAGGCGTCGTCCTCAGCGATGGCGGCAAAGAGACCCACCAGCGCCATTTTGTTGACGTGGCCGCCGTTGATGGCGGAGATGTCCAGCGCCATCAGGCCATCGTTTCCTGCCAGGATATCCAGTCCCGGAATATCCGTGGACTGAATCATGCTGGGGTAATACGGCTCATTTCGGCTCATCAGATAGTCCGACAGGTTGCCTGCGTCCTGATCGGCGCCAAAGAAACTCGTGGCGTTGTGCTGGCTATCGGCATCGATCAGAAGCACCCGCTTTTTGTGGTCGGTGGCGAGGATCGCCGCCATATTGATGCTCGTGACGGTTTTCCCGACGCCGCCCTTGTTGTTTACAATTACAGTTGTCCTCATGGTTTACCTCCGTTTTGTCAGAATTTGAATGATTCACGCAGTCGCTTGCCGTCCACCTCGTACTCGACGGTGAAGAAACGGTGCGTGGCATGGATGAACTTGACCTCGCCTTTCACCTTGCCGGCCTTCTGGCGGATTCCACCAGGGGACTCGTTGGTGAAGGCCGACGGATGGAACTTGTACGGGTCACCCAGCGCGACAGGCGCCGGGGGATTGATGATTTTCTCACGCATGATCTACCTCCTCCGTATGAAGCGACGCCCACAATGCAGCATCTTCCGGCTCCATTCGGTCATGAATGTCCGGGAGACGCGGGCAGCGCCCAGATGTGTAAGAAAACGTCCGATAATCCCTCTGAAACTTCCCTCGGCTGTGGCAGCCTTCCCGCTCACAGACGTCGCAATTCGGCGTCTCGCCGACAGCGGGGAAATATGGTGTTCGCATAAAGACTCCTCCTTCGTTTCTTCTGTGTGCTCCTGGATGGCAGCGGACAGGGCCTCGGCCACCTCCATGTGTCCGCGGTGGATCGCCGGCTCCCGGCTGGCCATTGCCAGGGACACGTGCCGCTGCACCTCGCTGTGCAGAAGCTGGATCTGTCGGTCTGTCATATCGCTGCCTCCTCTTGTGTTAAAATGGCATCTCCTCGTCCTCGTCGACCTCTGCGAGATCTGTCTGTCCGGGGATCTGAGTGCCGCGCTTTACCTTGGCTTTTTTGCCTTTGTTCACCAGCTGCAGCATTACTACGCGGCCCTGATCGTCCACCATCACGCTGAAGGTCTGATGCTGGCCGTCGAAGTGCAGCGGCCATTTGCCACGGCGACCCTCTTTGTTCTTGGCAATCTTGATGAGGCGGGATGTGTCGGGGTCCAGGGTCCGGCCGTCTTTCGTCTTGGTGCCCTCTTTGGGCTGGTAGAGTAGGAAGATCGTATCGGCGTCCTGCTCAAACTGGCCTGTCTCCTTGAGGTCGTGCATATCAGGCTCCCGCCAGCCGACCTGTTTTGGAGGACGGCTCAGCTGGGCCAGCTCGATTACCAGGGTACCGGTGCTCTGAGCAAAGCGGTGCAGGTCTCGTGACACGGCAGCCATAGCGGCAGCATCCGTGCCGTACCTCCGGCCGGGATCCGGCTGCACCAGCTGCACGTAGTCCAGGATCACGATATCAAAGCCCATGGCCTGGCAATAGGCGGAGATGTCTGTCACGGTCCAGCCGGAGACGGAGACGACGTGGAGATTCCGGTCGGTGAAGTCCGAGGACTTTGTGGCCAGATTGGCCCAGTCCCCCTCCCCCATTGTCCGGCGCTTGATCGTGTCGAAGCTGATCTGCATCGCCTGGGTCACCATACGGTCACCGATTTTCGGCTTGCTGGTCTCCATGGATATGTAACCGACCCGGTAATCCTTCGCCATGTGATAGGCCCACATGAGCGACAGAGCTGTCTTGCCGTCGGAGGGATAGCCACCGATAATCACCACGTCACCGGGCTCCGTGTAGGTGCCTTCGTCCAGCTCCTTGATGCCGTAGGTGACATATTTGACCGTCTCCGTCGAGGATTGGGCCTCCCGGAAATGCGTCAGGATATCGGTCATACTCCAGGTCTCCACCTGCTGGCTCTCGCTGAGATACTGCGTCATCGATGCCACCAGCGGCCTGGCTTCGTCCAGGTTGACGGCCGTGGTGAGATCCTGCGCGGCGTCCCGGATCCGAGCCAGCGTGGCCTCCTCGTGCATCATCTTCGCGTAGACCCGCCAGTTGGCGCTGGTGACGGTGATCTGGATCAACTGCATCAGGTAGTCGGTAAAGTCCTGACCCAGCCGGCCGCGGATGGTAACCGGGTCAACCGGCTCGCCGGCGCGGAACAGGTCTCGGGCTGCTTGATAGATCAGCCGGTTATTCTCGCTCAGGAAGTCCCGGGGATCCACGGTGGACAGGACCCTACCCACCACGCTCTCGTCGATCAGAAGCGATCCCAGGACGGCCTGCTCGGCGTCCAGGCGGCGGTCATTGGTTATCTCCATCCAACGGCCACCTCCTCAACCTCCAGATCATCGGGCGGCACATCCAGCGACTCCGCGTCCAGCCACCGATGGCCGTTGAGGAACGTGCTGACATACGGGATCCCGATGCCGCGCTGCCATTCGTCCGACTCCTTCAGCTTGATGAGGGCGTCCGCCATGAGTTTCAGCGTGGCATCGTCCGGCTTGAGCTTGTCCCATGCCCGGATAGCCTTCTGTTTATCCTTGCGCCCCTCCCGTGGATAGAATGACCAGAACCGTGCGAATCGCTCCGGCTTCCAGTCTGGCGCTTCCTTCCACTCGGGGGATCGCGCACGCCGTCCCCCCTTGGGGGGATTATGGGGGGTATTACTTTGTATATCTTTATTTAGTACCGTCGGAAAAACCGACGACGGTTTTTCCGTTGACGGGAAAACCGTTGACGGAAAACCCGACAACGGTGGTTTTTCCCCCGCTTCGCCCTGCATCGGAATAAGGCTCTCGTCGTAGAGGACGAAGGTATTGCCCGTAAATTTTCCGGCCCCATCATGCCGCTGCTCCCGCAAGAGATACCCAGCATCTTCCAGCATATTCAGCGACGCTCTCACAGCGTCCTTGCCGTTCCCTCTGCCTCCTCCGGCCACGGCGACCAGGCCGCCGATGGAGAACTCCCAGTCGTCTGGCAGGGAGAACATGAGCCAAAACAGGCCCTTGGCCTGGAAGTTGAGGCGAGGATCCCGGACGACCGCGTTTGGCAGCGTCGTAAAGCCCGACTTTCGAACCAGCTTTAATTTGTCGCCCAATTTCTTTCCTCCTCGCTTGCAAAAATCCTAGTGGTATGGTATAATACACATGTCCTAGTGGTTTACCGACCACACCGAGCCCTGGAGTAGTTCCCGCTGCTCTGGGGCTCTCTTTTTGTCTTCGGCGTGTCGATCGCCGTGATCAGCTGCGTCGTCCAGCCGGCCAACGCGGCGGCGCCGATGATGATCATTACCATTTCCATCCGTCTCACCTCCTCATACCGCAACGCCCATGGTGCGGAGGAAGGGGATCCTGGGGATCTTCACCCGGTTTCCCATGCAGATCGTGGGGAACTGAAGCAGCTCCGGACGCTGGCGGGCCGTCAGGCGCAGCGTGTGGGCATCGCACCCCAGCACACCGGCGACATCTTCGGCCACGAAGAAGTCCTTCTCGCTGTCGATCAGATCCTGCAGCGTTTTCCTTGTCATCCTCTTGGCTCCTTTCTGGTGTCCGCAAATTTCAATTCCAGGTACGCCTTGGTCGTCTGCTCCGCCATTTCCATAATGGCGCTGTAGTCGGCCTTTTCCGTTTCGTCGATCCGGCCGTCGGCAATCATGGCCAGCAGGTGCCGGTCAAAGCGCCCGTCCGTCCAGGCCAGAATGCAGCTGATATACCGCGCTGCCGCCTCGGCCAGGGGCCTGTCCACCTCGAAGTTGGGCAGAATCGGCGCCAGCGCCTCCGTTTGTATGCGGAGGAATCTGCCGGTCAGCCACGGCGCCCTCAGCTCACGCTGCAGGATCTCCAGGGCCTCCAGCGATGGCATCCTCACGCCGGATTCCCAGGCCCGGATGCTGTCGGCAGAATAACCGGTACGCTCCGCCAGACCCTCCTGCGTCAGACCGCGACGGATCCGCGCCTTTTGGATGGGATTCTGCGGCTTCCGGTCAATGGACATGCCGCCGGGCTGTGATAAACTGTTCTTATAGAGCATCCTGACACCTCCGATTCAAGTACCGCTGCTCCAGCCGGCCGGCAGAGGTGTCTTTGCCCCAGCGTTTCCAGGAACCGTCCGGCTCCGGCGTGTAGAGATAGTACACGTGCCGATCGGGCGGGCTGGTGATGATATAGCGAATCTCACGGTTCTTGTCATGGGCCGTCAGCCAGACGGTCTCCCCTTTCGGGTAATTCATACAACATCCTCCTTTCATAAGGTGTCGGTGCGGTAGAGATCGCCAACTGTGCAGTCGAGTGCCTCGGCAATAGACGGCAGCTTCTGTGCGCTGGGGAAATAGTCGCCACGCTCCCACTCGGCAACCGTCGCTTGAGCAACGCCGACCTTCTCCGCCAGCTGGCTCTGAGTAAGGCCTGCGGCCTTGCGGAGCTCCCGGATATTCATTTTGCCACCTCCTTCCTTTGTAAATCGGAAAACCCGATGTCTGTGTATGAAAATATATATCGGTTTTACCGATATGTCAAGTCAATTCTTTACTTTTTGTTTGATTTTACCGAATTGGTCTTTACGAATTGTGCAGTTTGTTGTATCTTGCCATATAGGTATATCCGATATTTGGAGGTGACACGCCGTGAATCGGATAAAAGAGCTGCGACAGGCCAACAAAATCAAACAGGCGGAGCTGGCAAAAGCTATCAATGTAAGCCAGGCAACGATGTCAGAATATGAGACAGGCAAGTATGAGCCAGACATCCCCACTCTGAAGAAGATTGCCGCCTATTTCGGAGTCAGTGTTGACTATGTCGTCGGAGGAGAACGGACCACAAAGCGCCATGGTGTTAAAATTCCCGTCTACCGCGCCGTCGCCGCCGGGATCCCGATAGAGGCCATCGAGGACATCGTGGACTATGAGGAGATCGAGCCGGAGCTGGCCGCCACCGGAGAGTTCTTCGGATTGAGGATAAAGGGCAGCTCTATGGAGCCCCGGATCTGCGAGGGTGACGTGGTCATTGTCCGCAAACAGGATGACGCCGACACCGGCGATACCGCCATCGTGCTGGTCAACGGGTACGAGGCCACCTGCAAGCGCATCAAAAAAGACGGACATGGGATCGCGCTGATCCCGAACAATCCGTCCTATGAGGTCAAGTATTACAGCGCTGAGGAGATCTCCTCCCTGCCGGTCCGCATTATCGGCAAGGTCGTGGAACTCCGTGGGAAGTTCTGATCGGGTGCGGCCATGATACGAAAGAGAGTATTCCAAATCATTGAGGCCAGCAGCGGTAAGGACAAGGCCAGCTCGGTCTATGATGTGGCAATGATCATCGTTATCGTTGCGAGTCTTATTCCTCTGGCCTTCAAAGAACCCACTCCCGCATTTACTGTCTTGGAGTGGATTACAACAGGAATTTTCATTATCGATTACATCTTGCGGCTCTGGACGGCGGATATCAAGCTGAACAAGGGCGCCGTCTCTTTTCTGCTCTATCCTCTCACGCCGCTGGCTATCATTGACCTTCTCTGCATTCTCCCCTCTTTTGCCGCCCTGTCCGGCAGTTTCAGGATTCTGAAGGTCGTGCGACTGCTCCGCGCCTTCCGGGTATTCCGGGCGTTCAAGGCGCTCCGGTACAGCAGGAACATGATTATCATTGCAAATGTGATCCGCAAGCAGAAAACGGCTCTGTTGGCCGTATTTAGCCTCGCTGTCAGCTACATCCTCATCTCCGCCTTGGTCATTTTCAACGTAGAGCCGGACAGCTTCGGGGACTACTTTGACGCCGTCTACTGGGCCACCGTCAGTCTGACAACGGTGGGCTATGGAGACATCTACCCGGTGACAGACGCAGGAAGGATCATCACGATGCTGTCCTCAATTCTGGGCATTGCCGTGGTGGCACTACCGGCTGGTATCATTACAGCCGGATATATGTCAGAAATTGAAAAAGACAGGGGGATATCTGAAAATGAATAATGTACCAAAGAAACCCTTCTTCCAGCGCACGTGGGTCATGATTCTTCTCCTTCTGTTCATTGCACCCGTGGGTATCTTTCTGATCTGGAAGAATTGCCCTCGATGGCATCCCGCCGTCAAGGCCGGCTTGTCTGCGATGTTCGGTCTGATCTGGATTGGCGCCATCCTCGGCGGTGGAGGATCGGCAAGCAATATGCAGGATAACACACCGTCGTCTGCGATCGAGACACGCCAGCAGGCTGAAGTACAGGCCCCAGAGACCGAGGACAACGCCAGCACACCCGAGTCTTCGGAGGCTGAGCCGAATACCTCTGACGACGCCATTGTGGCCGACAATCAGGAATCCAATGATTCCAAACCGGCACAGGACTTCGTTGTGTCAACGCCCGATGAGCCGGGAGAATCTCAGGATCGGTCCACCCCGGCACCTGAGCCCGATCCAGAGCCTACCCCCACGCAGCCGACATCCTATGTCTATGTGGGTAGCATTGAATCAGATAAGTACCACTATCCGAGTTGTCAGCACGCCCAAAAGATTCTTGATGAGAATCTCATCGGTTGGTACACGATAGCTGAAGCCGAAGCCGCAGGATATAAACCATGCGGAACATGCAAGCCACGGTAATTTGAAAATAAAGAAGGACCGCCCAAGTGCGGGCGGTCTTTTCTCTAATCGCACAATCGAACAGTTGTTTTATTGTGTCCAATTTGGGCACAAGGAGGTATAGTCATGCAGTGCAAAAAATGCCGGGCTCAGATCCCGGACGATGCCGTGTTCTGCCATCGATGCGGCGCAAAGCAAACGTTATCCTGTCGGCCTAAGTCCCGGGGAAACGGGCAGGGCAGCGCATATCAGCTTCCCAACAAGAGCTGGATTGCCGTAGTCACGCTGGGGTATACAATCGATGAGGCCGGCAAGAAGCACCGTCTGACGAGGTCTAAGTCCGGATTTAAGACAAAGCGGGATGCCGTGGCTGCCCTCCCCGCCTTGCGGTATGCTCCCAAGCCAAAGAAGGCCCCCACACTCAAAGAAACCTATGACAAGTGGATTCCTACCCACCGGGCGGGAAAGTCTACCATAGACAACTACAAGGCCGCCTTTCGGTATTTTAAGCCACTCTGGTATTATCGCCTTGCGGATATCGAGATCGATGACCTGCAAGACTGTATGGATGACTGCCCGCGCAGCAAAAGCACCCAGGAGAAAATGAAAGCGTGTATCGGGCTGATCTACAAGTACGCCATCCCAAGGGGGCTTGCGACCGTCAATCTGGGGCAGTATTTGTACGTAAACGGCGAGGCGGGTAACAAGGACGGCCTGCCCATGGATGCGCTGGCGGCCATCCAAAAGGCCGTGGGGACCGTTCCTTATGCGGATTACGTCCTCGCCCAGTGCTATCTCGGATTCCGGCCCTCTGAGCTGCTGGCCCTGGATGCCCGGGATTATGACCGGCAGCAGCGGGCCTTCACGGGCGGATCCAAGACGGACGCCGGCCGGGATCGGGTGGTAACGGTCTCCCCGAAGATTCAGCCGATCATCGACAGGCTCGTGGGGAATAAGATCAGCGGTCCGGTGTTCTGCGCTCCGGACGGCAGTACGATGGGAATTAAGGCATATCGCGAGGCCTTCTATGCCCTGCTGCAGGCCCTGGGAATCAGCAATCCGGTCACCGTGCGGGACGGAATGGAGTATCACAAGTACACGCCACACAGCTGCCGGCACACCTTCGCCACGCTGATGAAGGGGGTCAACGCTCCCGACAAGGATAAGCTCCGCCTCATCGGACACACATCCACCGAAATGCTGCGCCACTATCAGGACGTGGACATCGAGGGACTGCGGAAGATCACGGACGCCCTGTAAGTACAAAAATGCCCTGCAATAGATTAGTAATAGCGTTCTCCGTGGCAAACCGGGCGGATCTCCCAAAGTGCAAAAAAAGACCTGGAATCATAGGATTCCAGGTCTTTTTGGTGGAGATAAGCGGGATCGAACCGCTGGCCTCTTGAATGCCATTCAAGCGCTCTCCCAGCTGAGCTATACCCCCGTAGGAGACGCATTATTATTGAATTATAAGGGTTTTTGCTTTAAGTAGCTCTCTCAAACAGGGGGCTGGTTAAATACGGTGTGCGCTCCCAGCTGAGCTATACCCCCATGTGAAATTGTCCTTGTCGCTGTCGACTTGCTTAATATAACAGGAAATACCTCAGTTGTCAACCCCCAACTTTACAAAAAAACAAAATATTTTCCTGCAGCTGGATCCGGCCTCTTTCCTGCAGATTTCCCGTTGCATTTCCCGCCGGGATGGAGTAAACTTTTCTGGGTCGGCGGTTCTGCCCGCCCCATACCAACTGACGAGGTGCTCTATGAACAAGAAGGAAATCATCCGCACGTTGAAATTTGTCGGCTTCTCCATCTCCGCCGGCGTCATCGAGATCGTCACCTTTACCCTGCTCAACGAGTTTGCCCATCTCCCCTACTGGCCCTGCTATCTCATCGCGTTGGTACTGTCCGTGATCTGGAACTTCACCCTCAACCGGAAGTTCACCTTCCAGTCCGCCAACAACGTGCCGGTTGCCATGGCCAAGGTGTTCGCCTATTACTGCGTGTTCACCCCGGTGTCCACCATCCTGGGCAACTATCTGGCCGAGACTCTGGGCTGGAACGAGTACATTGTGACCGCCCTCAACATGGTGGCCAACTTCGTCACCGAATACCTCTTCGACCGGTTCGTGGTGTTCCGCGGCAGCATCGACACCAACGAGCAGGCCCGGAAAAAGGCCGCCAAGTAAGCACCAATCCCATCTGCTAAAAAACAGCCCGCTCTGCAGACTGCAGAGCGGGCCTTCTGCTTTCTCCAGGCAGCATTTACGGCTCCAGGGTGAAGGTCATCTCCACCGGGTTGTGGTCGGAATAGGCAAACCGGGTGTCGATAACGGTGGAAGCACTGACGGTCACGTTGGCGGAGACGATAAATCCATCGATGGTCAGCACGTACTGGCCCTCATGATAAGGGCCGTCGGCGTTGCGGCTGGAGGGCACGGGATGCTCCTCATCCAGCGGCGCCACCAGCTGCAGATCCGTGCCGTCGAAGATGTTCTCCGGCAGGGGCTGGGCCCAGGTGTACTCGATGTCGGATTTGCCGAAATACACGCTGGAATCGCCCAGGATATCCTTGTTGAAGTCGCCGCCGCAGACCACGTAATTCCCCTTTTCATACTCGGCCTGCATATCACCGATCAGCAGCTGCAGCTGCTCGTTGGCGATGGTGCCGTCGGAGGTATAGGCGGACAGGTGCATATTGTAGAGCACCAGCTCCCGGCCGTTTGCCACCGGGATCCGGCTGACGGAATAGCACCGGTCCAGATCCACCAGCTTCATCAAAGAATCCTCAATGGGCAGCTCCCGACGGGTAGCGGAGGTGATGGCAAAGGGCGAGAAGGTCATGATACCCGCCACGGACTTGCCGTGGGGCTGGGTCAGGGGGTAGAACAGGAAGGGCGAATCATAGTTCTGGGCCCAGATGTTGGCGCAGCCCGGGAGGGCCAACTGCAGGGGGACCCGCTCATCCCGGTGGTAGGAACGGGTGGAATCCGTGTCCACCTCCTGGATGATATAGAAGTCGGCACCCTGATCACGCACCACGTCGGAGATGTTCCGCAGGTTGGCGTCCAGCCGCTCCTTGCTCCAGGCCCAGCTCTCGGTGCCGCCGTCCATGAAGAAGCCGTAGTCGCTCTCATAAGCACCGAAGCCGATGTTCCAGGACATGATCGTGTAGGCCTTGCCGGTCTCGGCCCGGGCGGTCTGATTGTCGGTGACCTCCAGGGGGACGTTGTCGCCGATGCGGTGATAGTCGATGAACACGTAGGCCAGGTAGCCCCCCACGATGAGCACCAGGGCCAGCAGAACGCAAAGGACGGTCTTCAGCACTTTTTTCATAACGCGCCTCCTCGGTTTACTTTTCGGGATGTTTGTATTATAATGGGAAAAACCTAAAATAGGAAGAGGAAATTCATTTTGAAAAAGCTGACAATTCGATTCAACGCGCCGGTGGTACTGACCTTTGCCCTGCTGTCTCTTGCTGCATTGCTGCTGGACGGGCTCACCGGCGGCGTGTCCACCACCCGGTACTTCTGCGTTTACCACTCCCCCCTGTCCGATCCGCTGACGTATCTGCGGCTTTTCACCCACGTGCTGGGCCACTCCGGATACTCCCACTACATGGGCAACATGCTGCTCCTGCTGCTGGTGGGCCCGGCGGTGGAGGAGCGGTACGGCAGCCGCTCCACGGTGCTGTTCATCCTGGCCACGGCGCTGATCACCGGTCTGGTGCAGTACGTGTTCTTCCCTGCCAGCGCCCTGCTGGGCGCCAGCGGCGTGGTGTTCATGATGATCATCCTGTCCTCCTTTACGGAGACAAAAAGGGACGGCATCCCCGTGACGTTGATCCTGGTGGCCATTTTCTATCTGGGCGGCGAGATCATGGACGGTCTCTTTACCAAGGACAACATCTCCCAGATCACCCACGTGGTGGGCGGCGTCTGCGGTCTGATCTTCGGCTTTACCAACCGGGGCGGACGGAAATAATCGCGTAAAGAAAGCCGGAGCCAAATGGCTCCGGCTTTTGTTTTTTTATTCCGCTTCCTTACCGAACCAGCAGTCCACGAAATCCGCCACCGCCGGGACCAGGGTCTTGATCTCCCTGCCGGAGGTGTTGATGCACAGGTCGTAGGACTCCTTGGCGCCCCACTTGGTGTCCGTATACATCTCCCGGAACTGGCTGCGGTTGCGCTCGATCTGGCGGATGCGGCGCTCCAGCTCCTTGCGGCTCAGATCCTCCCCCTCCGGGGCGCGCTCCTGGCAGCGGGCCACCTTGGCGTCCATAGAGGCGTAGACAAAGATCCGCAGGGGATGATACTCCTTCAGGATCACGTCGGCGCAGCGGCCCACGATGACGCAGTCCCCCTTCCGGGCAAAGTTCTCCAGGATCTGACGCTGGGCAACCGCCACCCGGATGGGCTGGTCCATGACCTGAATGGTGGGCATAGCGAACCGGTGGCCGATAGTCAGCGGATAGGCGGCCTCGATGCTCTTCTCCGACACGTTGGCCACGTACCGCTCGTCAAAGCCGTTCTCCTTGGCGATCATCTCGATGATCTCGTGATCGTAGCAGGGCACGCCCAAAGCGTCCGCCAGGCGCTTGCCCAACTCACGGCCGCCGCTGCCGAACTCCCGGTTGATGGTAATGATCCTCGTCATGTGCATTCCCTCCCTTTTAATACTCGTAGCAGCTGCCGCCCACGAACTCACGGACGATGGAGTTGCGGGGCACATAAGGCGTGTGGAGCGGCGCCACGCCGCCCACCACCTTCATCAGATCCGTCAAGCCGTATTCGGCCAGGAAATCCGGCGTCAGCTCCTGGCGGAACCGGGGGATCTCGTTGAGATACTTGGCCAGGATGCAGGGTTCATAGTCGTGGAAGGTGTCGATGTGGATGGCGGCGTTATCCTTGTAGGGCATGATATAGTTGACCTCGCCCTGATCCACGCTGCGGGCGCGCTCCACCGTCTCCCGCAGGGAATGGCCACGGGTGTTATAATCCCGGATCAGACGGCGGGCCACCCGGAGCTGCTCCGGACGGACGATCTTGTCCTCCTTGGTGATGATACGGGTACGGGGCGCCACGTAGATGCCGTTGGCCACGCCCCGGATCTTGTCAAAGATCAGCGGGTTGAGCATGTGGATACCCTCGGCGATGATGATGGCGTCCTTGTCGCCCTGCATCTTCTTATAGCCGCCGGTCTTGCCGGCCTTGAAGTCGTACCAGGGGATGTCCACCTCCCTGCCGTCAGCCAACTGGCTCAGGCAGGAGATCAGCAGATCCACGTTGACGCAGTAGGGTGACTCCCAGTCCGTGGCCTCGGGCGGGCGCTGATCCAGGGGCAGAAAGAAATTGTCCATGCTGATGAGGCACGCCTTCACGCCCAGATTCTGCAGATAGTCCCGCAGGCGCATGGCCGTGGTGGTCTTGCCGGAGCCGGAGGGGCCCGTCAGCGCCACGAAGGGCTTTTCACTGCGGGAGGACAGGATCGTCGCCACGGCGGCGCTGATCTTATCGTGAAACACCTCCTCGCAGCGCAAAACGAACTGTGTCTCGTTGCGCATGGCGTAGTTGATGTTTTCCATATCGATGACGCGCATATCCATGATCTCCTTTCCGGGGATATACTTTAATGTATTATACCACAAAATCTCCCCCGCCGCAACCGTGGACTGCGCAAAAAAGCGGAGACTGCCCCCTGGCAGTCTCCGCCTTGCTCGTCAGGCACCCATACGGTGCCCTTATTCCTTTTCCTTCTTGCCCAGCACCAGCTTCAGCACGGTGCAAACCACCACCACGCCGGCCACCACGCCGGCGGCAATGGTCACGGCACGGCGGTTGTCCTCCACGAACTCCTTCACCTTGCCCCAGGCGGATTTCGCGCCCTGGCCCGCCACGCTGCACACCGCCTCGGCAGTGGTGTTCAGCAGGTCCAGCACGGAGGTCAGGATCTTCTTGCCGTTTTCCTGCAGTGTCGTCATCATGGTCTCCATCTTCAAATCCTCCTGTATCATGGCTTGTCCGACGTTTATTCTGCCGTTATCATACCACATTCTCTTTTAAAATGCATCAGTGAATTGTAAACTTTTCTCAAACAGTTGCCGCTACTCCCCTACCACGCAGCGTCCGTCGGACCAGACGGCGACGATGTTGTGTCGATGGGTCATGTAGATGGCCCGCTGGAACCGCTCCCGGACGGTGAGGGGCTTGCCGCTCTCCGGGAAGTCGCTGTCGTCCAGGACGATGGCGTGGAGCTTGTCGCCGGGGGCAAAGCCCTCCCCGGCGCCGAAATACCGATGGCCGGAGGTGGTGCCCAGATAATAGGCCTCCTCCACCGTGAGAAAATCGGTTTGCCAATCGTCCACGATTCGGCGGTTCTTGGAGGTGCGGATGGTGGCGGTGATGACCTTGTACATGGGCAGCTGGGCGCCGCCGGCGATGTCGCTGCCCAGAGTGACCCAAAGTCCCTCATTCAGCATCTGCCGCACCGGGCAGATACCGGAGCAGATGTTCACGTTGGAGTCGGCGCAGTGGACCGCCACCACCCCGGCCTTCTTCATGGCCGCCCGCTCCGCGGCGTCGGAGTGGACGCAGTGGGCCATGAGGGTGTGGTCCTTCCACAGGCCGTACTTGTCGTAGGTCTCCCAGTATCGTTCACACTCCGGGTGCAGCCGGCGGACCCACTCCATCTCCGGGATGCTCTCGCTCAGGTGGGACTGGACGCAGAGGCCCCGCTCCGCCGCGATCTGTCCCAGCTTCGCCATCAGCTCGTCGGTGCAGCTGGGGGTGAACCGCGGCGTGAGGATGGGCTTGACGTGGTCAAAACGGCAGCCGTCCAACCAGCGCAGGGTCTCCGCCACCGACTGCTCCGTGGTCTCCTCCAGCACCCCGGGGGCGTTGTTGCGGTCCATATTCACCTTGCCCACGTAGCCGGTGACGCCCGCCTTCTCCAGCTCCTCCATCAAGATCCAGGTGGCCTCGGTATGGAGGGAGGAGAACATACACACCCGGGTGGTGCCGTTGGTGATGAGGTCGGAGGCCAGGCGGCGGTAGACCCGCCGGGCATAGTCGGTGTCGGCAAACCGGGCCTCCGTAGGGAAGGCGTAGGTGTTCAGCCAGTCCAGCAGCGGCAGATCCATGCCCATGCCCAGCATGGGGTACTGGGGAGCGTGGAGATGCATATCGGCAAAGGACTGCATGAGAAGACAGTCGCCGTAGTCGGTGAGCGGTGCGGCGGCATACTCCGCCGGCAGACGGTCGTACACGCCCCGGATCACACCGCCATCCAGTACCAGAAATCCGTTTTCCACCACGTCCAGTTCCCCCAGACGGGGTGCGCTGACAATGTGGCCCTTCAACACGCGGATCATCTGTATTTCCCCCTTTCGCCAAACAAAAAAGGCGCTCTGCCACACGGCAGAACACCCATAGCGGGGCTATCGGTCGCCCCGTAGAGACGTCCTGCACCGATCCCGCAGGACTATATGAGTCTCTTACTGCGTTCAGTATACCACGTCGGCACTTTTATTGCAAGGTCTTTCCGCCTCTCATATCCGCCGGACAGGCCGCATATGCTTGTCTGTACGAAGGGAGGCACAGTTCCATGAAACACCCGATCTTCCGCCGGGCCGCTGCCCTGGTCATGGCGCTTCTGACGCTGTGGGCGGTGGCGGCCACGGTGGGCAGTCAGTCCCTGCCGGAGGCGCTGGATTCCATCCGCTCCGACGCCCTGCCCCGGCAGCTGGTGCGCTGGGAGCTGGGGGATTTGTTCTCCCCCCGGTCCCTCTCCCTGGCCACGCTGATGACGCTCTATCAGTCCCCCATCCTGCTCTCTGCACAGGCGGACCTCCCTGCCCCGGCCCATGAACACGACGATCGCCGGGATATCCCGGACGACACCCCCGCCTCACCGCCTGAGAGCCAGCCGGAGACCCAGCCCGAGCCGGCGGCCCGGCCCGCTCCCCTGTCGGAGCTGGCGGAGGGGCTGACCTTTGCCGACAACGGCGTCCACGCCGAGACGGTGAACCCCACCAACACCTCCAACTACGCCGTGGCCGGAGACGTGCTGATCCGCAACCGGTCCGAGCGGGATCTGGACGCGGCAGCCATGGCGAGCGGCGATTTCGCCGCCCGGTACAGCAGCGAGGGCCCCCAGGTGCTGATCCTCCATACCCACGGCAGCGAGGCTTACTCCATGCCGCCGGGACAGGAGTATACCCCCACCGGCTCCTACCGCACCGATGACACCAACGTCAACGTGGTCCGGGTGGGGGACGAGATCGCCGCTGTGCTGTCCACCTACGGCATCTCTGTGCTCCACGACCGCACCCTTCACGACGTCCCCTCCTACAACGACGCCTACTACAACAGCTATGACGCCGCCGTGGCCTACCGGGAGAAATATCCCTCCCTCGTCTATATCCTGGACATCCACCGCGACGCCGTGTCGGACGCCGACGGCAACCAGTACAAGCTGGTGACGCTGGAGGACCCTAACGCCGCCCAGGTCAGCTTCATCATGGGGGTGAAGCAGGAGGGTTGGGAGGAGAACATGAAGCTGGCGGTGGCGGTGCAGCACACCATCCAGCAGTCCTTCCCCACGTTGATGCGCCCCATCTCCATGGTCTACGCCAACTACAACCAGGGCATCACGCCCGGCACGCTGCTGGTGGAGATCGGCGCCGCCGGCAACTCCCTGGACGAGGCCATCTACGCCGGGCGGCTCTTTGCCAAGGGCTTCGCCGAGACGATCCTGGCCGGCAGGGAGGGATAAAAAGACATTTACACCGCCGACCTTCTCCGCTATAATGGAGGGGAGGTGATAGACATGGCAAAGCTGCCGCGAGAGGCATATATGGGCGATACCGTGGCCATCGCCCGGTCGCTGCCGGGCAAATATCTGGTGCGTCGATGGCATGACGAGTGGCTGGTCTGCCGCATCGTGGAGACGGAGGCCTACGTGGGGGCTGTTGACAAGGCCTGCCACGCCTACGGCTACCGCAAGACCGCCCGCAACGCCGTCATGTTCGGCCCGGCGGGCCACGCCTACATCTATCTTGTCTACGGCATGCACTGCTGCCTGAACTTTGTCACCAACGGCGAGGGTGAGCCGGATGCCGTGCTGCTGCGGGGACTGGCGCCCGTCTATGGCGTCGGTACCATGTCCCGGCTCCGTTTCGGGCACTCTTACGGAGAACTGACGGCCTGGCAGCGGAAGAATTTTCTCAACGGACCCCGGCAAGTGCTGTAAGGCCCTTGCCCTTGACAGGTCCCTGAACGGAACGGATCTGACAGGTGACGAGCTGTTTATCTGCACCTCTCCCGCCGACGTAGGACTGCCGGAGGTGCCGGAGCCGGCCGCTGTGATCCGCGCCGCGAAACGGGTGGGCATCGACTACGCCGAGGAGGCCAGGGACTTCTCCTGGCGGTTTATACAGGAGGAAAAACCATGCTGATCTTCGACATGGACGGAACGTTGATCGACTCCAACAGCATCTGGCGCACCGTGGACGAGACGTTTCTGGCCAGGCGAGGGCTACCCTATACCCGGGAGTACTACGACGGCGTGGCCCACACCATCTTCCCGTTGGCCGCGGCGTTTACCAAGGAATTCTGCCATCTCTCCGAGAGCACCGAGGAGATCATGGCCGAGTGGATGGAGCTGGCCGGGGATATGTATGCCACCTCCGTGCCGGTGAAGCCCGGCGTGGTGGAGTATCTGGAGAAATGCAAGGCCGCCGGAGAGCGGATGATCGTCCTGACCTCCAGCGTACCGGTCCACTGCCGCATGGCGCTCACCCATCTGGGATTGCTGCCCTATTTTGAGCAGATCCTCTTTGCCCACGAACTGGGGATCGACAAAAAAGACCCGGCGATCTTTCACAAGGCCGCTGAGATCATGGGTGTAAAGGAAAGTGACTGTACCGTTTTTGACGACTCCGTGGCCTCCTGCCGCAGTGCCAAGGCCGCCGGCATGACGGTGATCGGCGTATATGACGAGTTCTTTCACGTGTCCTGGGATGAGATGCAGGACGTGTGTGACCGCACCATCAGGGGCTTTGCGGAGCTGCTGTAATGACCGAAACCACAGCAAAATCCCACCGGAAAATTCCGGTGGGATTTTCGTTTTTTCAAAAGCTGCCGATGGGGATGGAGCCGTCGTCCTTTCCCTTTTCGATAGAGAGGATCTGGACGAAAAACGTCCGTCCGTTTTCCATATGGACCTCCACCCGCTCCCCGGCCCGGTGGCCCATGACGGCCTTGCCAACCGGGGACTCATTGCTGATGAGTCCCTGCAGCGCATCCTGCCGCAGCGTGGTGACCAGCTGGATGGTCCGCTTTTTGCCGGTGTTTTCCATCAAAATCTCCACATGGTCATAGAGCCCGGCGGTGTCGGCGCCGGAGCGGTCCTCGATCACCTTCGCCGTCTTGATCATCCGCTGGAGATAGCGGATCCGGGCATCGTTCCGGTTTTTGTCCTGCTTGGCCACCTTATATTCAAAGTTCTCGCTGAGATCGCCAAAGGCCCGGGCGGTCTGGACGTCCTCAATCAGCTTGGGGCGCAGTACCTGCACACGGTAGTCGATCTCCTCCTGCATCTTTTGGATGTCCTCCCGGGTCAGTTCATCATACATGGTCGTTTCCCTCCATAATAGTGTTCAGCCGCCGGAGTCCCTCCCCCAGCCGCTCCGGCTGAATGCCGGAATAGTTCACCACCAGCACGTGGGGCGGAGCGTTTCGGGGATCGCTGTAGTAGTCCGACAGCAGGGCCAGCCGGATCCCCTGCTCCGCCGCCCGGCTCTGCAGTTCATCATCCGCCAGATGGGTGTCCAGCCGCACCAGAAAGTGCAGTCCCGCATCCTGTTCCATGATCTCCGCCCGGGGCAGGCCGGCCCGGATGGCGGCGATGACGGCGTCCCGCTTCTGGTGGTAGCGGGTCTTCATGCGGTTGAGATGGTGTTCATAATGGCCCTGGGTCAGGAATTTCGCCAGGGTGTACTGCTCAAAGCTGGAGACGGTGCAGGCATAGAAGCCCAGCTTCTGCTGATAGGCCGCCAACAGATGGGGCGGCAGGATCATATAGCTCATGCGGATGGACGGGGCGATGGTCTTGGAAAAGGTGTTGAGATAGATCACCCGCTCTCTCTCATCCGCCGCAAACAGCGTGGGGATAGGCCTGCCCACGAAGCGAAACTCGCTGTCGTAGTCGTCCTCCAGAATGTAGCGACCCTCCTTCTCCCCCGCCCAGCGCAGCAGCTCCTGCCGCCGGCCGATGGGCATGACGATGCCGGTGGGATAGTGATGGCTGGGCGAGATGTGCACCACGTCGGCGTCGCTGCGGCGGAGAGCCTCGGCGCTGAGGCCGGCCTCGTCCAGGGCAATGCGTCGGACGGTGACGTCGTCGCTCTCATAGATCTTGGCGATCTTGCCGTAGCCGGGATCCTCCACGGCGTAGCACTTGTCCCGACCCAGGAGCTTGATGAGCAGGCTGTAAAGCGACTCGGTGCCAGCGCCCAGGATGATCTGGCTGGCGCTGACGCCCATGCCCCGGAAGGCCCGGAGCCAGTCGGCGATGGCCCGCCGCAGTTCCAGGGCGCCGGTGGACGGCGTGGGGCGCAGGAGATCGGTGCTCTTATCCAGGATGGTCCGGCGCATCAGCCGGGCCCAGGTATCAAAGGGGAAATACTCCGCCGCCGTGGAATTGGTGACGAAGTCCAGGAACCAGCGCCGCTCCTCCGGTTCTCCCGGCTCCGGCGGCAGCTTGGAGCTCTCCGGCTCCGGAGGCGTATCCACCGGGCAGACGTAGTAGCCCCGCTTCTCCTCGGAGCGGATATAGCCCTCCGCCGCCAGCTGTTCGTAGGCGTTCTCCACCGTCACCACACTGATCTCCAGATGGGCGGCCAGGGCCCGCTTGGATGGGAGCTTCTCCCCCGTGGCCAGCGTGCCCCGGACGATGTCGCCGCGGATGGCGCTGTATAACTGCTCATACAGGCTGATGCCTTTGGTTTTATCCAGCGAATAGGTCAGCATGGCGCCCTCCATCTGGTCTTATCATTCATTCATAATTTGGATATTTCCGTCATGTCAGATTATACTATAATGCAGTTAAGAGGAAAATGCAAGGGGATGATGCAGATGAAAACAAAAAAGCTGCACATGATGGTCCATACCGCCTTGATGGCGGCACTGGTCTGCGGGGCCACCGCGGTGATCCGCATCCCCTCCCCCACCGGCGGCTATGTGAACGCCGGAGACGGCATGGTGCTGCTGTGCGCCTGGCTGCTGGGGCCGTGGTACGGCGGCGCAGCGGCGGGTATCGGCTCATTTCTGACGGACCTGCTGATGGGCAGTCCCCTCTATGCGCCGGGCTCGCTGGTCATCAAGGGGCTGGACGCCCTGGCAGCCGGACTTCTGTTTCGCATGCTGGGGCAGTCCCGGAAGGCACAGCTCCTCAGCGGCCTGGCGGGAGAGCTCATCATGACAGCGGGCTACTTCGGCTATACTGCCCTGCTGCTGCAGAAGGGGCTGGGCGCGGCTCTGAGCATCCCCGGCAATCTGGTCCAGGGGTGCGTGGGACTGGTCATCGGCATGGTTCTTCTCCACGCCCTGGAAAAGGCAGCGATATCAGACAATCATTTTGACAGGAAAGAGGTGCTTCATCATGGCAGGTATCATTCATGAGGCGGAATCACAGGAGCTGCTGGAAGAGATCCGTCAGCAGGCGGCACAGGCCGCCGCGGAGCTGGTGGAGGCGGCTCATCTTCGCCGGGGGCAGATCGTGGTCATCGGCTGCAGCAGCAGCGAGGTGGTGGGCCGCAAGGTGGGCAGTTGGTCCACGCCTGAGGTGGGCCAGGCCATCTTCGAGGGGCTCAGCAGCGTCTTGGACCCCCTGGGCATCTATCTGGCCGCCCAATGCTGCGAGCATCTGAACCGGGCGCTGATCGTGGAACACGCCGCCGTACCGGGCGCCGACATCGTCAACGTGGTGCCCCAGCCCAAGGCGGGCGGTTCCTTTGCCACCGCCGCCTATCACGCCTTCCACCATCCGGTGGCCCTGGAGGAGATCCGGGCCGATGCCGGTCTGGACATCGGCGGCACCCTCATCGGCATGCACCTGAAACAGGTGGCGGTGCCGGTACGGTTGACCCGGAACCATATCGGCCAGGCCATTGTGCTGGCCGCCCGGACACGGCCCAAGTTCATCGGCGGCGAGCGCGCGGCCTATGACATGACGCTGAAGGACGGCTATCCGGAGGATTGATCCACAGCGCAAAAAAGCGCCTGCCCCATTGGGGCAGGCGCTTTTGTTTGGTTTACGATGCGAATCCTTACTTGGCAGCCTTGGCAGCGCGGATGGACTCGATCAGCTCGGGAACGACCTTGAACAGGTCGCCGACGATACCGTAGTCAGCAACCTCGAAAATGGAGGCGTTCTCGTTCTTGTTGACGGCGATGATGCACTCGGACTCCTGCATACCAGCCTTGTGCTGGATGGCACCGGAGATACCCAGAGCCACGTAGACCTTGGGATGGACGGTCTTGCCGGTCTGGCCGACCTGGTGATCGGCGGTGATCCAGCCGGCGTCCACGCAGGCGCGGGAGGAACCCAGCACGCCGCCCAGCTCGTCAGCCAGAGCCTGGCCAAGCTCGATGCCCTTCTCCACGTCCTTGCTGATGCCGCGGCCCACGGAAACGATGAAGTCGGCGCCGATCAGGTCAACCAGCTTCTTGGCGGCCTTGACGGTCTCGGTCACGTTGGTGTGGATATCCTCAGCGGTCAGGTTGAAGGCGGGATGGATGATCTCAGCGGTCTTGGGGCACTCGCGCTTCTTCATCACGCCGGGACGCACAGTGGCCATGGCGGGACGGAAACGGGGGCAGATGATGGAGGCCATCAGATGGCCGCCGAAAGCGGGACGGGTCATCTTCAGGTCGCGCTCCACGGAGTGGGGCTCACGGTTGATCATCACGGTGCCCAGCTTATCAATGCGCTCGGCGGGCAGAGTGGAAGCTTCCTTCAGGAAGCCCTTGTAGTTGGGCATGTCGATGTCCAGGTGGGTGCAGTCGGCGCACAGGCCGGTGTGCAGACGGGCTGCGCAGCGGGGGGCCAGGTCACGGCCGATGTTGGAAGCACCGAACAGCAGGATCTCGGGCTTGATCTCCTCAACGGCGTCCACAATGACCTTGGTGTAACCGTCGGTGGTGTAGTCCTTCAGCAGGGGGCTGTTGTACACGTACACCTTATCGGCGCCGTACTTGCCCAGCTCGGGAGCGATGCCGTCCACGTTGTCGCCCAGCAGAATGCCGCACAGCTCAACGCCCAGCTCATTGGCCAGCTTCCGGCCCTCGGAGATCAGTTCGAAAGTAGTGGGCATCATGACGCCCTGGCGCTGCTCACAAAAAACCCAAACGTTTTTGAAGGCGCCGATATCAGCACTATTAAAAGCCATTTTTTCTTATCTCCCTTCTATCAGATGATGTGCTTGGCGGCCAGAATGCCGGCCAGCTTGTCGGTGGTCTCCTTGCCGGCGCCCTCGAGCATCATGCCGGCGCCCTTCTGAGGAGGCGTAAAGGAGGTAAGAATGTTGGTGGGAGAACCAGCCAGACCGATGGTGGTCTTGTCGATCAGGGGATGATCCTTCAGGGTCTCATAGGTCATGGTGACCAGGGGCTTGGAATAGGCCTCGAAAGCGCCGCCCACGGACAGGTAACGGGGCTGGTTCAGCTCCTTGATGCAGGTGATCATGCAGGGAGTCTTGACCTTGACGGTCATGTAGCCATCCTCCAGGATGCGCTTGACGGTCAGCTCATTGCCATCCTTGTGGATCTCACCGGCATAGGTGATTTGGGGCAGATGCAGCTTCTCAGCGATCTGGGGACCGACCTGAGCGGTATCGCCATCGATGGCCTGACGACCGGCCAGGATGATGTCGTCGTCATCGATGCCATAGGTATCGATACCGGCAGCGATAATCTGGCTGGTGGCGAAGGTATCGGAGCCGCCGAACTCACGGGCGGTGATCAGAACACCCTCGTCCACGCCCATGGCCATCAGCTCACGCAGCATGCCCTCTGCGGGAGGAGGACCCATGGTGAAAGCGACGACCTTGCAGCCCAGCTCATCCTTCAGGGCCAGGGCAGCCTCAACGGCGTTCATGTCGTCGGGGTTGATGATGGTCTGCATGGAGGCGCGGTCCAGCGTACCATCGGGGTTCACAGCTACCTTACCGGAGGTATCGGGAACCTGCTTCACAGTAACAATAATTTTCATTTTCCATTTACCTCCTCTGATTACTTAACGCCCAGGTTGCTGGCGATGACCATACGCTGGACCTCGCTGGTGCCCTCGTAGATCTCGGTGATCTTGGCGTCGCGCATCATGCGCTCCACGGGATACTCACGGGTGTAACCGTAACCACCGAACAGCTGAACGGCGCGGCGGGTCACATCGGAGGCAGCCTCAGCGGCAAACAGCTTGGCCATGGCGGCGTCCATGGAGTAGGGCTCGTGGTTCTGCTTCTTCATGGCAGCGGAGTAGACCAGGAACTGAGCGGCCTGCATGCGGGTGTGCATATCAGCCAGCTGGAACTGGGTGTTCTGGAACTGGGAGATGCGCTTACCGAACTGAACGCGCTCCTTGGTGTACTTGATGGCCTCTTCCACGGCGCCCTCGCCCAGGCCCAGAGCCTGAGAGGCGATGCCGATACGGCCGCCGTCCAGAGTCTTCATGGCGATCTTGAAGCCCTCGCCCTTCTTGCCCAGCAGACGATCCTTGGGGATGATGCAATCCTCGAAGATCAGGTCGCAGGTGGAGCTGCCGCGGATACCCATCTTCTTCTCATGCTTGCCCTGAGAGAAGCCGGGGTCGGTGGACTCAACGATGAAGGCGGAGATCTCCTTCATGGCGCGGCCGCGCTTGTCGGTGGTCTTGCCGGTGACGGCAATGATCACGAAGGTGCTGGCCACGTTGCCGTTGGTGATGAAGCACTTGGAGCCGTTGAGGATGTAGTTCTCGCCGGACTCATCCAGCACGGCGGTGGTCTGCTGGCCCTGGGCGTCGGTACCGGCACCGGGCTCGGTCAGGCCGAATGCACCGATCTTGCGGCCGGAGCACAGGTCAGGCAGATACTTCTTCTTCTGCTCCTCGGTGCCGTTCTCAAAAATGGGAGCGCAGCACAGGGAGGTGTGAGCGGACACGACAACGGCAGTGGTGCCGCAGACCTTGGCCAGCTCTTCCACGCACATGGCATAGGACAGGACGTCGCCGCCGGCGCCGCCGTACTCCTTGGGGAAGTAAATGCCCATCATGCCCAGCTTGGCCATCTTCTCGACGGTCTCCATGGGGAAGCGCTCTTCCTCATCGATCTCGGCGGCCAGGGGCTTTACTTCGTTCTCTGCGAATTCGCGGTACATCTTGCGAACGAGCAGCTGTTCCTTCGTCAGATGGAAATCCATACTCTTTTCTCCTTTACCCTAAAATTTACTTGTTGTAGCTGAAGATGCCCTCGCCGGTCTTCATGCCCAGTTTGCCGGCGCGAACCATCTTGCGGATCAGCACGTTTGCACGATACTTGCTGTCGTGGGTCTCGTTGAACAACACGTCCATAATGTTCAGAACGACGTCCCAGCCGATCAGATCGCCCAGGTGCAGGGGGCCCATGGGGTGATTGCAGCCCAGCTGCATGGCAATATCGATATCTTCCGCAGAGGCAACGCCCTCCTGCAGAACGCAAACGCCTTCGTTGCAATAGGGGATCAGGATCTTGTTGACCACGAAGCCGGGGGCCTCATTGACCACCACGGGGGTCTTGCCGATCTCCAGGGCCAGGTTCTTGGTCCACTCCACCAGCTCGGCGGGGGTGTTGCCGCCGGCGATGACTTCCACCAGCTTCATGGCGGGCACGGGATTGAAGAAGTGCATGCCGACCATGGGATGCTTCAGACCCTGAGCCATCTCGGTGATGGACAGAGAAGAGGTGTTGGTGGCAAAGATGGCCTCGTCCTTGCACAGAGCGTCCAGACGAGCCAGAAGCTCCTTCTTGACGGCCATGTTCTCGGCCACGCACTCGATGACCAGATCGGCATCGGCGGCGGCCTCGAACTCCTCCACCAGGACACGGCTCATGATGTCATCGGCCACAGCCTGATCCATCTTGCCGCGGGCGACCTTCTTGTTCAGAGAGGCAGCCAGCTTATCCTTGTGGCGCTGTGCGCTTGCCACGCTGGAGGCATACATCAGGGCGGTGTGGCCCTTCGCTGCGAAAACCTGGGCAATGCCGCTGCCCATCGTACCGGCGCCGAAAATTGCTACTTTCATGGTTTGTTCCTCCTAAATATAATTTTTATACTCTTATTTATCAGACACCACGTCTGGCAATCACTTGTTCTGGTAGGGCTCGTGCTTGCGCTTTTCCAGGAAGGCGCCCATGCCCTCCTTCTGGTCCGCCGTCTCAAAGCAGCTGCCGAACAGCTTCTCCTCGATGACAACGGCCTCGTCCATACCCACCTCGAGGCCCTCGTTGATGGCCTTCTTGCAGGCGCGGACGGCGATGGGGGCGTTCCTGGCGATGGTGGCGGCCAGCTTCTCAGCGGCCGGCATCAGCTCCTCCACGGGATACACCGCGTTCACCAGGCCTACCCGCAGGGCCTCGTCAGCCTTGATATTCTTGGCGGAGTAGATCAACTGCTTGGCCATGCCGGGCCCGATCAGACGGGCCAGACGCTGGGTGCCGCCGAAGCCCGGGGTGATGCCCAGGCCGGTCTCCGGCTGACCGAACACAGCCGTGTCTGCGCAGAGGCGAATGTCGCAGGCCATGCTCAGCTCGCAGCCGCCGCCCAGAGCGTAACCGTTCACCGCCGCGATGGTGGGGATCGGCATGGTCTCCAGCTTGCGGAAGACGTCGTTGCCCTTCTTGCCGAAGGCCTCGCCCTCCTCCTTCGTCAGCTTGCTCATCTCGCCGATATCCGCGCCGGCCACAAAGGCCTTTGCGCCGCTGCCGGTCAGCACCAGCGCGTAGATATCGCTGTCGGCGTTGACCAGGTCCACCAGCTCGTTCAGGTCCGTCAGCACCTCGGAATTGAGGGCGTTCAGCGCCTGGGGACGGTTGATGGTGGCGATGGCGACATGATCCTTTTTCTCCAGCAGAACATGCGTCATATTCATTCCTCCTTACTACCTCTTTGCCGCATATTACGCGGGTTTTGAGGGGCTGTCATGCACCATTTGCGCATACTGCTCCCCATACCTTATCTATTATAGTACCTTGTCTTTTTTTTAGCAAGTCTTGTTTTTCGCTTTTTTTCGGCTTTTTCTTTTTTAGCATCTTCCACATTTTTTCCTCCGGTTCTCCCCCCGATTTTGTGGCCAAAGACAGGGCGTTTTCCCTTTTTCCGGCGTTGGATTTTTCCCTTTGCACAGCCGCCGTCTTTATGATAGAATACTCGGTGAATATGACGTCTGGCGGCGGGTATCCCGCCGCTTCTGGGAGGATCACGCCATGCGTATGCGGAAGAAAAAGAATCTCATTCCCCGGATGGAGGCCTGCGCCGACTGGCTCATCACCGACCCTGCCGCCCTGCGGGGCCACTGGCGTCAGCTGATGCCGGAGGCAAAGGAGCTGCGTCTGGAGCTGGGCTGCGGCAAGGGTCGGTTCACCGCCGGCACCGCGGCGGCAGAGCCGGACGTGCTGCTCATCGCTGTGGAGAAGGTGCCCGACGCCATGGTGGTGGCCATGGAGCGCGCCAGGGACGCCGGGCTGAAAAACGTCCGCTTCATCGACGCCGACGCCGCCGGTCTGGCGGAGATGTTCGCCCCCGGCGAGGTGGACCGGATCTACATCAACTTCTGCGATCCCTGGCCCAAGAGCAACCAGAAGAAGCGCCGCCTCACCCACGGCAACTTCCTGAAGGTCTACCGGAAGGTGCTCACCGACGGCGGCCAGATCCACTTCAAGACCGACAACGACAAGCTCTTCGCCTGGTCGGTGGAGGAGATCCCCCAGTTCGGCTTTACCCTCAGCGAGGTGACCACGGACCTCCACGCCGACGGTCCCGTGGGCGTGATGACCGACTACGAGGCCAAGTTCTACGGCGAGGGCAAGAACATCAATCGGTGCGTGGCCACCATGGTGGACTGGACCGAGCCGGCGGAGGACAACGCGGAGGACGCGGAAGAATAATCCCCAAGAGAAAATCGCCTGTCGGAGCAGTCCGGCAGGCGATTCTTTTATCGGTTCATAGCTGTTTACTTCTCCTCGAACTGGGAGGCGGGGGCGTTGCACAGCGGGCAGCGGAAATCCTCCGGCAGCTCGGTGCCCTCATAGACGAAGCCGCAGATCTTGCAGACCCACTTCTTCACCGGCTTGTTCTCCACCTCTTTGAAGAAGGCGGCGCCGGCGCCGCACAGGGGGCACTTGAAGTCCTCGGGCAGATCAGCGCCCTCATACACGTAGCCGCAGACCTTGCAGACCCAGCGGCGGGCGGGAGCCTCTTGGGCAGGTGCTTCCTCTTCCCCGCCCTGCTTGCCCAGATCGGCGATGACGGCGGCGGCCATGGCCTCCAGCTCCGCCAGCTTCTCCTCCTGCAGCGCGGACTTGATGGTCAGCGTGGGGGCCAGGCGCTCCCAGCCCAACGGCTCCAGAATGGCCTCCATGCCCTTGGCGGCGGCGGGAGACCAGGAGCCGTTCTCGATGAGGAGATATCTGCGGCTCCGGAGGTTGTGCTGGGCGATGTCGTGCAGCAGGTTCTCCATGGTGATGAACACGCCCATGTTATAGGTGGTGGTGGCCAGCACCACGTGGCTGAACTTGAAGGCGGCGGCCAGCACGTAGCTGACGGGGGTGACGGACACGTCGTACATCTCCACGGTGACGCCCTGCTCGGCCAGACGGCAGGCCATCACGTTGGCGGCGCTCTCGGTGTTGCCGTAGACGGAGGAATAGGCGATCAGCACGCCCTGCTCCTCCGGCTCATACCGGCTCCACAGATCGTACTTGTCCAGGATGTAGTCCAGATCCTTCCGCCACACGAAGCCGTGGAGGGGCAGCAGCATGGCGATCTCCAGGCCGGCGGCCTTCTTCAGAACGGCCTGGACCTGGGGACCGTACTTGCCCACGATGTTGGTGTAGTACCGGCGGGCGGGATCCAGATAGTCCCGGTCGAAGTCCACCTCATCGGCGAACAGCTTGCCGTTGAGGGCGTCAAAGCAGCCGAAGGCATCAGCCGTCAGCAGCACCTTATCGGTCTGATCATAGGTCATCATGACCTCAGGCCAGTGGACCATGGGGGCGGAGACGAACTGGAGCGTATGACGGCCGGTGGTGAGGGTGTCCCCCTCCTTGATGACGTGGACGCGGCTGTCCAGCTTGTCGCCGAAGAACTGACGGATCATGTTCCGGGCCATGGTGGAGCAGTAGATCTCCAGCTCCGGCCACTGAAGCGCCAGATCCTCCAGCTCGGCGGTGTGGTCCGGCTCCATGTGGTGCACCACCACGGCATCCAGCTTCCGCCCATTCAGCGCGTGGAGCAGGTTCTCCCGGAACTGGCGGCGGACGGCGCTGTCCACCGTGTCGAAGAGGACGGTCTTCTCGTCCGTCAGCAGGTAGCTGTTGAAGGAGATGCCGTAGGGCACGTCGAACACGCCCTCAAACATGGCCAGACGCCGTGCGTCGGCGCCGACCCAGGTATAATCGTCGTTTACTTTTCGCACGCAGTACATAGTGTTCCTCCTGTGTGGTAAAAATTCTATTGGCTCAACAGATTTATTTTACCATGCTTCGCTCCCTGCCGCAAGGCGAAAAAAAGAAAAGACAGTCATTTCAGACTGTCTTTTCCAAACTCCGATGGGTTCAGCAGGCCTTCTTGGCGATGTCGCACAGAGCGGTGAACGCCGTGGCGTCGTTGATAGCCATCTCGCTGAGCATCTTGCGGTTGATCTCGATGCCGGCGACCTTCAGGCCGTGCATGAAGGTGGAGTAGTTCATGCCGTTGATCTTGCAGGCGGCGCTGATGCGGGTGATCCACAGCTGACGGAAGTCTCTCTTCTTCAGGCGGCGGCTCACGTAAGCGTAGGTCAGGGACTTCATGACCTGCTCGTTGGCCATCTTGAAGTGCTTGGACTTGGCGCCCCAGTAGCCCTTGGCCAGCTTCAGCATCTTATTTCTTCTCTTGCGCGTCATCATCGCGCCTTTTACTCGTGCCATAGTATATTGCCTCCTATTCTAACGTACCGTCAATTATTTGTAAGGGATCATCTTGCGGATGGCGGACTCGTTGGTGCCATCGGCATAGGTGGTGCTGCGCAGGCGACGGCCGCGCTTGGTGTCCTTCTTGGTCAGGATGTGGCTCTTGAAAGCGTGAGCTCTCTTGACCTTGCCGGTCTTCGTCAGATTGAAGCGCTTCTTTGCGCCGCTGTGGGTCTTCAGTTTAGGCATAATGTTTTCTCCTTCCATCGATCCTTCCGCCCTCATGGGACGGAGGAAAAACTTACTGCAATTACTTACCGGTCTTGGGCGAGAGGAACATGGACATGTTCCGGCCCTCCAGCTTGGGGGATTTGTCCATGGCGGCCACTTCGGTGCAGGATTCGGCAAACTTCACCAGCAGATCCCGGCCGATCTCCGTATGGGCCATCTCTCTGCCGCGGAAGCGCACAGAGACCTTCACCCGGTTGCCGTCCGCCAAGAACTTCTGGGCGTTCTTCAGCTTGGTGTTGAAATCACCCACGTCAATGCCGGGAGACATACGGATCTCCTTGATCTCCACCACGTGCTGGTTTTTCCGGGCTTCCTTCTCCCTCTTGCTCTGCTCAAAGCGGAACTTGCCGTAGTTCATGAGCTTGCACACAGGCGGGACCGCCTGGGGGGAGATCTTCACCAGGTCCAAACCGCGCTCCTCAGCAATGCGCAGCGCCTCCTCGGAGGAGACGATACCCAGCTGCTCGCCGCTGTCGCTGATCAGGCGGATCTCCTTATCACGGATCTCTTCGTTCAGTTGATGCACTACCTTGCTTATAGCCGAAGCACCTCCATTCCAAAATAAAAAACGCGAACGCTCACAGCATCCGCGCAACAACACAAAGCCGATCCCGGCTTTCTTTCATCGCTGTTGACCTCTTTGCTTATCGCTTGAGGTGAGGGCGGATGCACCGACCTTCTTTGTTTTCCGCAGGTATTCTATCACTGCTTCCTGCCGTTGTCAACACATTTTTGGAAAAATATTATGTTTTTCCTGCATTTTTCGGTATAAGCCGCGGCGATCCCGGCCAAAATAGGGGCATACCAGTCAAAAGGAGGTGCCACCATGAGCAACCGCAACGAGCAGAACAACAACAACAACCGCAACGAGCAGAACAACAATAACCGCAACGAGCAGAACAACAATAACCGCAACGAGCAGAACCGCAACAACAAGAACTGCGACAAGTAAATAAGCATCATATAGAAAGCGGAGGACGAGTGACCGTCCTCCGCTTTTCGTATGGACATATGGGTCTATGCGCTGCTCGTCAGTCCCGCAGGGATTTGGGATAGGTGCCGTTGTCGTGGAGCTTCTTCAGCTCGTCGGCCACGTTCTGGCGGTCCTCATGATAGGTCATGCCGAACCAGCGGTCGGCGCTGTGGAGCACGGATACGGTCAGACGGCCCTCATCCACCAGCTCGCCCACCATGTTGGGCAGCAGGCACTCGGCCTTGATATTGGTGCCGGCCCGGTTGCGCAGGAAGTCCTCGAAGTAGGCCTCCATCTCCTTAAAGATGCCGGGGGTGAAGCCCCAGAAGTTCATGGATACCACCGTATCCGGGTCCAGATCCACGCGGCCGTCGGCTACGTCGGCGATGGAGCCGTCCGGGAAGAGCTGGATCTTCAGCGTCTCCTTGACGCCGGTCAGATTGCCGTTCTCGGTCTGGCAGACGCCGCGGGACACGGTGCCGTTGATGCTGACGGTGTTCTTCAGCAGATAGCCCACCATGGTGGCCTCGCCGGTCTCGGCCAGGCGGCCCAGCTCCTCATAGACGATGCGGAAGGCGTCCACGCCGTAATAGTCGTCGGCATTGATGACGCAGAAGGGCTCCCGGATCACGTCACGGGCGCACAGCACCGCGTGGGTGGTGCCGAAGGGCTTGACCCGGTCGGCGGGGATCTGATAGAAATCGGGCACGGAGGAGAAATCCTGGAAGGCGTAGCAGACCTCCACGTTCTCGCCGTCACGGGTCTTGCGCCGGGCGACCCGGTCGCCGCACAGGTTCTTCATCATATCCACCATCTCCGGCTTGATGATGAACACCACCTTGGTGAAACCGGCGCGGATGGCGTCGTAGATGGAGTACTCCATCAGGATCTCGCCGTTGGGGCCCACACCGTCCACCTGCTTGTTGCCGCCGTAGCGGGAGCCCATACCGGCCGCCATGATCACAAGAGCTGCTTTCATTTGCTGCTTCCTCCTTTTTCGTTCGCCGCCTGCAGGCGGCTCCTCCGGCACACAATACCAGATTATATTCGGTTATATTGTAGCATAAACCGCCACCGCCTTCAAGCCGTTTCCCGGGGAATTGGGGCAAAAAGAGTTTTTGTGGGGAATGGCGTCTGTCGGCGTCGAAAAATTCACCGTTTCGTTACATTTTATACTGGATTTTACAGTAGTGGCGGTATATAATATTAAGCTGTGACTATTTACAATTCCCGGCGCGGTCCCCTGCGCCACTCTACATAGAATGAGGAGTCAACTATGAAACAGCACGAACAGAACCCCCGTCCCTCCGACACCTCCCGCCGCCGGCGCAAGCGCACCGGGGTGGATCATTTCGGCACCGTCTCCATGATCGCGCTGCTGGCCTGCAGCCTGGTGCTGTTCGCCCGGCTCATGGCCACCGACCTGCTGGCCGGCAAGAACATCTTCCTGCTGGTGGCAGGCCTGCTGGCAGTGAACGCGGCCAGCGTCATCATCCAGACCCCCCTGCGCAGCAACAAGATGGGCAAGCTCATCAGCGGCGTGGTGGCCTCCCTCCTCTGCGTGGCCATGCTGTGGGGCATGTCCGGCGTGAGCTCGGCCCAGGCCGCCCTGGCCCGCATCACCGGACGGCTGGTGGAGACCGACGTGATCTGCGTCATCGTGACGGCGGACGATCCCGCCCAGCAGATCAGCGACACTCTGGGCTACACCTTCGGCTACGCCGAGCGGCTGGACACCGCCAACACCGAGGAGCTGCTGGCCCACCTGGACGAGGCTCTGGGCGGTGTGGAGACCAGCGCCAGCGAATCCCTCACCGACCTGGTGGACGCCCTCTATGACGACAACGTGGGCGCCATCATCCTCAACAAGGGCTACATCTCCCTGCTGGAGGACAAGGAGGAATACGCCGACTTCTCCCAGCAGACCCGCATCATCTACGAGCACACCATCACCCGCGAGATCGATCTGCCCGGCGTTCAGGGTGACGTCACCGCCCCCTTCATCGTCTACTGCAGCGGCACCGACGCCCGGGACAGCGATCTGAGCGTCCGCAGCCGCAGCGATACCAACATCCTGGCGGTGGTCAATCCCTCCACCCGGCAGGTCCTGCTGATCAACACCCCCCGCGACTACTACGTCCCTCTGCACATGAACGGCGAGATGGATAAGCTGACCCACGCCGGCGTGTACGGCATCGACGAGTCCATGAAAACCCTGGACGACCTCTACGGCATCAACACGCCCTATTACGTCCGGGTCAACTTCAACGGTCTGATCGACATCGTGGACGCCATGGGCGGCATCGACGTGGAATCCCCCATGGAGTTCTACACCACCGCCATGGAGATGCCCAACGAGGACGGCAACGGATACTCCGACCAGGCCTTCTATTTCCCCGAGGGCAAGGTACATCTCACCGGCCGCGAGGCCCTGGCCTTCTCCCGGGAGCGGTCCGCCTTCGTAGACGGCGACAGTCAGCGCGGCAAGAACCAGATGACCGTCATCAAGGGCATCGTGGAGAAGGCGTCCTCCTCCGCCGTGCTGGGCAATTTCCAGGGCTTCCTCAAGGCCGTGTCCGACTCCTTCATCACCAACCTCAGCTACGAGGAGATGACCAAGCTGGCAAAGCTCTATCAGAAGAGCGGCGACGACTGGAACATCACCACCTACTCCGTGGGCATGGGCTACGGCGACACCACCCAGTACACCTACACCTACGGCTACGCCTGGGTCATGCCCCCCGATTACGACACCGTCAACACCGCCAAGGAGCTGATCCGCCAGGTCATGGACGGCGAGATCCCCGTGGTACCGGAAGAGGACGACGTGGGCTATTGAGCCGAACCTTGATCACCAACCCAAATGCCCGGCGCCGCCGGGCATTTTTCCCATCCGGACCGATCCAGTTTATCACGTGAGGAGAGAGATACCATGTCAACCACTCAAAAGACCCTGGGCCACATGTTCGCCCTGTTCACCATCGTGGTGTGGGGCAGCTGCTACGTACTGACCAAGAACCTGCTGGCCGCCGGCTACACCGCCATCCAGATCATCCCCCTGCGGATGGCCCTGGCCTACGTGGCGCTGCTGGTCATGCGGCCCAAATTCCTGCGCCTGCCGCTGAAGGATGAGCTGATGTTCGTGCTCATCGGCATCACCGGCGGCAGCTTCTACTTCTTCCTGCAGAACACCGCCCTCACCTATACCTACGCCGCCAACGTCAGCATCATCGTGTCCCTGTCCCCCATCTTCACCGTGATGCTGGCACAGCTGTTCAGCCGCACCAACGAGAAGCTGGGCAGATTCGTCTACATCGGCTCGCTGGTGGCCATCGCCGGCGTGGTGCTGGTGGTGCTCAACGGCAGTCTCAACTTCCATCTGAGCCCCCTGGGCGACGTGCTGGCTCTGGCCGCCGCCGTGGCCTGGGCGGTCTACTCCATCCTCATCAAGAAGTACACCGAGCGCTACGATAACTTTATCGTCACCCGCCGGGTCATGCTGTGGGCCTTCCTCACCGCCATCCCCCTGATGCTGCTCACCGACGGCATGCCGGATCTCACCCCCCTGTTCACTCAGCCCAAGGTACTGCTGAGCTGGCTGTTCCTGGCCGTGTTCGGCAACGCCGTGTGCTTCGCCATCTGGAACATCGCCTTCCAGCGGCTGGGCGTGGTGGTCACCAACAACTACCTATACGCCTCCCCCTTCGTGACGCTGGTGGTAGGCTGGCTGCTGCTGGATGAATCCATCTCCGTCATGGGCATCGTCGGCGCCGTGCTGATCACCGTGGGCGTGTTCCTGACCCAGAAGAGCGAGACCACCGACTGATTTCACCTGATACATAAAAGACCTCCCGCCGGCGGCGGGAGGTTTCTTTTATCCTTTCGGTCAGATCTTCAACTCACAGCTCATGCTCATGACGGCGCGGCCGCCGACCCGGATCAGCACCGTGCCGCCATCCGCCGTCAGGCGGCTGCGGATCTCCGAGGGACGGCCCATGTGCTCGCCCTGGATGAACACGTTTTCATCACCGGGACGAACCATGCCCTGCTGATAGAGATAATAGGTCAGGGCGCCGTTGGAGGTGCCGGTGGCGCACTCCTCCGGGATGTCGTACAGCGGGGCGAAGTTGCTGCACCAGGCGGTGCAGGTGTCATCGCCGGGGCAGAACATGTGGACGCCCACGCAGTCATAGCGGCGGGAGAGCTCCGTCACGGCCGCCTCGTTCTGGACGGCTCGCATCAGCGTGTCGTGATCCCGGACGGGCAGCATGATATCCGCCAGGCCGGTGGTGATGATCTTGGCGGGAAATCCCTCCGGACAGTCCGCCGGGGTAAGGCCGTAGGCGGCGTAGAGCTCCGCCGCCTCGTCCCCTGTCAGCGTGCGGAGCAATTGGGGCGGCGCCATGTCCATCCAAACCGTTTCGCCCCCAATGGCGATGTTCAGATCGCCGGAGCGGGTATGGGCGATGCAGTCGCCGTCGCCGATCCGCTCCAGCTTCCGCAGCAGGGCAAAGCTGGCGATGGTGGCATGACCGCAGAGGTCCACTTCTCCGGCGGGTGTAAAGTATCGGAGGTTTACACTTCCATCGTCATTTTTTGTTACGAAGGCAGTCTCGGAATGCTTGAACTCGGCGGCGATCTGCTGCATCAATCCGTCCTCCAGGGGGCGGTCCGGCAGCACCACGCCGGCCTGGTTGCCGCCGAAAAGCCGGGCGGAAAAGGCGTCCATCACGTAGGCCTGCATCATGCGTCACATCCTTTCTGACCCCATTATACGGCCTTGGCCATTTGACAGCAAGATGTTTTTGGACTATCATGGAAAAAACAGAATGTTCGGAGGTATTTGTCGGCAAATGAAGAAGCGTTTTCCCCTTCCCCTGGCTCTGGGGAGTTTTCTCTGCACCACGGTGGTGATGTTCCTCTGTCTGGCGGTTTGGCACCTGGAGCCCCAGATCCCCCTGCTGCTGGGCTGCCTGATCGCCGCCGCGGCGGCTCTGATCGGCGGCTGCGCGCCCCGGGAGATCGGCGCAGGCGTGGTACAGAGCGTGCGTCAGGCCCTGGAGGCCATCTGCATCCTGCTGCTCATCGGCGCGCTGATCGGCGTGTGGATCGCGGCGGGCGTGGTGCCGGCCATGATCTGCTGGGGTCTGCGGCTTATCTCCCCCCGGCTGTTTCTCGCCAGCGCCATGCTGGTATGCGCCATTCTCTCCATGGTGCTGGGCTCCTGGGGCACGGCGGGCACGGTGGGGCTGGCCTTCATGGGCATCGCGCGGGCCTTCGGCGTGCCCCTGCCCCTGGCGGCGGGCGCCGTGATCTCCGGGTCCTACGTGGGCGACAAGCTGTCCCCGCTGGCCGACACCACCAATCTGGCCGCCGCCGTGGCGGAGGTCAACGTCTTTGACAGCATCCGCAACATCTTCAAGGTGGCTGCCCCCATGCTGCTGCTCACCCTGGGCGTCTATGCCCTGCTGGGCTGGCGGTACGGCGGCGCAGGCGGCGCGTCGCCGGCGCAGATCCTGTCCGTCAGCGAGACGCTCAATCAAACCTTTTCCATCGGACCGCTGAACTTTCTGCCGCTGGTGATCCTGCTCATCTGCATCCTCGTCAAGATCCCGCCTATCCCCAGCCTGCTGATCGGCGCGCTGGCCGGCGCGGTCTACGGGATCATCGTGCAGCACGCCACCGTGGGCGGTATGGTCCGGTGCATCTGGGGCGGCTACCGGGGACAGACCGGCGTGGACACGGTGGATCAGCTGCTCACCGCCGGCGGCATGTGGTCCATGGCGGGCACCATCGTCATCATCGTGCTGGCCATGTCCTTCGGCGGCATCATGGAACACACCGGGCAGATGCCCGCTCTGATGACGCCCCTGATCCGGCGCCTCCGCAGCTTCCCGGCGCTGATGGCCGCCACCGTCTTCACCAGCGTGGGGGTCAACGTCCTGCTCCCCGACCAGTACATCGCCATTGCCCTGCCGGGGAAGATGTACGCCGCAGCCTATGACAGTCAGGGCGCGGCGCGGCTGGATCTGGCGCTGGGCATCGGCGTGGGCGGAGCACTGACCTCGGCGCTGGTGCCATGGAACACCTGCGGCATGTTCATGGCCGGGGTGCTGGGCGTGGGGACCCTCCACTATCTCCCCTACGCCTTCTACAACTACGGCATGCTGTTTGCCGCCGTCATCTACGCCGTTTTGAAACAGCGCCGAACAACAAGGAAATAAAAAAATCACCTGCCTCACGGCAGGTGATTTTTTATGAACTTGGGAACAGCTTAGTGGAGCATGCTCTTCAGGCTCACAGCGATGCGGAAGTGTGCAGCGGTAGCGGCACGGATCTCATCGATGGTGAACTCGGGGTTGTACTCGGTCATGATCAGACCCTCGTCATCGACCTCGAACACGCACATCTCGGTGATGATCTTGTTCACGCAGTGAGAGGCGGTCAGGGGCAGACGGCACTTCTCCAGGATCTTGGGGTTGCCCTTGGCGGTGTGCTCCATGCAGACGATGCAGTTCTTGGCACCGACGCACAGGTCCATGGCGCCGCCCATGCCGGGCATCTTCTTGCCGGGGATGATCCAGTTGGCCAGGTTGCCCTGAGCGTCAACTTCCAGAGCGCCCAGGAAGCAGGCGTCCACGTGGCCGCCGCGGATCAGGCCGAAGTTGGTGGCGGAATCGATGAAGCCGCCGCCGTAAGCCACGCTGGCCACGCCGCCGCCGGCGTCGATCACGTGGTAGGGATCAAAGTTGGCGTCGCCCTCTTTGGGAGTGGCACCGGCGCCGACGATACCCAGCTCAGCGTGGATGATCAGCTCAACGCCCTCGGGCAGGTAGGAGGGGATCATGGTGGGCAGGCCGATACCCAGGTTGACAACATCGCCGTTCTTCAGCTCTTTGGCGCAGCGCTTGGCAATAAAGGCCTTGATTTCAGACTTTTCCATTACTTTCTGTCTCCTTCCACGATGTAGTCAACGCACATACCATAGGTATGGATGTTCTCGGGCTCGATCTCGCCCACGGGGACGATGTACTCGCACTCGGCGATGACGGTATCAGCGGCAGTGGCCATGACGGTGTTGAAGTTGCGCATGGTGCCCTTGTACCAGCAGTTGCCGTACTCATCGCACTTGTAGGTGCCCAGCAGAGCGAAGTCGCCGCGGATGGGAGCCATCAGCAGATAATCCTTGCCGTTGATGCGCTGCTTGCCGAGGCACAGGGGGCTGTCCTCGATCAGGGTGTCAACGCCAACGGGAGTCAGAACGCCGCCGAGACCGGCACCGCCGGCACGCACGCACTCAGCCAGGGAGCCCTGGGGGATCAGGTTGACTTCCAGCGTACCCTCGTTCTTCTGCTGGCCGACCTCGGGGGTCATGCCCACGTGGGTGGCGATGATACGGCTGACCTGATGATTGTGGATCAGCTCGGCAATGCCGAAGAACTCCTCGCCCATGGGGCCGGTCTGACGAGCCATGTCGTTGCAGACCAGAGTCAGGTTCTTGGTACCCAGCTTGACCAGCTCCTTGACGATCGCACGAGCCTGGCCGCAGCCCAGGAAGCCGCCGCACAGAATGGTGGCACCTTCGGGGATCATTTTCGCTGCCTCGGCGGCAGTGAGAACAGGTTTCTTTGCCATTTGGTGTTCCTCCTTGTTGTTTTGATACTGACTAAAATGCCGGGGTAAAAATTTGCCAGAAATTTAACACACAGATAATATCACCTTTCAAGGGCAAATGCAAGGGGTCACTCCCCTCTTTCGCCCCCTTTTTGCACTAAAAATGCGCACGGTGACTTGCCGGACGGCCTCGATCCTCTCATGGCCGTCCGGTTTACCGGATCGTATGAGATCGGTTCTTACTTCATGCCGCGCTTGACCATCTCGGTGACCACGAAGCTGGCCACGTCGTCGCCGTACGTGCCGGAACCGAAGCCGGCGTCATAGCCCAGCTCCTTGGCCAGCTCGTGGGTGATACGGGGACCGCCGCAGACCACCACGAACTTGTCGCGCAGGCCCTCGGCCTCCAGCAGCTCGATCAGGTTGGTCAGGTTCTGGATGTGGATATCCTTCTGGGTGACGGTCTGGGACACCAGCAGGGCGTCGGCGTGCAGCTCGACGGCCTTCTTGATGAACTCCTCGTTGGGGACCTGGGAACCCAGGTTATAGGCCTCGACCATCTCGTAGCGCTCCACACCGTAGTGGCCGGCGAAGCCCTTGCGGTTCATGATGGCGTCGATACCCACGGTGTGGGCGTCGGTGCCGGTGGAGGCACCCACCATGACGACCTTGCGGCCGATGTGCTCGCGGATATAGTCGTTGGTCTCCTCCATGGTCATCACGTCGGAATCGACGGTGATCACGTGGATGTCCTCATAGTTGATGGTGTGCACGCAGCTGCCGTACACCACGTAGAAGGTGAACTCCTTGTCCAGAGGGGCGTGGTACGCCACGTTGGGCTCCTCCAGACCCATCTTCTTGGCGATCTGGCGGGCGGCCTCTTCGCCGCGGGCGTCGTCCTTGACGGGCAGGGTGAAGCTGGTCTGCACCTTACCGTCGTTCATGGTATCGCCGTAGGGCTTCAGGCGGGTCAGGTCCAGCGTGGTGTCGAAATCGATTTTATGGGTGTTATACAGTCCGCTGCTCATTCTCCTGCCACCTTACCTTTCATCACTTCCACAAACGGGTTGAAGTGCTTCTCGTCCTTGACCACAACGCCGGCCAGGCCCTTGCCGCCGTCCTTGGGACGCTTTACGTCGGCGAAGATGCCCTTCTCGATGGTGGTGAACAGGCCCAGCTTCTCGATCTCCTTCAGCAGATCCGTGGCCTTCACCAGCACCTCGTTGGCGCGGTTGCGGATGATGCCGTTCTCCTTGTAGGTCAGCTCGCTGCCCAGATCCTTCATGGTGCGGAAGATGTACTGCGCATTCTCGATGGACAGGGCGCGGTCAGACATGAACGGGGTGTGGATCGCCTCGGTCATCATGCCCAGCAGGTGCAGCTTCTGGCCGGTGAGGATGGTGACCATGTTGAACAGGGCATCCTGGATGTGGCCGCGGAAGATGTTGCCGGTCATGAACTTGGTGGGAGGCATGTACTTCAGGGGAGCCTTGGGGAAGATCTCGCGGGCCATCTGCGCCTGGGCCAGCTCAAACAGGAAGGTGTTCTCCACGGAGGGATCCATCTCGAAGGCGTGGCCGAGGCCCATCTGCTCCTCACGCATGCCGGCGGACAGAGCGAACGCCTCGTTCAGGAACTGGGAGGCCAGCACGGTGTGGGCGGAGGTAATGGCGTCGTCGGTGGTCAGGTAGTTGTCCTCACCGGTGTTGATGATGACGCCGGTATAGCCGTTGATGACGCGGGAGAAGAACTGGTCCACGATGGTGCGCTGCATGTTGATGTCGCGGAACAGGATGCCGTACAGAGCGTCGTTCAGCATGACGTCCAGACGCTCCAGAGCGCCCATGGCGGCGATCTCGGGCATGCACAGGCCGGAGCAATAGTTGCACAGGCGGATGTAGCGGTGCTGCTCCTCGCCCACCTCGTCCAGCGCGGCGCGCATCAGGCGGAAGTTCTCCTGGGTGGCGTAGGTGCCGCCGAAGCCCTCGGTGGTGGCGCCGTAAGGCACGTAGTCCAGCAGGGACTGACCGGTGGTACGGATGACGGCGATGATGTCGGCGCCCTGCTTGGCACCGGCCTTGGCCTGGATGATATCCTCATAGATATTACCGGTGGCCACGATGATGTACAGATAGGGGCCTTCCTTATCGCCGAATTCCTTGAGATACTTGTTGCGGGTGGCGACGTTGTTGTTGATCCGCTCGATGGTCTTGTCCACATAGGGCTTGATGGCCGCGCGGATCTCGCTGTCGCTGTGGGCGGGGAGCTTGGTCAGATCCAGCTCACCCTTGTCGATGGCTTCCGCTACGCCCTGGGGATCCTTACCGGTCTCCAGGATGGCGTTGCCGATGACCCAGGCAGCGCCCAGAGGCAGCAGAGAGTTCTCCATCAGGTTGTCCACCAGCACGTTGGGCATGGGAACGTCCATCTCGTTGACGCCGTCGATTCCCAGCAGACGGCAGACGGCACGCTCCACCGTGACGGTGGTATGCTGGTCGATGAAGCGCTGGACGTCAGCCGCCACGTGGGCGGCGGAGGTCCGTGCCTGGGCGACCAGATCAAAATTCAAGCCGAGTTTGCTTTCCATATGATGATACCTCTTACAGCTTCTTGTTTACAACTTACAAAGTGCGGGAAAAAGGGAACGACGGGCGGGGCGCAGCGCGCCCCGCTCATCGGTCTCCGGATTCTCAGTGCTTGACGTGGCGCTCGTTGCGCAGCAGCTTGGTGGGCTCCAGGTAGCGCTGAGGAGTACCCTCGGCGACCCATGCCACACCGGTCTTCTCCACCTTCTTCTTGCCGGTGCAGACGTCGCAGTGGCAGTTCTGGACGTAGTGCTCGGGCTCGGTGTAAGAAGTGATGACGCCCTCGAAGTTGCGCAGGATGACCTTACGCGGCGTCTGGGAGATGAGGTAGTTGGGCATGACGGGAGTCTTGCCGCCGCCGCCGGGGGCGTCCACCACGAAGGTGGGGATGCAGTAGCCGGAGGTGTGGCCGCGCAGAGCTTCCATGATCTCGATGCCCTTGGACACGGGGGTGCGGAAGTGGCTCAGACCCAGGGAAGGATCGCAGGCGTAGATGTAGTAAGGACGCACGCGCATCTTGACCAGGCCGTGGACCAGCTCCATCATCACGTGGCTGCAGTCGTTGACACCGGCCAGCAGCACGGACTGGTTGCCCAGAGGAATACCGGCGTCAGCCAGCATGGCGCAGGCCTTGGCGGCTTCGGGAGTGAACTCCTTGGGGGTATTGAAGTGGGTGTTCAGCCAGATGGGGTGATACTTCTTCAGCATGGCGCACAGCTCGGGAGTGATACGCTGGGGGCACACCACGGGGGTGCGGGAGCCCAGACGGACGATCTCCACGTGGGGGATGGCGCGGAGCTTCTTGATGATCTCCTCCAGGACCTCATCGGAGACCATCAGAGCGTCACCGCCGGACAGCAGCACGTCGCGGACCTCGGGATGGTTGGCCACGTACTCGATGCACTTGTTGATCTGCTGCATGGGCACTTCGCAGTCATTCTGACCGGCGAAACGACGACGAGTGCAGTGACGGCAGTACATGGAGCACTGGTCGGTGATCAGCAGCAGCACGCGGTCGGGATAGCGGTGAGTCAGGCCGGGGGTGGGAGAGTCGGTATCCTCGTGCAGAGGATCGGCGTCCTCATAGTCGGCATACTCCAGCTCCTCGGCGCGGGGGATGGCCATCTTGCGGATGGGATCGAAGGGATCGTCCAGATCGATCAGGGACAGGTAGTAGGGCGTGATGGCCATACGCAGCTTGCCCAGGGTCTTGCGGACGCCCTCTTCCTCGTCGGGAGTCAGGGTCATGTACTTCTTCAGATCCTCAACCGTCTCGGCGCGGTTGGCGACCTGCCAATGCCAGTCGTTCCACAGATTTTCGGGAACGTCGGCAAACAGACCATTGCGAGTCTTCATATTCGTCTTTCCTCCTATAGAATCTGACGTGGGAGTATCCGGGGAGCAGAGAGGTCCTCCTCCCTGCTCCCGGGATTGTTTCGTCTTTTAGCAGTACTTCTCGTCGAACAGCTTGCGCAGCTTGGGATTCTCGCGCAGAACGTTCAGGGTGATCTCAGCGTGGTTCTTGGTGTAGCCGTTGCCCACGATCATGGTGACGTCCTTGCCGACACCCTCGGCGCCCAGAGCGGCCTTGGTGAAGGAAGTGGCCATGGAGAAGAAGTAAACCAGACCGTCGTCGTGGACGGGCAGGATGGCGGACATCTCGCAGGACTCGATGTTCACGCAGCAGATGGAGATATCGTACTCCTTGCCGCCGTTGGCAGCCAGAGCGGCCTCCAGGACCTCAACGGGCTTGGTGCAGTCGGCGACGATGACGTCGGTGTAGACACCCAGCTCCATCAGATCGGGAACCTGCTTGGGATTGCGGACGACGCCCACGACCTTGCCGTTGGGGCCGACCTTCTTCAGAGCTTCCCAACCGCACAGAACGCCGGACTTGCCGTTGGCGCCCAGGATCAGAACGCTGTCGCCCTCCTTGGGCAGCTTGCGGGCCTGAGCGGGAGCGCCGGCCACGTCCAGAGCGGCCAGGGCCAGAGGCTCGGACATATCGTCGGGCAGCTTGGCGTACAGAGCGGTCTCAAACAGAACGGCCTGGCCGTCGATATCCACGCGGTCGATATCCTTGTGGATGGCCTTGATGCGGTCGATGCGCAGCGGGGTCATGGACAGGGACACCAGGGAGGCGATCTTGTCGCCGACCTTCAGGTTGAAGTCGGGCTTGGCCAGCAGGTCCTCGCCGATGTAGGCGACGGTGCCGATGAACATACCGCCGGAACCGGTGACGGGGTTCTGCTGCTTGCCGCGCTCAGCGACGATGCCCATGATCATTTCGCCGATCTTCTTCTCGTCGCCGCCGCAGGCCTCAGAGATCTGGGTGAAGGAGGCGGAGTCGACGTTCAGGGAGATGACGTCGCAGATGATCTCGTTGGAATAGTGCTTGCTCATGTCGTTGTCGAGCTTCCATGCAGCCTGAGTCAGGACGCCCTTGGGCTCGATGACGCGGTGGGTACCGTACTTGTTACCTTTCAGCTGTGCCATGATGAATTCCTCCTAAATTAAAATTTATCAATGTTCCTTTTTGTTCCGGAAAAACGCGCTCAGTTCAGGGGCTTCAGACCCAGGATCTCGCGGGCCTCAGCGGGCGTGGCGATCTCGCGGCCCAGCTCCTTGGCCAGACGCACGACCTTGGCCACCAGCTCGCCGTTGGAAGCGGCCTTGTGACCCTTGCCCAGATAGACGTTGTCCTCGAAGCCCACGCGGACGTTGCCGCCCATGACGATGCCGGCAGCGGCCATGGTCCAGGCGCTGCGGCCCACGCCGGTGACGGTCCAGGTGGAGCCGGCGGGGATCTTGCTCACCAGGAAGGCCAGATTGTCCACGGTGGCGGGGGTGCAGCCGGCCACGCCCAGCACGAAGTTGAACTGCATGGGAGCGCCGGGGACCTCGCCCTTCTTGGCCATGTTCAGCACGGTATCCAGGTGACCGATCTCGAAGCACTCATACTCAGGCTTGATGCCGTTCTCGATCATGCGCTTGCCGAAGGCACGCATGGTGGGCATGGTGTTCTCGAACACGTCGTCACCGAAGTTGCAGGTGCCGCAGTCCAGAGTGGCCATCTCGGGCATCAGCTCGGTGGGCTGCAGACGCTCCTCGGGGGTCATGCCGGTGGCGCCGCCGGTGGAGGGGATCATGATCACGTCGGGCAGCTCCTTGCGGATGGCGTCCATGACGACGCGGAAGCGCTCACGATCCTGGGTGGGAGTACCGTCGTCCTCGCGAACGTGGACATGGATCACGGCGGCGCCGGCCTCATAGGCCAGCTTGGCCTCGCGGACCATCTCCTCGACGGTGTAGGGAACAGCGGGGTTGGAGGCCTTGGTGACCTCAGCGCCGCAGATAGCGGCAGTAATGATCAGCTTCTCCATGATCTGCCCTCGCTTACTTGCGCTCGATGCGCTGGCAGTCCTTGGGGGTGACGCAGGTGCCGTGGGCGCGGCAGACCACGATGGGCTCGGCCAGGACGTCGGCGGCGGAAGCGCTGATGTCGGGGCGGGAGACGATGACCTTGCGGGCCTCGAACTTCATGGTGCGGGAGGTGTTGCCGATCTTCTCGATCTCGCCGTAGGCCTCGATGTAGTCGCCGGCATAGACGGGAGCCAGGAACTCAATGTTGTCGTAGGCGCAGAACAGGCCCTCGTCGCCGTCACACATGATCAGCAGCTCGGTAGCCACGTCGCCGAACAGGTGGACCATGTGGGCACCGTCGACCAGGTTTCCGCCGTAGTGAGCGTCCTTGGCGCTCATGCGCAGGCGAAGCAGAGATGTCATCTTTTCCATGAGATTTTTCCTCCTTAAAAATATTTTGGACGTGTTTTTGCAGTCTTCCAATGAAGTCCGGCCTCCACCGCCCTTTTTTGGGCATAAAAAAGGGCGCTATCGGTCAAGGTCTTTGACCAATAGCGCTCCATGCTCACTCACATGACAGTAACGCCGCTTACACGACGCTCCCAAGACCGGAGATCGGGCACCTCTCCGTCCTTTCGGCGGCGAGCTCCTTCCCTGCTTGCTGATCGAGTGCCCATCCCATGCAAGCCGGTACCCTGCTCTCCGCACCTCTATTGACTACAATATGGAATTCTGTCAGTTAAATTATATACAATCTGTCCGATTTGTCAAGCAAAAAACGGCGATTTCGGGGCAGGAACTTTCCACAAAGTGTAGATCTTCCCGCCGCTCTCCCCCGCTCAATAGGCCTCCTCGATCCGCCGGAGGATCTCCGGCTTCAGAGACAGCATCCGGCAGATGTTCAGGGCGTCGCGGGGACAGTCGGACTTGCCCTCCACCCGGTAGAGACCGTAGTTCATGTGGCGGGCGATGACGGCCACGCCGTCCTCGCCGGTGGCGGCCAGCTCGGCGCGGATCTGCTCGGGATCCACGTCACGCAGGCCGATGATCTGATAGTGGATGCGGGCGTGCTCGGCCACCTTGTCATAGTGGGTGGTCAGCACGGACAGGGCGTTGACGTCGTTGAGATAGCGGGTCACCGCCTGGACGATGACGGCGCCCTCGTCGGGGTTGGTGCCCCGGGCGAACTCGTCCAGCAGGAACAGGCTGTAGCCCTGCTCCACCTCCCGCAGCGCCTTCTGGAACTCCACGATCTCCGAGCCGAAGCCGCTGAGGCCGGACTGGATGGACTGGAGGTCGTCGAAGAGCATCTTCACCGTGTGGAAAAGGGGCATCCGGGCCCGCTTGGCGCAGACCAGGAAGCCGGCCTGGAGCAGCAGGGCGTTGAGGGCCACCGTCTTCATGGCCACGCTCTTGCCGCCCATGTTGGCGCCGGTGATCACCGTGGCGCCGCGGTCCAGCGCGATGGACACGGGGACGAAGGCCCTCCCCTTCTCCTCCAGCAGGTCCACCAGCTCCGGGTTCACCATGTCCACCAGCTCCAGGGCCGTGTCGGTGATCTCCGGGCGGACGCCGCCGAAGCGGACGGCGAACAGGGCCTTTTGGATCAGGAAGTCCAGACGGCCGGCGGTGTCGGCGTCGGCAAGCAGGTCGTCCACCATGGGGGCCAGCGCCGCACCCATGGCCTTGCGGACCTTCATCTCCTCGCTGTCCTCCTCGGCGCAGATGCGGGTGCGCTTCATGCGCAGATCCTCCTTCTCCGCGTCGGTGAGGGCCTTGTAGAGCTGTTCCTCCACCTGCTTCTTGGCCTGGCGGATCTCACGGAGTCTCGCCGTGGCGCCGTCGGGGATATAGAAGCCCCGGGAGCGGGTGTTCTCCGGGTCCAGGATGGCCAGGGCGGGGGCGGGATCGTGGAAGGCGATATCCTCCAGATGCACCACCTCGTTCATCTGGTCGAACAAAGGCCGCAGGCTCTCCAGACGCTGGAGGTAGCCCTTGATCTCAAAGAGCTCCACGTGGTCGGGGGTCTCCCCTTCGGCACAGCGGCGCAGGGACGTGCGGATGTCCTTCATCTGGCACAGGAGGATCATGATCTTGTCGTACACGTCCTTCAGCTGCTCCGACGCCGCGGCGGCCCGCTCCACGTTCCGCAGCTCCGTCTCCAGCTGGTCGCGCTCGTCGGGGGCATAGAACCGCAGGTGGCGGATCCGCTCCTGGCCGTAGGGGCTGCAGCCGTGGAGGCTCTCCAGCACGTACTGCAGGCCGATCTTTACCTTTTCATCAAAGCTCACGGAAATCATGCAAGCTCCTCCTTTACGTTGATCACCGGGGCGTCCACCGCCTCGGACATGGCGCGCATGAACGCGTCCTTGTCGAATTTCCAGCCGTAGGCCGAAACGGGATTGATGGTGACGCACAGCGTCCGGGCGGCCTCCTCCGTCTCCAGTGAGACGTTCCGGGTCACCAGCTTATCCAGCGTGTCGGTGCCCAGGAGCACCTTGCTGGGGTCCTTCACCACCAGGCGGCCGTTTCTCAGCAGACCGCTGCGCAGCAGGGGCACCACCATGCTGTCCGTCAGGGCGCCGGAGACGTAGGCCTCGCCGTTCTTCTTCAGCGCGTCCGCCAGCGTGCCGTCCACCGCCTCGGGGAGGGTCTCGGCCTTGGGGATGTTCATGATGCGGTAGATGTTCACCGTGTCCGCCACCACCTTCTCCATGCTCATGTGGTAGCTGGCGCCGGTGCAGAGGATGACGCCCTCCGCCACGGCCCGGGCACCCAGGGATTTGCGGCCCAGGGCGCCGTCGATGATGGACTGGTCGGCGCCCAGATCGAAGAAGTACTGAGACACCGTTTTCAGCTGGGTGGTGATGGAGGGGCCGGCCAGCTGGACGTAGCCGGCGCTGCGGGCCCGGACGATGACCACCTCGCCGACGGGGGTGGGGATGCCGGTGGTCATCAGCACCTCCTGGGTGATGTCGCCCAGGCGCAGCATATCCTTGGCGGTGGCGATCAGGGTCCCCGCCGGGACGAAGATGCTGGGCTTCTCCGTGCCGGTGACCACGTCGGTGGACTCGCCGTCCCGGCCGATGGAGGTCAGGCCGAGGATGCGGTCATGGCGGCTGTTGTGGAGCAGCCAGTTGAGCACCGTGGTCTTGCCGGCGTTTTTGCACATGCCCACGATGGACATGGTCTTGACGCTATGCAGTTGCTGCAGCAGTTCCGTTTGCATGGGACGGCTCCTTTCCGGGGAAATATACTCTCAAAAAATTATGATAACACAGGATGGCGGAAAAAGCAACCAAAGACGGCGGGCACGGAAAACCCCGGCGCCGCAGATGCGGCGCCGGGGTGAGGGATTCGGAATACGGGGTTTTACTCCACCGTGACGCTCTTGGCCAGGTTCCGGGGCTTGTCGATGTCGCAGCCCCGCTCCAGAGCGATGTAATAGGCCAGCAGCTGCAGGGGCACCACGCCCAGCTGGGGCAGGAGCATCTGCTCCGTCTCCGGGATGGCGATGACCATGGGGACGCGGGCGGCCATGTCGGCGGCGTGCTTCTCGGTGGTCAGAGCCAGCACGTGGGCGCCCCGGGCCTGGACCTCCACCACGTTGCTCATGGCCTTGTCGAACAGCGGCTCGTAGGTGCCCAGGGCGATGACCAGGGTACCGTCCTCGATGAGGGAGATGGTGCCGTGCTTCAGCTCGCCGGAGGCGTAGGCCTCGGAGTGGATATAGCTGATCTCCTTCAGCTTCAAACTGCCCTCCAGCGACAGGGCGTAGTCCAGATTGCGGCCGATGAAGAACACGTCCTCATGGTAGGCGCACTCCTTGGCCAGCCGGTGGATGATCTCCTTCTGGAGCAGGATCTCCTCCATCTGGGCGGGCAGCTCCTGGATGCCCCGGACCATGGCGGTATAGGTCTCATAGTCCACGGTGCCCATGATGTCGCCGAAGTACAGGCCCAGCAGGTTCAGAACCGCCATCTGGGTGCTGTAGGCCTTGGTGGTGGCCACGGCGATCTCCGGGCCGGCCCAGGTATAGAGCACGTCGTCGCTCTCGCGGGCGATGGAGGAGCCCACCACGTTGACGATGGACAAGATCCGGGCGCCCCGCTTTTTGGCCTCGCGGAGGGCGGCCATGGTGTCCAGCGTCTCGCCGGACTGGCTGATGACGATGACCAGATCGCCCTCGCCCACGATGGGATCGCTGTAACGGAACTCGGAGGCCAGACACACCTCCACGCTGCGGCGGAGCATCCGCTCCAGGTTGTACTTGCCCACCATGCCCACGTGATAGCTGGAGCCGCAGGCGATGATATAGATCTTGCCGATGGAGCGGATCTCCTCGGGCGTCATGGTCAGGTCGCTGAGGACCACCCGGCCGCTCTGGATCCGGGCGGCGGTGGCCTCACGGATGGCGCGGGGCTGCTCCATGATCTCCTTGAGCATGAAGTGGGCGTAGCCGCCCTTCTCCGCCGCGTCCACCTCCCAGTCGATGTGGTGGTGCTCCTTCTCCACCGGGCGCATCTGCCGGTCGTAGATGCGGATGCCGCCGGCGCTGAGGATGGCCAGCTCGCCGTCGTCCATATAGACGATGTCCCGGGTATAGCGGATGAGGGCCGTCACGTCCGAGGCCAGGTAGTTGCCGTCCTCGCCGAAGCCCAGCAGCAGCGGGGCGTCCTTCCGGGCGGCGTACAGCCGGTCGGGATAGTCGGCGCAGACGATGCCCAAGGCGTAGGCGCCCTCCAGGGCGTTGAGGGTGCACATGACCGCCTCGAAGAAGTCGCTGCACTGGTCATAGTAGTAGTCCAGCAGTTGGGCCACCACCTCGGTGTCCGTCTCGGAGCGGAAGGTGTAGCCCTTCTTCAGCAGCTGCTCCTTGAGGACCATGTAGTTCTCGATGATGCCGTTGTGGACCACGGCGATGCGGCCGCTGCGGCTCACGTGGGGATGGGCGTTGATGTCGTTGGGCTCGCCGTGGGTGGCCCAGCGGGTGTGTCCGATGCCCAGACAGCCGGGCAGATCGGCGCCGGCGTGGGTCAGCTCGTCCAGCACCTTCAGACGGCCGCGGGCCTTCTTCACCCGCAGCTCTCCGTCGCCGCACACGGCGACGCCGGACGAGTCGTAGCCGCGATACTCCAGACGGCGCAGGCCGTCCAGCAGAATGGGCGCCGCCTCACGGCTCCCTACAAATCCTACGATTCCACACATATGGATAATCCTCCTGAATCCTTTGAGTTGATTTCTTCAAAAGGACAAACACGCAGATCATTTGCCTTTCTCCTCCGGTCACAGCCCCTCTGTTTTGCGGTCGCCCGCATATTTGTCAGCTGTGTCACGCGCCCGGAGCGGCGCGGGAGAGCTTCCGCCGAATGCTTCGATCCTCTCTCCTCCTCGTCGTCCTGTCCCGGGGACAGGCGCTGGCGCTTCATGACAGGGGTAACCTGTAGGTCTCCTTTCTCCTCTGCGATTCGATCTATGGAAAAACGCGCGTGGCGTTTTTGCACGTGGTTTGCGTTCATATTTCCCCCGCGGGCAGACCATACTACCACGAAAAGGGGGTATTTTGCCATGATAACCGCACTGATCCGGACGGTGATCCTGTATCTGCTGCTGATCGTGGGCCTGCGGCTCACCGGCAAGCGGCAGATCGGCGAGCTGGAGCCTATCGAGCTGGTGCTGGCCATGCTGCTCAGCGACCTGTCCTCCGTGCCCATGCAGGACTTCGCCATCCCGCTGCTCAACGGCGTCATTCCCATTCTGACGCTGCTGTCCCTATCCACCCTGTTCAGCTACGCCAACCTGCGCAGCGTGCGGCTGCGGCGGCTCATCTGCGGCGAGGCCACGCTGATCATCAGCGACGGGCACGTGCTCCAGGACGCCATGCACCGCAACCGGCTGACGCTGGACGAGCTGATGGAGGAGCTGCGCAGTCAGGGCGTTTCCAACCTGGCGGACGTGAAGTACGCCGTGCTGGAGACCAGCGGCAAGCTGTCCGTCCTCCCCTATCCCGACACGCTGCCGGCCACGCCCAGACAGATGGGCTTGAAGGTGAAGGACGACGTGTTCGTGCCCACCATCCTCATCAACGACGGGCGGGTGCTGCAGGACAATCTGGCCAAGAGCGGCTTCGACGAGGCCTGGCTGAAGAAGCAGCTGAAAAACCACAAGGCCAAGTCCGCCTCGGAGGTGTTCTTCCTCTCCGTGGACGACAAGGGCACCGTGGTGTGCCTGCCGAAGGAGGAGCGGATATGAGAGCGATGCGGATCCCCGTATTCATCCTGCTGGTGCTGGTGGTGATCTCCATGGCCCACAGCGTCACCATGACCCGCCGGTGCCGGGATTGGCTGGACACCGTGGACCGGGCCGACACCGCCGCGGCGGCAGGCGACTGGGACGAGGCGGAGGACCTTCTGCAGCAGCTGCAGGAGGACTGGGAGCCCAGCCGGGTCTGGCTGCGGATCACCATCTCCCACACCACCCTGGACAACGCCAAGTCCCTGCTGGAGCAGGCGCAGCTCCTCGCCAGCCTGCGGGAGGAGGCCCACACCCGGGCCACCCTGGCCGAACTGAGCGCCCTGCTCCGCCAGATGGACGGGGGAGAGCGGCTCAGCTGGGAAAACATCCTGTAAAGCCGATAAGCTTTACTTCTCCTGGAGCAGCTTGTTCAGCTCCGCCATGAAGGTGTTGATATCCTTGAACTGGCGGTAGACGGAGGCGAAGCGGACGTAGGCCACCTCGTCGGCGTCCTTCAGCTTCTCCATGACCTTCTCACCGATGACCTCGGTGCTGATCTCACGCTCCAGGGAGTTCTGGATCTCCTGCTCGATCTCGGAGGTCATGCGCTCCATATCCGCCACGGAGACGGGGCGCTTCTCGCAGGAGCGCTGGATGCCGCGCAGCACCTTGTTGCGGTCGAAGCTCTGGCGGCTGCCGTCCTTCTTGATGACCACCATGGGCAGGCTCTCCACCGTCTCATAGGTGGTGAAGCGGTTCAAACACTTGAGGCACTCTCTGCGGCGGCGGATGCTGCTGCCCTCGTCGGCGGGGCGGGAGTCCACTACCTTGCTCTCTCTATAGCCGCAAAAGGGACATCTCATGTCGTTTCTCCTCCATTCATCCGTGTATACTACACCAGTTTGTAGCCATTATAACACACCACCGCAAGATATGGTAGTCCCAAAATGACAAAAATTATCCGTTTTTCGGCACCACCGGCCAGCCGGTGCCGTCAAAGCGGAACACGGCCCGCCGTCGCCCGGCCACCGATGCGATCCGGGCCAGGCAAAAAAGGGCCGGGATGGGAAAGGGCCCGTCCTCGGCAAAGGGCAGGGCCAGCTCCCAGTCCTGCCCCCGGCGGCGGCACAGACCCTCTTCCGTGGGCCAGCCGGGAAACCGCTCCGGCCGGGCGGGCAGCCAGTCCTCCACGGGAGAGGACCGGACGCAGCCGCACTCCACCGCCCCCACCGGCAGCACCAGCGACCGGGAGAACCGGCGGCGCAGCGTGCCGCCCTCCCAGATCCCCAGCAGCAGCTCGCCCCGCCGGCCCCGGGCATAGACCCGGTAGAGGCCGGGAGGCACCGTGCCGTCCACGGTGAAGCAGGTGTCCTCCCCCGCCGGTGTGACGCGGAGGGTGCCGATCCGGCGCCCGTCCCAATACAGCGGACAGTCCAGGCTGCATCCCTCCCCTCTCCGGCGCAGTACCGGTCGGTGTAGGATATGCGGGGGGCGGGGGCGGTATGTGGGGGCAACAAAAAACCGGCCCGTGCTTGGCGCAGGCCGGTTCTTCTCTTCTTTTCTGATATCTTTCCTCACACCAGACGGCTGTGGGGCAGGCCGAAGCTCACCGCGATGGCGGTATCCACCCGGTCCATCACATCCCGGTCCACCCGGCCCATCCGCTCCCGCAGACGCCGCTTATCCAGCGTTCGCACCTGCTCCAGCAGGATCACCGAATCCTTGGGCAGTCCGCTGCTGGCGGCAGCCACCTCGATATGTGTGGGCAGCTTCGCCTTCCCCGTCTGGGAGGTGATGGCCGCCGCGATCACCGTGGGGGAATGGCGGTTGCCGGTGTCGTTCTGGACGATCAGCACCGGGCGCACGCCCCCCTGCTCGCTGCCGACCACGGGACTGAGATCGGCGTAAAAGATATCTCCGCGCTTGACTATCGTATCCACAAAGTTCACACTCCGCCGCCAAGAAGTACCCGGCTCTGTCCGGGTCACTTTCATTCTCCCACGCAGCCGCGGAATTTATACTCCTGTGTGAAATTCGCTTTTCCGTTCGCCCCGTTTTATCCTATGCTGCCGGACTCAAAAGCGCAACATCAGCTCCCGGTCCACCACCTTGCCGTGGCGGATAAAGACACGGGGCACGCGCTTGCTGACGGCGCAGGTGATCTCGTAGGAGATGGTATTGGCCAACGCCGCCACCTCGTTGACGCTGATGCGATTGCCGAAGATCTCCACCTCGTCGCCCTCCTTCACCTCCGGCAGGTCGGTCAGGTCGATCATGCACATATCCATGCAGATCCGGCCGCACTGGGGGGCGGGGCCGTAGTCGGTCATCATCCGGCAGCGGTTGGACAGGCTGCGGAAGAAGCCGTCGGCATAGCCGTAGGGCACCACGCCCATGCGGATGGGACGGTCCGCCTTGAAGGTGCGGCCGTAGCTGACGGTGGTGCCGGGATCATAGTTCTTGATGATGCTGACGGTGGTCTTGAGGGTCATCACCGGCTTGAGACCCAGCTGCCCGGCGAACTCGCCGCAGCCGTACTGCAGCAGGCCGGGGCGGATCATATCCATCCAGGCCTCGGGCCACAGGGCGGTGGCGCCGGTGTTGGAGCAGTGATGGATGGCGAACTTGCGGCCCCAGTTGGCCTCCACGGCCTCGAAGGTACGGCGGAACAGGTCCAGCTGATGGCGGGTATATTCCACGCTCTCGGGCTTATCCGGCTCGTCGGACACGGCGAAATGGGTGAACACGCCCTCCACGTCGAAGCCGGGCAGGCGGCAGGCCTCCGTCACGTCGGCCACAGCCTGGGCGAAGTGGTCGCCCTGGCACAGGAAGCCCACGCGGGACATGCCGGTATCCAGCTTCATGTGGACCTTCAGGGTGCCGCCGTGGCGCACCGCCTCGGCACTGTAGGCCTTGGCCGCCTCGGGGGTGGTGACGGCCTGGGTCACGTGGAGGTCGATGAGGTTGCCCACCTGGTCGGCGGGGGTATAGCCCAGAATGAGGATGGGCAGGTGGATCTCATTGGCGCGCAGCTCCATGGCCTCGTCCAGACTGCTGACGGCCAGATAGTCGGCACCCAGCTCCTCCAGCAGGCGGGAGTAGGGAATGGCGCCGTGGCCGTAGGCGTCAGCCTTCACCACGCCCAGGAATTTCACGTTCTCACCCACGTGGGCGCGCAGGGTGCGGTAGTTGTGCTCCAGCGCGTCCAGGTCGATCTCCGCCCAGGTCCTCTTCAGTGTAGATTCCATATTCCTTCGTATCCTTTCTTATCCCTCCGGCGCCGTCTCGGCCCGGAAGGACGTTATTTCAGCCGACAGCACCAGCTGATCGGCCATGGTAAACTCCGCATACACCGGGTCCAGCGTCCCGGCGTCAAACCAGGCGGATATCACCACCTTGTCCCCGCCGGGGGCGGTGGTATCCAGCGCCAGACGCAGGCAGGACCTCTCCCCCAGCTTCTCCCGGCCCTCCTCCAGCACGTAGCCCGAGGCCGCCGCCTTCAATAGCCACGGCAGGCAGTTGGCCGGGCACAGTTCCGTCAGCGACCCCGCCGCCAGCGACAGATCGCCGTAGCTGAGGGTCAGATCCTCCCCGGACACGGCGGCGGTGATGCCCGCCAGCTCCGCCGGAGCCGTGACGGTGACGGAGGAGTCGCCGGGCGATGCGTAGGAGCACGAGAGCGAGAACTGACGGGTCTCGTCCGGCAGGTGACAGGTCACGTCCGCCGCCAGCTCCGCCGACGTGACGGCGGCGTAGCGGGTCTGGAGGGTCTCCCCCTCCTTGGCCTTGCCGCAGCCGGCGCACAGCAGCGCCACCAGCAGCAGCCATGGTATGATCTTTCTCATATTTGCCTCCCTTCGGAGGCTCTCCAACTCCCGTCAGGTAACCACTGATCAAAACCGCGTGTTCAGATTGACGAGCGATTTTTTCGCCAGATGAGGCAAAAAGCCGCAGGAATACTCGCCGTATTTCAAGGTTTTTTAACAAAATATGGCGGAAAAAGTGCCGCCAAGATGTGTGCGGGGTTTTGATCAGCGGTTGCCTATATGGTTCTGGGATATCGTCTCTCTATCTCCCGCACCGCGTCGGGGATCCGCTCCAGCAGGTCGGTGGGCAGCATGGACCGCTCCGTCTTGTCCCGGGCGGCCAGATCCCCGGCCAGGCCGTGGAGATACACCGCCGTACAGCAGGCGGCGAACGGCTCCAGCCCCTGGCCCAGCAGGGACACCGCCATGCCCGACAGGATATCGCCGCTGCCGCCCTTGGCCATGCCGCTGTTGCCGGTGGGGTTCACCGCCAGGCGGCCGTCCGGGGTGGCGATCACCGTGCGATGGCCCTTGAGCACCAGATAGACGCCGTTGGCGCGGGCAAAGGCGGCGGCAGAGGCCTCCCGGCCCGCCGTCAGATCACCGATCCGGGCGAATTCCCCCTCGTGGGGCGTCAGCACCGTCACTTTTCCGCGGCGGCGCTGCAACTCATCTATATGTCCCGCCAGCGCGTTTATGCCGTCGGCGTCCAGCACCAGCGGCTGCGGGAGATCCAGCAGGCGGCGGGTCAGCGCGTCCGTCTCGGCGCTCCGGCCCAGGCCGCAGCCCATCAGCACCGCGTCACAGGGGGCCGCGGCGGCGCGGATCGCCTCCTCGGCACGGAGGGACAGCTTCCCCTCCCCGGTGTCCGGCAGCGGAAAGGCCATGACCTCGTCGCACTTGGCGGCCACCACGGACCACCCCCGCTCCGGCACGCCCAGATAGACCAACCCGCTGCCCATGCGCATGGCGGCACGGCCGGCGAATACCGGCGCGCCGGTGAAGCCCACGCTGCCGCAGAGACAGTAGACCTTGCCGAAGGTACCCTTGTGGCCCAGGGGGTCACGGACGGGCAGGGCGGCGCGGACAAAATCGGCGGTCAGTTCCATGGCGGCGGCTCCTTTCCTCAGGCATAATTTTCCTGTAACAGTATACACCTGTTGTCAACCGGAGAAAAGGGCAAAAACGCTCTTGCAACGGGGAAAAAACTATGTTATAAATATTATTTGTGAATGCCAAAAGCAAAGAACGGGAAGTACCGCGGATCACCCACCCGCCAGAGAGGACCGGCCACAGGCTGCAAGCCGGTCCGGGTTCGGGGCGCGGCGTTCGCCCGGGAGCTGCCGCGAGGAAATGCGCGGCCGGACCGGCCCACGTTATCGGGCCGAAAAAAGAGCGCGCCGTCCTGCGGACGGCGAAACCGGGTGGTACCGCGGAAGGCCGGCCTTTCGTCCCTGTGTTGACGGGGATGGAGGGCTGTTTTTTTGTCCCTTTCCCCGAAAGATCGCCACAAAATTCCGAAGAACAGGAGTGTAACAGATGAAGCAGCAGTTGGAACAGATCCGCGCCGCGGCCCTGGCCGCCATCGAGCAGGCAGGCGCCATGGAGGAGCTGGAGAGCACCCGGGTCAAATTCCTGGGCAAGAAGGGCGAGCTGACCGCCGTGCTCAAGCAGATGGGCAAGCTGAGCCCCGAGGAGCGCCCCGTCATGGGTCAGCTGGCCAACGAGGTCCGCTCCGCCATGGAGAAGGCCATCGACACCGCCCGCACCCGCCTGGAAGCCGCCGCTCTGGAGAGGAAGCTGGAGAGCGAGGCCGTGGACGTGACCGTGCCCGGCGAAAAGGTGGTCATCGGCCACAAGCACCCCATGTACATCGCTCTGGACGAGATCAAGGACATCTTCGTGGGCATGGGCTTCACGGTGCTGGACGGGCCGGAGGTGGAGCTGGCCACGCTGAACTTCGACCGCCTCAACGCCGAGGAGGGCCACCCCTCCCGGGACTGGTCCGACACCTTTTATTTCAAGGAGGACAGCAGCGTGATGCTCCGGTCCCAGACCAGCCCCATGCAGGTCCGGGCCATGGACTCCATGCCCCTGCCCATCCGCATGATCGCCCCGGGCCGCGTCTACCGCAAGGATGAGGTGGACGCCACCCACAGCCCCATGTTCCACCAGGTGGAGGGCATGGTCATCGACAAGAACGTGACCATGGCCGACCTGAAGGGCACCCTCAACGCCGTGGTGGAGCAGCTCTACGGCAAGGGCACCCAGACCCGGTTCCGCCCCCATCACTTCCCCTTCACCGAGCCCAGCTGCGAGCTGGACGTCCAGTGCCACAAGTGCGGCGGCAAGGGCTGCCCCACCTGCAAGGGCGAGGGCTGGATCGAGCTGCTGGGCGCCGGTATGATCCATCCCCGGGTGCTGGAGATGGCCGGCATCGATCCCAACGTCTGGTCCGGCTGGGCCTTCGGCTTCGGCCTGGAGCGCACCGCCATGCGCCGCTTCAAGATCGACGATCTGCGGCTCATTTTTGAAAATGACGTCCGCTTCCTCGAACAGTTCTAACCCTTCACGTCAAGCGGCTGTGCCGCTCGACGTGAGAGAGCATACAGTCCGCTGCGTGCGCGCCGCGATTTCTGCGAGGCTATTTTCTAAATCTCTTTTGAGAGGAGTATTCATTCAATGGATCTGAGCCGTAAATGGTTAAACGAGTTCGTGGACGGTGTGTCCGTCCGCGATATCAACGACAAAGACTTTTCCGAGGCCATGACCCTCAGCGGTTCCAAGGTGGAGACCTACCGCTGCCTGGGCGAGGGCATCGACAACGTGGTGGTGGGCCGCGTGCTGGCTATGGAGCGCCACCCCGATTCCGACCACATGTGGGTGGTGCAGGTGGACGCGGGACAGGCCGAGCCCATCCAGATCGTCACCGGCGCGTGGAACGTCCACGCGGGCGATCTGGTGCCGGTGGCCCTCCACAACTCCACCCTGCCCGGCGGAAAGAAGATCCAGCGGGGCAAGCTCCGGGGCGTGCTGTCCGACGGCATGCTGTGCGGTCTCCACGAGCTGGGTCTGGACGAGCGGGACTTCCCCTACGCCGCCATCACCCCCGCCGCGGTGCTGAACGACTACCACCCCATCGACCCCGCCAAGCCCTCCGTCAGCGCGGACATCCGGCCCGGCGACAAGATCTACGGGCCGGTGGTGTGCGCCAGGGTGACGGACGAGACCGCCGTGACGCTGGAAACCGGCAGCGGCGCCGTCACGGTGGAGACCCCCTGCGCCAACCTGCACAACGGGGATCTGGTGGCCTTCAATACCAAGAATCACAGCATCTGTACAGTGGAAGACCTTCACGCCGAGCAGCGGGAGTTCCCCCACTGTATCCCCGACGGCATCTTCATCCTCCGCGAGGACTGTCGGCCCGGCGACGACATCCGCGCCGTGACGGGTCTGGACGACCACGTGGTGGAGTTCGAGATCACCCCCAACCGGCCCGACTGTCTGAGCATCATCGGTCTGGCCCGGGAGGCCGCCGCCACCTTCGATAAGCCGCTGCATCTCCACGAGCCGGTGGTGAAGGGCAGCGCCGACGGCGTGCTCTGCGACCTGCTGGACGTGGAGACCCCCGACGCCGATCTGGTGCCCCGGTACACCGCCCGGATGGTGCGGAACGTGAAGATCGGCCCCTCCCCCAAGTGGATGCGGGAGCGTCTGCGGGCCATGGGCGTGCGGCCCATCAACAACATCGTGGACATCACCAACTACGTGATGATGGAGTACGGCCAGCCTATGCACGCCTTCGACTACCGCTACGTCAAGGGCGGCAAGATCATCGTCCGCCGGGCCCGGGAGGGCGAGGAGCTTACCACGCTGGACGGCATCGTCCGGAAGCTGAACGCCAACCACCTGGTCATCGCCGACGAGACGAGAGCCGTGGGTCTGGCAGGCATCATGGGCGGTGAGAACAGCGAGATCGTGGCCGACACCGCGGACGTGGTGTTCGAGTCCGCCAACTTCGACGGCACCTGCATCCGCAAGGGCGCTCTGGCCCTGGGCATGCGCACCGAGGCCTCCGCCAAGTTCGAGAAGGGTCTGGATCCCATGAACACCCTGCCCGCCGTCAACCGGGCCTGCGAACTGGTGGAGCTGCTGGGCGCAGGCGAGGTGGTGGACGGCGTCATCGACGTGCTGAACTTCGTGCCCCAGCCCACCGTGCTGCCGTTGGAGCCTGACAAGGTAAACGCCTTGCTGGGTACTGACGTAGCAACGGATGAGATGGTCCGCATCCTGCGGAAGCTGGACTTCACCGTGGAGGGCGAGACGGTCACCGTGCCCTCCTGGCGCGGCGACGTGCAGCGGATGGCCGACCTGGCCGAAGAGGTGGCCCGGTTCCACGGTTACAACAACATTCCCTGCACCCTCATGCGGGGCGAGACCACACGGGGCGGCTTCTCCGAGCTGGAGAATCTGGAGCGCCGGCTGGGCGCCGTATGCCGCAGCGTGGGATACGACGAGATCATCACCTATTCCTTCATCTCCCCCACCTACTACGACAAGATCCGCTGGCCGGAAAACGATCCCCGGCGGGAGAGCTTCCGGATCCTCAACCCCCTGGGCGAGGGCACGTCCATCATGCGGACCACCACCCTCCCCTCCATGCTGGAGATCCTGACCCGGAACTACAACTACCGCAACAAGGACGTCCGGCTCTATGAGTTCGGCCGCATCTACCTGCCCGGCGGGCCCGACGGTCTGGCCGACGAGCGGAAGTTCCTGACCCTGGGCACCTACGGCGAGGGAGCCGACTTCTTCACCATCAAGGGCGTGGTGGAGGCCATCCTCCGGTCCGTCCGGGCGGAGAACGTCCGCTTCGAGGCCGACAGCGCCAATCCCAGCTACCACCCCGGCCGCTGCGCCAGGGTCTATGCCGGCGAGACGCTTATCGGCACCCTGGGCCAGATCCATCCGCTGGTGGCGCGGAACTACGACGTGGACGCGGAGCTCTACACCGCCGAGCTGTCCCTGGACGCCCTGATGGCCGTCCGCGGCGCCGAGCCGGAGTACACCCCCCTGCCCAAGTTCCCCGCCGTCGCCCGTGACATCGCCGTGGTGTGCGCCGAGGGCGTCACCGTCGGTGCGCTGGAGGACTGCATCCGCCGGGGCGCCAAGGGCCTCCTCAAGGACGTGGCCCTCTTCGACATCTACCGCGGCCCCGGCATCGCCCAGGGCATGAAGTCTGTGGCCTTCAATCTGACCCTCCGCAGCGACGAGCGCTCCCTCACCGCCGAGGACGCCGACGCCGACGTCCGGGCCATTCTGGAGGCCCTGCGCGACGAGCTGGGCGCCGTTCTCCGGTAACAAGAAGTTACAATTCGGTGAACTTCCCTCTTTACAGAACGGAACTTTTGGCGTATACTTTGAGGTAGGATTCAAGAAAGGTGGTGTCCGGTATGGATGAGTTTACCAGGAAATTCAATGCCGCGGAGGACAAGGACGTGCAGATCCATCACGTTCTCACCGCTGTGTACGAGGCGCTCCGGGAGAAGGGCTACAATCCCATCAACCAGATCGTGGGCTACATCCTCTCCGAGGACCCCACCTACATCACCAACCACAAGTCCGCCCGCACCCTGATCTGCAAGATCGACCGGGACGAGCTGCTGCAGGTACTGGTGAAGCACTATCTCGATAGTTGACGCCCTGCACGATCCCCAGCCGGGCCGTCGGAACAGCCGACGGCCCGGCTTTTTTTGCTCCTTCCTCGCCGGGAGCGTTCATACTTATTTCATATTTACATAATTGACAGATCGGTTGCTTTGTGTTACAATTTGGTTACAAAAATCAGTATGAGGAGAATGTGATCATGGCAGAAACCAAAAAGGCCGAGGGCCTTATGTATAGAAATCATCCCCTGCGCCGCGTCGACAATCTGATCTACTACGGCAGCATGGCCGACAAATACATCGTCATGTTCCAGATCCTGGACACCAAGAAGGAGAAGGACATGGACGTGGCCACCCGGGTCAGCGTGCAGCTGCAGCTGACCGATCCCGATCTGAAGAGCCGGGACCGGGTGGTGAAGAAGTCCGAGAAGGACAGCCTCTACGCCGCCATGGACGTGGGCTCCATCTGGCTGGAGCGCGCTCTGGCCGGCAAGCTGTAAGATTCACCTGTCTTTTTACCGAGGAAAAGGAGATAACTCCATGAAATTGAGCAAGCAACTGATCTCCCTGGTCACGGCTCTGGTGATGACGGTGACCCTGTGCGCGGTGGTGATTGCCACGGGACAGAGCTCCGCCAGCGCCGAGACGGCGCCGGTGCCGGCGCCCGAGGCGGTCCAGACCGCCGACGCCTCCTCCCTCGTCCGGACCATGGACGTGACTCTGGCGGCGCCGGTGATGAACGCAGCCACGGCGGCGGAGCGATCCGCTCTGTCCAGCCCTCTGGGCATGGTGGTGGGCGCGCTGAAGGCCCCCGAGGTCAAGAAGGCCCAGGACGAGAAGAAGGCCGAAGAGGAAAAGAAGGCCGAGGAGGCCAAGAAGGCGGAAGAAGCCAAAAAAGCCGAGGAGGCCAAGAAGGCCGCTCTGCCCGCCTCTGACACCTCCGTGATCTACGTGGGCACCGTGAACAACTACGACGTCCGCATCCGCACGGCCCCCGTCAGCGGCGAGATCATCAACACCCTGGGCTACGGCACCGCGGTGTCCATCCTGGGCGAGAAGGACGGCTGGTATCAGGTCGATTACGACGGCAAGACCGGCTATATGTCCGCCGACTACGTCACCGCCCGCACCTCCGCCTCCGATCTTACCGGCTACGGCCGGGTCACCGCCGACGTCCTCTACATGCGTGCCCAGCCCTCCAGCGGCAGCAGCGCCGTGTGCATGGTGTCCAACGGCGAGTACGTGTCCGTTAACGGCTTTACCAACGGCTGGTACGCCGTGTCCTACAGCGGCTACGAGGGCTATATGTCCGGCGACTATCTGACCCCCGTGGCCAGCAAGCCCGCCCCGGCGACATCCTCCGCACCGTCCACGTCCGGCTCCGATCCGGCGCCCTCCGCACCCGCACCGGAGCCCACGCCTCCCCCCGCCAGCAGCTCCGGCAGCAGCATCGTGGAGTTCGCCAGGCAGTTCCTGGGCACCCCCTACGTCTACGGCGGGTTCTCCCCCTACGGCTTCGACTGCTCCGGCTTCACCATGTACGTATTCAGCCAGTTCGGCTACAGCCTGCCCCACGGCGCCTCCGGCCAGATGAGCTGCGGCGCCGCCGTGAGCCGCAGCAACCTGCAGCCCGGCGATCTGGTGTTCTTCTATGACCCGTCCTACGCTTACGACGGCGTCACCGCCACCCACGTGGGCATCTACGTCGGCGGCGGACAGTTCATCCACGCCAGCAGCTACGGCGGCGGCGTGTGCTACTCCGATCTGAACGATCCCTGGTACTACAGTCCCCTGTACTGCGGCGCCCGGCGCATCGGCTGAGACCACAAAAAAACGGACCCCCTGCGTACACCGCAGGGGGTCTTTTTTCGTTCATTGCGCCGCGATCAGGCGTTTTCGCCCTCCGCCGGCATCTCCTCTTCCGCCTGCCGGGCCGCCACGCGGTTGACGTACAGCGCCTCCCGGCTGCGGGGGTGGAGCTTGATGTGGTAGAAGAGCATAAAGGCCGACACCAGGATCATCACCAGGCTCAGGGCCTGACTGACGCGGATAGGCTGGCCGAAGAGCTGCCAGTCGAAGAGGTACAGGCTGTCCGTCCGCAGGCCCTCGATCCAGAAACGGCCGATGCCGTACCAGAGGAAATAGAACCAGGTGTTCTCCCCGTCGAACCGGCGGCCCTTGGACACCACCAGCACGATCAGCAGCAGGCCCACCACGTTCCACAGGCTCTCATAGAGGAAGGTGGGATGCACCTCCACCAGACCGCCCGTCACGGTGGTCAGCTGCATCCGCCAGGGCAGGGTCGTCTCGGTGCCGAAAGCCTCCCGGTTCATGAAATTGCCCCAGCGGCCCACCGCCTGGCCGATCAGCAGGCCCATGACCACCAGATCCATCAGGGCGAAGAACGGGAACTTCCGCACCCGGGAAATCACCACGCCCACGATCACCGTGGCGATGACGGCGCCGTAGATAGCCAGACCGCCGTCCCAGATGGCCACGGCCTGGCCCCAGTTGAAGCTGCCGTCGGTGTTCTGATAGAGATCCAGGTAGAAGATCACGTAATAGAGCCGGGCCCCCAGGACGGCAAAGGGGATGCCCCAGAGCACCGTGTCCAGCACGTCCTCCTCCTTCAGGCCGTACTGCGCCCGGCGGCGCATGCAGAACGCCAGCGCCAGCAGCAGACCCATGGCGATGAGGATGCCGTACCAGTAGACCCCGTGGCCCACGTTCAATGCCTTGGAGGAGAGTGTAAATGCCCAGTCCCCGAACAGGCCGGGGAAACGGATGGGACTGTCCGTCATGATGCGTTCCAAACGTCAAATGCCTCCTTTTTGCCGGTCAGCGCCGGCAATCTTATGCAATCCAATTTCATAGTATACACCATTTTTACATTTTTGCATAGCCGGTAATTTGGTGATTGACAAATTTTGCCCGATATGGTATGGTAAGGCCAATCGATGAATAGGCGTCTGCATCCGAGGCAGGGGTTTATTCGTCGATTTATTTTTTACCGACTCAAAGGAGAGATCGCATGGAAAAGATCCGTGGTTTCCTCAAGCGGAAGAACGTGGTGTTCTCCGCCAAGCGCTACTTTATCGACGGCATGAGCGCCATGGCCCAGGGCCTGTTCTGCACGCTGCTGGTGGGCACCATCCTCAACACCATCGGCCAGCAGTTCCACATCGGCTTCCTCAACGCCATCATCGTCACCATCGGCAAGGGCGACGGCGCCGTGGGCTATACCATCGGCGGCCTGTGCTCGGCCATGGTGGGCCCGGCGATGGCCGTGGCCATCGGCTCGGCGCTCCAGGCCCCGCCGCTGGTCCTCTATTCCCTCATCGGCGTGGGCTTCGCCACCAACTATATGGGCGGCGCCGGCGGACCTCTGGCCGTGTTCTTCGTGGCCATCATCGCCGCCGAGATCGGCAAGCTGGTCAGCAAGGAGACCAAGATCGACATCCTGGTGACCCCCATCGTCACCACGCTGGCGGGCATCGGCATCGCCGCCCTCATCGCCGCGCCCATCGGCGCCGCGGCGCGGGCTATCGGCCAGTTCATCATGTGGGCCACGGAGCTGCAGCCCTTCTTCATGGGCATTCTGGTGTCCGTGGCGGTGGGCATCGCCCTGACCCTGCCCATCTCCTCCGCCGCCATCTGCGCCGCCTTCGGCCTCACGGGCCTGGCCGGCGGCGCCGCCGTGGCCGGCTGCTGCGCCCAGATGGTGGGCTTCGCCGTCATGAGCTTCCGGGAGAACCGCTGGGGCGGTCTGGTGGCCCAGGGCATCGGCACCTCCATGCTCCAGATGCCCAACATCCTCAAGAACGTAAAGGTCTGGATCCCCCCCACCCTGGCCGCCGCCATCACCGGTCCCATCGCCACGTGCCTGTTCCGTCTGCAGATGAACGGCGCGCCGGTCTCCTCCGGCATGGGCACCTGCGGCTTCGTGGGCCAGATCGGCGTCTACACCGGCTGGGTGGCCGACGTGATGAGCGGCGCCAAGTCCGCCATCACCGCCACCGACTGGGTGGGGCTGATCCTCATCTCCTTCGTCCTCCCTGCCCTGCTGACGTGGCTCATCGCCATGCCTCTGCGGAAGATGGGCTGGATCAAGGACGGCGATCTGAAGCTGGACCTGTAAAAACCCCATCACACACCCCGGACGGAACACTTTTCCGCCCGGGGTCTTTTTGCGCCGGTGACGCCCGCGGCTTTCTTTACAAATATTTGCAGCGGGCGTATAATATTTCCGGATATAATAGAAGAGACAACCGGATGCGAGGAGGTGACGGTCATGGCAAAACGGAAGGTGCATCTGACACCCGTCAGCGTGCTGCACTACGTGCGGCTGGTCTACCGCTCGGTGCTGTTCGCCGTGGCGCTGATCCTGTATCTGGCCTATCGGATCCGAGGCGGGGACAACGTGGATCTGGTGCTGGAGCGGCGGCCGGTGATCCTGCTGGTGATCTGGGCGGTGTTCATGGTGGAGATGAGCCTGCGGTTCTTCCCCTCCCGGTGGGAGAGCCCCGGCTGCCAGAAGCAGTTCGCCCAGAACTACCGCAAGACCGGCAAGACCGATATCCGCATCCAGGACAACAACGGCGTCATGCTGGTGGCGCTCATCTGGATCGCCTTCAACGGCATCTTCGGCGCGCTGCACATGGCTGGCATCCTGGACGACGGCATCATGCTCCTCCTCTGCTGCGCCTACTCCGTGTGCGACATGATCTGCATCCTGTTCTTCTGCCCCTTCCAGACCTGGTTTCTGAAGAACAAGTGCTGCAGTACCTGCCGCATCTACAACTGGGACTACGCCATGATGTTCACGCCCCTCTTCTTCGTGCGCCGGTCCTATACCTGGAGCCTGCTGCTCCTGTCCGTGGCATTGCTTGCCCGGTGGGAGATCACCTTCTACAAGTACCCGGAGCGGTTTTCCGAGTCCACCAACGGCTATCTGGGCTGCCGGAACTGCACCGAGAAGCTCTGCGCCCACAAAAATCAACTCCTGAGCCTCTGGCAGCAGGTGGCCGCCTTCACCGAGAAGCGGCTGCGGAAACTGCGGTGACATCGTGCATACAAAAAAGATCCCGCTGCAGATAACCTGCAGCGGGATCTTTTCTGTTTTCGGCTCGTTATTCATCAACGATGTCCACGGAGACCTTGACGCCCTTGCGCTGGGCATAGGAGCGCACCACCGTGCGGATCTCCTTGGCGATGCGGCCCTGGCGGCCGATCACCTTCCCCATGTCCTCAGGGGCTACCCGCAGCTCCAGCGTCAGATCGTCGCCCTCGCCCACCTCGGTCACGGTGACCTGGTCGGGCCGGGAGACGAGGCTCCTGGCGATGTAGAGCAGCAAATCCTTCATGGCTTTGCCCCCAAATTAAAGAACGTCGACCTTCTTCAGCAGAGCGCGGACGGTATCGGTGGGCTGAGCGCCGGTGGCGATCCACTCCTTGGCGCGCTCGGCGTCGATCTTGATCTCGGCGGGAGAGACGCAGGGATTGTAAACACCCAGCTCCTCGATGAAGCGGCCGTCACGGGGATAGCGGGAATCAGCCACCACGACGCGATAGTAAGGAGCCTTCTTGGCGCCCATTCTTCTCAGACGAATCTTAACCATAATTTGTTTCCTCCAATAAAAATATTTTCTTTCTCTATTTGATAAATGCGGTTGCACTTATTAACTGGTAGTCACACAAAATGGCTGTGCCATTTTGTGTGAGGGGAATGCGGCTCACTGCGCGCACTCGCTTGCGTGAGACGCTCGCACACTTCGTGAGCCGAGCTGTATTATTTCTGACGCACATGTCGCCAGAAAAAAAGATTTCATTTCTTTGCGGCGTGCGCGCCGCAAACTCTGCGAGGCTTTGGATTTTACTCCAGCCTGCTCATTCAAAAAACCAGCGAAGCGTTTTTTGAATGAATCCTTTTACTTCCAGCGCTTCTTGCGGCCGAAGCCCTTCATCCGTTTGCCGCCCATCATGCCGCCCAGACCGCCCAGGTTGGGCATACGGCCCTTGCTGAGGGACTTGGTCAGCTGCTGCATCATCTCAAAGGATTTCAGCAGACGGTTCACGTCCACCACCTGCAGCCCGCAGCCGGCGGCGATGCGACGCTTGCGGCTGGCGTTGAGGATCTGGGGATTCTCCCGCTCCAGGGGCGTCATGGACTGGATGATGGCCTTGCTCCGGGCGAACTGGCGCTCGTCGATCTGGCTGGGGTCGAAGCCCTTGGTCATGTTGCCGGGCAGCATGGAGGCGATCTGGCTCAGATCACCCATGTTCTGGAGCTGCTCCATCTGATCCAGATAGTCGCTGAGGGTGAAGCGGTTCTTCCGTAGCTTCTCCTCCAGCTTGGCGGCCTGCTTCTCGTCGTACTGCTGCTCCGCCTTCTCGATGAAGGACAGCATATCGCCCATGCCCAGGATGCGGGAGGCCATGCGGTCCGGGTGGAAGAGGTCGATCATGTCCAGCTTCTCGCCGGTACCCACGAACTTGATGGGCTTGCCGGTGGCGGCCCGGATGGAAAGGGCCGCGCCGCCGCGGGCGTCGCCGTCCAGCTTGGTCAGCACCACGCCGTCGATCCCCAGAGCCTCGTCAAAGGCGGTGGCGGCGTTGACGGCGTCCTGGCCGGTCATGGCGTCCACCACCAGCAGGATCTCGTTGGGCGTCACCGCCTTCTTGATGGCCTTCAGCTCGTCCATCAGCGCCTCGTCGATATGCAGCCGGCCGGCGGTATCCAGGAACACCAGGTCGTGGCCGTGGTCCCGGGCGTACCGGACGGCCTCTTTGGCGATCTCCACCGGGTCGCCCTGGCCCATCTCGAACACGGGCACGTCCACCTGCCGGCCCACCACCTGCAGCTGGGTGATGGCGGCGGGGCGGTACACGTCGCAGGCCACCAGCAGCGGGCGCTTGCCGTACTGCCGGCGCATGAAGGCGGCCAGCTTGGCCACGTTGGTGGTCTTGCCGGCGCCCTGCAGACCCACCATCATCACCACGGTGGGGCCCTTGGAGGCCATGGTCAGACGGGCGTTGGTGCCGCCCATCAGCGCCGTCAGCTCCTCGTTGACGATCTTGATGACCTGCTGAGCCGGGGTCAGACTCTCCAGCACGTCGGAGCCCACGCACCGCTCGGTGACCTTGGCCACGAAGTCCTTGACCACCTTGTAGCTGACGTCGGCCTCCAGCAGCGCCAGGCGCACCTCCCGCATGCCGGCGCGGACGTCGGCCTCGGTGAGACGGCCCTTGCCCCGCAGTCGCTTGAACGTGGCATTCAGTTTTTCGCTCAGTCCCTCAAATGCCATGGATTACTCCTTCAGCGCAGCGGCGTTGGACGCGATGGTGTCCGCCAGTCGATCCAGATCCGGATTCTCATAGCGGCGGTAGTTGATCTCCTTCAGCTCAGCGGCGGCAGCCTCGATGGCGTCGATCTTGCCGCGAAGGCCCATGAAACGCTTCACGATGCCGGTCTTGTCCTCGATCTCGGTCATGACGGCCTCAGCCCGGACGATCACGTCCCGGACACCCTGACGGGAAATGCCGTAGTTCTCCGCGATCTCGGCCAACGACAGGTCCTCGTTGTAGTACAGATCATAGAACTCCCGCTGCCGCTCGGTGAGGATTTCGCCGTAAAAATCATACAGCATGGTCATGCGGAACGTCTGGTTTTTCACGGTCATTCCTCCTTCTGTAAAGTTATATGCCTTTACAACACAAATATGATACACGAAATGGGAGGAAAAGTCAAGGCGAATTTGGGCGAAAGGTAAAATTTTTCTCCTGTTTTTTGTGAGTTTTTTATAGACGGGGAACGTACCTCCATACCCGCAGGCACAAAATACCCCCAAAAAGAGCGGGTCGCCGCATCCTGCGGATGCTCACAATGACGGGTAGACCAGCCCGCCCCCCAAAAACACACCCGCCGGGGCATATCTCGTCCCCGGCGGGCATATGTTTTTTATGGACAGGTGGTGGGGCGTCAACGACGGAAACGGATCGGCGCACAACATTTACTCTGCACACCGTTGTGTCAGTCGTCGCCGGTCACTTGCGTGCCCGGCGGCCGGGACACTTCCTCGAAATCACTTCGCTTCATCCGCCGCACCCCAAGGGTGCTTGTTCCGCCAACCGCTCACTTTGCTCGCAGGGCGTCACTGGCGCCGGCGGCGCTTCAGTGATTTCCCGCTCCGCCGCCAGCTCCGCCTTGGCCTCCGCCAGCACCTTCCGGTCGTGCTTGGTGGTCAGCCGGCTCTCGTCAAACCTGGCGAACAGATCGGGACGGCGGGTCATGGTCCGCTTATAGCTCTCCTTCTTCCGCCAGTCCGCCACGTGGCCGTGGTGGCCGCTCAGCAGCACCGCCGGCACGGCGCGGTCGTGCCACACCTCGGGCCGGGAGTACTGGGGATACTCCAGCAGGCCGTTCCAGTGGCTCTCCTCGGTGAAGCAGCTCTCCTCCGGCAGAACACCCGGCACCATGCGGCACAGGCAGTCCGCCACCGCCATGGCGGGGATCTCGCCGCCGGTGAGGACGAAGTCCCCCAGGGAGATCTCCTCGTCCACGCACTCGTCGATGAACCGCTGGTCGATGCCCTCGTAGTGGCCGCAGACCAGGATCAGATGATCGTAGGCGGCGTGGAGCTCTTTTGCCACTTCCTGGTTAAAAGTCCGGCCGCACGGGGATAAATAAATGGTATGGACCCGCTCCCCCGCCTCGTCGCAGATATGCTGCCAGCAGCGGTAGAGGGGATCGGCCTGCATCACCGCGCCCCGGCCGCCGCCGTAGGGATAGTCGTCCACCTGCATCTGCTTGTTGGTGGTGTAGTCCCGGATCTGGTGGGTGGCGATGGTCACGTACCCCTTGGCCTGGGCCCGGCCGATGATGGACTGGCCCATCATGGCGTCGATGGCGTCCGGGAACAGCGTCATGATATCAATTCTCATCGCTGGCCAGTCCTTTCATGTTGTGCACCCGCATGGTGCCTCCGTCCGGATCCACCGAGGCGATGAACACGCCCCGGACGGCGGGGATCAGATACTCCCGCTCCCCCTTCACCTCGTAGACCTTGTGGGCCGGATAGTTCAGCACGCGGCACAGCGTGCCCAGGGTCTCCCCGGTGGCGTCGTCCACCACGGTGAGGCCCTCCAGCTCCGCGTCGAAGTACTCCCCCTCCGGCAATCTGGCGTCGGTGCGGCGGATGGCCACCTCACGGCCCTTCAGGGCCAGGGCGGCGTCCATATCCTCCACGCCGGGCAGGGTCAGCAGCACCGTGCTATTGTGGACGCGGGCCGCGCGGACCGCCGCGGGGCGGCCGGCGATATACAGCGTGTCAAAGCCGGCGATGAACGCCGGGTCGAAGCCCGCCGGGTTCACCTTCACCTCGCCCCGGATGCCGTGGGCGTTGACGACGGTGCCGACGGTGATGAATTCAGGTCTCATGGGCACGATGCCTCCGTTACTCATTTGGTATTTCTTATTGTATCACAGGGGCCGTCCATCTTTCAAGGCGCAAAACGAACGGCTACAAATCCGTAAACAAGACCGTAACTTTCTGTAACCGCTTTTTGGCCGATTTCCCCCGTTTTTACCGGGTCAAATCGCACAAAATACCCCGAAAACATCGGCAGATTGCACAAATATCCCCGAAAAACTTGACAACTCCGGGAGGTGGTGCTATACTCCTTGCATCGTTTCAAAATGTTACAAAAGTTACATTTTGGTATCACACCGGCATCGCAATCTTCCCCGCCGGCACATTTTGAGAGGTAATTGATATGTTCACACTACTTGGAACAATGATGCTGCAGATCGCCGACCGGCTGAAAGCCCTGGCGGTGATGGTGCTGGCCGTCATTGCCATCCCCCTGTCTATGCAGGATGCGGATTTCGCGCAGCACACCTATCTGCTGCAGGCCGAGGGCGCTCCCTCCGCCATCATGGGCATGCCCACCGAGGACGCCGAGTACGACGTGCTCCACGTCAACGCCACCGAGAACACCATGGGCGACGCACAGCTGGTGCTGGATAAGGGCCAGATCGTCACCGTGGAGTATCAGGGCCAGAGCCAGACCGTGGAGGCCCGCCACGAGACCGTGGCCAACCTGCTGCGGCGGCTGGACATCACCCCCACCGAGGACGAGATGATCGTTCTGGACGTCAACGGCGAGACGCTGCGCGTCATCGTCACCGACACCTGGACCTTCGACTGGGAGAAGACCGTGGAGACCGGCTACGAGACCGAGCGGGTGGCCAATCCCCGGCTGCTGAAGGGCACCGAGCAGGTGATCCAGGCCGGTCAGGCGGGCTCCTACGTGGAGACCTACCGTGACGTGTACGCCAAGGGCGTGGTGGATCACACCGACTTTGTCTCCCGCACCGATGACACCGCTGTCACCGAGATCATCGAGTACGGCACCCGGGTGGAGTCCGTTTCCGCGTCCGCCCGGCTGACCGACGCGACGATGGATGAGCAGGGCGGTCTGCTGACCTTCGACAACGGCGAGACCCTGTCCTACTCCCGCATGATGACCTGCGAGGCCACCGCCTACTGCGACTACGGCACCACCGCCACCGGCTATATCACCGCACCCGGCGTCATCGCCGTGGACCCCAGCGTGATCCCCTACGGCACCCGGATGTATATCCAGACCCCCAACGGCGGCTGGGTGTACGGCATGGCCGTGGCCCGTGACTGCGGCGGCGCCGTCAAGGGCAACATCATCGACCTGTGGTTCCCCGATCTGGGCACCTGCCTGACCTGGGGCCGCCGGGCCGTCACCGTGTATATCCTGGACTGACGGATCAATCCCATCGCACCCGGAAATGAGCCGGGGCGAACAGGAAACAATTTCACACGTACGGAATGGCGCGGCTTTGCAAGGCCGCGCCATTCCTGCTGTTTGCCACGGAACAGGATCGCTTCGGTTCCCTCGAAACAGTGCGCGAAAAAACAGCGCCCGCCTCTTTTCCGAGACAGGCGCTGTTCTTTTCATATCTTTCGTTCAGCGTTTATTTTCGGCCCGACACGCCGCCGGCCCCGGCCTTTTAACGTCGCCCGGTCTCCTCACCGGCATCGCTTCCGCTGTCCCGTGACGCGGCGGCTCGCTCTGCCACGTCCCGCAGGAATCCGCGCAGGCCTGCCGGCGGATCCGCCGTGTCGTCCAGCCCGGTGTCACCCAGCGCCACCAGCTTGTTCTTGCCGTGATAGTCGCTTCCGGCGGTCACGTACAGGCCGTAACGCTCCGCAAAGGACAGGATCTGCCGGCTCAGCTTGCCGGTAAAGCCGGAGTAAAAGCCCTCCAGCCCCTTCAGACCGTATTCCATCAGGCGGCGGATACGCCGGTCCATGTCGTCACCCAGAATCAGCTGATCCCCGCTCCCGTAGGAGGGGTGAGCCAGCACCGGGATGCCGCCGGCGCCCAGGATCCCCTCAATGGCCTCCTCCGGGCGGATATAGGCGCTGCGGAAATGGAGCCGGTCGATGTACCGCTGGATGGCCTCCTCCTTCGTCTCCGCGTAGCCGTATTTCACCATCAGGTTGCCGATATGGGGCTTTCCGGGGTTGTCCTGCGCCAGCAGATGGGCCAGCTCCTCTTCCGGAAACGTGAAGCCGAACTCGGAGCGCAGGAAGTCCAGACGGGCGGTGACCTTTTTCATGCGGAGCTGATGTCCGTGGGCCACCACGCTTTGGATCGCCGCGGCGTCCGGATCATAGCCGTAGCCGAGGATGTGGTACTTGCCCTCCTCGTCCTTGCAGGAGAACTCCACACCGGGAAGGAAACACGGATCGCCGTCTCGCAGCAGGTGCGGAATGATCCGGCTGCTCTTGATGGCGTCGTGGTCCGTCACGGAGAAGAGACCGATCCCGGCCTCTTTCACCCGTGCCAGGATCTCCTCCGGCGTATCGGTGCCGTCGGAGATCGTGGTGTGCATATGCAGGTCGATTTTTCCAAACTCGTTCATCACAGGTTCTTTTTCAGCGTCAGGATATTCTGACCGTCCTTATACTCATAGGCCACGTCATCCATGATCCGCTTGGTCATGAAGATGCCAAGGCCGCCGATCTCCCGGGCGTCCGCGGAGAGGGTCACGTCGGGATCGTCCTTGGCCAGGGGATCATAGGGCACGCCGTGATCCACAAAGGTGATGGTCACACATACCGGGGCTCCCGAGACCTCCACACGGACCGTGGCGGTGCCCTTATCGGGATGGTAGGCGTAGTTGGCGATGTTCACGAAGATCTCCTCCACCGCCACGCCGATCTGCATCTGGGCCTTCATGGGACAGCCGGAGGCCTCCAGATGGTCCTCCACAAAGGACTGCACCTCCTGCAGGTTCTCCGTCACCGCCTCCAGCTCCAGCTCGTTGGCGTGGAAGAGCAGCGTGTCCGTCTTATCCAGCAGTGCGAGCAGCCACTCCGTCCAGAAGGCGATCTCGGCACGGCCCGACTCGGTCTCCAGTCCCTTGCGGCGGATGGAACGGCGGATCATGCGGGTGTAGCCCACGATGCGGGCCTTGTCCTCCACCTCCCGGATCTTCCGCTCATTGTTCGTGCCCAGATAGGCCGCCAGAGACTTGTGCCAGAAGGTGGAGCCGGTCTCGAAATCGAAGCCCTGGAACTTTTTGATGACCTCATGGTCCAGCTCCGAGTAGCCCACGAAGGAGTTGAACATGGACGCCAGCTCAAAGATGGGGTGGCCCACCGCCAGAGTATCCATGTCGATGATCAGCACCTCGTCGTTCTGGAGCTCCAGATTCTTGGTGTGGTAATCGCCGTGGATCATGTGGTCGTCGTGAGGCACCGCCTCCACCAGCGCTACCAGCTTCTTCCCCGCCTCCTCCGGCAGATAGTCCAGCATGAAGCGGGCCCAGCCCACAGCCGTCTCCTTCATGTCCGGGAGCTTGCCGGCGGGCACCAGCGTGCCGTGGATGGTTTTGAGCATCTTCACGTATTCCTCCACGCACCAGTCCATTTTCTCCGGCTCGGTGGCCAGGATCTTGGAGAAGGACCGGGCGTTGAGCAGCTCGAACACCGAGCCGTAGCTCTCCCCCACCCGCACCACGTCGTAGGAGATGGCGGTGGGGATGCCCAGGACCAGCGCCAGCTTGGCCACTTCCCGCTCGTGCTGGATGTCCTCCAGGGCGTCGGCGTTGTTGTAGACCTTCACCACGTTATCCTGGTCGATGCGGTAAATGGTGCCGTTGGCGCCGCGGCCGATCTCCTCGCAGCCCTCCACCGAGACGACACGATAGGCCTTTTCCACCGGCATGATCTCGGTGAAGCCGGTCATATCCAGGATCTCATACACCTCGGAGTTGACGTTGATGATCCGCAGATCCGGATACGTCTTCTTCAGACGTAGGATCACACGCAGTCCCGCACTGGAGATATACTCCAGATCCGCCGCGTCCAGCGTCACGGAGCCGGCGCCTTTCTCCGCCAGCTGCGCCAGCAATTCTTTTTCCACCGCGGCGGCATTGTTGGAGTCGATCCGGCCGTTCAGTTGAATGGTAATCTGTTCCATGATGATGCTCCCTTTCTATGTCAACCGTTATAGTTTTTCAGCTTTGTTTTATCCAGCAGCCCGATACGGTCCGCCTGAAGGATCAGCTCCAGCTGCAGCAGCGTCTGGTTGGCAGCCGAGGCGAAGATGCCGAAGAGGATGTCGAAGATCATCGCGTCGATCAGCGCGTCGGAGGGGATCTGCAACTGGGCAAAGATCATGATGTAGGCCAGCAGGTTGGCGCCCGGCACAGGCGGCGTCGCCACAAACAGCACCACCGACAGCACCATGGCGATCAAAAGCCAGCCGGCGGAGATCTCCACCTGATACCGGAGCGCCGCGAACACGGAAAACATCAGCGTTCCGATGACGTTGGCCGGCATATAAAGCACCGTGCCATAGGACAGGCTGACCCTGGCGAAATGGGCCTCCATGCCAAGCTGCTCCACGCAGCTGCGCTCCATCCGGCCATATCCGGCGTCCAGATTGCCGGAGCGGACCGCTGTGGCAAAGGAGGGCCAGAGCTTGCGCAGCAGTATCCGGAACGAGACGCCCTTGCGCCGGGATACGTAAAAGCACACCAGAAGCGTCACGCCGCCCGCCACCAGCAGGGACAGGAGCAGAACGCCCCACATGCCGCCAAACGTCTGCATTCTTCCGCTGATCAGCTCCATACACAACAGTATGCCCGCAAAAAAGGGTACGCAACGGCTCACGTCCTCCGTCAGCAGGAGCCCCACGGCGTTGCCCTGCCGCACCAGCCGGTTCAGTCCCTCTGTCCGGGGGCCCAGCATGGCGATGCCGCTTCCCAGGGCAAACGCCAGCAGCAGGATCTGGGGCGTATTGGACTCCATCAGCGGCGCCAGCGCGTTTTCCGGCATGATCTTCAGCAGGGTGTCCCAATAGTCCGCCGCGTCAATGCCCAGGGTTCTGCCACGCAGGAAGGACTCATCGGAAAAGACCCCGGATGAAAACACCGCGATCAGCGCCGCCAGCAAGCTGAAAAGGAAGTACCGCAGCACGATGCGTTTGCTGTCGCCGCCCTCCTCCTCGATGGTGAGGGTATTCAGGACGGACGTGCAGATCATCAGGAAGACCACCGGCCCGGAGAGGACCGTCAGCACACGGATCCAGAAATGGTACACCGGCATCAGAACGTCCTGGATCAGTCGTTCCTGGGTCTCAACCGGCAGCCCGGCATGGAGCAGGGCTCCCAGCCCCAGACCCACGGTCATGGTGATCAGAAGCAGCAGGCCGATATTCATTCCCTTGTGGGCAAGATTCAGCCGCAGGATATTCTTCCCCTTGGCATAGCTGTACAGCGGCGACAGTCCCACCGCCGTCAGCAGCGAGCCGCTCCAATCCTCCAGTTCAGCCTCCGTCTTGCTCAGGGGATTGTAGATCTCCCCCTCCGCCTCGATCTGGATGGACGTCCTGCCCAGCCATTGGTTCACCCGCAGCTCAACGGTTTGCTCCTGTCCGAAACGGTCCCGCAGGCGCAGCAGCGCTTCTTCAAAGGAGAACCGGATCCGGATGCGGTTCTGACGTTCCACATCCAACTGCTGCAGCAGCTCCTCCAGCCGCTCCGAGCAGTCCTCGATCCCCGGAGCGTCCAGCGCGAAGGTTTCACGGCAGGCAACCGGCGTTTTCAGTTTTTCAAGAAAACGAGTAAGCTTCCGCATTCCCAAAGCGCTCCTTTACTCCCGATGATCATTCGGGCCTGTGTACTCCATGCAGAGCATGGTCAGATCGTCAAACTGCTCGGCATCCTTGACAAAATCGTCCACCGCCGAGCGGACATGCTTCAGGATCACGTCCGGCGCGGCGTCCCGCACCTCGTTCAGCGCCGCCAGCGTCCGGTCCATTCCAAACAGTTTCTTGTCCCCGTCGGTCGCCTCCGGCACGCCGTCGGTGTAGACAAACAGCTTTGCGCCGGACTCCAGCTGCATTTCATACTGTTTGTACCGCACACCGTCCATGGCGCCGATCACCAGGCCGTGTTTATCCTTCAGCAGCTCAAAGCCGCCGTCAGGCTTTTTGATCACGGGGTATTCATGCCCGGCGTTGGCCGCCGTCAGCTTGCCGGTGGAGATCTCCAGGATGCCCAGCCAGACGGTGACAAACATCTCCTCCTGGTTGTTGGAGCAGATGGCCTCGTTGGTCTTGGTCAGGATCTCCGCCGGGGTCTGACCCAGCATGGCGCAGCTCTGCAGGATGATCTTGGACGCCATCATGAACAGCGCTGCGGGAATACCCTTGCCGGATACGTCGGCCATGACCATGCACAGATGGTCGTCATCCACCAGGAAGAAGTCGTAGAAATCGCCGCCTACTTCCTTGGCCGGATCCATCGTGGCGTAGATATCGAATTCGGGACGGCCCGGGAAGGCGGGGAAAATATGGGGCATCATGGCCGCCTGGATCTTCGTGGCCAGGGACAGCTCCGTGCTGATGCGCTCCTTTTCCGCCGTGATCTCCGTGATCTGGCCGATATACTTCTTCGTCTTCTTGGAGAGATCCTCAAACGTCTCCGCCAGAAGCTCGATCTCATCGTCTGTTCGGTAGCTGTCCTCCATCCGGAAGACCTCGCCTGTCTGGCTGCTTCTGACGATGCTTCTTGTCATCTCCTCAATGGGCTTGACTATCTTCCGTGCCGCGTACATAGCCGCGTACAGACCGATGATGAACACCATCACCATGATCAGGACGATCGACAGCCTTGTTCTGGCCGTGCCGTCGCTGAACTTGCCGCTCGCCTCTTCGTTGATACGGTTATACTCGCTGAGCATCAGGTTCTTCGGCTGCTCGGTGATCACCTTGTCCACAACGGATATGACCGCCCAGCCAATCGTGGGCATGGGAGCGCCCACCATGTAATAGGGCTTTTTGTCGATGGTGATCGTCTCGAGGTCGGTGGTCTCCCGGAGCGCCTGGTCATCAAACTGCGAAAGCTTGCTGTTGCCCATGTCGTGCAGATCCGTCGTCTGATCCGAGACCTCAAAGGCGCCGTTGCCGTCCGACCCCAGGATCACCTCTCCCCGGTCGTTGACCACGTACGTATACGTGCCCTGGGCGGTATCCCCGCCCGTGAGATCGATCATGTTCTCCAGCACGATGTCGATTCCGGCCACGCCGACGATCTCCCCGTCCAGCCTGATGGGAACGGAGCAGGTGACCTGGATACGGTTGCTGTACGCGTCACGCTGGATACCCGTGAAATACAACCCGTCCGCCTCGATGGCGCCACGGTACCAGGGCCGCTGGCGTACCGGGAACGGGATGGGCGTACCGTTCTCGTCCAGTTTGTTACCGGACTTCTCGTCTATACAAAGGACGGTTCCATCGGCAAGTCCGATATAACAGCTGTCGATCTTATCGGAATTGCGATGCATGGCGATCATGGCGCTGCTCATGTGGGCGATGATCCCCAGATACTCCGACCGGGTGTAATCCACCCCTTCCTCGCACAGCACCATGGCCGACGTCGTCCCGTTCAGCGCCGGATCGGGTAGGCCGGGCTGCATGGGGGCGATGCCGTCCCTGCTCTCCAGCAGGCCCTGGGCCATGGTCTGCAGCATATAGACGTTGTTCACGATCTCGGAGAATTCGCTGTCCTCCAGATCGGCCCGCAGGGACGTGCTGGAGACAAGGGATCCCTCCAGCATCTGGTGCATCGTGTCCTCGGACACCTGTGAGATGGCTTCCTGCTGACCGTCTCTGGTCTCACCCACAACACCGACAAGCATCCTGTTCTGGTAGTGGGAGACCCCAACAAACACCGCCAGCATGATCAACAGCATGACCAGCACCAGCGTGACCGTCTTTTTTTGCAGGCCGCCAAAGGTTATACCCAAGACTTTCCTCAATCCAACCCCTCCGATCTTTTCCGTTTGCCGGGCCGCCCGGCCCCGCTGTTCCTCGCCACGGATTCCACGCTTATTGGATGGTCAGAATGTCCGAAAATCCGGTGACCTCAAAGATCTCCATGATCGTTTCGTTCACGTGGGTGATCCGCATCTCGCCCTGCTTTGACATGATCTTCTGGGCGGAGAGCAGTACACGCAAGCCGGCAGAGGAGATGTACTCCAGCTTTTCAAAATCCAGCACCAGCTCCTTCACGCCGGGAAGAAGCTCTTTCAGCTCGCTTTCCAGCTCGGGGGCGGTGATGGTATCCAGTCTGCCGGTCAGGCTGAGATTCGCGAAATTTTCCTGAACAGTTTTCGTAATTTCCATTTTGATTTCTCCTTCGATATTTGATCTTGTCCGATACTTCGTTACCTTTTCGGCTCATCGGGGCTCGGCAAACGCGCCTCCCCATCGCCAAACGGCCGCCCGCAAAGCGCTCTCGCGCCTCATGCGCACCGCCGGCAGATATTAGCGGATATAAAACTGCAATTTTATTATATAAAAAGTGCCGGCTAATTACAAGATACCGATTCAAAATACCGCTCACTTTTTTGCCCCTTGCGCCGCCGCAATCAAAATCCCGCGATGCGTCATCTGCGGTGTGAAAGGCTCAAGATACAGAAGCCCCCGGCAATGGCACGAGCCAATACCGGGGGCTTCTGTCTTGTCATAATGAACGGTGGCTGCCTTACGGCGTCCGGCATCCGGTCGTGTCGATCGTCTTCTCCTCAGACCGCAGGAAACGCTCTCCGGTGCCACTGTTTTATTCCCACGCCAGAGGACATCCCGTCAGCACCGCCGCGGCCACGGGGCGGTAGTCCGCCAGGCGGCGGCATTTGCGCATCCGCTTGAGATACGGCGCGCCGCCGTCGAAGGCGGTGATGAGATAGGCCCACAGCTCCCACAGCTTGTGGAGGGCCGGCTCGTCCCCCAATGCGGCGGCGTAGCCGTCCATGAGCGCGTCGTGATACCGGATCAGCTCCGTGCGGGCGGCGGGCGCGCCGCCTCCGGCCCGGCGCAGCAGCGCCGGATCGGCCATGAGACCCCGGCCCGCCATCACCGGCACGTCCCAGGCGGCGGCATCGGCGGGGGTGGTGACGTCGCCGTTATAGGCCAACGGCAGCGCCGTGTTCTCCCTCGTCCAGGCAAACACCTCCCGCCGGGCGGCGCCGTTATAGAAATCCTTCTGCACCCGGGGGTGGACGATCAGCTCATGGATGGGATAGCGGCTGAAGATCGCCAGCAGAGCCGGCCACTCGGCGTCCTCATGGCGTCCGATGCGGGTCTTGACGGAGATACGCAGATCCGGCAGGGCGGTGAAAACGGCCTCCAGACAGGCGTCCAGCTCGTCGGGGTACGACAACAGGCCGGCCCCCTTGTGCTTGGCGCACACCGTGCCGGAGGGGCAGCCCAGGTTGAAGTTGACCTCCTCATAGCCCATGTCACGGAGCCTCTCCGCCGCCCAGATGAAATGCTCCGGCCGGGCGGTGAGGATCTGGGGCACCACGGGAAGGCCCTCGTTGTGCCGGATCTCCCGCAGCTCCTTCGTCTGGAAGGAGCGGTTGGCGTTGGGCGAGACGAAGGGCGTGAAGTACTTGTCGGCGCCGCCGAAGATCTCGTGATGGACCCGGCGCCACAGCCAGGTGGTCAGCCCCTCCATGGGGGCGGCGTAGAATCGGTTATCCATGGAAGCTCCCCTCCAGACACTCCTCCAGCGTGACGCCGGGGACGGGTTCAAACGGCAGGTCCGCCAGGCCGGGCAGCAGGTCCCCCAGGCTGTCGGGTCGGGCGATGAGGGCCAGCTTCTGCGCCCGGGTCAGGCGCTTTTTCACGGCGTATTCCAGCCGGGCGGCGGCGATCCTGTCCCCCGTGCGCCACAGGGCCTCCAGCGCCAGCGGCGGATGGGAGCGGGTATATTTGGCGCCGTTGCCGTCACGGTGGGCCCGCATCCGGCGGCACACGTCGGGGGTGATGCCGGTATAGAGGGTATCGCCGCGGCAGCGGAGGATGTAGACGTAGTACATGGTGGGCTCCTTATCGTGCTTCGCAGAATTCGCGGCGCGTACGCCGCGATGCCATGCATTTCGGGTAGCTTCAATTATACCATTTTCTCCCTTGCATTGACAAGGCGGATATGATACAGTTTTGGGTTGGAAAGCGAGGAGACACGTAATGAACGATTTCGACAAGACCATTCCCGGCGGCGCCGACCGCAGCGAGGCCTACCGCCGGCTGGGGATTTCCGACAAGGTATTGTCCTTTGCAGACGCCGTTCTGCAGGGGCTGGGCGAACAATTCGCCCGGATCGACGCTATCGCCGAATATAACCAGGCCAAGGTGCTGGGCGCCATGCAGGAGCATCGGGTGAACGCCACCCACTTCAACCCCTCCACCGGCTACGGCTACGACGACGAGGGTCGTGACAACCTGGAGCGGGTCTACGCCGCCTGCTTCCACACCGAGAGTGCCCTGGTCCGGCCCCAGATCACCTGCGGCACCCACGCGCTGGCGTTGGCCTTGAGCGCCAATCTCCGGCCAGGCGACGAGCTGCTCAGCCCCGTAGGCGCCCCCTACGACACGCTGGAGGAGGTCATCGGCATCCGGCCCTCCACCGGCTCTCTGGCCGAGTACGGCGTCAGCTACCGGCAGGCGGACCTGCGGGAGGACGGCTCCTTCGACTACGACGCCATCAAAAATGCCATCGATGAGAAGACCAAGCTCATCACCATCCAGCGCAGCAAGGGCTACGCCACCCGCCCCAGCTTCTCCGTGGCGCAAATCGGGGAGCTGATCGCCTTCTGCAAGGCCTGCAAGCCGGACGTCATCTGCATGGTGGACAACTGCTACGGCGAGTTCGTGGAGACGCTGGAGCCCACCGACGTGGGCGCCGACCTGATCGTGGGCAGTCTCATCAAGAACCCCGGCGGCGGCCTGGCCCCCACCGGCGGCTACGTCTGCGGACGGAAGGATCTCATCGAGCGCTGCGCCTACCGGCTCACCGCCCCCGGTCTGGGCCGGGAGGTGGGCATCAACATGGGCATGCTGTCCCTGTTCTATGAGGGGCTGTTCCTGGCGCCCACGGTGGTGCAAAGCGCTGTAAAGGGCGCCGTCTTTACAGCGGCGTGCTACGAAAAGCTGGGTTATCGTGTGGTGCCCGGCAGCGGCGAGATCCGCCGGGACATCATCCAGGCGGTGGAGCTGGGCTCCCGGGAGGCCATGGTGGCCTTCTGCCGGGGCATCCAGGCCGCCGCGCCGGTGGACAGCTACGTGACGCCGGAGCCCTGGGCCATGCCGGGCTACGACAGCGACGTCATCATGGCGGCGGGCGCCTTCAACCAGGGCTCCTCCATCGAGCTCAGCGCCGACGGCCCCGTCCGTCCCCCCTACGCCGTGTACTATCAGGGCGGCCTCACCTGGTACCACGCCAAGCTGGGCGTGCTGATGAGCCTGCAGAAGATGTGGGAGGCCGGTCTGGTCCAGCTGTAAAAAGGAGTTTCCTATGGACGAGAGTCTGCTCCGAAAACTGCAAAGCAACACCGCCACCCCCATGCACATGCCGGGCCACAAGCGCAACGTCGCTCTGGCCCCGTACCTCAGAGATCTGGGCGCCGCCTGGGACATCACGGAGATCGACGGCTTTGACAATCTCCACGACGCCCGGGGCATCCTGCGCGATTCCATGGATCGTGCCGCCGCCCTGTGGGGCAGCCGCTGGGCCTTCTATCTGGTGAACGGCAGCTCCGGCGGCATTCTGGCGGCGGTGCGCGCCTGCGTGAAGCCGGGGGGCACCGTCATCGTCGGGCGGAACTGCCACGTCTCCGTCTACAACGCCCTGGTGCTCAACGCCCTGACCCCGGTGTACGTGCTGCCCGGCGATCCGGGACACGGCATCTGCGGGCCCATCGACCCCCGGGACGTGGAGCAGGCGCTGGAAAACCACCCCGAGGCGGAGGCGGTGATCCTCACCAGCCCCACCTACGACGGCGTGTGCAGCGACGTAAAGGCCATCGCCGACGTGACCCATCGCCACGGCAGGGTGCTGATCGTGGACCAGGCCCACGGGGCCCATTTCGGCTTCGGCCACGGCTTCCCCGACAGCGCTGTGCACCAGGGCGCCGACGTGGTGATCCAGAGCGTCCACAAGACGCTGCCAAGTCTCACCCAGACGGCCATGCTCCACCTCTGCTCGGAGCGGGTGTCGGAGACGGCCCTCCGCCGGGCGCTGGCCATGTTCCAGACCACCAGCCCCTCCTATCTGCTCCTGGCGTCCCTGGACGGCTGCGTGGGCCTGCTGGAGCGTGAAGGAGATGACCTTTTCACCCGTTGGCAGCAGGCGCTGGACAAGTTCTACAACCGGTGTGCCGGGCTGCGGCGGCTGAAACTCTTTGACTGTTCCGGACGGGACCGGAGCAAGATCGTGGTATTGACCGATCGCACCACCCTCACCGGCTCCGACCTGGCGGAGCTCCTGCGGCGGCAGTACGGCATCGAGCCGGAGATGGCCTCGGTGGCCTACGCCACCGCCATGACGGGCCCGGGCGACACGGAGGAGACGCTGGATGCCCTGGCGGACGCGCTGGCCGCCATCGACGAGACGGCGGAGGCGGCGGAGGTACGGACGCTGACGGCCCCCTCCCTGCCCCGGATGGCTCTGGCGCCCCACCAGGCGGAGCTGTCGGACGGCGAGCACCTCTCCCCGGAGGGCTCCGCCGGACGGATCAGCGGCGAATTCTTGTGGGCCTATCCGCCGGGCGTGCCGCTGTTGGTCCCCGGCGAGGTGATCGACAAGGCCATTCTGGACACCATGGCCGATTATGCCCGGGGCGGCATCGAGCTGCGCAGCACCACCGGTCTGGCGCCGGAGAAAATATTTGTCCGAAAATGACAGATGGGACTTGCATAATTCTCGCGTTTATATTAGAATATTGGTTACATATTGATTATGAGGAGATTTTTGATATGAGCAGAATTCAGACCCTGAACACCAGAAACCTGGCCGAGAGCGTCATCGACGGCGGCTGCGGCGAGTGCCAGACCTCCTGCCAGAGCGCCTGCAAGACCTCCTGCGGCGTGGCCAACCAGCCCTGCGAGAGCACCGGCCGCATCAAGACCCTGCGGACCCGCTCCCTGGCTCAGAGCGCCATCGACGGCGGCTGCGGCGAGTGCCAGACCTCCTGTCAGAGCGCCTGCAAGACCTCCTGCGGCGTGGCCAACCAGCCCTGCGAGCACTGCTGAAAGACACGATTTCGTCAACGTGACCGCCGGTTTTGCTTGAACCGGCGGTCCGCTTATGTAATAGGAGAAACGCTATGATCCACGCCTATCAGCTCAACAGCTACAACATCATCATCGACGTCTACAGCGGCTCCGTCCACGTGGTGGACGAGGTGGCCTACGACGTCATCACCGGCTACGAGAACACGGAGCGGCAGGAACTCATCCGCACCGTGGCCGAAAAGCACGGCGTCGCCCCCGCCGAGGTGGAGGCATGCCTCGCCGACGTGGAGGCCCTCAAGGCCGACGGCCTTCTCTTCGCCCCCGACGTCTACCAGGACAAGGCCGGCGTCCTCAAGCAGAAGAACCACGTCATCAAGGCCCTGTGCCTCCACGTGGCCCACACCTGCAATCTCAACTGCTCCTACTGCTTCGCCAGCCAGGGCAAGTATCAGGGCGAGCGGGCCCTCATGTCCTTCGAGGTGGGCAAGCGGGCGCTGGACTTCCTCATCGAGAACTCCGGCACGCGCCACAACCTGGAGGTGGACTTCTTCGGCGGCGAGCCGCTGATGAACTGGCAGGTGGTGAAGGATCTGGTGGCCTACGGCAGGAGCCGGGAGGCCGAGACCGGCAAGCACTTCCGCTTTACCCTCACCACCAACGGCGTGCTGGTGGACGACGAGGTCATCGACTTCTGCAACAGGGAGATGCACAACGTGGTGCTGAGTCTGGACGGCCGCAAGGAGGTCCACGACCGGCTGCGCAAGGACTACGCCGGCAACGGCAGCTACGACGTGATCGTACCCAAGTTCCAGCACTTCGTGGCCAAGCGGGGCGACAAAAACTACTACGTCCGGGGCACCTTCACCCACAACAACGTGGACTTCACCAACGACCTCTTCCACATGGCCGACCTGGGCTTTACGGAGCTGAGCATGGAGCCGGTGGTCTGCGCCCCCGACGATCCCTACGCCCTCACCGAGGAGGATCTGCCCAAGCTCTTCGAGCAGTATGAGATCCTGGCCCGCGACATGCTGCGCCGGGAGAAGGAGGGCAAGCCCATCACCTTCTACCACTACATGATCGACCTGCAGCACGGCCCCTGCATCTACAAGCGGCTCTCCGGCTGCGGCTCCGGCACCGAGTATCTGGCCGTGACCCCCTGGGGCGAGCTGTACCCCTGCCACCAGTTCGTGGGCGACGAGAAGTACAGCATGGGCAACATCTGGGACGGCGTCACCAACACGGAGCTCCGGGACAAGTTCAGCCGCTGCAACGTCTACGCCCGGCCCCAGTGCGACGACTGCTGGGCCAAGCTCTACTGCTCCGGCGGCTGCGCCGCCAACGCCTACCACTCCCAGGGCGACATCACCGGCATCTATGAGTACGGCTGCCGCCTGTTCCGCAAGCGGATGGAATGCGCCATCATGATGAAGGCCGCCGAGGCGGACATGTTTGGGGAGAACTGAAATCAAATCGGCAAAATGAGAGAGCCTCCGGCCATGCCGGAGGCTCTTTGTTGTTGGTTTGCATTCTGTATTAAGAGGTGTTCCGCACTCCGGTGCGGGGGCGCCCTCCGGGGGGTGACTTTCTTCATTAGCGAAGAAAGTCACCAAAGACGCCATTTGAAACCCATGGTTTCAAAACTTCCTTCAGCGCGTAGTGAGTTTTTCCCTGCGGCAGCTTTTTCCTCACGATTGCGGAAGAATAAGCGTTCAGGCTGCAAATATGATCCCCTCTGCTCCGTATTGCTGCCGCAGTCTGGGGAACGGTAGGGGCCAATACTCCTGCCGTTTTGAGCAGAGCGCAGCGTCAGCGATAGCGAAAAGAGGACGGAATGGGATCATATTTGAACCGATTATCTGCAATCTTTCGTGATCGTGCGGTACGCACCGCCGACAACACAAGATCATAGCGCGCTGAGGGAAATCCCAAAGCCGTAGGTTTGGGCGGCGTTTTCGGTTACCTTTGCCGCCGGGGGCAAAGGTAACTCGCGCTCGGAAGCGCGAAACAAGTTCTCTTTCAGCAAAAGCAAAACTCCCGGCCAAAAGACCGGGAGCGCCATTTTTCGGGCGAAGCTTTTTACGCGCCGGTCATCACCGTCATCACCTGGAACTCCTCCGGGTTCAGGGTCTTCTCCATGGACAGGGCCTCCACGATGTCCCGGTCCACGATGCTCTCCCCCTCGGCGCAGACCACGCGGTTGGTCTTGCCCTCGGCCAGAAGCCGCACCGCCTCGTAGCCCATGCGGGTGGCCATGACCCGGTCCTTCACCGTGGGGCTGCCGCCCCGCTGGATGTGGCCCAGGATGGTGACACGGGGATCCAGACCCAGGTGCTCCCGGATCTCCTCCCCCACCGTGACGGCGCTGGCGGCGCCCTCCGCCACCACGATGATGAAGTTGGTCTTGCCGCTGAGCCGGGCGCGGCGGATCTTCTCCGCCACGTGGCTCTCGAAGCTATAGGGCCGCTCCGGCACCAGCACGGCGGTGGCGCCCACGGCCAGGCCCACGGCCAGCGCCAGATACCCGGCGCGGCGGCCCATGACCTCCACCACGGCGCAGCGCTCGTGGGACTGCATGGTGTCGCGGAGCCGGTCGATGCACTCCACGGCGGTGTTGGCGGCGGTGTCGAAGCCGATGGTATAGTCGGTGCAGACGATGTCGTTGTCGATGGTGCCGGGGATGCCCACCACGCTGACGCCGTAGGAGGCCAGGGCGTTGGCGCCCCGGAAGGTGCCGTCGCCGCCGATGGCCACCACGCCGTCCAGACCCAGCAGCTTGCACGTGGCCACCGCCTGCAGCATGCCCTCCTCCGTGCGGAACTGGTCGCTGCGGGCGGTATAGAGGATGGTGCCGCCCCGGTTGATGATGCGGCTGACGTCGGCGCTGGCCAGGGGCGTGATATCGCCGCTGATGAGGCCCGCCCAGCCCCGGCGGATACCCACGCACTCGATGCCCCGCTGCAGCGCCGAGCGCACCACCGAACGGATGGCCGCGTTCATGCCGGGGGCGTCCCCGCCGCTGGTCAGCACGCCGATGCGCCGGACGGCGCCGGTCTTCTTCTCCTCCATATCGCTACCTCTGTCTTTCCGGCCCGGGGGCCTCTTCTTTTTTCCGCTGCATTTTACCACAATCCGCCCCGGCAGGCAAGTGGTTTTGCCCTTTGGGGTGACAAGCGGATTTCTTTGTGTTATAATAAATATTCAACATGAACGAGCAAGGAGGAATACCATGCATCCCCAGTTCCAGGATTTCACGCCCCAGTGGTTCAAGCGGGCGTACGTATATACCGGCAGCATCGGCGATTTCCGCTACCGCTTTGCCCACAACGACGAGGAGACCCTCCACGCCGCCGTCTACTCCAGGGTCTGCTTCGAGCTGGCCACCGACGTGGTGGAACAGGACTTCCCCTGGACCGACCAGGGCGTGGCCGCCCTGCAGCAGTGGGTGCAGGCGCAGTACGAGGCCTTCGCAAAGGGACAGGAGTAAGAGAGAGGATCTATCATGAATTTTCGTCTGATCATCCGTGTGCTGGGCTATATCCTGCTGGTGGAGGCCGGGTGTCTGGTTTTGCCGGTGCTGGTGGCCCTCTACTTCGGCGAGGACGTGTGGCTCAGCTTCACCCTGGTGGCCGCGCTGTGCGCCGTGCTGGGCTTCGCCCTCTCCCACACCCCCATCGGGCCCAAGGACCTGATGCAGGGCCGGGACGGCTACATGGCCGTGGCCCTGGCCTGGCTGGGCCTGTCCGCCTTCGGCGCCCTGCCCTACGTGGTCTCCGGCGCCATCCCCCACTATCTGGACGCCCTGTTCGAGACCGTGTCCGGCCTCACCACCACCGGCGCCACCATCCTCACCGAGATCGAGCATCTGCCCCGGGGCGTCCTGTTCTGGCGCGCCGAGACCCAGTGGATGGGCGGCATGGGCGTGCTGGTCATGTTCCTGGCCCTGATGCCCAAGCTGGGCGGCGGCTCCGTCCACCTGATGCGGGCCGAGAGCCCCGGGCCCATCAAGAGCAAGCTGGTGCCCAAGGTGGGCGACACCGCCAAGATCCTCTACGCCATCTACGTGAGCCTCACCGCCGCTGAGGCCGTGGCATTGCGTCTGGCCGGCATGGGCTGGTACGACGCCGTCACCCACGCCTTCACCACCATCGCCACCGGCGGCTTCTCCGTCCGCAACGCCTCCATCGCCGCCTATCACTCCACCGCCATCGTGTGGATCATCACCGTCTTCACCTTCCTGGCCGGCGTAAACTTCTCCCTGTTCTATGCCGCCCTCCGGGGCCACTGGCGCCAGGTGCTCCGCAGCGAGGAGCTGCGGCTCTACACCGCCGTCATCCTGGCCTCCACCGCTCTGGTGTGCCTCGATCTCCACGTCCACACCGGCGAGAAGCTGGGCGCCTCCGTCACCGACGCCGCCTTCCAGGTGGTCACCATCATGACCACCACCGGCTACGCCACACAGGACTTCGCCCTGTGGCCCGTGTTCAGCCGCATGACCCTGGCCGCCCTGATGTTCATCGGCGCCTGCGCCGGCTCCACCGCCGGCGGCGTCAAGGTGTCCCGGGTGCTGATCCACTTCAAGAACCTGCGCCGGGATCTGGCCCGGATCATCCACCCCAAGCACATCTCTGTCATCACCATTGACGACGAGGTGGTGGACGAGAGCGTGGTGGCCACCTGCCACAGCTTCCTGGTGGCCTACGTGGTGGTGCTGATGGCCGGCGCCCTCATCGTCAGCTGGGACAACCTGGGCTTTGAGGAGTCCCTCACCGCCTCCATGACCTGTATCGGCAACGTGGGTCCCGGTCTGGGCCTGCTGGGCCCGGCGGGCAACTTCAGCCTCCTCTCCTACGTCAGCAAGGTCACGCTGAGCCTGGAGATGCTGATGGGCCGTCTGGAGCTGATGCCCCTGCTGGTGCTCCTCAACCCCGCCACCTGGCGCAACCGCTGACAGTTTTTTCCGTTTCTCCGCCCCGGAGGGTCTCCCCCTCCGGGGTCTTTTTTTGCCCGTTTGGCCGGGTTTTCCCGGCAAAACGCCGAAATCTACCAAAGGAAAATCGGCGGCGCAGGCTTTTCAAATTTGTTGACATGGGGGCGATTTGTGTTACTATTAATCATGTAGTACATTAAAGTCCGCCCGGCTCCGCGCCCGGGCGGGACGGAAGGAGTGTTGACCTCTTGAGCAGACTTGACATCAAGACCCCCAGCCGGGCCCAGACCGTGGTGGACAACCTCTACCGCGATATGGAGCGCCGCATCGCCTCCAGTCCTCCGGGACTGTGCCCGGTGGATATGGCGCTGAACTTCCTGCGCCTGTGCCACGCCCAGACCTGCGGTAAGTGCGTGCCCTGCCGCATCGGACTGGGACAGCTCTCCGAGCTCATCGAGCAGGTGCTGGACGGCGTGGCCACCATGGAGACGCTGGACGTCATTGAAAAGACCGCCCGGTCCATCTACAACACCGCCGACTGCGCCATCGGACGGGACGCCGCCCGCCTGGTCATCGACGGTCTGGACGGGTTCCGGGATGACTATGAAGAGCATATCAAGCACCACCGCTGCCTGGCCGGGCTCCAGCTGCCCGTGCCCTGCGTGGCCATGTGTCCCGCCGGCGTGGATATCCCCGGCTACATGGCTCTGGTGGGCGAGGGGCGCAACGCCGACGCCGTGCGCCTGATCCGGAAGGACAATCCCTTCCCCGTCGCCTGCGCCTACATCTGCGAGCACCCCTGCGAGGCGCGGTGCCGCCGCCGCATGATCGACGACGCCATCAACGTCCGGGGTCTGAAGCGCTACGCCGTGGATCACGCCGGCGACGTGCCCAATCCCCCCAACGCACCCGCCACAGGCAAGAAGGTGGCCATCATCGGCGGCGGACCCAGCGGCCTGAGCTGCGCCTACTATCTGGCGCTGATGGGCCACGCCGTCACCGTGTACGAGGAGCGCAGACAGCTGGGCGGCATGCTTCGCTACGGCATCCCCGCCTACCGCTTCCCCCGCCACCTGCTGGATCAGGAGATCAACTCCATCCTCTCCACCGGCATCGAGGTACATACCGGCGTCACCGTGGGCAAGGACGTCACCTTTGAGCAGCTCCAGCGGCAGTACGACTGCCTGTATATCGCCATCGGCGCCCACCAGGACAAGAAGACCGGCATCCCCGGCGAGGGCAGCCGCAACGTCATTTCCGCCGTGGAGATGCTGCGCTCCATCGGCGACGACCGCCTGCCCGATTTCACCGGCATGAACGTGGTGGTCATCGGCGGCGGCAACGTGGCCATGGACGTGACCCGCAGCTCCATCCGTCTGGGCGCGGAGAAGGTCACCTGCGTCTACCGCCGCCGGGTGGAGGACATGACCGCCCTGCCCGACGAGATCACCGGCGCGCTGGCCGAGGGCGCCGAGCTGATGACGCTGGCGGCGCCGGTGCGCATCGAGTCCGATGAGAACGGCGTGGCCACGGCGCTGGTCGTCCAGCCCCAGCTCATCGGCGAGGCCGACAAGACCGGACGGCCCCGGCCCGGCAAGGCCGCGCTGGACGAGGTCCGTATCCCCGCCGACATCATCGTGGTGGCCATCGGCCAGGGCATCGAGATCCAGGGCTTCGAGCAGTCCGGCGTGCCCGTGAAGCGGGGCACCTTCGTGGCTGCCAGCAGCTCCCAGGTGGGCGATATGGACAGCGTGTTCGCCGGCGGCGACTGCGTCACCGGTCCCGCCACCGCCATCCGCGCCATCGCCGCGGGCAAGGTGGCCGCCGCCAACATCGACGAGCATCTGGGCTTCCACCATGAGATCACCGTGGACGTGGACATCCCCGCCCCGCGGCTGAACAACCGTCCGCCCCACGGACGCATCGACACCACCGAGCGGGAGGCCGGCGAGCGCAAGCACGACTTCGAGGACATCGAGATCGGCCTGACCTGCGAGGGCGCCTGCACCGAGGCGTCCCGCTGCCTGCGCTGCGACCACTTCGGCTACGGCATCTTCAAGGGAGGGAGGACGACGAAATGGTAACCCTGACCATCGACAAGAAAACCGTCACCGTGCCGGAGGGCACCACCATCCTGGAGGCGGCCCGCCAGACGCGCATCGACATCCCCACCCTCTGCTACCTCAAGGACATCAACGAGATCGGCGCCTGCCGCATCTGCATGGTGGAGGTGGACGGACAGGACCGTCTGGTCCCCTCCTGCGACAACGTGGTCCGGGAGGGCATGGTGGTCCGCACCAACTCCCCCCGCGTCCGCGAGGCGCGCCGGGTCAATCTGCGGCTCCTCCTGAGCCAGCACGACATCCGCTGCCCCAAGTGCACCCGCAGCGGCAACTGCAAGCTCCAGGAGCTGTGCAACGACTATAACCTGCTGGGCAACCACTACGTCAAGACCCTGAGCCACACCCCCGACGACTTCACCAACCCCGTGGTCCGGGTGGAGAACCGCTGCATCAAGTGCATGCGCTGCATCCAGGTCTGCGACAAGATCCAGGCCATGGGCATCTGGGATCTGATGGGCACCGGCTCCCACACCACCGTGGGCGTGTCCGGGGCCAGAAAGCTGGGCGACAGCGACTGCACCTTCTGCGGTCAGTGCGTCACCCACTGCCCCGTGGGCGGCCTCCAGGAGCGTGACGACACCGGCAAGGTCTACGACGCCCTGGCCGACCCCAATAAGATCACCGTGGTGCAGGTGGCGCCCGCCGTCCGGGCCGCCTGGGCCGAGTCCTATCATCTGGACCCCTCCTTCGCCACCGCCGGACGGATGGTCACCGCCCTGAAGGAGCTGGGCTTCGACTACGTGTTCGACACCAACTTCGCCGCCGACCTGACCATCATGGAGGAGGGCAGCGAGTTCATCGAGCGCTTCACCCACCGGGACCGCTACACCTGGCCCATGTTCACCAGCTGCTGTCCCGGCTGGGTCCGGTTCCTGAAGGGCCAGTTCCCCCGCTACACCAACAACCTCTCCACCGCCAAGTCCCCCCAGCAGATGTTCGGCGCCGTGGCCAAGAGCTACTTCGCCGAGAAGATCGGCGCGGATCCCCACGACGTGTTCGTGGTGTCCGTCATGCCCTGCACCGCCAAGAAGGCCGAGTGCGCCTTGCCCACCATGAGGGACGTCTGCGGCGATCCCGACGTGGACGTGGCCCTCACCACCCGTGAGATGGTGCGCATGTTCCGGGGCGATCAGATCAACCCCGCCGCCCTGGAAGAGACCCCCTTCGACAGCCCCCTGGGCAGCGGCACCGGCGCCGCCGTCATCTTCGGCGCCACCGGCGGCGTGATGGACGCGGCCCTGCGCAGCGCCTACTATCTGGTCACCGGCTCCAACCCCGACCCCGACGCCTTCCGGAACGTCCGGGGCATGGACGGCTGGAAGGAGGCTACCTTCACCGTGCCCGGCGCCGGGGACGTCCGGGTGGCCGTGGTCAGCGGTCTGGGCAACACCCGCCGGCTGATGAACGCCCTGGAGGAGGGCCGGGCCAGCTACGACTTCGTGGAGGTCATGGCCTGTCCCGGCGGCTGCGCCGGCGGCGGCGGTCAGCCCATCCACGACGGACAGGAGCTGGCCGCAAAGCGTGGCGACGTGCTCTGGGGCCTGGACAGGAAGGAGACCCTCCGCTTCTCCCACGAGAACCCCGACGTCATCGATCTCTATCAGGACTATCTGGGCGCCCCTCTGGGCAAGCTGTCCCACCACCTGCTCCACACCGACCACAACGGCTGGAAGATGCCGGGTCAGGAGTGAGCAATTTCCGACACAACAACAGGACCGGGGTTCTTCTCCGGTCCTGTTGTTTTCCGGCATTTTCCTCTTGATTCCCTTGGAATCGACGGGGGAAATCGGGTAGAATCATCCCATCTGCCAAAGAGAGGGGGGTGACGTCGTGGGCGAATATGAGGACAGGTTTTACTACTCCGCGGAGGAGCGCCGGGCAGACCGGCAGCGCCGCGCCGCCAGACGCAGGCGGATCCGCCGCCGGCTGATGATCCGCCGGGCGCTGATCCTGCTTCTGCTGCTGATCATCGGCGGCGCCGCGGCCCTGATCCTCCACCGCCCGCCCGCTTCCCCGGAGGGTCCCACGCCGCCCAACAACACCACGGACGGCGCGGGCGGCCAAAACAGCCCCTACGCCCAGCTGTTCAGCCCCCTGGACGCCGACGGCGACGGCGTGGACGACTACCACGACATTCTGCAGGGCGCCCGGGACTATATCGCCACGAAGCCCGTCTACAACCAGTACGGCTACTACGACGGCGGCTATCCCGACGACGGCACCGGCGTGTGCACCGACGTGATCTGGAGCGCCTTCCGGGCCGCCGGATACGAGCTGAAGGATCTGCTGGACGCGGATATCCGGGCCCATCCGGACTGGTACGGCGACGTGGAGTGGCCGGAGCCCAACATCGACTTCCGCCGGGTGACCAATCTGGACGATTTCTTCTCCCGCCACGCCCTGGTGCTGACCTGCTCCTTTGACGACCCCGGCCAGTGGCAGGGCGGCGACATCGTGGTCTTCGGGGACCGGGCCCACATCGCCATCTGCTCCGACAGGCGCCGTGCCGACGGCATCCCCTGGATCATCCACCACGGCTCTCTGGAGGAGGGGGCCGTGGAGGTGGACGCCATCTCCCGCAATCCGGTGACGGCCCACTACCGCTGGTGCCCCGCGGATCCGGCGGTGCGGGAGCCTCTGCCGGCGCTGGCAGAGAATAGCGACGCCTCGGCACAAACAACAAAAAACGACAAATAAGCTGTGGATTCTTTTTTCCGGGAATTCACAGCTTTTCGTTTTCGTCGAAAAAGTGTCCCGTGACACTTTTTCGAGAGGGCCTGCGGTCTGCTGCAGCGCACTCGCGTGAGACGCTCGCACGTTTGCAGACCGAGAAGTATTTTCGCCCACGTACACGCCGCGGGCGAAAATGATTTCATTTCTTCGCCGCCACCGGGCGGCGAAATCTGCGATGCACGTTCGACAAATAAGCTGTGGATTCTTTTTTCCGGGAATTCACAGCTTTTCGTTGCTTTTGCGGAAAAATGTGGTATACTTATTTTGTATTATTGTGTGGTTCCATGCTATAATGCATTTTGAATGTTTCACTTCATCCATGCATGAAGTTTTTCCACCGGGGCAAGATATGCCCGTTGAGTTTTACCCTTAAGAGAGGTGTCTGTTTTTGAATCAGTATGTTATTCGAGGGGGCCATCCCCTGTTCGGTGAGATCACCGTCAGCGGCGCCAAGAACGCCGCCGTGGCCATCATCCCCGCCGCCCTGCTGGTGGACGGCGTGTGCCGCATCGAGAACGTCCCCCAGATCAGCGACGTGACGCTGTTCTTCTCCATCCTGGAGGAGCTGGGCGCCAAGGTGCGGGTCCTCAACCGCCACGCCGTGGAGATCGACTGCCGCAACATCCGCTCCACCACCCCCTCCTATGAGCTGGCCCGCCGCATCCGCGCCAGCTACTATCTGCTGGGCGCCCTGCTGGGCCGCTTCGGCAAGGCCACCGTGGCCATGCCCGGCGGCTGCAACTTCGGCGTGCGGCCCATCGACCAGCACGTCAAGGGCTTCCGCCTCATGGGCGCCGACGTCATCGAGGGCGGCCTGATCCAGGCCGAGGCCAGAGACGGCCGTCTCCACGGCGCCAACATCTACATGGACGTGGTCAGCGTGGGCGCCACCATGAACGTGATGATGGCCGCCGTCCTGGCCGAGGGCACCACCACCATCGACAACGCCGCCAAGGAGCCCCACATCGTGGATCTGGCCAACTTCCTCAACTCCATGGGCGCCGACATCAAGGGCGCCGGCACCGACACCATCAAGATCCGGGGCGTGGAGAAGCTGACCGGCGGCACCTACGGCATCATCCCCGACCAGATCGAGGCCGGCACCTATATGGCGGCCGTGGCCGCTACCGGCGGTCAAGTGCTCATCAAGAACGTCATCCCCAAGCACATGGAGTGCATCTCCTCCAAGCTGCAGGAGATGGGCGTGGAGATCTTCGAGCAGGACGACACCCTGCTGGTCCGCCGCAGCAAGCCCCTGCACCGCACCAACGTCAAGACCCTGCCCTACCCCGGCTTCCCCACCGATATGCAGCCCCAGATCACCGTGGCCCTGGCTCTGGCCGAGGGCACCAGCATCGTCACCGAGGGCGTGTGGGACAACCGCTTCAAGTACGTGGGCGAGCTCAAGCGCCTGGGCGCCAAGGTCCAGGTGGACGGCAAGGTGGCCGTGGTGGAGGGTGTGGACCGCTTTGAGGGCGCGCCCATCCAGGCCTGCGACCTGCGGGCCGGCGCCGCTCTCGTCATCGCCGGTCTGGCCGCAAACGGCGAGACCCATCTGGGCAACATCCAGTATATCGAGCGGGGCTACGAGGACATGGTGGGCAAGCTCCGCGCCGTGGGCGCCGACATCCAGATCGTGGACGTGCCCGAGGACGAGAAAGTGGAGCCCAAGATCGGCTGAAAGTAAACAATCCCTCTCACACAGCGTTCGCTTGGTCGCCCCGGGCGAACGCTGCTTTTCCGTGATGGAAATCACGGAAAAGCAGCTGCGCGCCGATGGCGCGCAAAAGATTCAATATCCCGGGAGGGGAATCCCCTCCCCTCCCGGACCCACCCCATGCAGGGCGGGAAGAAACCAGAGCTCAACGAGCCAACTCTTTTTTCCGTGATGGAAATCACGGAAAAGCAGCTGCGCACCGATGGCGCGCAAAAGATCCAATATCCCGGGAGGGGAATCCCCTCCCCGGAAGCACTACTCTATCCCGCGAGGTACACGAACATTGATCACCCTACATACCATCGCCAGCGGCTCGGAGGGCAACTGCCTGCTCCTGACCGCCGGTGAGACCCATATCCTGGTGGACGCCGGCATCTCCTGCCGGCGCATCAACGCGGCGCTGGCGGCGCTGGGCCTGTCGATGGCCGATGTGGACGCCGTGTGCGTCACCCACGAGCACAGCGACCACATCAGCGGCCTCCAGACCATGGTCCGCCGCTACGACGTCCCCATCTGCACCGGGCCCGCTACCGCCCGCCAGCTCCAATACCGCATCGCCGGCATCGCCCCCCGGCTCCGGGCCGTGGAGGGCGCGTTCCGCGTGGGCGGCGTCACAATTACCCCCTTCCCCACCAGCCACGACGTCTCCGGCGGCATGGACTACCGGTTCGACTGCGGCGGCGCGGGCGTGGGCGTCCTCACCGACACGGGCTGCGTCACCGACGAGGCGCGGGAGGTCCTCCGGGGCGTGGAGCTCCTGGTGCTGGAGAGCAATCACGACGTGGAGTGGCTCCGCAGCGGGCTCTATCCCTATCCCCTGAAGGCCCGGATCCTCAGCGATCGCGGACACCTGAGCAACGACGCGGCGGCGGCCTTCGCCGCCGAGATGGCGTCATGGGGCACACGGCAGTTCGTGCTGGCCCATCTGAGCCGGGAGAACAACACCCCCCAGCGGGCGTGGGACACCGTGTCGGCGGCGCTTACGGGCTATGACGTGACCGTCACCGTGGCGCCGCGGGGCGAATTGAGCCAGCCTTTCGTGGCGGAGGGTACCCTATGCAGAAGATAACCGTGCTGTGCGTGGGCAAGCTGAAGGAGAAGTTCTATATGGACGCGGCGGCGGAATATGCTAAACGTCTGGGCCGCTTGTGCAAGTTCGAGCTGATCGAGCTCACGGAGCAGCGGCTGAGCGAGGATCCCTCCCCCGCCCAGATCCGTCAGGCCCTCTCTATCGAGGCGGCGGCCATCCGGGAGAGGCTGCCAAAGGGCGGCGCCGTGGTGGCGCTGTGCATCGAGGGGAAGCCCTGCTCCAGCGAGGAGCTGTCCCGCCGGCTGGCCGACTTCGCCGTGGCGGGAAAGACCCAGGTCACCTTCCTCATCGGCGGCAGCTTCGGCCTGGACGAGGAGCTGAAGAAGTCCGCCGACTGGCGGCTCTCCATGTCGCCCATGACCTTCCCCCACCACATGGCCCGGATCATGCTCCTGGAGCAGATCTACCGGGCGTATCAGATCCAGCTGGGGACACGGTATCACAAGTGAGGGATTTGCGCCAGCCGGCGCAAAGGGCGTGTCTCCGACGGCCTACTTTTGTCATCAGCGACAAAAGTAGGCAAAAACGCCGCTTGAAACCCATGGTTTCAAGGCTTCCTTCGCGCGCTATAGCTTTTGTGTCGTCGGTAGTGCCTGCCGCACGATCGAAGGAGTGCAGATGGTATTCGTTTCAAATATGATCCACTTCCGTCCTCTTTTCGCTATCGCTTTGCTGCGCTCGCCTCTCAACGGTAGAAGTTGGCTTTCCTACATTTCAGAGCGGTGCGGCAGCAAAAAGAGGAGCAAAGACGATTCCACATTTCGGGTCATTTGCTACTTTTCCGTTACGCGTGGTGGAAACTCCTGCAACCGACATGGTGCGGAACGCGCAAGGAAAGCGCCGAAGCGCCGCCGGCGCCAGTGACGCCCCGCGAGGAACGAGCGGCTGGCGGAGCAAATGCCCTTGGGGCATCAAGGGGAAGCCTTTGGATGTACGAACCCCTATCTGCCTTCCCCTTGAGGGGAAGGTGCCGAGCGGAGCGAGGCGGATGAGGTGAATGAGGTGGCGCACAGCGCCGGATGAGGTGGATATGAACCAGACCAACAACCCCAAACTCACTCCCTTTGCCAGAAAGCTGCGCCGGGAAATGACAAAGGAGGAGCGGCACCTCTGGTACGACTTTTTGAAGCCTCTCCCCGTGACCGTGAACCGGCAGAAGGTAATCGGCCCCTATATTGTGGATTATTACTGCGCCGGCGCAAAGCTGGTGATCGAGCTGGATGGCTCTCAGCATTATGCTGAGGACGGTATGGCAGAAGATCATGCGCGAGATCAGTATTTGTCCGGTTTGGGCATCCGTGTGCTGCGGTACTCCAATCTGGACGTGAATCAAAACTTTTCCGGCGTTTGTCAGGACATTCTGCAGCATTTGCGAGAAGCGTAATACCCCATCGGTTTTTGCCACCTCATCCGTCTGACCTGCGGTCAGACACCTTCCCCCTGCCAGCGACGCCCCGCGAGGAACGAGCGGCTGGCGGAGCAAATGCCCTTGGGGCATCAAGGGGAAGGCTTGATGACAAACAACGAAACCCACACCACCACACAAGGAGGTCAAATATATGGACATCACCAACTGGGCCTTTGGGCCCGACACACCCGACTGGCCCACCGACGAGAAGGGCGAGAAGGTCAAGGCCGTGCTGCTGCAGCACACCTTCGACTCCCCCGCCGAGGCCGACATGACCATCTCCCTGCTCTCCGCCTACGGCATCCCCTGTTTCCCCTACTATCAGGGCGAGGGCGTCACCGGCAAGGTCATCAGCGGCTTCTCCGGCTACGGCGCGGCCCTCTACGTCCCCGAAACCGTGCATGACGAGGCGGCGGCCATCCTGGCCGCCCGGCCTCTGGACGATACCGACAACAATATTGAGGAGGATGAACAAGCATGAATTACCGTCAGGAATATGAGAAGTGGCTCGCAAGCAGCGCCATCACCGAGGCCGAGCGTGAGGAGCTCCGGTCCATCGCGGGCGACGAGAAGGAGATCGAGAGCCGGTTCTACGGCCCGCTGGAGTTCGGCACCGCCGGACTGCGGGGCACCATGAAGATGGGCCTGCACCAGATGAACGTGTACGTCATCCGCTGGGCCACCCAGGGCTTCGCCCAGGTGATCTGCGCCGAGGGCGAGGAGGCCAAACGCCGCGGCGTGGCCATCTGCATGGACTGCCGCAACCACTCCATGGACTTCGCCCGGGCCGCCGCCGAGGTCTGCGCCGCCAACGGCATCCACGTGCGCCTCTTTGAGAGCCTGCGCCCCACCCCGGAGCTGAGCTTCGCCGTCCGCCACTACGGCTGCCAGGCCGGCATCAACGTCACCGCCAGCCACAACCCCAAGGAGTACAACGGCTACAAGGTCTACTGGGCCGACGGCGCCCAGCTGCCCCCCCACCACGCCGACGCCATCGCCAAGGCGCTGGAGACCATCGACATCTTTGACGGCGTGCGACGCATGGACTTCGACGAGGCCGTGGCACAGGGACGCATCGAGATCCTGGGCGCCGAGACCGACGACGCCTTCATGAGCGAAGTCTACAAAATGATCAACGACAAGGCCTCCATGGCCAAGGTGGCCGACACCTTCAAGATGGTCTACACCCCCTTCCACGGCTGCGGCCACAAGCTGGTGCCCCAGGCCCTCCGTGAGCTGGGCGTGAAGCACCTCTACTGCGTGGAAGAGCAGATGGTGCTGGACGGCAACTTCCCCACCGTGGTCTCCCCCAACCCGGAGAATCCCGAGGGCTTCTATCTGGCCATCCAGCTGGCCGACAAGGTGGGCGCCGACTTCATCCTGGGCACCGACCCCGACAGCGACCGTGTGGGCATCATGGTCCGGGCAAACGACGGCTCCTTCATCCCCGTCACCGGCAACCAGACCGGCGTGCTGCTGGCGGACTACCTGATCGGCGCCATGCGCCGGGCCGGCACCATGCCGGAAAAGCCCGTGCTGCTCAAGACCATCGTCACCACCGAGATGGCCCGGAAGGTGGCCGAGTCCAACGGCGTCACCTGCTACGACACCTTCACCGGCTTCAAGTTCATGGCCGAGAAGAAGAACGCCCTGGAAGAGAGCGGCGAGGGCAAGGTCATCTTCTCCTACGAGGAGAGCTACGGCTACATGCTGGGCGACTACGTCCGGGATAAGGACGCCGTCACCGCCTCCATGCTGCTGACGGAGATGGCCGCCTGGTACGCCACGAAGGGCATGACCCTCTACGACGCCATCAACGCCCTGTACGAGAAGTACGGCTGGTTCGGCGAGAAAACCCACAACCTGGTGATGCCGGGTCTGGACGGTCTGGCCAAGATGGCCAAGCTGATGGCCGACCTGCGGCAGAATCCCCCCACGGAGATCGCCGGGGTCAAGGTGGCCGTCCGGAAGGACTACACCGACGGCACCGTCATCGACTGCGCCACCGGCTCGGTGGGCACCATGGAGCTGAAGGGCTCCAACGTGCTGCGCTATGAGCTCACCGACGGCACCACCATCCTGGTGCGGCCCAGCGGCACCGAGCCCAAGATCAAGGTCTACGTGCTGACCCGGGGCAAGGACGCGGTCGAGCGGGACGAGAACATCGCCAAGTACGGCCGCTGGGTGGCCACGCTGGCGGAATAAGCTGACGGAAGCAAGAGCGGCGAAGCCAAGGAGGGCAGGCAGATGTACCCCTATGATCCCCGTTATATCTACGGCCGCGCCACCATGACCGAGTATATCGACGCAGAGGGCAACGCCGTGATCCCGGAGGGCGTGACCGACATCGACGAAAAGGCCTTCCTCCGGTGCGAGGAGCTGAAGACCGTGACCATCCCGGCCAGCGTCCGGTGCATCTCCGGCAGCACCTTTCTCTATTGTCCCAATCTGACGGCCATCTGCGTGGCGGAGGACAACGACTTTCTCGGCAGCGTGGACGGGGTCCTCTATCACAAGCAGATGGGGCTGCTGCTGCTGCGCTGTCCCCGGGGGAAGTCCGGAGCGCTGACCATTCCCGAGGGCACCCGCCATATCGATGCCTTTACGGTCTGGGGCTGTTCCCGTCTGACGGAGGTCCATCTGCCGGAGAGCCTGCGGTGGATCGACGAGGGCGCCTTCCGGGGCTGTACCGGGCTGACGAGCCTGACGATCCCCGCTGGGGTGAAACGCATCGGTGTACGGGCCTTCAGCGGCTGCGCCAACCTGGGGCGGGTGGTGATCCGGGGCGAAGAGACCGAGATCGCCGGCACGTCGTTTGACGACTCCCCCCGCGTCACCGTCTATGCCCCCGCCGGCAGCGCCGCTCTGCGGTGCTTGGAGGAACACGGCACCCCCTGCCAGGTGCTGGAGCCGCCGGACAAAGAGGATTGACTCCACCCCACCGCAAAAGAAAACCAAGACGGCGCACCATCACCGGTGCGCCGTCTTTTTGTTCACAGTTCATTTACTTGCTAATTCCCGCCGTCTGGGGTACACTGTGGGTAAGCAAATCCTCACGCCTCCCCCTCCGCCAACGGGATCAGCTGCTCGGCCAGGATCCGGGCAAAGGACGAGATCAGCACGCTCTCCAGCGCCAGTCGGCTCACGCCGCTGCCGCCGGCCTCCAGATCCCGCAGCACACCCGTCACCTGGCGGTTGAAGAACTCCGCCGTCTTGTGGAACTGGTGGGCGTAGTCCTCATAGACCGCCCGCACCGCCTCCTCGTCCGTGCCCGGGGGCAGGATCCGGGGGATGTCCGCGATGGAGATGCTCTGCTTCATGGGCAGGATCATCAGAAGATACGCCAGATGCACCCGGTAGTACTTCCGCTTCACCGGCGCCGGCATGATCTTCAAGCGCACGTAGTTGTTGATGGCCGAGGACGTGATGATCCGCTCGCCCCGGTCCGGCAGAAACGCCAGATACTGCTCCAGCAGCGTCACCACCTGGTCCATATACAGCCCGAAATCCGGGATCGACTCCCACGTCGGCAGGGATTCCTCTCCCGCCAGCTTCTCCCACAGGGCCAGCTTCTCCATCGCCATTCGGGGGACACCTCCTCGGTCGTTCTTGTCCCCTATTGTAGCACAACACCGCCACATCCGCAACAGAATATTAACAAATATCGCATTGACTTGTGGTTACTAATATGCTATATTAGATGTTGCGGGGCGATATATTATTTCGCGGGGCGCAGAGATCTGCGCCTGCGGCCCCTTTGCCCGGCCGCGTAATTCTGTATGACGTCCTGTCCGGTTTCCGGCAGGAGATGGGAGGTTTCCTATGATCCGTATTTTTACCGATCTGGCAGCCAATCTGCCCCAGCAGGTGGTGGAGAAGTATCACATCGATCTGATCCACCTGACCTACACCGTCAACGGTGTGGAGTCCGACCCCAACGTGCCCTTTGACGCCATCCCCTTCTACGAGGCCATGCGCAAGGGCGCCGACGTCAAGACCTCCATGCCCAGCCCCGGCAACACCAAGGCGGCGTTTGAGCCCTTGCTGGAGCAGGGGGACGACGTCATCTGCATCTGCCTGAGCAGCGGCATCAGCGGCACCTACGGCATGCTGTGCATGGTGCGTGACGAGCTGATGGAGGAGTATCCCGGCCGGACGGTGCGGATCATCGACGCCAAGGGTGCCTCCCTGGGCGAGGGGCAGCACGCCATCGAGGCGGCCCAGCTCCGGGATCAGGGCAAGACCATCGACGAGATCTGCGACCACGTGTACCGCCAGGTGGAGAGGATGAACCAGTACTTCGTGGTGGATCACCTGAAATACATCCGCAAGACGGGACGGCTCTGGGGCGGCGCGGCGTTGGCCGGTCAGCTGCTGCAGATCAAGCCCATCCTCTTCGGCGACGAGGAGGGCCACATCGTCATGCGGGACAAGGTCCGGGGCAAGAAGCGGGCCGTGGAGCGGCTGGCGGAGCTGTACGCCCAGAAGCACACCGACGGCAGCGAGCCGGTGGGCATCGCCCAGGCGGACTGCCCGGCGGACGCCCTGCATCTCCAGCACCTGCTGCGCCAGGCCGGTCAGACCGGCCCCATCAACGTGGTGGGCTACGAGCCCGTCACCGGCTCCCACGTGGGACCCGGCACGCTGGCCCTTTTCTTCTACGCCGACAAGCGGTCCAAGACCATGTAAGACAAGTGAATCTCCAAACTGCCGTCCGAAAGGGCGGCGGTTTTTTTGTTGTCCGGAAGGCCGGCGGCGGGTGTCTTTCCGGGAGTCGTTCCGCACCCTCGATGGGGGCGCCCCGGAGCGCGGAACAACTTCCCGAAAGACTCCCCCTCCCTCGCCGGGAGGGGGAGTCTCTTCCCAAGGTCCGCTTCCCGATCCCTTACTTCGTCATGTTCCTGCCGTAGCGGCCGAAGAGGGTCTCGAACTTCCGCCTCTGGGCCGGGGTCATGCGGCTGAAGTACTGGGCCACCAGCGCGCCGGCGGCGGCGCCGTTGCCGGCGGAGAGATAGCTGCCCGCCACCCGCTCCAGGGACTCCGCCGCCGTGGAGCTGAGGGCCTGGCTGCTCTTGCCGCTGCTGCTCTTGCCGCTGCTGCTCTTGCCGCTGCTGCTCTTGCTGCCGCCGCCGCTGCTGCGGCCGCTGCCGCCGGAGGAGGCCCGGCTCTGGGACGCGGCCAGCTTCGCCTCCGCCTCCGCGGCACGCTGCTCCGCCTTGGCCTTGTCCGTGTAGTGCTTCAGGGCGTTCTGATAGGCCGCCCGGTCGGCGCTCTCGGCGCTCTCCGCCGCCTTCCGGGCGATCTCCAGCGTCTGGCGCCAGCGGGTCACCTGATCGTTCCAGCGGCCGTAGGCGGCGTCCTCCTGCTGCTGCAGCAGCTGATACCGCTTCAGCAGCTCCGCCCCCTCCCCGTCGTAGCGGCGGCGGGCGTTCTCCTCCAGCCTGGGGATGAGGCCCGTCAGCTCCTCCAGCTGGCGGGCGTAGGCCTGCTGGCCCGCCCCCTGGGCATAGCTGGAGTCGTAGCCGCCGGTGAGGGACGCGGCCCGGCCCAAAGTGTCCTCCATGGCCACCTTGCCCCGGCGCTGATAGTCGGCGGCGTAGCGCTGATACGTCACGTCACGGGTGGGATCGTAGGCGAAGGGGTCCCGGCCGGTGATCTGGCCGTAGAGCTCCGCCAGCTGGTCGGCGAAGGAGGACTGATACTCCCCGGGCCGGGCGGCATAGAGGCGGTCATACTCCGCCCGGGCCGCCGTCACCGCCTGGGAGGGGGTATAGCCCCGCTCCAGCTCGCTGAGACGGCGGGCGGTGTCGTCGGACACGCCGCTCATCGCCTGTCTGCTGGGGACGGGATCGCCGGGGGTGGCCACGATAGGGCTGAGCAGACTGCCCCAGGTCTCCGCCCCCACGATGCCGTCCAGGCGCAGGTTGTTGCGCTTCTGGTAATCCCACACGGCGGCGCGGTTGATCTTCCCCTCCTCGCCCAGCAGCAGCCGCACGTTCTGTGCCGCCGCCGTCCACGTGCCGCCGAAGAGGACGGCCGGGTCGGAGCCGTCGGCGGAGAGATAGAGGCTCCCCACCGGGTAGAGGTAGTCCGCCAGCACCTTCCCCTTGTAGCGCAGATCCCAGTCCGCCGCCAGCTCCAGCGTGTTCTCGTGTTCGGCGTATTTGCCGAAGGCCGCGGCCCGGCCTCCGCTCTTGAGGTGGAAGGCCACCGCCGCCGTGGGGATGGGATAGACCACGGTGCGGCCGGTGCCCAGCGCGTCGGTGAGGCTCAGCTCCGCCTCGTAGGAGGCGTCGGCCAGCAGCCCGGCGTCCACCACCGTCTCCGTGCCGTTGGGGAGGGTCACGTAGCCGCCCCAGCTCCCCCCGTTCCGCCGCCAGCGGAGCCGCGCCGTCACGCTGTTGCGGCCCCCCACGTCGGAGCAGGTGCCGCCGCACAGAACGGTCAAATACGCCCCGTCGTGGGCGGCGGTGCCGTCGGCGGTGCAGCGGCGGGCATGGCTGGCGGTGATGGCGGGGGTGGCGTAGTCGTAAACCGTCACGGTCTCCGCGGCGGCGTCGGACCAGTGGCCCCGGCTGTCCCGCACCATACCCCGGACCGTCACCTCCCCGGCGGCGGTCAGGGGCTTCGTGGTGCCGGTCTGAGCCGTCAGGACCTCGCCGGGGGCCTCCAGCCGATAGGCGGCCACCGACGCGCCGCAGTCGGCGGCGGTGTCGCCGGTGATGGTATAGCGGAGGCGGGTGTGGCCCTGTACCGCCGCGTCCCATCCGGCGGGCACGGCGGCGTCGTGGACCAGCTCCACCGTCAGCGCCGCCGCCGGTTTCACCGAGCCGGGGACCCGGAGGGTGAAGCTCACGGTCTGGTCCTCCCCCACCCGGGTGGTCATGGTCCGGTCGGTGAAGGTCCGCAGATACACCGTGCAGGTGCCGGAGGCGGCGTTGGGGATCCGTCCGGCCAGCTCCAGCCGGGGCGTCAGATCCGACCAGTTATAGAGTGTGGTGCTGTCGAAGTCGCCGCCGTAGCCCTCCGAGCCGCCGAAGGTGTACCAGATGCGGTGATAGAAATTGCCGTTTTTGGCGTTGGTCTTGACGCGGACCGTCTGGCCCATGTCGATGGCGCTCTGGGACACCGTGGGCACCGAGGCCCGGGGGATGGCGGTGAGGGCCGCCGTGCCGGAGCCGGAGGAGGCCTGAAGGCCCACCGTGCCCGTCAGGGCGCCGCCGCCGGAGACGGTGACGCTCCTGGTGCCGTCGGCGTCGTGGGCCACGGTGACGGTATGGGTCAGCACGGTGACGGCGGACCCCGCAGCCAGCGCGGCGCCGTCGGCTTTGTGGACGGTGCTGCCGTTCACCGTCAGATAGAAGGTGGACTGGTCGGAATAGGTGGCGTAGGCGCCGGCGTTGCGGTAGATCAGTCTCGCCGTCACCTTGCTGGTGTTGGCGGCGGCGTTGACCTCCGACTCCGTCCACTCGATCCAGCCGGTGACGGCGCTGCCCGCCGAGGTCACCGACAGTTGGATGGTTCCCGATGCTGCCATACTCACCCTCCGATCCACTGAAATGCCAGGCCGTTGGTGCCCGACACGCTCCACCGGCCCACCGTCAGCGTGGCCAGGGCCACCACGTTGGTGATGTAGAGCTGATTGTTGCTGACGTAGGCCACCTCCACCCCGTCCTCCCAGAAGGAGAGGCGGTTGGCGGCGTAGATGGCCCGGAAGTTCTTCTTCTCGATCACCGTGTCGCCGGTGGCGGTGTCGACGGAGGTCTCCAGCTTCTGGCCCACCGCCAGGCCGTACACCGGCACACCGTCCTTGTAGTCCACGATGCCGGTGCGGATGGTGCCCTCGGTGGCGGTGCGCCAGGCGGTGAAATCGGCGGACACGGCGTCCACGTCCGCCCGGAGCTCCGAGAAGTACTGATAGTACTGGGTCAGGGCGGTGGGATCGGCCTCCAGGATGGCGTTGAGCCGCTCCACGTAGGTGCCGAAGTCGCTGATGGCCATGTACTCGCCGGAGAGCTCCGTCCGGAGCTTGTCCATCCGGGCGCTGACGGTGTCCGCCGTCTTGACGATGAGGCTCTTGAGCCGCTCGTAGCCCTCTGCCATCTCCGCGGCGGTCTCCTTCCGCTCCGACTTTCGCGCGGCGGCGGCCGCCTGCTCCGTCCCCTCCAGGGCCAGATTCAGCTGCTGGGCCAGCTGGAAGAGATAGGCGTACTGGCCCCTCACCTGCTCCGCCAGATCCCCCGCGGGGGCCGGCGGCATCATGAGATTCATCACGGGCCGTCACTTCCCTTCTCATAAACTGCCGACAGGCTGTATACCTTTACATCGCCTGTGCCGGAAAGCTTCAGGCGCAGGCTCTCGCAGCGGTGGGGCCGCACGTGAAGCAGGGCGCGGTCCGTGGCGCCGGTGCCCGTGATGGTGCCCTGGGCCTGCCAGGTGAGGCCGCCGTCATAGCTGACGAAGGCGGTCATGGCGGCGCCGGGCGACAGGGCGGCGTGGACGGTGAGCCGCTGGAGATAGCTGCTGCGGGCGTCCCGCAGGCCCAGCTCCCCGGTCTCCGCCGCGAAGCGCAGCGGCCCCCTCTCCGGCGTGCCGGCGGCGCCGTGGAGGGCCATGAGCCGCCCGTCCGAGGCGAGGCAGTAGAGCTCGCCGTCGCAGGCGGCAAAGGCCAGGGCCTCCGTGTCGTCCTGCCGGTGCCAGAGGCGGCGGCGGACGTCATAGACCAGCAGGTGGCGGCGGTCGGCGCTGTCGGCGGCGGAGACGTAGTACTGTCCGTTCACCGAGCCGGCCACGGCGCCGTGATATGCCTCCTCCCCCAGCGGGGCGGAGACCAGCACCGGCAGGCTGCCGGTGAAGGCGCAGAAGCCGTGGACGCCGTGGTAATAGAGGGTGCCGTCCACCACCTGCAGGCTGGCGCCGCTGCCCTTCTTCACCCCGTCGCACTGGAGGGTCACCACCTGGTGGGCGCCGGAGGCGGAGGGGTACACCCGCTCGATGCAGTGCTCCTTGAAGAACAGGGGGCTGCCCAGATAGGCCGCCGCGCCGGTAAAGGCGCCGTCGCTGCCCCGGCTGGCGGCGTAGCTGTCGGTGGAGAGACCGGCGAAGCAGTGCCAGTTCTTGAAATCCCCCAGCTTGCTGGCGTAGATCTCGTTGACGCTCTTGCCGTCCACCAGACCGTATTTGCAGCCCCACAGCCGGTTGCCGCACTCGATCACGTAGTCCATGTCCGGCACGGTGCGGCTGACGGTCAGGGGTGCCGTCTGGCTCCCCGCCGTGGCGAGGGCGGTGATGACGATCACGTCCTCCTCCACGGCCCGCAGGACGAAGGTGCCGTTCAGTGCTTCCCCTTCACAGTCCTTGATCTCCACGGCGTCCCCGGTCTCGAAGCCCACGCCGATGCCGGGGGCGCGGAGGGCGGTGCAGGCCTGGTCCACCGTCAGCCAGCCGCCGTCCGCGTACTGGCGCAGCGTGGCGGTGCCGCTGCCGGTATCCAGCCAGAAGGCCCCCTCCTCCGGCTCGGCCGGGGCGGTGTCGCCGCCGGTATAGTTCAACGCCCCACCGTCGGCCTTGCAGGGGGTCCAGCTGGCCCCCTCCACGGTGACGGTGCGCTCCAGGGGGCCGAAATCCGTGAGCTTGGCGGTGTCGATATACATCTTGTCGGGCCAGATCAGCAGATAGGCCCCCATGCTGACGAGCTGCTTGGGCCCGTCAGTCAGCTCCAACCCGGTGGCGTGGCCGTTGACGGTCAGCGTGCCGCCGTCCACCCAGACGGGGGCGTCCTTGGCGGTGAGGCCGTTGGGATGGGTCAGCGTGGTGAGCACGCCGCGGCGGGGCCGGGTGGTCAGGGCGGGCCAGCCGTCGGCGCACAGGTTCTCCATGCGCTCGAGGGTGCCCACGGCCGCGCCGCTGCGACGGTCCAGTCCGCCGAAGGCGGAGACGGTGGTCCGGCGCTGGGCCGGCACCGTCAGTCTGGGAAAATACATCCGTCGTCCCCCTTTCTTACGTAAGGCGCAATGCCTTTACACCGATTGGGCGGTGGGTGCGGAAGTAGAAGTCCCGATAGGTCAGCAGGCCGTTGTTCCACGCCGTGGCGGCGTTGTTGCAGCGGTCCATCTCGCCGTTGGCATAGTGGATCTGGCTCTCCACGTAGTGGCGGTACAGCTCGTCATAGGGCGCCGGCACCAGCATGGTGTCGCCGCCGCCCAGCATATCGGGCACGGGGACGTCCTCGGTGCCGGCGCAGCCGTGGAGGATCTCCCGGATCACGAAGCCCTCCGCCTGGGTGAGCCAGCGGCGCTTCTGGTCGTCGCCGTACTGGTTGGGCAGCAGGGTGTCCACCTGGTGGAGCACCTGCGCCGCGGTCAGGTTCGACATGGGTCCGCCCCCCTTCAGTTGGCCATGCGGTCCACGTAGCTGCGGGCGGTCTCCGCCATCATCTCGGCGTTCTCCAGCACCTCCGAGACGTACCGGGGCACCTCCACCTCCACGCCGCGCATGATCTTCCAGCTGTTGCCGTTGACCGACACGATCACGAAGTTCTCCTGGTTTTTGCGTCCTCTGGGGATGACCACGGTGGTCATCGCTTCCGTGTTCTTTTTCATGTGGCTGCTCCTTTCCAAGTGTTGTGGTTGGTTGTGTGTAAAGTACGTTGGGTTGACGGGAGGGAATGTTCCGCACCCCGGTGCGGGTTACTTTGCCAACAGCGGCAAAGTAACCAAAACGCCGCCCCAAACCTACGGTTTTTGGATTTCCCTCTCGCGCCGTAGTTGTATGTCATCGGCACTCTGTACCTCACGATCGCAGAAGTGCGTATCTATTCGTTTCAAGTATGATCCCCTTTGTTTCTCTTTTCGCTATCGCTGACGCTGCGCTCGGCTCTAAACGGTAGAAGCAAATGTCCCTACCGTTCCGCCGGAGTGCGGCAGCAAAAAGAGGACGGAAACAGATCATATTTGCAGGAAAAGCGCACTTTCTGCCGCCATCGCGCGGTAATAGCTCTCAACAAACACAGAATATGCTCCGCGCAAAGGAAGCCTTGAAACCATGGGTTTCAAGCGGCGTTTTTGCCTACTTTTGTCGCTGATGACAAAAGTAGGCCGTCGGAGACACATTCTCCTCGTCCGGGAGATATGAAATATCCCCCTCCCCCGCAGCCTTGCGGCCGCGGGGGAGATCTCCGTCAACCTCCGTCAGTTGGCCAGATCCTGGTCGGAGTAGGAGCTGCCGCACTCCACGCGGACGATGTACTCGTCATAGAGGATGGCGGCGGCGTGGATGCCCTTCCAGCCCACGCTGGAGCGCTGATCCAGCGGATCGGCGGTGCCGGAGGAGCCCCGGGGCTTGACGATGACCTCGGTGCCCTCGCTCAGGTCCACCGTGCCGTAGGCGCCCTTGCCCAGAAACAGACAGCCATAGACGGCGCAGCCGTCCTTGCCGCCCTCGCCGGGGCAGATCACCGCGTTGTCGGCGGCGGTGACGCTGCGGTCCAGGGTCAAGGCGGAGGCGGTGTTGCTGACCACCCTGGCGCGGGTATTGCCCACGATCACGTAGCGGCCGGCCAGGGCGTTTGCCGCCACGGTGCCGCCGTCGAAGGGGACGGCGGCGCTGTTATTGACGGCGCCGTTCACCGCCAGATTGCGGCTGTCGGATGCCAGATCCTCGCCGCGGAAGATCTTGGCCTCGGTGGTCTCCACGAAGCGGACGCCGTGGAGCTCACCGATCTCGCCGGAGAACAGTTCCCGGACGGCGGCGTACTGATGGGCGGCCAGCCAGCCCTCGTCCTGGCGCAGGTCGAAGGCCACGCTGGGATGGATGATGCAGACGTAGCGGCCGTCGAAGGTGGGGGCGTTCATCTTCTTCAGGGCGGTGGCGGCCTTGGCCACCAGCTCGCCGGTCATCTTGTGGTCTGCCGTCAGCTCCGAGCGGCTGGTGGGCTGATTGCCGGAGCCGTCGGGGGCGTAGATGACCTGGTTGCCCTGCTGGATCTCGTTGCGGGTGACGGTGTCCAGGGTCAGGCCCATGTTGGCGCCGTGGCGGTCGGTGATCTCCAGCACCACGTCGTCGATGGCGGTCAGATCCAGCAGGTCGGACACGGTGGTGTAGTCGCCGTACTGGGCCAGCTCCTTGGTGATGTAGCTGACGGAGATGCCGGAGCCGTCGGGGGTGACGCCCTCGGTGAGGGGGGTCAGGGCCTTGTCGAAGGAGCCGAACTTGCGCCACTCCACGGTCTTGCCGCCGCCCACGGGCAGGGGCTTGGTGGCGGCGAACTGGTTGTGGACCAGCTGGGGCTTGGCGTTCTCCAGCAGCTCCATGCCGTAGTAGGTCTTCATCTCGGCGGTGAGGCCGCCGGTGGTCTGGACGTTGCTCTCGGCAAAGAGCTGGATGTCATAGGGATAATGGATCATGGATACTCTCCTTTCATGGTCGTGATAGATGGGTGCTCCCCGGCGTCGGGAGCGGTGCTGCGCCCGGTTGGGTGTTTGCGAAGATATCATGTGGTAGGTCACGACCCCGTCTATGTAAACCGCTTGCGGCGGGTTGCTCTCATTCCATCTTTTCAGATAAGGATTGTTCCGCATCTTCGGATGCGGGTCACCTTTGCCCACGGCGGCAAAGGTGACCGAAAACGCCGTTTAGAAACTACTCGGCGCGTCCCACACCGTGGCAGTTGTGGAAGTTTTTCACCTCGCGTCACGAAGCAACAGCAAGGGGCCCGAAATGTGGAATCGTCTCTGCTTCTTGGGCTCCGCTGCCGCGCTGCTTAAAAATGTAGAAGCAGATACTTCTACCGTTCGGAGAAGAGCGCAGCGAAGCGATAGCGAACCGAGGAGCAGAAAGGATCATAGTTGAGACAAAAGTCATGCGCACTCCTGTGATCGTGTGGCAGGCATCACCGACGGCACAAGGGCATAGCGCGCAAGGGAATTCCAAAAACCGTAGGTGTTTGGTGGCACTTTGGTAACTTTGCTGCTATTGGCAAAGTTACCCGCGCCGGAGCGCGGAACACTCCTTTCCCGCAGACACGAAATCTTCCCTCAAAACCGGATCTTCTCCCCGTTTTGCACCCGCTTGCGGATGTCGGCCAGCTCCTGGCTGGTGAGCTTCCGGGGATCGGAGCGGGTGACGGCCACGCTGCGTCCGCCGTTCTCCGCGGCAGGCCGGGCGCCGCTGGCGATGGACCGGGCGGTCTGGGCCGCGGCGCGGCGGGCGGCGTAGGTCATGGCCCGGCGCAGCAGCTCCTCCCGATGCACCACCTCGTAGGCGGTGCGGCCGTCCACCCCGGCGCCGATGAGCCGGGCGAAGGCGGGATTCTCCAGTTCCCGCTGCCAGGAGAAGTCCGGGTACACCGCCCGGATGGCCCCGGCGTCACGCTCCAGACGGCCCAGGGCCATGGCGGCGGCGTCCAGACCGGCGTCGGCATGGGAACGCAGCGCCTCGTTCTCCCGGCGGAGATTCTTCAGCCGTCCGTCCAGGATCTTCCGGACACGTTGGTCGAAGGCGGCCTTGTACCGGCCCCGGATCAGCGCCTCGAAGTCGTCGGTCAGGTCGTCGGTATCGGCGGTGTCCTGCGCTTCTGCGTTCTCCGTCGCCATCGCATCCGCCGGCAGGGCGGTCTCCTCCGCCACGTTCTCCTCCGGCGCATCCTCCGCCGGAAGCCGGGTATTGTCCATATAATCGGTCATATCGTTCGTCCTTTCTCCGCTGGGGTGGATGGGTTGTTGTTTAGGGTTATTTCCCGCACCGTGCGAGAGCGCCCTCCGGGGGGTGACTTTTTTCATCAGCGAAAAAAGTCACCAAAAACGCCGCTTGAAACCCATGGTTTCAAGACTTCCTTTGCGCGAGGTGAGTTGTCCGACATCGTTTGTGCTTGCCGCGCGATCACGGGAGCAACTACGTTTTGGCTGCAAATATGATCCCGTTCCGTTTTGTTTTCGCTGCCGCTGACACCGTCGTGTCAGCCGTTTTCACTCCCGTTGGTCGTGAAAAGCGGGACACTTCCTCGAAACTGCCTCGCTTCATCCGCCGCACCCCAAGGGTGCTTGTTCCACCAGCCGTTCGCTGCGCTCACGGGGTGTCACTGGCGCTTTCGCGGCGCTTCGGCGATTTCCGCTGCGCTCTGTTGGGAACGGTAGAAGTATGTTCTCCTACACTTTTGAGTAGAGCGGCAGCAAAGCCAAGAAGCAGAGACGGGGCCCCTTGCTGTTGCTTCGTGACGCGAGGTGAAAAACTTCCACAACTGCCACGGTGTGGGACGCGCCGAGGAAGTCTTTAGAAACGTAGTTTCTAAATGGCGTTTTCGGTTCCCTTTGCCGCCATGGGCAAAGGGAACTCGTGTCCGCAGACACGAAACAACCCCCTATTCCACCCTCACGTACCCCGGATACCGCCCGGCCAGCTGCTCCAAGCCCCGGCGCACCACGGCAAAGGCCGGGTCGTCCGCCCGGGCCGCCACGGTGACGTTCCCCGGCCGGATCACCAGCTCCGCCACGTTGTCCTTGTCCTCCAAAGCGCCGACGAGGGCGTACACCAGCGCCGAGGCGGCGGCGCAGACGATGTCCTGTCCCTTTTCGGCGTATCCGGCGTGACCCAGGAGGGTCAGCCGGTTATGGGTGAATCGCGCGCGGATCACTGGGGCCTCACCGCCTCCCGGGTGCGCTTGCGCTGGCGCTCGGCGGGCGCCGTGGGCAGCAGCTGACGGTATCCCGCCGCGCCCCGGGCGGGCAATACGGCGCCTTCCTCTCCCGCGAACTCCTGCCGCAGGCTCTCTGCCAAGGTGGTGCCCTTTACACTGTCCACCACCGCCGCCACCTCCATAAGCTGCTGCCGGAGGGCCGCGATCTTCGCCTGCTGGGTCCTGCCCTGGGCGATGACCGCCGCCAGACGGTCCCGGTTCTTGAAGTCCATCAGCTCCAGGCACCGCAGGGCCTGGTCCGCCATGTCCTCCCGGAAGAAGCCCATCTGGAACAGCTGCAGGGCCAGCTGGTTATACTCCATGGTCTTGTAGGGGTTCTCGTCCTGGGCCGCCACCTCCAGATCGAAGGCGGGGATCCGGTAGGTGCCGCCCAGCCCGTCGTCCAGCCGCTGGGGCTGGAGACCGGCGGCGTCGTAGCTGACGAACTCCCCGTCCCCCAGCAGGCGGAACATCCGGGGCACCTTGTAGAACTGGCGGATCAGCTCGATGCACAGCGTCACCACGTCGGCGAAGGCCTCGTAGCTGTCGTCGATCATGTTGCGGCTCAGCTTGCCGCCGCTCTCCTGGAGGGCGGCGATGGCGGTGGCGGCGGTGACGCCGGAGGTGACGCCGCCGTTGGAGACGTCACGGTTGCCGGCGGTCTCCTTCATCTCGGCGATCTTGCTCTGGAGGATGGCCACGTAGACCCCGTCCAGCCCCGCGGCGTGGATGGGGGCGATGGAGTCGGCCCCCAGATTGCCGTTGGTGTGGACGAAGGGTCGGCGCCAGTCGGCGTACTCCTCCTCGTTGACGGCGCCGTCCGAGCGGACGAAGAACCGGGGCGTGGCGGCGGCCAGGGTGTTTTTGAGGATGGCCTGGTTCATGAGGTCGATCTGCTGCTGGGGACTCTTGCACAGGTCCACGTAGCCGTAGCCGCAGGGGGTGCCCTCCTCCGGGAAGAGGACGTCGAAGACGAAGGGGTACTTGCCGTGGTCGTACCAGCCCCGCCGGGCCATGCTCTCCCCTGTCGGCACCTGCTCCACGATGGGCTCGCCGCTCTCGTCCACGCCGATCATCTGCTCCTCGGTGGGCACGGCCGTGTCGTTCTCCGTGGCGTAGAGGACGGTCTCGCCGCAGAACTTGCAGTAGTGGAGCCTGCCGTCCTTCTTGTAGTACCAGTCCACCACCAGGGACTTGTCGGAGGTATCCACGGTGTCGTCGTAGAGATAGCGGCTCACCGAGAAGGTGCCGCCCCCCAGCTTGCCCGCCAGCTGGGGGTACTGGGAAAGCAGCTTCTCGTTGTCCACCAGCTCCGTGGAGAAGAAGTGGGGGGAATCCTGGATATCGGTGACGCCGGGCTCCCAGAAGAGGTTGAGGAGGTCCATGCGCCGCAGGCTGATGTCGCCCAGACCGCAGAGCTTGCTGCTGTCCCAGAACACGCCGTAGACGGCGCAGCCGGACTTCAGCTTGTACCACCAGGCGTCGCTGTAGACCCGCTTGAAGCGGTTGTTCTTGAGGATCACGGGCAGCACGCGGCTGAGGCGGCGGGCCTCGTCGGTGTCGCCGGGCTCCCGGGGCAGCACGGTGGGCTCGGGATAGCAGTCCATGGCGTCGGCGTGCTTGGAGAGGATGCAGTTCACCAGCCAGCCGCTGCGGGGCCGGGGATCGGCGTCGTTGCCGCCGGTGCCGTTTTTCTCCATCTGCTCCCAGTGGCGCAGCTTCCAGAACTGCTCGTTGTCGATGATGCGCTGTTCCAGATGGGCCTTGCCCCGCTTGTACTTTTTGAGGATCTCGGCGGCCTGCCGGACCTCCTGTCGCCCGATGGCGGGCTTCAAAACTTCCTGCTCCATATGGCGTGTCTCCTTTCGTGTGATAGCGCTTGGTGTGATAGAGGTCATTGCGAGGAACCAGTCCGCAGACTGGTGACGTGGCAATCCGTCCCCCGTCCCTGCATCAGGAAAACGGATTCCCACGGGCCTTCGGCCCTCGGAATGACGACATCCAAAAAAGTCCTTCTACTATTCCCCCTCCCGGGGCCGAAAGTTGACCCGTCTGTTGCCCCAAAGTGGGCAACAATGGCAGAGTTTTTTTCGCACCCCCCAAAGCCTTCCCCTTGAGGGGAAGGCGGCGCGGCGTCAGCCGTGACGGATGAGGTGTCCTCTCCGTGGCAAAGAACGTGTCTCCGGAGATCTTCCGCGTCTCCGGACGCGGGGCGTGTCTCCGACGGGTGACTTTCTTCAATAGCGAAGAAAGTCACCAAAGACGCCATTTGAAACCCATGGTTTCAAAGCTTCCTTTGCGCGCTATACTCTCCTGTTGTCAGCAGTGCCTGCCGCACGATCGCGGAAGTACCGATGTGTCCGTTTCAAATATGATCCCGCTCCCTCCTCTGTTTCGCTACCGCTTCGCTGCGCTCTGCTCTCAACGTTAGAAGCCGATGCTCCTACATTTCAGAGTCGAGCGCAGCGGATGAGCGAGCCGAGGAGCAGAGACCATTCCACATTTTGGGCCCCTTACATTATTCTTCGCTACGCGTGGTGGAAGCTCCTACAACTGCCACGGCTCTGAACGCGCAGGAAAGTCTTGGAAACAACGTTTCCAAGCGGCCCTTTTGGTGACTTTTGGGGCCGTGGCCAAAAGTCACCCGCACCGGAGTGCGGAACATTCCCCCCTCAAAAGCCCCGCCTGGAACCTAACATCTCCAGCGGGTCGTCCGCCACCGGCGATGCCTCCCGCCGCCGGGGCGCGATGGGCCGGGACATACAGAAATACCGTGCCTCGTCGGCCACGTGGTCCTCCTGGGTGGTGTCCACGTCCTCCGGCGCGGTGTCCGAGTACACCAGCGCCGGCACGGTGCGGAGGAAGGCTTTGCAGTTGCGGAACACGTAGAGCTGGGGGTAGCCCTCGCTGTCGAAGCTCATGCGGTAGTGCATCTGCATCCACCCCGGGATGCGGCGGTTGTCCCCCCGCTGGAAATAGATCCGGTATTTCAGGGCCGTCTCATAGATGCTCTCGCCCCGGCTGGCGTCCCAGATGGCCGGATCCGCCACGCCCCGGATGTCCCGGCCCTTCAGCCAGGGATGGGTGTCCTCGATGCGGCGGATCTCGGCGAACTGCCGGTCCGGCGACCACTGGACGCCCTCGTCGGGGGTGTCGGTGCAGCCGTACAGCTCCAGGATCCGGTAGATGCACCCGTCGTAATCCACCGCCCACCAGCCCACGGAGAAGGGCTTGGCGTAGCCGAAGTCGTAGGAGCGGTAGATATTCCAGCTTCTGGGGATGTCGAAGGGCTCGATGACGTGGGTCCAGCGCCGGTCGGCGTAGTGGTCGGGGTCGTCGGTGAACTCCTGGAACACCTGGCCCTGGAAGATGTCCCACCGGCCCTCCAGCCAGGCCCGCCTCAGCCGGGCGGGCAGGGCACGGAGCTGATCCAGATAGTCGGGCTGGGCGCGGAGCAGGGCGGTGTTGTCGGTGACCTTGGCGGGGATGAAGGCGTAGTCGTCGGGATTCTCGAACCGGGTGAAGCGGCGGTCGATGAAGAGCCGTTTGACGTAGCCGTGGCCGGGACCGCCGGGGTTGCAGGTGAAGTACATCCGCTTGGGGAAATCGTTGACGCCCCGGACGCAGGCGGCCAGCCGCCGCATCCAGTCCTCCTTGAGTTGGGTGGCCTCGTCCAGGAAGATCACGTCGTATTCCGCGCCCTGATAGCGGTCCAGATCCCCGTCGGAGGCGCAGTAGCCGAAGTCGATGACGCTGCCGTTGGGAAAGGTGAAGCGCCGCGCGGCGGCGTTGTAGACGGCGGCGCCCCGGAGCTCGGCGCGGAGGAAGCGGACGTGGTTGCTCTCCAGCTCCGGCAGGGTGCGGCGGAGGATGAGGAGGCGGATGCCGCCGTAGCGCAGGGCCAGGAGCTTGGCCTTGGTGCGGACGGCCCAGGATTTGCCGCCGCCGCGGGCCCCGCCGAAGGCGACGTATTTCTTTTTACAGGTGAGGAACTGCCGCTGTTTTTCGTTGGGCGGATCGATGGTGAGGATCATCGGTATTCTCCTTTCTCTTCCCCGTTCCTGTTCTCATTCTGAGAACAGAACGTGTCTTTGTGTTTGGATATGAACATGCAATATGGGTTTGGGTTTGCCGTATGCGGTATGTATATGGTATACTCCCGTATCACTTTGCCTTGACGTATGCCGCCATCCAGGCGGTCTCATTCTCCTGCGCTTTGGCCGCCCGCACCTTGTCCCAGCGCTTGTTGACCGCCTGCTGCCGCTGCCTGCGCACCTTGGCGTACCGCTCGTCGTCATCGTCGATCTTCTCTCGCAGAAAGGGCCACACCGCCGCCAGCGTTCCCTCCAGCCTTGGCTCCTTGCCGCTGCTGCCGTAGTCCAGCATATCCCGCACCAGACGGCCGAACTGCCGGTCATCCAGCTCCGCCAGCGCCTTCACCGTCTTGTAGTACAGCATGATCCCCGGCTTTCCCTCGGTCATGATCGTCACCTCCTTCTACTTCTCCGGCCCAAAAGGGCGAAAGTTGCCCTCCCTGTTGCCCTGCCCAAGGAAACAAGGAAAAATTTTTTGCAAGCTGCCGCCGCACCTGCTATAATGGCACCGAAAAACGACCGCAAAGGAGCGATGGATATGGAACTGATGGAGCGCACTCTCTCCCGCCGGGAGATCTATGACGGCTACGTGGTGCACCTGCACGTGGACGAGGTGGGCCTGCCCAACGGCAAGACCTCCATCCGCGAGGTGATCGAGCACCCCGGCGGCGTGTGCATCCTGGCGCTGGACGATGACGGCCGCGTGGCCCTGGTGCGGCAGTACCGCTACGCCTTTCAGCAGGTGCTGACGGAGCTGCCCGCCGGCAAGCGGGAAAAGGGCGAGGCGCCGGCGGTGACGGCCCGGCGCGAGCTTCAGGAGGAGGTGGGCGCCACGGCGTCGGAGTGGACGGATCTGGGCACGCTGATCCCCTCCCCCGGCTGCTACGGCGAGACGCTGTACCTGTACCTGGCCCGAGGCCTGACCTTCGGGGAGCAGCACCTGGACGTGGACGAGTTTTTGAACGTGGACTGGATGCCGCTGGAGGAATTGGTGGAGAAGTGTCTCTCCGGCGAGATCCGTGACGCCAAGACGGTGGTGGCGGCGCTGAAGGCCCGGGAACTGCTGAAATAAGGCCGCCCCCCCAAATACCGCACCCCCGGAAGCGATCTCTTCCGGGGGTATTTTTTTCTCCGTTTCCCTCCCCCGGGCAACAAAGCGTACAACAAACGGGGGTTGCGCCCCATAGGTGAAGACACTTTTTCACCGAAAGGAGCGCTAACCATGAAACTTCCCATCCACCATGACGCCCCCGCCGTCTTCTGCGACCTGTGCGGCACCGAGCTGCCCCCCGGCGGCGACTGCTACCGTGTCAACGGCGAGATCATCTGCCCGGACTGCCTGGAGGAGTACGCCCGACAAGTATTTTCGCCTTACAGAGAATCCGTGGGAGAGGGGTGGCGCTCATGAGCCCCATCATCCCCCCGGCCGAGAGCCGCCCCGCCGCTCTCGACGAGCTGACCGACCGATTGGAGACCCTGACCACCGCCCTCCTGTCCTCCCCGGACAGCGACGACGTCAGCGTGAAGGACGTGAAGGAGCTGGCGGCGCTGGTGAAGGAGCTGACGGCCCTGCGCCGCAGCCGCGCCGAGGACGTTCCCGCGGTGATCCGGGTGGAGCTGTCGGAGGACGTGGCGCCCTGGGCGGAGTAAAGGTGTTTTGCTTTCCCCCTTTTTCCGCAAAAAGCGGGCAAAATCTTTCGGATCCGCCGGAATCTTCCATCGTCTTTCCCTTGCGTCCCTTGACAGGCTGTGATATAATAATTTGACTACGGCGAAAGGAGGACCTCCATGGAAAAGCGGGGCATCAAGACGGCGGCCCAGAACCGCAAGGCCTTCCACGACTATTTCGTGGAGGATCGGTACGAGGCGGGCATCGAGCTCTTCGGCACGGAGGTCAAGTCCATCCGGGGCGGGCAGCTGAACCTGAAGGACTCCTACTGTCAGACCAAGGACGGCGAGCTCTACTGCTACAATCTCCACATCTCGCCCTATGAGCAGGGCAACATCTTCAACCGGGACCCGGACCGGCCCAAGCGTCTTTTGATGCACAAGCGGGAGATCCGGCGGCTCCACGCGCTGCAGAAGCAGGACGGCTACGCCCTGATCCCCCTGAGCGTGTACTTCAAGGACAGCCGGGTGAAGGTGGAGCTGGGCCTGTGCCGGGGCAAGAAGAATTACGACAAGCGGGCCTCCATCGCCCAGCGGGACGCCAAGCGGGAGATGGACCGGGCCATGCGGGAGAAGAACCGGGGATAACCCATCCGAAAAGGAGAAAGAATATGAACAATCCCATCGTGACCATTGAAATGGAAAACGGCGGCAAGATCGTGGCCGAGCTGTACCCGGACGTGGCGCCCCAGAGCGTGCGCAACTTCATCGCCCTGGCCAATTCCGGCTTCTATAACGGCCTTATCTTCCACCGCTGCATCTACGGCTTCATGATCCAGGGCGGCTGCCCGGACGGCACCGGCATGGGCGGTCCCGGCTACTGCATCAAGGGCGAGTTCGCCGCCAACGGCGTGCAGAACGATCTGCGCCACACCCGGGGCGTGCTGAGCATGGCCCGGGCCCAGGCCATGGACAGCGCCGGCAGCCAGTTCTTCATCATGCACAAGGACGCCCCCCACCTGGACGGCCAGTATGCCGCCTTCGGCATGGTCATCGAGGGCATGGACGTGGTGGACGCCATCGCCTCCGCCCCCCGGAACATGATGACCAACAAGCCCAAGAAGCCCCAGGTGATGAAGTCCGTCACGGTGGACACCCAGGGCGTGGAGTACCCGGCGCCGGAGAAGCTGCCGGATCCGTTCCACAGATAAAATAACTTCACGCAAAACGGCTTCGGCCGTTTTGTGTGAGCGCCCTTTGCCGCGAGACGACAAAGGATTCGAGTCGTTTTTTGCCGCGGCGTGTACGTGGCAAAAAACACCTCTCGGCCTGCAAACGTGCGAGCGTCCCACGCAAGCGAGTGCGCTGCAGCAGGCCGCAAAACACTCACGAAAAAGTGACGCAAGTCACTTTTTGTGAATATATATTTTGGGGATGTACCGGTTTCGACGGGGGTGTGGAGGCCGGATAAGCGGGCGGTGGCGCCTGGCCACCATAAAACGGGCAACTTAAAAAATAACTGACAACGATAATTTTGTTGCCGTCGCTGCTTAACGCAGTGACCGTCTGAACCGGAGAGGCCACAGGCCGGGGAAGGCGTCGTTTATGTGGCGTCCGTGAGGCGGGTAAGAGTTGCCCCGCCCACGCATCATGACTCTACTGAACCGTGATGTCTGTCAAGTGCCATCACGGGGAGGGAACGTAGAAACTTGACTGCGCCCGGAGAAAGTCTTGTCAAAGCGCTTTCGGACAGGGGTTCGACTCCCCTCATCTCCACCAAATGAAGGTCAAGCAAGAAATTGCTTGACCTTCTACTTTTTGCCCCAATCCCTTTATTTACAACGGTTTCCAGGTTTTCCATCTTCTATTTTTTTAGAATCCTTTCGAATATTTTAGACCGTCGTGTAAGAATTTAGAACGATTTCTGACATGAATTCTGACACGAATTCTCTTGACACGGGCCTCCGCTTCCGGTATCATTTTACTTGAAAAAGGGCGAAAGGAGTGACCGAGATGGCAAAGGCTCACAAGCTGCCCAGCGGAACCTGGAGATGCGTCGCCAGCTGGACGGATGAATACGGAAAGCACAGACAGAAGTCCTTCACAGCCGAAAGCAAGCAATCCGCTGAATTTCTGGCCACAAAGTTTTTGACGGAGAAGCGGCACTCCATGCGGCCGGAAAACCGAACCCTGGATGATCTGATCACCACCTACATCGAGAACCGCTCCAACCTGCTCTCCCCTTCCACCATTGTCAGCTACCACAAGATCCGGAAGACAGCGTTCCCCTCCATCATCCATACCAGGATGGAGCTCCTCACCCCGGAGCTGTACCAGAAGGCCATCAACCAGTACGCGAAGGATCACAGCCCCAAGTCTGTTGCCAACGCCCACGCCCTAGCCAGCAAGGTTCTGAAGGCGAACGACGTTTTTGTGACGGAAAAGGCGATCCTTCCGCAAAAGGAGAAAAAGGAAGTCTCCATCCCCACCGAGGAGGAGATCCGGAAGCTCCTGGATTACGCGAAGGGCACCCGTCTCTATCTGTTCGTGGCCTTCTCCGTGTTCCTGGGCCTTCGCAAGAGCGAGACCGTCGCCCTGAAGTGGAAGGACATCAATTTTGACAATCATACCGCCTCCATCAACAAGGCCCGGGTCAAGGATCAGTCCGGATGCTACGTGGAGAAAACCACCAAGACCACCAGCAGCACCCGTACCCTGCGGATCCCCCAGGTACTGATGGACGCCCTGTTGCAGGAGGTGCACGACAACCCCAAGGATTACGTGATCCAGGACAGCGTGGACGCCCTAGTGAGCCTCTACAACCGGACGAAGAGCAAGATCGGCTTCCCCTATAAGTTCCACGCCCTCCGCCATTATTATGCCTCCGTCCTCCTCGTCAGCGGTATGCCCAACAAATACGCCCAGAAACAGATGGGACACGCCACAGACAACATGCTCAAGCAGGTCTACCAGCACACCTTCAAGAGCAAAGAGGATGAATATGAGGCCGCGCTGGACACCTATTTCTCCTCCCTCGATACCGACCGTTAAAACCATTTAAGAGCAGGTAACCGGATGGTTACCTGCTCTTAAATCATCTCCAGCAATTGGCTGTCGGTCAGTTTGAGGATCAACTTTAGTCTCCTCATCTCCTCCAGCGTGAAGGTCTCCGGCCGTTTCAGCTTGTTGTAGAGCGTGGCGATGCACACGCCAAGCTGGTCGGCCAACTCCTGTTTGCTGTATCCGCCCACCGTAAGGTAGTAGGAGATCCGGCCTCTGATCTCGTTGTTCTTTTTTTCCGCTCTCTTCAGTTCATTCTTCATCTGGGCAAGCGTCACGGTCATCACCCTATCTTTGTGCAAATGAAGCGCCGCTACGCTCTGCTCCCCCAGCGGCGGCCCTTTTTCTTTACACATGGGTAATCACGAAAGCCGCCGTTCGGCTACCTCACCAACGGAAAAGAGCCGGCCGTTCCAAAACGGAACGACCGGCTCTGTCTGTTTTCCGACTCACTTGCTCAGCACCATTTTCAGTTTGACGACATCCACCCGCACTTCCCGTTTGCATTTCGGGCAGTACAGCGGGAATCTGACGAGGACGGTATCCTCATACACCTTTACCCTTGTCTTTCCGCCGCAGACCGGACAGTGAACCCATCGTGATTCCTCCCGTTCCTCATCCATCCCATACACCTCCAAGGCTTATCGCCGTACACAATAATACAAGTACACTTCCTCCAAGCCGATTCCCCAGGTGGCAGGCGCAAATTCCGGAGGCAGAGAATCGCCCACCAACCGCAGGATCTGGCCCTGCTGGTGCTGTATCAGCTTTCCGCTCCCGTACTGGGATTGGTAGTGCGCCGCCTCCTCCGCTGTACAGATTCGTTCGGCAACCTTCCCCTTCATAGCGGAGATCAAGTCAACAGGCGTACCGCTGGCGACGATATGTCCCTGCCTCATCAGGAGGACCTGGTTGGCCACACACTCCACATCAGAGACGATATGGGTCGCAAGGAGGACGATCTTATCCTGTGCAATAGCGGCGATGTGGCTGCGTATATGGATGCGCTCCTCCGGATCCACGCCCGCTGTGGGCTCGTCCAGGAGCAGAATACGCGGGTCGCCCAGCAGCGCCTGAACCAGCATGGCCCGCTGCCTCATTCCGCCGGAGAGCTGTCCCATTTTCTTCCATGCCGCGTCGGACAGTCCCACAACAGCCAGCAGTTCCTCCGTCTGCCGGCGCAGCTCCTCCTTGGGGATCCCTTTCATCCTGCCCATGTAGTACAGGAACTCCCGGATGGACATATCGCCGTAATAACCCTGGGTCTGGGGCATATAGCCCAGGGCGGCGCGGTAGTTGCGCCCTTCCCGCCGGATCTCCTCTCCATTCCAGAGAATCACGCCGTGATCCCTCTGTATGGTGTCCGTGAGCAGCTTGAAGAGCGTGCTTTTACCCGCCCCGTTTGCGCCGAGAATGCCATAAATACCGGGAGTAAATGTAAAGTTGAAATCAGCCAGTGCTTTCGTCTGTCCGTAGCTTTTTCCCAGTCCACGGATGTCCAAGGATATCGACATAGCAAAACCTCTTTTCCACGATCCGATCAGTCAAAGCAAATGTGTCCTGCCCCTCTCCACCGGCGCGTCGATATATAGCCGGACACCAATGCCGAAGCCAGGCATCCCGCGCCGATCAACAAAAACCCATACAGAGGCACACTGTGGGCGCTCTTTGCCAGCCAGGCGATACATGATACGGGCCTGAAAATAGAAATGCCCAGCTTGTCCAGCAGGGCCGGGGCAAACAACAGCGCCGCGCTGATCCCCAGTGCGGTCAGGTACTGCTCAAAAAAGGCGGACACCAGCCATATGACTGCAATTGCCGCCAGCAGGATGAAAAATCGCTCCGCTCCAAACCGGAGAATATACCAGATGACGGCGCATTGGCTCCGCCCGGGGCTGTACCAGGAAAAGCCGGCCGCATTGGCGGCAAGCAGCCCGGAGCTTCCCCCGATGCTGCGGCAGAGATAGGCGTCGTAAAGAGACCAGATCAGAGATGCTGCCAACAGCAGCCAGAAGGCGATGGCCATTTTTCTCCTCCACAGCTGTTTCCTTCCGCCGACGGTGGTAAAGAGCAACGGCTTGATGCCGCTTCTCGTCTCGATGCTGAAGAGCAGCGGAACCGTCAGGCAGAATACCGCCAGGACAATAGCGGCGCTCCGCTCACGGAACGGCGCTCCGTGTTCACCGTAGATCCGGTCATAGGGATCCTCGTTCACCAGGCAGACGTTTTCGATGCCCTCGTCAGACAGCGAAAGCAGCTCCTGATACCGCGCCTCCAGCGCGGACAGCGCCCAGCATCGGGCCTCATGGTAAGCCAGAAGCCGCTCGTCCGCCTGCCCCTGACGAATCTGCAGGTAGTCCGCCTCGGCGCTCTCCCGCTCGGTAGAGATTGCCGCCAGGCCTCCCTCCGATACGCTCCCGGCGTACCGATCCACATAGTCGGTGTAGAGAGCCTCCCTCTGCCCCTTGACAATGGGGTCCGGTTCATTTTTCCACAGGAGGATCAGCCCCGCCAGAAGGAACACGGCGCCGGCGGAAAACAGGCACAGCTTTTTCCATTCATATCCCGCGGAGGACAGCAGTCTCCGGCGCTTGCGGCGGGCAAACAGCTTTGTCAACCTGGCCAGACGCCCGGGGGCAAGCTTTCCCTCTCCCCTCTGGGGCAGGATCGTCAAGAGACTAAGCGCCACAGCAAGGAGCAGGAGGAGAACCAGAACCGCTGGCCTCTCCCCCACAGGAAAGCCCAACACATTGTAGTTCAGATACCGCTGCGCAATGGTCTGTACCGACAGCAGATGGAAGATGTTATACGAGGAGAGCCAGTATCCGGCGTCGTTGATCTCATAGGCCCGGAACAGCACGTATTCCCCCAGGAAGCACAACGCCAGAAGGAATATACCCCGCTGGGGAGCTCTGACGTGGGACAAAACCAGCCACAGGCACAGTCCCACGACAAAAACGCCCCCGATCTGGACGGCGCAGAACCAGGCGAAGAAGCCGCCCACCGTGGTGGGCACCGTCCAGTTCTGCAGGGCGGAGACGCACTGTGCCGGCAGCCTCCAGTTGGGGGCCTGCCGGTACAGGATGGAGCCCAGCAGCAGTTGGCCTCCTACCGAGGCGACCACGCAGGTCACGGCACTGAGAAGAAGGATAACCACCCGGGTCAGAGCCAGGGGCCTCCTCCCGTTTGCCGTGGTGCGCAGCAGCGGCTCCACGCCGTTTGCCAACGGCTGCAGCATCCGGATCACCGTGTAAAAGAGGAAGCCGATATGGAACAGGATGTTGGCCTGATAGCCAATCACGGACGTCTCTGTGTCCGTGATGTAGAGACCGGTCAAATCGTTTTTTATAGCGAGATAATCCGCAGCCGTCTTCCCTGCGTTCCGGTAGGCAAAGGAGCCCTTTTTCGCAAACAGCGGATTGCTCTGGATCTGTTCGGCCTGCTCCACAATCCGATCGATCTCAGCGGTATATTCCGCCCGCTCCGTCAGCTGCTCCTCCCAGCGCTGCAGCGCGGCCCTGGCTTCCGGGCTCACACCCGGAAAGCGTCCCGCTTGGACCGCCTGTATCTTTTTCTGAATATCCGGGTATTTTTCCAGATAATACGGGTCTATCTCACCAGGATCTTCTGCCAGGAAGCAGGCCGCGTCCCAGGCGGCGTACTCCTTGCGCTGAGCCTGCGTCTGGGCGAGCCAGTCCCCCGGATCCGCCAGGCCGGACAGCCGATCCCGCCATGCATCCCTGCACGCGTCGTAGTGATAGAGCGGCACACCCAGCGTATCCGCCTGCTGCTGCATATACAGGCATAGATTGCCCACCAGCAGCAAGATCGCCACAATGATCCACTGCTGGCGGAAAACGACACGCTTGATCTCTTCCATGGCTCACTCCAGACCTACCAGTTTTGCGCCGCCGGAGGCGATATCCGCCTTCTCCAGATACCAGACGGGCACGACAGGATCCGAGCCATCTGTGAAGAAGACATAGGACGGTGTGGACAGCAGATAAATCATTGCTTTCCCGTTTTCCTCCGGCGGAACGGGAATAAACTGCTTCAGCTCGCCCTCATAGGTATAGATGTACAGGCCCCGCTTGTCTGCGGGGATCCGCCCTGTTCTGTCGATCATGGGAATCGCGTTGGTAAAATACAGGTATTCGTTGTCATACATCCCCGCCCCATACTCATAGGTGGGATCGCAGTCCCTGTATTTCGTCTGCTCCATGGTGGTCAGGGACATGGAGTAGAAGCCATTCTCCAGGTCAAACCAGTATAGCGTATCATCCCGGATCGCATAGTTACCCCATCCGCTCCAATCCTCGATGAGCGTACACGCTTCCCCGGCGGAAATATGGTACCCCACAAGGGAACGCTTCTCCGCGTCATTGTGGTTTGCCTCTGCCAGAAGCCAGTCTCCCCACAGCGTGATCCCATCGTAGGAGACGGTGGTGTTGTCATCGCCGCCGAGAACCGGTATGATTTCCCCGTTGGGATCCCGGAGTTTTGTCAGATAAACCGTGCTGCTGGATGCGTTGGCAGACCATCTCTCCACCGCCAGCGCCACATACTCTCCGCGGATAAGATGGCTGAATCCAAAGCCATCTCCACTCAGCACCGGCAGCTCCTTGATGCGCTTTCGCCCCCCGCCGTCGATGCCCACTTCATAGACGCCGTAAGCGCCCTCTTCCTCGGCAAGGTAGTAGAGCTTGTTGCCGGAGGCGAACACAGACTGAGAATTGATGTGGGCCGCGCACGTACCGTCTCTGTGCATGCAGTTGGGCCTGGTGCACAGAGGAGAAATCGGAGCTGACAACGTGGGTTCCAGAAAAGTAAGGCTCCCGTTGTTGCAGAAAATATAGGCGTCGTCCGTATAGGCCACAGAACCGTGGTGGTAAATATACTGGTTATAGTCCACTCCATCCGTCACCGTCTTCTGCCCGCAGCAGGTCAGAACCAGCGCGGAAAACACAAGAAACAGACCGATCGTCATCCGACGAATCATCCTCATACAGCATCCCCCTCACGAAAAAATCTACCATAAAATTTCGTCTATTCAGATCAAGCTATGCGATCTGTTATCATGATATCATCTAAAAACTCAGACGCGGCTTCTCCGCTTTTTTCCATCTGAATGGCACGACCCGTTTTACATGTCTCCGCACAAAAACATCCCCTTTCTGCATTCTGTAAATAGAACGCAGAAGGGGGACGTTTTTGGACAAATACTTTTCACATATTTATGATTTTGGAGAATCTTTCATAGTTACGCTTTCAGCCATGTGCAAAATCACGTCCTTTTCCACATCACCGTCGATCGTAAATACCATACCTATCGATTCATCAAACCATATCAGATTATTTGTGGTAGAGTCTCCCGCTGCGTGATAGAATTCCGCATACAAACCCCGCACAGACATTATTTCGGGTTCGATCGACTCTCCGACATAAGAAATCGCTGCAGAATCATCCATCCTTGTATAGCCAAATACCAATGTCTGGCTGGTTTTTTCGTTTGTATATACTATCGTCTTTCCATTATTATGATCAAAGCTACTATCCTCTGAAAAGTTTTCCGGAATCCATTCTGGCACATATTCTTCTACCGCATCGGTTTCTTCTCCTTTACCAAAGAAACGATAGTCAACAAGTCCTTCATATACCTCCTTCACCCAGCCAAACAGAACCTCTCTTGCCTCCACATCCACCGTCAGCCACGTGCCCAAGCTCAGCAGCACCGCCGCAATCACAGCAGCCACACGGGGCCAAACCCTTCTCTTCTTCGAAGCAGTTCGCCCCCGCCGGATCAGGGGCTCCATCCCGGAAATAAATTCCGGTGAAAAAGCGTGA
>ONGR01000002.1 GCA_900317425.1 uncultured Eubacteriales bacterium | reverse complement strand
CCCCCTGTGTATCTCTTGTTTGGTATTCCCTTTGGCATATAACAACACCCCACTTGTTAGTAGTATACCATACTTGTCTAACAAATGGGGTGCAGTTCACGATCCGCAGGGCGCTTTATTTACGTTTTATGAGGCAAATGATCAGTCGTTCTGCCAGTTGTGCCAGACGTTCTGCACGTCCTCGTTCTCCTCCAGCATATCCAGCAGCTTTTCCATGCTCTTGATATCGTCCGGATCCGTCATGGTGACATAGTTCTGAGGAACCATCTCGATATCGGCGCTGACGAAGGTATAGCCCTTGGCTTCCAGGGCCGTAACCACATCGTTGAAACTGTCCGGATCGGTGGTGACTTCGAAGACGGGACCGTCTGCCTCAAAGTCAGCGGCGCCGGCTTCCAGAGCATCCATCATCACGGTGTCCTCATCCAGCTCCTCGTCCTCGTTGTTGATGATGATCACGCCCTTGCGGTCAAAGGACCAGCTCACGCAGCCTTGAGCGCCCATGCCCTTGCCGTACTTATCGAAATAGTGGCGCACTTCAGGGGCTGTACGCTGGCGGTTATCGGTCAGAGCCTCCACGATGACGGCGACGCCGCAGGGGCCGTAGCCCTCATAGGTAACAGACTCGTAGTTGTCGGTGTTGCCGGCACCCAGCGCCTTGTCAATGGTGCGCTTGATGTTGTCGTTGGGCATGTTGGCAGCCTTCGCCTTGGCAACCACCGTTGCCAGACGGGAGTTGTTGGCGGGATCGCCGCTGCCGCCCTGCTTAACGGCCACAATGATCTCTTTAGCGATCTTGGTAAAGGTGGCGGAACGCTTGGCGTCAGCCGCGCCTTTGGTCTTTTGGATGTTGTGCCACTTGGAATGTCCGGACATAGTATCAGTTCTCCTTCATGCAGTATTGGATGACCTCGCTGCTGTGCGCGGTCGTTTTGATAACAGAGGCTGCGGGAAAGGTGGCTGAAAGCCGCTTCACCAATTCGGCGCAAATCAGATCTTCAGTGGGAAAATGTCCTGCGTCGATCAGGTTTATCTCTGTCGTGTCCAGGAAATCATGGTATTTGATATCAGACGTGACAAAGGTATCGCAGCCATAGGCAATGGCCTGGGGTATAAACTCACTGCATGCGCCGCCGCCCACCGCAACACGGTGGACAGGTTTGCCGCAGTCAGTATATCGCAGGCCATGGCAGCCTAAAGATTTTACCACAGAATGGGTGAACTCGACAAGGGGTAATTCGCAATTTAATGTCCCAATTCGGCCAATTTTTTGCTCATTAAGCGGAATCAGATCGGACAGGCCCAACTTTTCCGCCAGAATATCGTTGATTCCGCCGTCTGCGGCATCGAGATTCGTGTGCATGCAGATAGCGGCAATTCTGTGAGTAATCAGTCCGGTCAGGATCCGGCCCTGCCGGTCGTCTGTACGAAGTGTCTGTACCGGGTGCCAGGTACAGTTCATGACCGGGTGATGTGATACGATCAGATCGGCACCTCGTTCAGCTGCCTCAGCCACCACTGCCTCCGTGATATCCAGCGAAACCAGAATGTGCTGAACCGTCGCATCCGGATCACCCACCAGCAGCCCCACGTTGTCCCAGCTCTCTGCCAGGTCCTTCGGAGCCCAGTCAAACAGCATCTGTTCTACGTCTTTCACTGTGTACATAGGATCTCTTCCCTTCTCTTTTCCAGCCTAAGGCGCAGATCCTCCAAGTGCTCTGCCTCCGTCCGGGAGGCTGGATTATCGGACCGCTTCAGCCCCTCGATCCGCCGCTGAAGCTTACGGATCTGCTGCTCCAAATACCTGCCGTAGAGAGGATCTTCTTTCAGCAATATGCCGCCAAACGCCTCTTCTTCTGTCAGCTTTTCCTGCGCTCCGCCGGTAACACAAAAGATCGGATATAGATAATTCTTGTCAAAAACGAGATGTTCCCCTGTAAAGCAATATCCATTGTCAGTCAACCATACACGCAGCATTTCAGCCTTTGTCATAGGCTGGAGCAACAGGAATGCCCCACTTTTCTTCGACCAGGGCGCCGACTCTAAAATAGAAAGGATCGTCTCGCCGCCCATGCCGGCTATGACGATCGTATCGGTCTCGTCGGGTCTGATCTTGTCCAACCCGGCACAAAGACGGAACTCCATCCGCTCTGACACGCCGTACTCGGCTGCGGTCCGACGGGCGTGCTCCAATGGCTCCAGGTTGATATCGGAGGCAATGGCTTGGCGGATTCTCCCCTCCTGCAGCAGCCACACGGGGAGATAACCGTGGTCGGTACCGACATCTGCCAGTTTTGCGCCCGCAGGGACCAGGTCGGCAAGCATCTGCAACCGCGGCTGAAGCTGAAGCTTTCGGTTTTCCATCTTATCTCCCCTCCTTTTGCCGCAAATAGAATGGAACGCATACGGCAAGATGCCGTATGCGTTTTCCACGTTTACTGGGCCTTATTGGCCTCCTCGTTCACGATCTCCAGCAGTTTCTCGCAGTCGACACCGTGGACGGCGCAGGCCTCTTCGACGGTTTCACCGCGAGAAGAGGGGCAGCCCAGGCAGTGCATGCCGATAGACAGGAAGATGGGAGCGGTCTGGGGAGCAACATCCAGGATATCACCGATAATGGTGTCCTTGGTGATCTCAATCATAACAGTTTACCTCCATTTGTGAATTGCAACGTTAGTATAACCCAATTCTCGATGAGTTTCAACAGGAAGTTTTCTCTTCGGATCAGGGCTCCTCGGGAATGATCAAGGCGCAGATGATATAGGCCAGTATGCCGGTGCCGGTAGCGGCCAGCAGTGCCCAGATCACGCGGATAATAGTCGGATCCAAATCAAAGTATTCCGCAATACCGCCGCAGACGCCGGCCAATACTTTGCCTTCTCTCATACGATACAGTTTCTTCTGCATTTGTGTTACCTCCCGATAGATTTATGAAGAAAAAGCGGCGTATTCCATTGAATACGCCGCCATTTCAAACAATATAACCGATTTGCAAGAATCAGCCGTTCTCACGCATCTTGGCGAAGCAATCGCTGCAGTAAACGGGACGATCGGTCTTGGGCTCGAAGGGCACCCTGGCCTCGCCACCGCAGTTGGCGCAGACAGCGGTGAAATACTCACGGGGACCGCGAGCGGCGTTCTTGCGAGCGTCACGGCAGGCCTTGCAGCGCTGAGGCTCATTCTGGAAGCCGCGCTCAGCATAGAACTCCTGCTCACCGGCGGTGAAAACGAACTCCTTGCCGCACTCCTTGCAAATCAAAGTCTTGTCTTCGTACATGATTTTACCCTCTCTTTGAGAAATATATTGCGTCAGCTATTTGCTGAAATCGCCGAGTTGCCGCGCCACTTTGCGGCGGATGCGCTGTATGGCGTTGTCCACCGATTTGGGCGGCTTGCCAACAGTTTCCGAAATCTCACGGCACGTGAGACCGTCCAGATAATACCCTAAAATCTTAACCTCAAAGTCGGACAATTGCTTGCGGGTATCCTCCAGCAAACTGGCAGCTTTTTCCCGATCGATCAGCAGAACCTCCGGATCGACCTGTGCGAAAGAGGAGCTTGCGTCAAAGAGAGAGGGATTCAAGGGAACCGATTGATTTAAGGGGGAATGCTTCCCGCTGTTCGCCGCCTTAAGCGCCGTAAAAAGCCGGCGCCGAATGCAGGTCTCAGCGAAGGTGTGAAATGATGTCTCGCGGTCCGCGTCAAACTCCCGCATGGCCTTGATCAGTCCGAACATTCCCTCCTGCAAAAGATCTTCGCTGTCTCCCCCCGTCAAAAAATAAGGACGGGCACAGGAGCGGACCAGGCGGTGATACCGGGCAACCAGAATTTCTTCGGCCTGACGATTCCCCTGTGCGGAAAGCGCGCACAGATCCTCGTCGGACATCATCTCCAAATGGGCATAATCCACCCAATTTTCATTGACCATTTTTAATTATACCTTTTTGCAAAAGATTTTGTCAAGCGATTTGCAAATATTTGTGAAAAACAGCAATTATTGCGGCATGGTTTTTATATAATCGGCCAAATCATTGGCAACGCGAAGGGCAATATCCGTGGTCTTGGCCTCCGCCATCACGCGGATCAAAGCCTCTGTTCCTGAGGGTCTGACCAAAATACGTCCCTCGCCGTTCAGCTGCTCCTCCCTGCTGCGCACCTGTGCCCACAAATCCTCACTCTGCATGATCCGCTGCTTGGCATCGGGAGACACCGCCACGTTGACCAGCTCCTGGGGATACTGGGGACAGCAGGAGACCAGCTCCGAAGCGGCGAGGCCGGACTTCTTCAACGCCTGCAGGAACTGAAGTGCAGTCAGCTCACCGTCGCCGGTGGTGGCATACTGGCGGAAGATCATGTGACCGGACTGCTCGCCGCCGATCATGTAATCACACTCTACCATTTTCTCCAGCACGTGGCGATCGCCCACGTCGGTGCAGATCAGCACCATGCCGTTCTTCTTGCAAAACTCGTGGAGGCCCAGATTGGACATGACGGTTGCGACAACGGCGTTGCCGGTGAGCTTGCCTTGGCGCCGCAGCTCTGTGGCGCAGACGGCCATGATCTTATCGCCGTCAATGGTATTGCCTTTCTCATCCACCAGCAGGCAGCGGTCCGCATCGCCGTCGAAAGCGATACCCAGATCGTATTTCCCGGCCACGACACCTTCGGCCAGAGATTCCAGATGGGTGGAGCCGCAGCGGGTATTGATGTTGATGCCATCCGGCTCGGCGTGGATGAAGTCCGCCTGCAGTGGCAGCATGCCGAACAACTGAGGCGCAGTGGCGGACGCGGCGCCATTGGCGCAGTCCACCAGCACCCGCAGACCGGTCAGATCACAGTCCAGGGTGGAGTACAGGTGATGGATATAGTCCTTCTTCATCTGCCGCATTCCGTGGAAACGGGTGCCGATCTCACCGTGTGTCTTGGCGGGAATGTTGGTGTGATAGAGGATCAGCTCCTCCACCTTGGCCTCCATTTGGTCGGACAGCTTGTAGCCCTGACCGTTGAAAACCTTGATGCCGTTGTGCTCATAGGGATTGTGCGATGCGGAGATGACGATACCGGCATCGGCGTGCTCCTGAACCGTCAGAAACGCTACAGCGGGCGTTGGGATGGTTCCGAAGGGCATCACGTCGCCGCCCACGGAACAGATACCCGCCATCAGGGCGGACTCCAGCATATCGGAAGAAATGCGCGTGTCCTTACCGAGGGTAATCACCGGCTTATGTCCCAGGCTCTCCGCCAGGACCGTAGTCACGGCGCGACCCACCTGATAGGCCAGCTCAGCCGTCAGCGTCTCACCTACGACGCCCCGAATACCGTCTGTTCCAAATAGCTTTCCCATTTTATGATCCCCCATTTCAAAAGTTTATAGTTCCAGCTGTTCCTGCCCCATGTAATCCATGTGCAGGTGTTCGTATGCCTTCCGTGTCACGCAGCGTCCACGAGGCGTGCGGGTAAGGAAACCGATCTGCATCAGATACGGCTCATACACATCCTCCAGCGTGACGGACTCCTCACCAATAGTGGCAGCCAGGGTATCCAGGCCGACAGGGCCGCCGCCATAGTTTTCGATGATGGCTCGCAGCATCCGGCGGTCCACCGGATCCAATCCCAGATAGTCGATCTCCAAGGCCCGCAGAGCGGTGTCTGCCACCTTTTTGGTGATCACTCCGTCGGCTTTCACCTGGGCAAAGTCACGCACACGGCGCAGCATCCGGTTGGCAATGCGGGGCGTGCCGCGGGATCGTCTCGCGATCTCCATGGCACCGTCGTCCTCGATGGGCGCGTTCAGAATGCCGGCGCTGCGGCGCACGATCTGAGCCAGTTCCTGGGGCGTATAGAGCTCCAGACGAAGCGTCACGCCGAATCGGTCGCGCAGGGGGGCGGACAGTGAGCCGGCCCGGGTAGTGGCGCCGATGAGTGTAAAGCGGGGCAGATCCAGTCGGATAGAGTTTGCCGAGGGCCCCTTACCGATGATGATATCAATGGCATAGTCCTCCATGGCGGGATACAGGATCTCCTCCACAGAGCGGTTCAGCCGGTGGATCTCATCCACAAACAGGATATCGTTCTCATTCAGATTGGTCAGCAGCGCCGCCAGATCACCGGGCTTTTCAATGGCCGGGCCGGAGGTGATGCGGATGTTGACGCCCATCTCCTGAGCGATGATGCCGGCCAGGGTGGTTTTTCCCAGTCCCGGGGGGCCGTGGAGCAGTACGTGGTCCAGGGATTCCGTGCGCCGTCTCGCGGCTTCAATGAAAATGGACAGATTCTCCTTGGCCTTCTCCTGGCCGATATATTCCTTCAAGGTGTGAGGCCGCAGCGAGTTCTCGTTGCTGTCCTCCGCAAGGAACGTTTTAGCCACGATAGGCTCTTCGTAGATGTCGTTTCCGTAATCGATGCTCAAGCTGCTCCCCCCCTTACCGTACCATTTTCTTCAGCGCCTGTCGGATGATCTCCTCCAGCGGCAGATTCTCCATGTCTATGCCTCGCAGCGCGGCGGCAATATCCTGGGATCCATAGCCCAGAACGGCCAGCGCGGCAGAGGCCTCCCCTGTCTTGCTGTTCTGCTGGGGCACGGGGATGCTGACGCCGCCCGCCTCAAAGCCGCCGCTCTGCTGCTCTTTCGCCAGCTTGTCCTTCAGCTCCAGGATGATGCGCTGGGCAATCTTCTTGCCAATGCCCGGCGCCGCCATCAGAGCCTTCTCGTCCCCCATCACCACGCTCATGGCCAGGTTGCCGGGCGTCGTGGAGGAGAGGATGGACAGTGCGGCCTTGGGTCCTACGCCGGATACGCCGATGAGCATCTTGAAGCTGTGCAGCTCGCTCTGGCTGGCAAATCCGAACAGATCCACAGCGTCCTCCCGGACGTTCATGTAGGTGTAGAGCTTGGCCCTCTCCCCTTTTTTCAGTTGGGACAGGGTATAGTTGGTGGTGGAGCAGGCATAGCCCACACCGCCGCAGTCGATAACGGCAAGGTTGGCCTCAATTTCAGCCACCGTGCCGGACAGATAGTAAAACATATCAAACGGTCTCCTTTACGTTGGGATCGCTGCGCCGCAGCAGGCTGGTGGCGCTGCGGGCATGGCAGATGGCGATAGCCAAGGCGTCGGCGGCGTCATCCGGCCGGGGGATGGATTTGAGCTTCAGCAGCCGACGCACCATATCCATCACCTGCTTTTTCTCCGCCAGGCCATACCCCACCACAGCCTGTTTTACCTGCATAGGGGTATATTCATAGATAGGCACCTGCAGCTTCTCTGCCGTGCAGAGGATCACGCCCCGGGCATGGGCAACGGCGATGCCGGTGGTGATGTTCTTGCTGAAAAACAGCTCCTCAATAGCGATCTCATCCGGCTGAAACAGCTCGATCAGCTGCTCCAGATCCCGACTGATCTGCACCAGCCGTGTGGCCAGAGGAAGGCCTGCTTCCGTGTTGATAGCGCCGTACTGGACCATGTGCTGACGCCCGCCGTCCACGTCGATCACGCCGAATCCCACGATAGCTACACCGGGGTCGATCCCTAAAATTCGCATAAATGCGCATCCTCCACCAATTATTAACTGACATTATACCAAAACAGCCGGAGAATGGCAATAAGAAACTGCCGCCTGCAAAACAGGCGGCAGCTTTCAGGCACGAGGATGTGCTTTGTTATATACGTCTTTGAGCTGTTTTTTAATAACGTGGGTATAGATCTGTGTGGAAGAGATATCGGCGTGTCCCAGCATCTCCTGGATCGACCGCAGATCCGCTCCGTTTTCCAGCAGATGCGCGGCAAAGGAATGGCGCAGCATGTGGGGTGTGATATCCTTGTTTATCTCCGCTCTCTCCTGGTAGTACTTGATGATCTTCCAGAAGCCCTGGCGGCTCATCCGCTCCCCGTTCATGTTCACGAACAGCGCCGACTCATCGGCGTCGGCGATCAGCCGCGGCCGGATGTCACGCATATAATCCTGCAGCGCCCTGATGGCGGTCTGATAGAGCGGGATGATCCGCTCCTTTCCCCTGCTGCTGCAGCGGATGAATCCGGCGGGCAAGTTGACGTCGTCCACGTTCAGACCGATCAGTTCCGATACGCGGATACCGGTGGCGTAGAGCAGTTCCAGCATGGCGTGGTCCCGATAGCCCTTTTCATCCACGCACTTGGGCTGCTCCAGAAACAGCTCCACCTCTCGGTTGGTCAGGATCTCGGGATACTTCCGCTCCACTTTCACAGAAGCCACACCTTTGGCTGGATTGGACTTCATGTTTCCGCATGCGACCATGTAGTTGTAGAAGGATTTCAGCGATGCGGTGGAACGGGTAACGGTAGCCGGAGACTTACCTCGTCCGCTCAAATTGTCCAGGTACTTGTTGATCAGGTCTTTCTTCACCTTCCGCAAATCGTTGGAGCCCTGGCCCAGCAGCCAATCCCGGAACTGGGTCACGTCGCGGACGTAAGAGCTGAGTGTGTTGGCTGAGGCATGCTTTTCATTTTCCAGATAGCCACGATATGCGGCGACGTAATCCGTCATAAACAACACTCACTCCTTTTACGGTGAAATATGACTCAGTATTTGCAGAAAAAGACGGGGTACCAGAGAGATCTCGATGACACATCCGATCAGCAGTACGATGCCGCACACGATCACGGGATAAAGCGCAGTATGCGCGATCTCCTCCCGGCCTCGCAGATGCTCACGCCGATGCAAGCGGTTGGCCGATGCCCAGGACTGTGACGCCAACAGAAAGCAACACGGCAAAACGAAAAAGCATCGGATTCCAAAAGCAGCAAAGGCAAAGAGAACACCGCCGCGCCCCAATGCGCCGGCGAAGGTATGTACGGAAAAAGCCAGGAAAAAACCTTGTCCCACCAGAAACAGAGGGACCATCCATATCCCGCATCCGGAGAGGCCCATCAAGAGAAGAGCAATGGGGGCGCGAAAATAGGAGAACAAAACACCCGCAAGGGGGGTACTCTGTCCGGACACTGCGTTTTGCAGATAGGCGGACAAATAGTCGGAAAGCTCTTGATGCTGGGCATCCGAAACAGCCCCGCCCACAATATGTCCGCCGATAACACCCACCAAAAAAAGCAAAGCCAAAACCAGATAGTCCGCCCGTAGCTTGACCGGCGGACGCATCATAAGCAAAACGCGATGCGGCTTCTTCAATGCACTCACCTCAGGCAATCCTATGAGATGGACACAAAAAATAGAAGACAGCCATAACACCGTATTACATAATATAGGTCAAAAACCCTGAATTCGCAAGGCTTTTCCGGGAAAAATAATTTTTTTGTCAATTATGTCAAAATGTTATGTAAATATTATTATGTTAACTTCGAATACTGTTTGAGATGCTTGTCATCACCTCTTCAAGATGTGGTGGGGAACAGAGAAAACGGCAAACAATATCTTGAAAAAACATGACTCCGCTGAACTGATCATCCAGCGGAGTCCCGGCTTCAATCACCGTCAAGCGAAATTTGTCAATTTGGCTAAATTTGTTGTTTTTACCATATTTATGTCACCGGACTGATCTTCGATGTCCAGCGGAAGATGCACGTCTGTGCCGACTCTTCCCGCTCTTACCCCCACCCGTCATAATGCCTGCAGCCAAACAGCCTGCCAGAGTGGCAAGCAACAGCTTCCAACCGCCCTCCGCAAAATTCAACCCGTTGGAACATGTCAGGGAAACCACCCACGCAACCAGTACCATTAATAGGGCAAGTATCACTGCCCGCAGCAATGTCCCCTTCTCTCCTCTTGCCGCGACCCATGTTCCCAACAGGCCCGATACAACGTAACCGGCGCAGATCCAACCCTTCTGTGATTCCTGCCGCAGGATCCCCTTTACGACAAGCAACGCTCCCAAAGCGCACATCACCAGCAGGGCCAGTGCTGCCGCCCCCAGACCGATCCACAGCCTTTTACTCCGCATGATATCCAACAAAGGCATAAAAAAACCTCCCCGAAATGCTCTTGCTCCAAGCATATTCGGGGAGATCATATTCTATGCGGGAATTATTCCTCGGTGCTCTCTTCCACCTCGGGGGCCTCATCCTCGAGAGGCTCAAGCTCTTCCTGCTTCGCAGCCTTGCGTCCGGGACGCTGCTGTGCGGCAGCCTGCTCATCCAGGGTCCCGACACTGCCGATGGCGGACTTCAGGAATTCCACGCGGACGCGGTCCTCGCTGGTCTCGATGACGACAGTACGATCGGTAATGGCGACCACGCGGCCGTATACGCCGCCGATGGTGGTGATCCAATCGCCCTTCTTCAGGCTGTTGCGCATATTCTCGGCTTCTTTCTTGCGCTTGTTCTCGGGACGGATCAGCATGAAATAGAAAATGGCCACCATGATGACGACCATAATGAGCGTGGAACTCAGGCCGCCGCCTGCGGCAGTTGCCACTGCGAAGTTGGTGTACATAGCAAAGACTCCTTCTAAAACAAAATGATGCTGTTATTATACATAACCCTGCCGATTTTGGCAAGTGCTTTTCCGGAGGATTCTCCCTCAATCAGATTTTTTCCGAAAGCTTTTCACTGTATGCCTCACGGAACTCATCAAAATTCCCGTCATCCAGATGGTCTCGGATCCGCTGGGCCAGCTTGTTGTAAAAATACAGATTGTGCATAACTGCCAGGCGCATGCCCAGCATCTCCTCCGCCACGAACAGATGCCGCACGTAGGCACGGCTGAAATTGCGGCACACAGGGCAGTCGCACTCCGGATCAATGGGGCGGTCATCCAGCTTGTACTTGGCGTTCTTGATGTTCATGGTTCCCCGCCAGGTAAAGAGCTTCCCGTGCCGGGCGTTTCGGGCCGGCATGACGCAGTCGAAGAAATCCACACCTCTGGCCACCGCCTCGATGATGTTGGACGGCGTGCCCACACCCATGAGATACCGGGGCTTGTCCGCCGGCATGTAAGGCTCCACCGCATCTATGATCTCGTACATCACTTCTGTGGGCTCCCCCACCGCCAGACCGCCGATGGCGTAGCCGTCGCAATCGATCTTGGCGATTTGCTGCATGTGCCAAATCCGGAGATCGGCATATGTAGCACCCTGGTTGATGCCGAAGAGCATCTGCCCGGGATTCACCGTATCGGGCAAGCTGTTGAGCCGGTCGTGCTCCGCCTTGCACCGCTCCAGCCACCGCAGCGTCCGTTCGCAGGATGCCTTGGCATACTCGTAAGGCGCCGGATTCTCCACGCACTCGTCAAAGGCCATGGCGATGTCGGACCCCAGATGAGACTGGATCTGCATACTCTCCTCCGGTCCCATGAAGATGCGGTGCCCATCCAGATGGGAGGCAAAGGTGACGCCCTCCTCCTTGATCTGCCGCAGGCTGGCCAGGGAAAACACCTGGAAGCCGCCGCTGTCAGTGAGGATGGGGCCGTCCCACCGCATGAAACGATGGAGTCCGCCCATGGCGCGCACCACGTCGTCACCCGGCCGCAGATGGAGATGATAGGTGTTGCTCAATTCAATTTGACACCCCAACTCCTTCAGATCAAAAGCGCTGATGCCGCCCTTGATGGCGCCCTGGGTGCCCACGTTCATGAACACAGGGGTCTGGACCGGTCCGCCGTGGGCACATTGAAACACGCCGCGGCGGGCCCTTCCCTGCTTTTTTATGACTTGAAACATAGGTTTTTACCTCAAATACGGGATAAATGCTGTGATCTCATTTGTCGTCGTTCTTTCCGCCTCTGCCTGCGATGATCAGGCCCACGCCGATGGCAAACATCAGCGCGATTACGATCAAGGTCAGCGCGCTCATGCGCTTGAAATAGAATCTGGTGCCCATCAAAACCGAGAGGACGATCAGCAGCACGTCACCGGCCGCCAAAATCCACGGCAGCTTCTTAGCACTCGCGACACCCCAGATCACCAGCATGACCATGACCACGATCAGCACGGGAGCGGTGCTGATCTGGCCGATCCGATAGAAGCCGAAGTTGGTCACGTCGATGTTCAGCAGCAGAATGACAACGGCCACAAAGGCCATCGCAAGGCCAAACAGCTGCTGGAGCGGGTTTTCAGTGTTCTTTTTGTTCATGTTTTCCCCTCCTGTTTATTATGCCGGATCGGGTAGTGCCAAAAGCGTTATAGAATCAGCATGGCGTCGCCAAAAGAGAAAAAGCGATATCTCTCCTTGACAGCTTCCTTATAGGCCGCCAGCACGTGTTCCCGCCCCGCCAGTGCCGAAACCAGCATGATCAGCGTGGATTCCGGCAGGTGGAAATTCGTGATCAGGGCATCCAGCACCTTGAAGCGGTAGCCGGGATAGATGAAGATGTTGGTCCATCCGGCATGAGCGCGCATGGTGCCGTCCTCCTCCGCCCAGCTCTCGATGGTGCGGCAGGACGTGGTGCCAACGCAGATCACGCGCCCGCCCCGGTGTTTCGTCTCATTGATGAGATCGGCGGTCTCCTGGGGGATCACACAGTATTCGCTGTGCATCTCGTGGTCCGTGATCTCATCCTCCTTCACCGGCCGGAAGGTACCCAGGCCCACGTGAAGCGTCACGTAACCGATCCCCACACCCATGGATTGAATCTTCTCCAACAGTTCCCTGGTAAAGTGTAGGCCGGCGGTCGGAGCGGCGGCGCTGCCGTTTACCTTGGAGTAGACGGTTTGGTACCGCTCCTTATCCTGGAGTTCCTCTTTGATGTAGGGCGGCAGAGGCATCTTTCCCAGCCGTTCCAGCACCTCCAGGAAGATCCCCTCATAGTCAAACCGCACCAGGCGGTTGCCGTCTGGCAGTTCCTCCACCACCTCAGCCGTCAGTTCGCCGTCACCAAAGGACAGCCTGGCGCCGGTACGCATCCGCTTTCCGGGACGCACCAGACACTCCCAGGTCTTGCTACCGCGGTCGATCAGCAGCAGCACCTCGCAGGCGCCGCCACCGGGCAGCCGCTGGCCCAGCAGCCGGGCCGGCAGCACGCGGGAGTTATTCAAGATCAGACAATCACCGGGCCGCAGATATTCCGGCAGATCGTAGAAATGCCGATGGGTCCACTCCCCTGTCAGCTTGTCCAGCACCAGAAGGCGGGACGCATCCCGCCTCTCAATGGGTGTCTGTGCGATCAGCTCCTGGGGAAGATCGAAATAAAAGTCACTCGTCTTCATTACACCAAAACCGCCCGGTGGAACACCTTTTTGCCCTTGCGGATCACCACACCGTCTCCGGTGAACAGCTCGTAGCCGAAGCTCTCGTCGATGGAGGTCACCTTGTTGTCGTTGACGGTGACGCCGCCCTGCTGCACCAGCCGCCGGGCCTCACCGCGGGAGGCGCACAGGCCGCACTTGACCAGCAGGGTCATCACATTGATGGCGCCGCCGCCGAAATCGTCATTGGTCAGCTCCGTGGTGGGCATGTTTTCCGTGTTGCCGGCGCCGGAGAACAGGGCACGGGCGGCGGCCTTGGCCTTCTCGGCCTCCTCCTCGCCGTGGACCAGCTTGGTCAGCTCGTAGGCCAGGATCTCCTTGGCCTCATTGAGCTGGGAGCCCTCCCAGGAGGACATCTTCTCGATCTCGTCCAAGGGCAGGAAGGTCAGCATCCGAATGCACTTGAGCACGTCGGCGTCGTCCACGTTGCGCCAGTACTGGAAGAACTCAAAGGGGCTGGTCTTGTTGGGATCCAGCCACACGGCGTTGCCGGCGGTTTTGCCCATCTTCTTGCCCTGGGAGTCGGTCAGCAGGGTGATGGTCATGGCATGGGCGTCCTTGCCCAGCTTCTTGCGGATCAGCTCCGTGCCGCCCAGCATATTGCTCCACTGGTCGTCGCCACCGAACTGCATATTGCAGTCGTAGTGCTGGAACAGATAGTAGAAGTCGTAACTCTGCATGATCATGTAGTTGAACTCAAAGAAGCTCAGCCCCTTCTCCATGCGCTGCTTATAGCACTCGGCCCGAAGCATGTTGTTGACAGAGAAGCAGGTGCCAACCTCCCGCAGCAGCTCCACATAGTTCAGATCCAGCAGCCAGTCGGCGTTGTTGACCATCTGAGCCTTGCCGGGACCGAACTCGATGAATTTCTCCATCTGCTTGCGGAAGCACTCGGCGTTATGGTCGATGTCCGCGCGGGTCAGCATCTTGCGCATGTCGCTGCGTCCGGAAGGGTCGCCGATCATGGTGGTGCCGCCGCCGATCAGGGCGATGGGCTTGTTGCCGGCCATCTGCAGTCGCTTCATCAGCGTCAGCGCCATAAAATGGCCCGCTGTCAGGCTGTCGGCTGTGCAGTCAAAGCCGATATAAAACGTGGCCTTGCCGGCGTTGATCATGTTGCGGATCTCTTCCTCGTTGGTCACTTGGGCGATGAGACCCCGGGCTACCAGTTCTTCATAGATTCCCATTTGTCTTTCGTTCCTTTCCTCGTTTTGTTTGGTGGGCAAAGGGCAAAGCAAACGCCCCCTGCCGCATGGACAGAGGGCGATCAAAGTCGCGGTACCACCTCATATTCGCCGCCTCCTCACGGAACGCGGCCTCACGGGGTGCCAACACACCCCCGCGCTGTAACGGGCGCACCCGACACGCTCCTACTGACCTCAAGGCGTTCAGAGGGCTGCTCCGGGATGTATTCACCGACCGGACCTCTCCCCCTTCCAGCAAAACGGGGTCTCTCTTGGCAGGCCGCCAAATCGGTTACTTCTTCCCTTCGTCGCAGTAACAAATATCAAATTATCTTCGTCATTATAGTTGGAATACTCCGGAATGTCAACGGTTTTTCCCGAATCAACTCAAAGAATTCCGGTAGGATTCCGCCTCCTGCAGCAGTTCCTCTGCGCCGGAGAGCATGACCGCCGACACGTGGCTTCCGCCGGTAAGCCTGGCCAGCTCGCGTTGCCGTTCCTCCCGACTCAGCCGGGTCACCTTCGTATAGGTGCGGCCGTTGGCCTCCCCTTTCTCCACGGAAAAATGGGTATCCGCCATAGCGGCCAGCTGGGGCAGATGGGTCACGCACAGCACCTGCTTTCTGCGGCTGATGCGGGCCATTTTTTCTGCCACCTTCTGGGAGGCGCGTCCGCTGACGCCGGTATCCACCTCATCAAAGACCATGGTGCCCACGTGATCCTGCTCACTGAGCACGTTTTTCAGCGCCAGCATGATGCGGGCCAGCTCGCCGCCGGAGGCAATCTTATGAATGGGTTTCAGCTCCTCGCCCACGTTGGCGGACATCAAAAACCGCACCTCATCCATGCCGCTCTCATCCAGGGGTTTCTCCTCAAAAGCGACGGAGAAGCGGATTTTTCCCATGTCCAGCTGCTGCAGCTCCGACAGGATCTGCGCCGACAATTCCTCTGCCGCCGCTTTGCGGACATCTGACAGCGTTTTTGCCGCGGCCATGGCATTCTTCTCCGCCCCCTGCTTCTCGCGCTCCAGCAGCGCCAGCGTGTCGTCAGCGTCGGTGATCTGACCCAGTTCTCTGCGGCACCGCTCCAGATACTCCAGCATATCCTCAACGGAGGGGCCGTATTTCTTTTTCAAACGATATAATTGATCCAGGCGGCCTTCCACCTCGTCCAGCTCGTTTGGGGAAAACTCGAAGTTATCCCGCCGATCCCGAAGGATATCCGCCAGATCATAGACCTCGCTGTAAACGCTCTCCAGGCGGTTGAACAGCTCCATGTAGTCCCCGTCCAGATTTTTGATGCCGGAGAGGGCCTGCTGCGCCTGGCGCAGCAGATTCAGCGCACCGTCACCGTTGTCATCACCGTTCATGCAGTAATCTGCCTCGCTGACGGCGGAAATAAACTTTTCGCTGTTCCGAAGGAAATTACGGCGGGCGTTCAGAGCTTCCTCCTCCCCCGCCTTCAGCTCCGCCCGCTCCAGCTCGTTGATCTGGAAGCGCAGCGTATCCATGCGGCGGGCCTTTTCCGCTTCGTCCATCTGGAGAGACTGTATCTTCCGCTTCAACTCCGACAACTTGCGGAATGTCTCTTGATAACGGGCTTTCAGATCGTCTAAACGGCCAAAGTTGTCCAGATAGACGATGTGCTGTTCCTCGTCCAGGAGCTGCTGGCCGTCATGCTGGCCGTGGATATTCAAAAGGCGCATGCCCAGGGTACGCAGCTGTGTCACCGTGGCCGGACGGCCGTTGATCCGGCAGATGTTGCGGCCGTCGGCATGGATCTCACGCTGGAGCAGCAGTTCCTCGCCCCCCTCGACGCCGAGGTCCTCGGTAACCGCTGCAGGAACTGCGGAAAAGCATGCACTGACAAAGGCCTTGTCACTGCCGGTACGGATCAGATCCCGGGAGGTACGCTGACCCAGGACGGCACTCAGAGAGTCGATCACAATGGATTTGCCCGCGCCGGTCTCGCCGGTCAGGGCGTTGAAACCCGGTTCAAAGGCAATATCCGCCTGTTCGATAATAGCAATATTCTCAATGTGAAGCAACTGCAGCATCTGTATCTCCTCCACATCGGTCAAGCTCACCGGTCACTTTTCGTACTTTGCGGCCTCCATAGCCATCTTCTTATCCAGAATCTCGCAGAAGCTCTTTTTGGACAGACGTACCAGCTTCGTGCAGTACTTTGACTGGGACACCCGGATCTGATCGCCGTTCTTCAGCGAGAACGCCTTGCTGCCGTCCACGGACAGATAGACGAACTTCCGGTTGGCGTCGGTAGCCTCTACCGTGATGACGTGCTCCGGGGAGAGCACGTAGGAGTCTGCCCGGGTAGAATGGGGGCAAATCGGCGTCAAGAGCAGATTGCGGGCGGTGGGCTCGACAATCGGTCCGCCTGCCGCCATGGAATATCCGGTGGAGCCGGTGGGGGTGCTGATCACGACGCCGTCACCCGTTACACGAGTGAGACGTCCCTCTTCCGTAAAGGTCTCCAACCTTACAACCCTTGCAATAGAACCTTTTGAGATGACAGCATCGTTCAGAGCGATGTTGCTGTAAACCGTCCTGCCGCCGCGCTGCACACTCACGTCCAGCATCATACGGGATTCCACGCTGAAATTCCAGTTGACCAGATCCCGCAGCCGCTCCAGCTCATTAGGCTCCAGCTCGGACATAAAGCCCAGGCTGCCCAGGTTGATGCCCAGAACAGGCACGTCGTGAAGAGCCACCGTTTTGGCCAGATGCAGAATCGTTCCGTCACCGCCGAAGGCGATCAGCAGGTCTGCGGATTTGATCTCATCCTCCAACGGCGTGACAGGGAGCGACGTTTTCTTTACCGCTCCCTCCTGCTGAAACGGCAGACAGGTCACCGTCTGGATCCCGGTCTCCTCCAGAATCCGTTTGGAACGCTCCGCCACCTTCAGATCATTGTCACGATAGGGGTTGGGGCACAAGATCACTTTCTTCATGGTCATATTCCTTTCGCATATGTTCCCGGCTACTCCGCAAGCTCCTGATGGGAAGCAGCCACGATGGCCGCGGTATCCACAGCCGCATCCGGCTCGTCAGACTTTCGCAGATAACCCAAATACTCGATATTCCCCTCAGGGCCTCGGATGGGAGAATAGGTAATGCCAAGGACTGTAAAGTTATTCTCCTTTGCATATATCAGGAAATTCTCCAATACCTCCTGATGAACGGCGGGATCTCGCACCACGCCTTTTTTCCCCACTTTTTCCCGCCCGGCCTCGAATTGCGGCTTGATGAGGCAGGCGATCTCTCCACCCTGGCGGAGCAGGCCGTAGAGCGCGGGGAAAATCAGCTTCAGAGAGATAAAGGATACATCGATGGAGGCAAAACCCAGATCATCCGGAATCTGCTCGTGAGTCAGATAGCGAGCATTGGTACGCTCCAGGCACACGACCCGGGGATCGTTGCGGAGCTTCCAGTCCAGCTGGCCGTATCCCACGTCAACAGCATAGACCTTCTGCGCGCCGTTTTGCAGCATGCAGTCGGTAAAGCCTCCGGTGGAGGCGCCGATATCGGCGCAGATCTTGTTTTCCAGAGTGATGGGCCAGGTCTTCATGGCCTTTTCCAGCTTCCAGCCGCCGCGGCTGACATAGGGCATCACATGGCCGCGGACCTCGATCTCCGCATCATCCGGCACGGCAGTGCCCGGCTTATCAGACCGCTGTCCGCCCACGAAGACACTGCCGGCCATAATCACGGCCTGGGCCTTCTGTCGGCTGTCAAACAATCCGCGTTCTACCAGGAGAACGTCCAATCTCGTTTTCTTGCTCAAGCCAACGCCTCCTCGATCGCCGCAGCCACGGACGGTGCATCCAGATGATATCGCTGATAGAGCTGGTCCACGTTGCCGTGGTCCGGTACGAAGCTGCCCATGTTTTTCAGAATCAGCTTGTCCGGCGCAACACCATTCTGACTCAAAACGGAGATCAGCTGCTGGCCGATACAGCCGTTTGCCAGGCAATCCTCCAGAACAAGCATACAGCCCTTATTGCCAAGACAGCCGCTGACCGCCTCGGGATCCAGCGGCGCCATGCGGTTCATTTTGACCACCTGTGCGGTGATACCTCTGCTCTGCAGCATCTCCGCCGCAGACATGGCCTGGTTCACCAGCACGCCATAGGTCACGATCGTGCAATCGCAGCCGTCACGCAGGACGGAAACCGCTCCGTCGGCAGTCCGGTCATCCTGATAGTCCCCTTCCCCGCCTCGCGGATAGCGGACAGCCACGGGGCCGGAGCAATCGCAGATCGCCTGATGGAGCATGGTTCGCAGCTCGGCAAAGCTGGCGGGACAGAGCACCGTCATGCCGGGAATCTGCGTTAAGTACATGGGGTCAAAACAACCGTGATGTGTCTCACCGTCCGCCCCCACCAGGCCGGCACGATCCACCGCAAAGACCACGTGAAGGCCCTGCAGAGCCACATCGTGGATCAGTTGATCGTAACCACGCTGCAAAAAGCTGGAGTATACAGCAAAGACGGGGATCATACCCTGCTTGGCCATGCCGGCCGCCATGGCCGTCGCATGCCCCTCGGCAATCCCCACATCAAAGAAGCGATCCGGGAACGCCTCGGCAAAGCTCTCCAAACCGGTACCGCTGCGCATGGCGGCGGTGATGGCGCAGATCCGCTGGTCCTGCTCAGCCAGCCGGGTCAGTTCCTCGCCAAATACGGCGGAAAAATCAGTCTGTCCCTTCTTCCGGGGAGAGCCGGTCAGGGGATCAAACGGCCCTACGCCGTGGAACTGCCCCGGTTCGGCCTCGGCAGGCTGGTAACCCTTGCCCTTGACGGTGTGGACGTGCAGCACCACGGGGCCGTGAATGTCCCGCGCCCGCTGCAGGAGTTCCGTCAGCTGCTCCACGTTGTGTCCGTCCACCGGGCCCAAATAGGTGAAGCCCATGTTCTCAAAAAGCGTACTGCCGGGCAAAAGGGATTCCTTCAGCGCACGCTTCACATTGTGGCTGACCTGATACACCTTTTTACCGGCAGTGCTGCCGGTCAGCGCCTTGCGATAGCGCTTCTTGAAGGCATAATAACCCGGCTTGCTGCGCAGATTGGCCAGATAGCCGGACATACTGCCCACGTTGCGGCTGATGGACATACCGTTGTCATTGAGGATCACGATCAGCGGTTCGCCGGACGGGCCTGCGTCGTTGAGTCCCTCCAGGCTCATACCGCCGCTGAGCGCGGCATCGCCGATCAGCGCCAGCACGTTGTAATTCTCATGCTGCAGCGTGCGGGCCCGGGCCATGCCAAGCGCCACGGAGATGGAGTTGGAGGCATGACCGGCAATGAAGGCGTCGTGGACGCTCTCCCGCGGCTTGGGAAAACCGGAAAGTCCGTCCAACTGGCGAAGCGTATCAAACCGATCCCTGCGCCCGGTGAGGATCTTATGTACGTAGCACTGATGACCCACGTCGAATACAAGTCGATCGGAAGCGGTGTCGAAGACACGGTGGATAGCAACCGTCAGTTCCACCACGCCCAGATTGGACGCCAGGTGGCCACCGGTCTGGGACACGTGCTCCACAAGGAAATCACGCAGCTCATCACAGAGCTGACGCACCTCATCCGGACTCAGCTTTTTTACGTCAGCGGGTTCGGTAATTCTATCTAAAATCAAATCCAGTCCCTCATTTCAGCGGTATAGATGCAGCACGTTCAGGAGGATCGCCACGCGGTGGACCACGTTCGTGCAGTCGCTGATGGCCACGTTCTTACCCAGAGCCTTTCCGCCGATGGTCAATCCGGAAATCAGCGCGGTCACGCCGATGGAGATCAGAACCGACGTTGTGGAAAAGCTGTGCTGCAACTGCGTCACGATCACGGCGGCAGTGGTACCGCTGACAATGCCGCAGATATCGCCCACCACGTCGTTGCAGAAGGAGCTGACGCGGCTGGCGTTGTTCAAAAGGCGGATGGCCTCCCGTCCGCCCTTTTCCTTGTGTGCCGCCATGGAGTGGAACGGTCTGGGGTCGGCAGCCGTGACCGCCACACCGATCATATCAAATACGATGCCCAAAAAGATAAACGCCACCAGCACCAGCACGGCTACCACGTAACCGGCGCCTGTCAGCGCGGTGGAGGATAAAAAGCTCAGCACCGCCGACAGCACCACAGACATGAGAAACACGTGCAGCACCCAGTGGCTGCCGCGGCCGCCGGTGCCGCTCTTTTTCTTCGTCTTTTCTTTGTCTCTGTCACTCAAGGTGAAATCCCTCACTTCAGAAAGGATAAAAAATACTGAACAGGGCAACCCCGAAGGTAAATCTTACGGCTTAGGTACGGGTTGGCTTTCCCCGCAGCACACCTCTCGTCGCCGATCAGGCGGTTTCCCTTTCAGCGCTGCGCCACGTTGTTACCGGAACGTGGTACCCGACTGCCACTTAGTCCGCACTGCAATCCCCCCAGAATCCCGTGTAGGACAGCCTAGGTGATTTCCACTGCAGTCAAACCGTTTCTTATCCTCTTTTGCAGGCAGGGTTTCAAGGGAATATCACGTCGTCCCTGGCCGGGGAGTCGGTGCATCAGCTCCCCTATCCACCCAACCCACGCAAGGCAGGCTACTCTGCACACAGCGTTAGGGCGGCAGAAGCCACTTTAGCACCGCATTGCAGGTTTCTTATCATCTGCTTCGTACGCAGGTCGCTTACCACAAGGGAGTACGCCTGTGCACAAGAGCAGGTCTCCACAGAGGCAGGGTCGGGTCCTCCATGCCATTGGAGGGCGCCCTACATCCGCAGGCAGCGGCCGAAGCCGCGCCTCCCTCCAGCACCCACCCCAAACTGGGCGTAAGAAGCAAGCACCAGAGGTTTCACAGTTGTGCCCTTTAAGGGATTTTTAGGCCCCTCTTAGGAAACGGCAGATCTGACTAGGATACTGCGCCGCTGTTCAGTTAATTTATAATGTTATCACAAGTTTCGCGAATTTACAACTGCAATTGCAAAGAATACCCGTGCAATTAAAGGAAAGCACACCGAACGACAGGTATCGCCCGGTGTGCCGTATTTACTTTTCCCGGCTGACCAGCTGATCGGCCAGTTCCAGCAGGAACATCCGGTCACCCCAGCTGGCAATGGCCGCCTTGGCTCTGGCCGTGCAGTCCGCCACCTCTTTGCGGCAGCCGTCGATCCCCTTCAGATCCACAAAGGTGATTTTCCCTTCCTCCCGGTCGGAGCCGATAGGCTTGCCGAACACGGCTTCATCCCCCGTCACGTCCAGGATATCGTCCTGGATCTGGAAGGCAAGTCCCAGCTGCGCGGCGTATTCCAGTGCCTGCATCCGCATGGTGGTGGGCATCTTGGCCGCTACACAGCCCAGTTCCACGGCGGCGGAGATCATCACGCCCGTTTTGAGCCGGTTCAGCTCCCGCAGGCCGTCCTCGTCCGCCACGTCACAGACGGTGTCCAGCACCTGGCCTGCCACCATGCCGTCGGCGCCGCAGGCGCGGCAGAGTACCTGAATGGCCTCCAGCCGATTCTCGGCGGACATCATCGGGGCCTGCGCGATCAACCGAAACGCCTCCGGCTGCAGGGCGTCGCCTGCCAGAACGGCCAGCGACTCACCGTAGACCTTATGGTTGGTGGGTCTGCCCCGGCGGAGATCGTCATCATCCATGCAGGGCAGGTCGTCGTGGATCAGGCTGTAGTTATGCATCAATTCCAGGGCGCAGGCATACGGCAGGGCAAGATGCCAGTCCGTACCGCCCAAACGGGCAAACTCCAGCGTCAATACGGGGCGAATGCGCTTACCGCCGGAGAGCAGGCTGTAACGAATGGCCTCGTACAGCTTTCCATAGGGCTTTTCCGCTGTAAAAAGGCGGTTCAGATACGCCTCGATGGCCGCCTGATAGGCGGCGTATTGCGTTTCAAAATCCATTATTCTTCCTCCGTCAGGAAATCGCTCTCGATGGGGGCGCCGTCGCTTCCCTTCATCAGCTTGACCACCTGCTGCTCGGCCTTATCCAGTTCCTTGCGGCAGGCCGCCACCAGATGCGTTCCCTCCTCGAAAAGTGCAAGGGAATCGCCGAGCTGGGCATCGCCCTTCTCCAATCGGTCCACGATCTCCTCCAGGCGCTGCATATTCTCTTCAAACGTCTTTATCTTTGCCATTTCTTCGTCCTCCTATTCCCTGTTCTCCACGGTGCAGTCCAGGCTGCCCTGTGCCAGACGGACGTGGATCCTGTCGCCCGGCTCCACCTGCTCGCTGCTGCGCAGCACCGTTCCGTCGGCACTCTGGGCCATGGCGTAGCCCCGGCCCAAAACCTTCAGCGGGCTCAGCGCATCCAGCTTTGCTGTCAGCTGTGTAAACTTCTTCGTGTCGCCCGCCAGCTGTTCTCTGGCGGCGCCGGCCAGCTTCTGCTGGATGTAATCCAGCTGGAGCCGTCGATCCTGCAGAAACGCCATGGGATCGGACAGGACCCTTTTTTTCCGCAGCGTCTCCAGGCGCTTGTCCTGCCGGTCCAGCAGATTCAACATCCCCTGCGCCATGCGGGTCTCCGAATTTTGAAGGAACCGCAGCAGCTCCGCCATGTCAGGCACCGCGATCTCCGCCGCGTTGGAGGGAGTGGACGCCCGACGGTCCGCCACAAAGTCGGAGATGGTCACGTCCGGCTCATGGCCTACGGCGGAGATCACGGGGATCTCCGAGTCGTAAATGGCCCGGGCCACCCGCTCGTCGTTGAAGGCCCACAGGTCCTCCAACGAACCGCCGCCGCGGCCCGTGATCAGCACGTCCGCCAGACGCCAGCGGTTGGCGTATCGAATGGCGCCGACGATCTCCGGCGGCGCCTCCACCCCCTGCACCCGGACGGGCAGCAGCAACACCTTGGCAATGGGATACCGGCGGCGCAGGATGCGGATCATATCGTGGACCGCCGCCCCGGCGGAGGACGTGACGATGGCGATCCGCTGGGGATAGAGGGGAAGCGGCTTCTTGTGACTCTCGTCAAACAGGCCCTCCCGATAGAGCGTCTCCTTCAGCTGCTCGAAGGCGATATGCAGATCGCCGATGCCGTCCGCCGTCAGGGACGAGCAGTAGAGTTGATAGGCGCCGTCCCGCGGATAGACGCTGATCCGTCCGAAGGCAATGACCTTCATGCCGTTCTCGGGGCGAAATCGCAGTTTCATCGCCGAGCCCTTGAACATCACGCACCGCAGGGCGCTCTCCCCGTCCTTCAGCGTGAAATAGTGGTGGCCGGAGGGATAGATCTTATAGTTGGACAGCTCACCGCGAATGAACACACCGTTCAGCTGCGGCACACCGTCGATGAGATTTTTGATAAAGCCGTTGATCTCGGATACGCTGTAGATCTGCTGCTCCACTCTTTCACCTCCAGAAAGTGGAAAAGCAGGCAGAGCGGTGTCCGCCCTGCCTGCCAAAATCAGTCTTTGATTTCCTGCCGCACGAAGCTGCCCAGAATGCCGTTGAGGAAGCGGACCGTCTCGGGTGTTTCGTACTTTTTCGCGATCTCGACCGCCTCATTGATGGCCACGCCGTGGGGGATCTCCGGCATATAGAGGATCTCGAACATGGCCACACGCATGATGGCGGAGGCCACCAGCGAGATACGGTCAAACCGCCAGCCCTGGGCGTATTTCTCGATATAGGCATCCAGCTCGGCTGCGTGCTCCGCCACGCCGGAGACGAGGCGGCAGATGTAATCCCTCTGCTTGGCGTTGGGCAGCTGGACATAGAGCTCGGATTCCGGCGCCAGATCGGCGAAGTTCTCCTCCGACAGACGCTCTTGCAGAAACTCCTCAACACTCAAATCCGTAAAGCTCAGCTCATACACCAGGTGGGTGGCGATCTCTCGGGCAGTATTGCGTGTCATATGTGTAAATTCCTTTTCTCTCTGTTTTCGGGGATCAGTTGAAGCTGATGCCGCCCACGTGGACGTTCACCGAGTCGATTTTGAAGCCGGTGGTACCCTCCAGCGTGGAAAAGACGGACTGCTGCACCTTGCGGGCCACGTCGGCGATCTCGCAGCCGTAGCGGATCATCAGGAAGAGATTGATCACCAGCGCGTCGCCCTCCATATCCACGCGGACACCCTTGGCCGTCATCTTTTTACTGCCTTTGGCATCGGGAATGTTTCCGCTCAACAGGCCGCCGACACCGTCCACCTCCATCGCCGTAGCGGTGGCGAGATTGGCCACGACCTCCTCGGCGATCTGGATGTTGCCCATGTCCTCCTGGCGGACCATATATTCTCTGTTCTCAGCCATGATCAGAATATCTCCTAACTGTCGTTGTCATTTGTATCGCATGTATGGATAGTATACCATTTCCCCGCAGAAAAAACAACTGTTAATTTGCCTCCACGATCTTGATCTGCTCCGGCGTGTAATTCGTCTCGCTGATGACGATATCCTTGATACGCGCCACGTCGGCGGTATCCAGGCCGTCCGGGTCAGAGACGACGACGCTGATGGAATCGGCACCCATAAACGCCACGCAGTCCTTGTAGCCCTTGGCGGTGACCAGACTTTCGATCTGGGATTCGGCCACGGTATAGCCTGCCAGCACCTGCAGCGTCTGGGAGGCGGCGTTGAGGGTCTGCTCGTCGGCGTTTTCATCCACCTCCGCCTCCTGCAGCATGCCGATGGCGCTGTCACGGGCCTGCTTGCGGCTCAATCGTGCTGTAGCAAAGTAGTTGCTTTCATCTGCGACGGTCTCCTCCACCACGGCACTGTCCTGATCGTTCTGCTGATTCTGATTGGTCTGATCCACCTTTGTCTCGCTGCTGACCAGGGTGGACTCCCCCAGCACCTTGGAGCTGTCAGCCACCTGGTCGGTGTAGCGCCAGTTCAGATACACCGCGGCGGCCACCAACAGCACGACGCTGGCGATCACGGCCCGTTTTTTCCAGATTTTTTTCATGTTGCTTCCCTCCTATGATTCTTTCCATTTGACGATTGATATTCTGTCCGAGCTCAAGCCTGTCAGCGCGGACACCGCCTCGGTGACAGCAAGACGCACGGCGCTGTTCTCCGCACCCTGGCATACCACCACCGCACCCTGGTAGACGGGATAGACCTGGTTGGTGACGACCACCTCCTGGTACCCGCTGCCGCGGTTCAGCGTCACGGTCTCCTGCCGGCTGCGGCTGTCGCCGGTCATGCCGCTGCCGAGACTCCGGTCCGTATCCTCGGCCAGCTGCAGCTGTGGTCCGCGGGACAGCGTCAGCATGATCCGCAGCTTGCCCACACCCTCGATCTGGCTGAGGATGGATTCCATCTTCTCCTCCGTCCGGGAGAGAGAAAACTCCTCCTCACTCTCCCTGACGGCGGACTGCTGCTGGACGGTCGTCTTTTTCCCCGACGGCAGCAGCATCAGCAGCACCCCGATCAGTACGATCAATCCGGCGAATTTATACTTTTTCCACAGTTCTGTAAATGCAACGATCCGCATGACCTACCTCTCCTGCCAAACCTGACGCTCCACGGGGATCCCCAGCTCACGGCTGATATAGTCCGCCAGCTCCTGCTGAAAGGGGACGTCCATTGTGACCGTGTCCGGATACGGGATCCCATCCCGGAGCTTTGTTGACACCGCAGGGCAGCAGTGGACGCCCAACTGCGCCCCTTTGTCCGAAATATATGCGGCGACCTGATCTGCTATGATGGATTCCATTTTTTTCTCATTCTCCTCCTGCAGCTCACTGATCTGCCTCTGGATCTGTCCGGCATAGGCCTCGTAGGAAAAATCCCATGCGGGTCTCCATTGCACCAGCGGACGCAGCAGTACCAATAGCAGGATCAGACTTCCCGCCAGTTTTCCGATGGAGCGCAGCTTTCCCTCCGGTATGATCGCGTAGAAAACCGTCAGAATCAGCGCCGCACCGATGATCCCTACCAGCCATTGTCTAAAGAATTCCATCACGTCACCACCACAGAAACGGAGGACGCCACCGAGATCAGCAGCAGCAATGCACAGGTCCCGGTCATGCCCAGCAGCAGCCCAAAGGCGGAGCCCAGGGAATCGATCAGCTCCACCAGCGACTCAGACCCCACCGTGGACGCCAGAAAGGCCGTCAGCTTATAGAGCAGGTACTGCACTGCCAGATGCAGAAACGGCGTCAGGCAGATGGCCAGCACGCCCAGCATGCCAAACACCCCGATGGCACTTTTCAAAATACCGGCGCTGGCCAGGACGCTGTCGGTGGCGTCGGCGATAATGCTCCCCACCACGGGCACGGCGGCGGAAATGGCAGACTTTGTCAGCCGCAGAGCGGCGGCGTCTGCGGCGGTCCCCGCAGCCCCGGACAGGGTCAAAAACGCGGTAAACACCACCAAAAGGCCAGTCAGTGCCCCTGTGACCACCTTTCCGATGCCGCTTTGCAGCCGCTTGAGGGCGTGGTCCGGCAGCACCGCGTTGGCCACGGCCACAGCCACATAGCAATAGACCATCGGCAGCAAAAGATGCCGGATCACAGAGATCAGAAGATTGGTAAACATGACGGTGAGGATCTGCCGCACGCTGGCGGATACGACTCCTCCCCCGGCGGCCACCGCGGCTGCCAGGGTCGGCAGCAGGGACTTGGCAAAGACGTCCAGCTGCTCCATGGTCTCCATACCCACACCCATAAGGGAGCGAAGGCTGCCCGCGGCGATCAAGGTGATCACCAATGCGCCGGCCAGAGGGACGTAGTTTTCGGTACCGCTGTCCGCCGCACGGTGCATATCGTCGATCACGCTGCAAAGCAGCACCACGCCCAGCAGTAGGACCGCGCCGTTGACGTTGCTCCGGAAGAGCGATAAAGCCCCCTGGCACACCGCCTCTCCGATACGGCCCAGTCCCCGCATCAGCGTATTGTGGTCGTAACTCCCGTCGCCGAGGCTGTCCAGGATCTGCTCCGCCTCCGGCGAAAGGGCGTCCGTCAGATCCCCCGGGATCATCTGTGCGTGGGCCGTCTCCACCGACAAAAACAGCAGAACGCAGAATATGATTGCATACCGTATTCTCATAGCATCGATTGTAAGATTTCCCAGACGGCCCGGAACAGGGGAACGGCCATCAGGATGGCACCAAAAGCACCGCCCATCTCCACCAGAGAGGCCATGGCGCCCTGCCCCGCATCCCGGCAGAGCTCTGTTCCGATGCGGCAGATCAGTGCAATGCCCACGATCTTCACCAGCGGTTCAAATACCTCCGCGCCGATTCCGCTCCAGGCCATCATCTGGCGGAGCATATCCAGTATGTCCTTGATGGGTCCGGTCATGGCGATCATCACCACGGCGCAGACGGCCAGTGCCAGCAGAAGCCCCAATTCCGGACTGTCATTTTTCAGAAAAACAGCCAGGACCGCCCCCACCACGCAGACCGCCGCTACACGAAGAAAGACCTCCATCGCTACAGTCCGAACAGCGTCTTGACCAGATGAAAAAGCTCGCTGATCTTCTGCAGCAGGATCATCATCACCACCACGAGGCCCGCCAGCGTCGTCATCATAGCCTGCTCCTCCCGTCCGCTGCGGACCAGCAGCTGGTTAAGCACCGCCACAAGGATTCCCACAGCGGCGATTTTAAATATCAGATCTACGTCCATCCTGTGACCCTTTCCGTTACATCAGTAAAATGATCAGTATTCCCGCCGCCGACAAGGTTGCCGCCCCACAGAGCCTTTCTCGCTGGTGCAGCGAACTCTGCCGCTCCGTCTGCCGCGCTTTCAGCTGCTCGGCGCAGTGGCGCAGGCAGCCTTCGATCTGTTCCGTATCCCCCTGCCATTCCATGCGGCAAAGGATATCTGCCGATTCCGGATCGATCTCCCGGAACACTTTGTTCCAAGCTTTCTGTAAAGTGCTTCCTCCTGTCACTAAATGATCTATTTCAGCAAAATATTTCCCGCTGATTTGCCGGGCCGCCAGCTCTCTGATCCCATCCGGAAGCGGCAGCTTCTTCCAGCGGATGCTGCTCTCCAACGTCCCCAACGCCGCGATGATATCCCGCAGCAGATTCAATTCCTGTCGCTGCGCTATGGAGTACCCGAGAAAGCCCCCCAGGCTGCCCAGCAGGATCAGAGCTGTCCCTGCGAGCTTCACAGGGACTCCGCCTGATAGCTCCGCACGCCGTCCCGTGAGCGGATAGTGACGGTTTTTCGGAAGATCTGCAGTTCCAAAAGCTGCCGGAACAGCGGCTTTGATTGCAGATCGTCCTGCTCCGAAGCGTGTATGGTGGCCAGCAGTCCCACGCCGCAGTTGGCGGCGGAGACCATGGCGGCCAGGTCTTCCGGGGCTGTGATCTCGTCCACGGCGATCAGCTGCGGGTTGCAGGCGCGCAGCAGCATGGGAATGGCGATGGCCTTGGGACATCCGTCCAGAACGTCGGTATGGCGTCCCACGTCCATCTGCGGTACTCCTTTCTGCATAACGGCGATCTCTCCGCGCTCGTCCACCACAGCCACGCGCATGGGAGAATTCTCCTTCGTTCCGTCGGAGAACAGACGGATCAGGTCCCGTAGAACTGTCGTCTTTCCCAGACCGGGCGGCGACAGGATCAGCGTGTTTTCCAGGCGGCCGTCAGAGAATAGCTGAGGCAGGATATCCTCTGCAACCCCTTTGCGCTGGCGGCTCAGGCGGATGGTCATGGAGGAGATGCTGCGCAGGTTGGTGTTGACGCCCTCGTCCATCACCGCCGTCCCGCATACTCCGATCCGAAACCCTCCCTCGGCCGTCAGATAACCCTGCCGCAGAGTCTCCGTGACGGCGTAGCGGGAATAGCCGGTGATCTTGTCACACATCTGCTCCAGATCCCCGTTCGTGACGCACGTTTCCCGGCCGCTGGGCAGGTGCGCCTCCCCCTCCGGCAGCAGCACCGTCACCGGCTGACCGGCCCGCAGACGAAACTCCTCCGCCTGCATTTTTTCTCCGTCGGTCAGCTGTTCCGCTCCGCGCTGCCACCGCAGCGGCAGCAGACGGACCGCCTGGGCAAATCGGTTGAGCTCATCGGTCTTTTCCAAGTCCTCCACATCCTTCCCGTATGATGCTCTACTCTATGACAGGTTGTCCTTCGGTATGACCGCAAACAAAAAAATCCCTGTACACGCTGTACAGGGATTTTACTTGTCAGATATTGTGTTTACTTGTCCTGAGATTGATAAAGTGCGGTGAGAAGCCTGGAGTAGACCTCCTCGGGATTCTTCTGGAACCGGTCAGCCAAGTCCTGGGCCATCTCCTGCGTCGCCACCAAAAGCTGCAGGCGCATCACGCTGGACATATCGTCGCTCAGTGAAAGTTCCACTGTATAGGTCCCGTTTTCCCGGGGCTCCACGCGACTGCGTACCTGGGACCGGCGCAGCAGCTTCTGGTTATAGGCCGCTACGTTCTTATCGGTACGCACGCGGATGGAATACGGAAGGCTGGACTCGCAGATCTCGCTGTTTTTGATTCCCTTGGGCGTGATACAGTAAGTCTGCTGCTCCGTCAGCCGGAGATGCTCGGTACGCACCAGATCGTTGAGGCACTCGGAAAAGTCAAAATAGTCGATGCCGTCGTCGCACATCGTCAGTTCCTGCATTCCCTCCATGGGAAGCGGCTCAATCACACGCGCGGCAATATACAAAATCAAAAACTTGATCTCCAGCTTGTCCCGGATAAAACCGACGCCCATTTTTTACACCTCCATCTTGGATCTACTCCTATATTATACGAAATTTTTCCGTTTTGTACAGGGGGACGGCAAATTTTCTCATACATGGAATTGCAATTATCGCTTTCATATGGTATGATATTACCATCATAAAGAGGACATTTTTCTGCGGGAGGATTGCACTATGTGGAAAAGATTCGTATGTGGACTGATGGCCTTTATGCTGCTGCTGACCTTCGCGGCCTGCGGCGGGAAGAAACCGGAACCGGAACCGGTCAAGGCCGTCATCAGTGTGAACGAGGCCCTCGCCGGACGTGACCTGAATGCCGGGGAGTTCAGCTTTGAACTGAAGGACTCCAATGGGAAGCTGGTGAGCACCGCTGCCAATGACGCAGCAGGCAAGGTCAGCTTCGACTCCCTCACCTATACCGAGGCCGGCACCTATGACTATACTGTCACCGAGGTGAAGGGCACCCTGGAAGACGTTACCTACGACGATAAGACTATCGCCGTCACCGTCACCGTGACATACGATGAAAACGACAACGTACTCAGCGCCGTTGTCAGCTATCCTGACGATATCACATTCAACAACAGCTACGAGGCTGCTCCCGTCTACATCAATCCCCTTACCGGCGAGCAGATAGACGATCCTTCCCTTGTCAACCGGCGTCCGGTGGCGGTCATGCTGAACAACCACTATGACGCCATGCCCCAACACGGTGTGTCCCAGGCGGACATGATCTTTGAGTATAACGTGGAAGGCGGCATCACCCGTATGGTGGGCTTCTTCTTCGATCCCTCTAAGGTGGGTGTCATCGGCTCGATCCGCAGTGCCCGCGCCTGCTTCGTGGAGACCGTCCTCGGCATGGACGCCATCTACTTCCACTGCGGCGGCAGTACGGAAGCCGACAACATGATGTATAACCTGGGCATGGACCATATTGACGAGAACTATGACGTCTACTGGCGCGACTATGGCCGGTACGAGACCCGTGCCTGGGAGCACACGCTGATGACCTCCGGCGAGTCCATCGCCAATTTCCTGGATGCCCGGAACTTCCGCCGGGATCATTACGACGACTATTCCTACCCCATTCAGTACGTGGAGGACGGCACGCCGAAAAACGGTGAGACCGCCGAGCACGTGTACGTGCGCTTCTCCAACTACAAGACCGGTGAATTTGACTATAACGCCGACACGGGGCTCTACATGATCAATGAGTATGGCTCCCCCTATATCGACGGCAACACCAACGAGCAGGTCGGTGTGACCAACCTGTTGGTCCTGCGCACCACCGTCTATAACAGCGGCGACAGCTCCGGCCACATGGTCATCGATCTGCAGGGCAGCGACAGCGGTATGTACTTCTGCGGAGGCAAGTGCGAGGAGATCACCTGGGAGAAGGATTCCATGTATGATCCCTTTGTCTACTACCATGCCGACGGCACGCCTCTGGATCTGCAGGTGGGCCACACCTACGTGTGCGTCATCGCCCACGATGCAGGCCTGTCCTACGAATAAGGCTTCGTTGCTCATTGCCGCGAAAAGATAACCTTTCCGTTCGGTTTGAAAGCGGTTCTGTTTCATACGGAACCGCTTTTCCTTTTCAACACCATTCCAGGGAGGGATCACAATGGACAAGCTGGATCAGCTGCGCGCAGACATCAATTGCATTGACCGGGACATGGCGGAGCTGTTTGAAAGGCGCATGGAACTCGCCCGTCGTATCGGGACTTTTAAACGCGAGAACGGTCTCCCCATACTCGACAGAGGCCGGGAATCGGACGTGATATCCCGTAACGCGGTCAATCTCTCCGACGCAGCGCTTCTCCCCTACTACACCGCCTTCCAGCAGGGGCTGATGGATATATCCAAGAAATACCAGGCCTCATTGTCAGATGAGGAGACAGGCGCCTGCTCCGTGCCCGGCTGCGACGTGATTCTGGAGCGCGGCAGCCTGACCCGAGCAGCAGAGTATCTTGACCTGCAGCGGAACGTTCTGATCGTCACAGACGACGGCGTGCCGGTCCGTTACGCCGATACCCTTGCCGGACAGTGCGGCAATGCATCCGTTTTTACCGTGCCCCGTGGCGAGGGCAGCAAATCATTCGCCGCCCTGGAGCAACTATTGAAAAAGATGCTGGACTTCGGCCTCACGAGGCACGATTGCGTGGTGGCTGTGGGCGGCGGCATGGCGGGTGATCTGGCCGGGTTTGCCGCCTCCATCTATATGCGGGGCATCGATTTTTACAATGTCCCCACCACCCTGCTGGCCCAGGTAGATTCCTCCGTCGGCGGCAAGACAGCCATCAATTTTGACGGCGTGAAAAACCCCATAGGTACGTTCTCCCGGCCCAGAAGGGTACTGATCGACCCGGACGTTTTGGCTACTCTTCCCCGACGGCAGCTTTCGGCCGGCCTGGCAGAGGTGGTCAAAATGGCCATGACCTGTGACCGGGATCTCTTTACCATGCTGGAATGCACGGACCCTATCATGGATCTCAGCCCCGTCATCGAGCGCGCATTGGCCATCAAGGCGCAAATTGTTGCCGCTGACGAGAAGGAAAACGGCCTGCGGCGTGTGTTGAACTTCGGCCATACCATCGGCCACGCCATCGAGGCCACACGTCCGGAGCTGCTGCACGGCGAGTGCGTGGCACTGGGCATGATCCCCATGTGCAGGCCCGATGCGGCTACCCGTCTGGTATCGCTGCTGAAGCGGCTGGATCTCCCCACCTCCTGTGAGCTGGATCGAGCACGTATCCGCCACGCGCTGTGCCACGATAAAAAGAGTGACGCAGGCCGCATCACCGTCACAGAGGTGACGGAGATCGGACGGTTTACCATGCGCCGGGCCAAGCCGGAGGAATTGATGGAGAGACTCCATCTCATTGAGAAAGGAGCGGACGAGGGTTGAAAAACAGCTTTGGACAAAATCTCACTCTGACGCTGTTCGGCGAGAGCCACGGCCGTTTGATCGGCGCCGTGCTGGATGGACTGGCGCCCGGCATCCGGGTAGACGAGGACTTTATCGCCGCTCAGCTTGAGCTGCGCCGTCCGTTCGGCCGGATCGGTACCCAGCGCCGGGAGTCGGATCACTTTTCTATCGTCAGCGGCGTATACAACGGCTACACCACCGGCACCCCCCTCTGCATCACCATCCCCAACGAGGATGCTGACAGTCGTGACTATGAAACGATACGGCACACGCCGCGGCCCGGCCATGCGGATTATGTGGCTGAATGCAAGTATCACGGTTTTCAGGATTACCGGGGCGGCGGTCATTTCAGCGGCCGTCTGACCGCCCCCATCGTCGCCGCCGGCGCCATCGCCATTTCCGCCCTGCGAGCCAAAGGAATTATGATCGGCACTCATATCCTCCGCTGCGGCGGCGTGTCAGACCGTGCTTTTGACGATCTGGACGTGGATATCCCGCGGCTGAACGCGGCACAATTTGCCGTGCTGGATGGCACGGCAGCTGACTCCATGCGCCACAGGATCGAGCAGGTCGCCGCTGAGGGTGACAGCGTGGGCGGCGTACTGGAGACCGCTGTTGCCGGCCTTCCTGTCGGTGTGGGCGAGCCGTGGTTTGACACGGTGGAGGGACTTCTGTCCCACGCCCTGTTCAGTATTCCGGCTGTCAAGGGTGTGCAGTTCGGCGCCGGGTTCGACATGGCAGACGAATGCGGCAGCCGCTTCAACGACTGTTTTGCGGCAGAAGACGGCCATATTATCACGAAGACCAATCACAACGGCGGCGTCAACGGCGGTATCAGCAACGGAATGCCCGTTCTGTTCCGCTGCATGGTGAAGCCTACACCTTCCATCCGTAAGCCGCAGCAGACGTTGAGTTTTTCCGCCATGGAGACCACCACCCTGCAAATCAGCGGGCGGCATGATCCCGCCATCATCCATCGCGCCCGTGTGGTGGTGGACAGCGTGACAGCACTGGTGCTGTGCGATTTGCTGACGGGACGGTACGGCACCGATTATCTGAGAGGTGGCAGACGATGAACTACGGCTGCATCGGCGAGCACCTGGGTCACAGCTTTTCCCCGGAAATACACCGTCTGATCGGCCGGTATGAGTACGAGCTCCGTGAGGTGCCGAAAAACGGGTTGGATGCCTTCATGAGGGCCAGGAACTTTCGGGGAATCAACGTGACCATACCCTATAAGCAGGCGGTGATCCCCTGTCTCGACCGTATCAGCGACGCGGCGGCCGGGATCGGCGCGGTGAATACCGTGGTCAACCGAAACGGTTTTCTCTGGGGTTATAACACCGATTTCGGCGGCATGCAGGCGCTGATCCGCCGGATGCGCCTGGATCTATCCGGCAGGAAGGTGCTGATCCTGGGCACCGGCGGCACCAGCCAAACAGCCTCGGCCGTTGCCCGGAACCTCGGTGCGGCCGAGATCCTGCGGGTCAGCCGCCGGAAAACGGACGGTGTCATCACCTACGATGAAGCGATCACATTCCACACGGACGCGGATGTGTTGATCAATACCACACCCTGCGGCATGTATCCCAGCACCGGGGAGTGTCCCATCGATCCGTCCCGCTTTGAGCATCTATCCGGCGTGGTGGACGCCGTTTTTAACCCCCTCTCCTCCCGTCTGGTCCTGAAAGCCCGTGAACTGGGGATCCCCGCAGCCGGCGGGCTCTATATGCTCGTATCCCAGGCTGTGGCGGCGGCAGAGCTCTTCACCGGCGCGCCTTGTGAACCGGATGCCGCTGAGAGGATCTACGGTCAGCTGCTCCGTCAGAAACGGAATCTTGTTCTGATCGGCATGCCAGGCAGCGGAAAGACCTCCGCTGGCCGGAAAGCCGCCGAGCTGCTGAGTCGCCCTCTTGTGGATCTGGATGAAGTCATCACGGCTCGGGCCGGAAAACCAATTCCCGCTATCTTCTCCCAGGACGGCGAGGCGGTATTTCGCCGGATCGAGGGCGATGTTGTGCGGGAGGTCGCGTCGCAAAACGGTCTTGTGATCGCCACCGGCGGCGGCTGTGTCCTGCACGTCGAAAACGTGGAAAACCTGCGGATGAACGGCAGACTGATCTTCCTGGATCGCCCGCTTTGTGATCTTGTCCCAACAGCTGACCGTCCGCTGGCTGATTCGATGAAAAAAATAGAGTGGCTCTACAAAGCCAGACACAAAGTCTATCAGACGGTAACGGACGTTACCGTCCCGGTAACCGGCGATATCGATGATACCGCCGCAGCCACGGTAAAAGCCTTCTGCGAGGAGTGACGCCATGAAACTACTTGTGATCAACGGTCCCAATATCAACATGCTTGGCATCCGGGAACCGGAAGTCTACGGAACACAGACCTACGATGATCTGTGCCGCCTTGTGACGGCATACGCAGCCAGACGGGGTATCGACGTGGAGATCTTTCAGTCCAACCACGAGGGTGATCTGGTGGACAAGATCCAGGCCGCCTACGGTGTGGCAGACGGCATCGTGCTCAACCCCGCCGCCTATACCCACACCAGCATCGCCATTCTGGACGCGGTGAAGGCCGTGGGGATCCCCACGGTAGAGGTGCACCTGTCCGATCTGTCGAGTCGGGAACCCTTCCGGCAGGTCAGTTACGTCCGTACCGCCTGCTGCAAGGCCATTATCGGTCACGGGATCGACGGGTATCTGGAAGCCATGGATTATCTTGTGGAGGCCAAGTCCGTATGCAAGTGACAGTTTCCCCCTCCGCCGCGTGCGGCACAATGACCGCTCCCCCGTCGAAGAGTTACGCCCACAGAGCGCTGATCTGCGCCGCTCTTTCCGGCGGTGTCAGCACGGTGCGCAGCGTGGCTCCCTCTCAGGACCTGCTGGCCACCATGGATTGCCTTCGCGCTCTCGGAGCCGGTATTGACTGCCGGAACGGCATAGCAGAGGTCACCGGGCTTGACCCGAAAACAATTCCGGACGGCGCCGCTCTCTCCTGCCGCGCCAGCGGCAGTACGCTGCGTTTTCTTGTTCCCGTGGCTCTTTTATCCGACAAGTCTATACGCTTTACAGGCGTTGTCAGGCTGATGGAACGGCCGCTCTCTGTCTATCGAGATATCTGCGCACTCCAGGGTTTGCCCTTCCACCTCCGGCCCAGGCAGCTCGATATTCGCGGCCCTCTGGTGCCGGGACGATTTGAGATCCCCGGCGACGTCAGCAGCCAGTTTGTCAGCGGACTGCTCTTCGCTCTTCCTCTGCTTCCGGGCAGCAGTACCATTGAGATCACTCCTCCCGTGGAGAGCCGTCCGTATATCGAAATGACGCTCGCCATGCTGTCTTCTTTCGGCGTGGACGCTGTTTTTTCCGGCAATTCCATCCACGTTCCAGGTGGACAGCACTATATACCGCAAGAGATCATGATCGAAGGCGACTGGTCCAACGCAGCCTTTTTCCTGGCACTGAATGTACTGGGCGATCACGTCTCCGTCTCCGGTCTGCTGCCGGACAGTTTGCAGGGGGACAAGGTATGCCAGGAGTTTTTTGCAGCCTTGCAGAAAGGAGCTCCTTCCATTGATTTGTCCTCTTGTCCCGATCTGGGGCCGATGTGCATGGCACTGGCCGGGGCGCTGCACGGCGCCGTGTTTACCGGAATCCGCCGCCTGCGAATGAAGGAAAGTGACCGCTGCGCCGCCATGGCGGAGGAACTGGCCAAATTCGGCGTCATGTCTGAGATCAGCGAGAACAAAATGACCATCCACCCCGCCGCCCTCCGACCTCCTGCGGAGCCCCTGTGGAGCCATGACGACCATCGCATTGCCATGGCGCTGGCTGTGCTGGCGACGAGAACAGGCGGCGTGATCGATGGCGCAGAGGCCGTTGAGAAGAGTCTGCCGGATTATTATACGCGATTGCAAAAACTGGGAATCGAGGTGACAGTATCATGATGAATATGGATTTTGACAGGAAGCTGACCATTCCCATGGAGGCAAAAGCCATGTATCCCCTCTCTCCTGCGCTGGCGCAGATCGTGGGCCAGAGGGCAAAGGAGATCCGGGACGTCATCACCGGCCGGTCGGATAAGCTGCTGCTGATCATCGGCCCGTGCTCGGCGGACAATGAGGACAGCGTGATGGAATACCTCCACAAGCTCCGCAGAGTGCAGGAGCAGGTGCAGGAAAAAGTATTCATCATTCCCCGACTCTACACCAACAAGCCCCGCACCACCGGCGACGGATATATGGGCCTGCTCCACCAGCCGGACCCGGTGGAAAAGCCGGATCTGTTCAACGGCATCGTCTATACACGGGAGTTCCATATGCGGGCTCTGGCGGAGACAGGCTTCTCCTGCGCCGACGAGATGCTTTATCCGGAGAACCTGAAGTATCTGGACGATCTGCTGGCCTACGTAGCTGTGGGGGCCCGGTCTGTGGAGGATCAGCAGCACCGGCTCACCGCCAGCGGGCTGGATATTCCGGTGGGCATGAAGAATCCCACCGGCGGCAATCCGGAGGTCATGCTCAACGCCATTGCGGCAGCCCAGCATGAACACACCTTCATCTACCGGGGCTGGCAGGCCCATTCCCACGGAAATCCCTACGCCCACGCCATTTTGCGGGGCTACGTGGACCGCTACGGTCAAAGCTATCCCAACTACCACTATGAGGACCTGCTGCGACTCAGCGAGGCGTATGAAGCCCGTATGCTGCAGAATCCGGCGGTGATCGTGGATACCAACCACGCAAACTCCGGCAAAAACCATCTGGAGCAGGTCCGCATTGCCAAGGAGGTCATGTCCAACCGCCGCTGCAGCGGAGATATCCAACGGCTCGTCAAGGGCCTGATGATCGAGAGCTATCTGGAGGACGGGGCCCAGCCTGTGGGCGGCGGCTGTTACGGCAAATCCATCACCGATCCCTGCCTGGGTTGGGAAAAGTCTGAACGACTCATCCGTGACATTGCTGATATGGTATAAGCAAAGCGCCCCCGAATCTTCGGGGGCGCTTTTTCTTAACCGTGGCAGGCGCAGTAGTTGCGGGCGCTGGTATAGTCGGTGGGCGTCTCCACCGTGTTGGGCGGGAAGAACTCGCTGACCGGGAACGCCACGCTGCGGAACAGGCCGCAGGGATCCTCCTGATCGTTGCTGGGACAATCCGTCTGGGGGATGCAGTAGTCGTAGACGGGAATCAGCAGCTGCGTATCCCGCTCCAGGCGCACCAGAGAGAACTGTCCCAGAGTCACGTAGTAGCGGCGGTCATCGGTATTGTCGAAGACCAGCTCGCCGGAGAAGCTCTGGGCGATGAAAGCGGGGATCTCCGTCAAGGGCACGTCGGTGCCGATGCTGTGGTCGGCGATGCGGGTATCCAGCACGATGGGATCCACAGCCTCCACCACCGCCACCGGCAGATTGCTGCGCATAGCACCGGGGATATCCAGCTCCTCCAGCACCGTGTCGGAGCTGAAGATCTTGGCGTTGCCCTCGCTGCCGAAGAGAATGCAGCGCTTGTCAAACACGCACAGGCCTTCGGCCTCGGTATAGCGCGGCGCGCCGGTGTAGACCTGGAGCGTCACGCGGTAGAAAAACCGCATGTCGATGGAGTAAAACCCGCGGTTGAAAGTCACCGGCTCCACGTCGGTATAGACGTAGAGCAGTTCCGCCGTGCCGCCCTTCACCATCTGGGATGTGTTCAGGATGTCTCTGGCCTCCACCGTGGGGTAGAACCGCAGGTCCTCCACGCAGTCCTTGTCACGGCAGCTGTCAAATATCTTTCGGGTATGGATACAGACGGATTCCCGGATGTTCTCCAGATCACTGACCGGGCCCGGCATCACATTTTCAGGCATTGTGTTACCTCCTGTTTTAAGTACTGAAAGATGAGCTCTTTCAATCCAGTTTATGCCACGCCATCCATTGTGTGAAAAGAGAGATCCCCGGCATCTCTGCCGGGGATCTCTCTTTCGTTTCTGAAGCTGATGCAGCTTTTTTATGTTGTTTTCGCTATTTCTTCTCCTTCACCACCACGTTCTCCACGCCAAGCCATTCTCGGCACTCCTGGAGCAGCGCCGGATGGTTGAGGCACTGGCCGCCCAGCAGCTTGCCGGTATCGGCCACCCGGATCTTCACCGGGGTCTCTCCTTCAAACATGGTCATGACCAACTTGATGTGGCGGAATTCCCGGCTGTCCAGGCTGGGGACGCGGAGGTAGATGGTGGCCTCCTTCTCCTTGGCGGGCGGCTTGGCCGCATCCTCCCCCGGCGAGGTCAGCTGCTTCAAGGGAAAAATGCTGTCGCACATGATCTGCGGCGGCTTCTCGTCCCGGACGGACAGACGGCCCTTCACCAGCACCGGGGTATTGACGGCCATATAGCTGCCGTTGGTCTCGATGACCCGGTTGAAGCACAGCAGCTCGATGGAGGAGAGTTCATCCTCCACCGTCACGTAGGCCATGAGGCTGTTGTTCTTGGTGGTGCGGGTCTTGCTGGCGGTAACGATACCTGCCACCGTCACGTTCTGCCCGTCGGCAAAGCGCTGGGGCCCGTCCTCCTGGGCAAAGTCCTCCATAATGTCATGGATGGATGCAGCGCCGGCACGCTTCGCTATGTGGCGATAATCCGCCATGGGATGGCCGGAGAGATAGAGGCCGGTGGTCTCCTTCTCCATGAACATCCGCTCCGTGGCGCTGTATTCCGGGATATCCGGCAGGTCGATCTGGGTATGTTTGCCGGTGGCGGAAGAGGCCGCCATGCCGAAGAAGTCCAGCTGGCCCTCCACGTTGTGGCGGCGGCTGTCGGCAATACTTTCCAGCACCTTCTCGTAAATGGCAATCAGTTGGGAGCGGCGGGAGCCCATGGAATCGAAGGAACCGGCCTTGATGAGATTCTCCACGGCTCGCTTGTTCATGTCGTTGCAGTCGAACATCCGCTCGCAGAAGTCCTGGAAGGAGGCGAACAGGCCCCTGTTCTCCCGTTCCCGTACCATGGTCCGGATGAAGCCACGGCCAATGTTCTTGATGGCGACCAGCCCGAAGCGGATGCCACCCTCCTCCACCGTAAAGCGGTCATAGGAGCGGTTCACGTCCGGCGGCAGCAGCGGGATCTTGCACTCCCTGCACTCGGCGATATATTCGGCCACCTTGTCGGAGTTGTCCAGCACGCTGGTGAGCAGGGCGGCCATATACTCCTTGACGTGGTGGCATTTGAACCAGGCCGTCTGATAGGCCACCACCGCGTAGGACACGGCGTGAGCCTTGTTGAAGGCGTAGTTGGCAAAGTCGTAGATCTCGTCGTAGATGGACTGGGCCACGTCCTCCGGGATGCCGTTGGCGGCGCAGCCCTTTATGTGGCGCTCCGGGTCGCCGTGTAGAAAGGCGCCTCTCTCCTTCTCGATATCCTTGACCTTCTTCTTGCTCATGGCCCGGCGCACCATATCCGCCTGGCCCAGAGAATACCCGGCCAGCTGCTGGAAGATCTGGATCACCTGCTCCTGGTAGACGATGCAGCCGTAGGTGATGTCCAGGATCGGCTTGAGCATGGGGTGCTTGTAGGTGATCAGCTTGGGATCATGCTTGCAGGCGATGAACCGGGGGATGGACTCCATGGGGCCGGGGCGGTACAGAGCGATGATAGCCGTGATATCCTCGATATTCTCCGGCTTCAGCCCCAGGCACACACCGGTCATGCCGGAAGACTCCATCTGGAACACGCCGGAGGTCTTCCCCGCCGTCAGCATCTCGAACACCGCCGGGTCGTCCATGGGGATCTGATCCAGCCGGAAGTCCGGCTGCTGCTTCTGCACCATCTTCACCGCGTCGTCCAGCACCGTCAGGTTCCGCAGGCCCAGGAAGTCCATCTTCAGAAGGCCCAGCTCCTCCAGCGTGATCATGTTGTACTGGCAGACGATGGCGTCGTCGTTTCGGGCCAGGGGCACGTACTCATACACCGGCCGTTTGGTGATCACCACGCCGGCGGCGTGGGTGGAGGCGTGGCGGGGCATACCCTCCAGAGCCTTGGCCGTGTCGATGAGCCGACGGATCCGCTCGTCGCCCTCATAGAGATCACTGAGCTGTTTGGAGAGCTTCAGCGCATCGTCCAGCGTGATGTGCAGCGTGGCCGGCACCAGCTTGGCCACCACGTCCACCTCGGCGTAGGTCATATTCAGCGCCCTTCCCACATCGCGGATGGCGCCGCGAGCCGCCATGGTGCCGAAGGTGACGATCTGGGCCACGTGGTCCTCACCGTACTTGCGGCGGACATATTCCACCACCTCGCCCCGGCGGGTATCGCCGAAGTCCATGTCGATATCGGGCATGGACACACGCTCCGGGTTCAAAAACCGCTCAAAATAGAGGCTGTACTGCATGGGATCGATGTCCGTGATGTGCAGGCAATAGGACACCATGGAGCCGGCGGCACTGCCGCGGCCCGGTCCCACGGGGATCCCCACGCTCCTGGCATAGCGGACAAAATCCGAAACGATGAGAAAATAGTCGGTAAAGCCCATTTTCTCGATCATATTCAATTCATAGGCCAGTTGCTTACGGTATTCCGGCTTCGCCTCGCCGTATCGCTCGGCAAATCCCTCGTCGCATAGCTTACGGAGATAGGTGGGTGAATCATAACCCGGGGGCAGCTTGAATTCCGGCAGGTGATATTTGCCGAATGTGAACTCCACCTGGCAGCGGTCCGCGATGCGCTGGGTGTTCTCCACCGCGTCGGGATAGCCGGCAAACAGTTCCTCCATCTCCTCTGTGGAGCGGATGTAGAAATTCCGGGGCTCATAACGCATCCGGTTCTCGTCGTCCACCGTTTTACCGGTCTGGATGCAGAGGAGCACGTCGTGGCTCTCCGCGTCCTCCCGGCGCAGATAGTGGGCGTCGTTGGTGCAGACCAGCGGGATCCCGGTCTCATTGTGCATCCGCAGCAGAGCCCGGTTGACGGTGGTCTGATCGGCAATACCGTGGTCCTGGAGCTCCAGATAGAAGTTGCCCTCCCCCAGGATCTCCTGCAGTTCCAGCGCGTAGGCCTTGGCCCCTTCGTAATCCCCGTTCACGATTCGCCGGGGGATCTCGCCGGCCAGGCAGGCCGACAGGCCGATCAGGCCCTCGCTGTGCTCTCGCAGCAGGTCCAGATCGATGCGGGGCTTGATATAAAAGCCCTCCACATAGGCCTGGGAGACCATATAGGACAGGTTGCGGTAGCCCGTCTCATTCTGGCACAGCAGTACCAGGTGACGGGACTCACTGTCAAACTCGTGGACCTTGTCAAACCGGGTGCGGCGCGCCACATAGACCTCGCAGCCGATGACCGGGTGGATTCCCTCTGCCTTGCAGGCGCGATAAAAATCGATCACGCCGTACATGGCGCCGTGATCGGTAATGGCCACCGCCGTCTGCCCCAGCTCCTTGACCAGCTTTGGCAGATCCCGGATGCGGCAGGCGCCGTCCAACAGGCTGTATTCCGTATGCACATGCAGATGCGCAAAGGCCATAGCTTACTCCTTTTCCAGTTCCTCCAGCATATCGCAAAGCAGCTCAACAGCGGAAACGATCAGAATCGTGCAGTGGGTGGTCACGCCGAGTTTTTCCACCATCTCCGTGCCGTGGAGATTGGGGTTCTGCATCAGGTCCCGGCAGTCCAGATAGGCAAACCGCTCCGCAAAGCGGCGCTGGAACTCCTTGGTGAGACTGGCGGAGCGCGCCTTCCCCTCGGCGCCGTTTTCCAGAGTGTGGGGATAGCACATGCCCAGCACCATGGTACACGCGCTGATGGAGCCGCAGACGCCGCCATAGCGGACGCCGCCGCCAAAGCCGCTGCAGAGGCCGCAGCACTGTTCATCAGTCATTCCCAGCTTATCGGAAAAGGCGATCAGCACGCATTGGGCACAGTTAAGCCCTTGGGCACGATAGGTGATCGCCTTCTGGCAGCGTTCTTCTTTCGTCATTGTTTTTCCCTCGCAATCTCCATGATTTTACGCATTCTGTGGTTGATGCAGGACTTGCTTACCGGCGGATCGCACAGCTCCGCCAGTTGGGTCAGTGACAGCTCGGGGTACTGCAGCCGCAGTTCTGCCGTCTGTCGCAGCTTGTCCGGCAGGCGTTCCAGTCCGCCATCCGAGCGAAGTCCCTCGATAGCCTCCTGCTGCTCCCGGGCGGCCTCCAGCGCCTTGTTCACGTTGGCCATGTCGCAGTTCATGGCGCGGTTTGCGCCGTTACGGATCATCTTGTCCACCTTGGCCGCCATGATCTCCACGGCGGCTGCCGGAGCGCCGATGGTGGTCAGCATGTCCTCAATGTGCTCCGACTGCTTAAAATAGATCACGCTGTTGCCGCCCCGCATCACGGTACGGGGCAGAAAGCCCATCTCAGTCAAAAGGGCCGATACCTCCCGGCTGGCCTGGATATGGGACGTGGCCAGTTCCAGGTGATAGCGTTTCTCCGGATCGGTCACACTGCCGCCGGAGAGAAAGGCACCGCGCAAAAACGACGTGCGGCAGCAGTCGTCCTCCAGCATGCCGAAATTCACGTGCAGCGCCAGCGCCTGGCCGGCATCGTATCCAAACTGGCTGATGATGCGCTCCAGCTTGGCCCGGTCGGTGATCTGGAAGACCAGCTTGCCGTGGGATCCGTCATCCTCGGGCAGGCGGTCAAACTTCAGGGAAAAGGCCCGTGAAAAAAGCCGTGGCAGTCTGGCGGCAAACTCGGGGTTCTCCGTGATGATCCGCACCTCCCGGGGCGTAAAGGTGTTGCAGAACAACAGCACACCGTATGCCTCCGCCCGGGCGCAGCAGAGCCGCTGCACCGGCGCCCGGCACAGCTCAGATTTGACTTTATAGGCAAAGGACTGCATCCCTTCCCCTTCCTTTCCTCAATCCTCCACGCGGTTTGTGGTGCCGTGGCGGGCGGTGGGGTCCACCACCCGGATACTGCGCTTGGCGTGCAGGTTCATCAATTCCCGGGCCAGATGGCCGGGATTGTGGCGGACGTGCCCGCTGTCCACCGTGGACACCGGGCGGCTGACGATCTCCACTCCCAGTGCCTCGCAGGCACTCTGGTCGCAGAGCATCACCTCCGCGCCCTCATCGGCATAATTCTGGGCCACCAACGGCGGGATGGGCATGGAGTTGACCAGGCAGATCCGAAACAGATCCGGCCGGGAGTGTTTGAACAGCGCCCGGATATGATCCGACACCGTATATCCCTCCGTCTCGCCGGGCTGGGTCATCACGTTGCAGACGTAGATCTTCAGCGCGCCGGAACGGGCAATGGCGTCCACGATCCCGTCCACCAGCAGATTGGGTATGATACTGGTATAGAGACTGCCGGGCGCCAGAATGATCATATCGGCCTCGGAAATGGCCGTCAATGCCGCCGGAAGCGCCTTGGGGTGCTCCGGCACCAGGCGGATCCGGGAAATACGGCATTGCTGTTTCTTTTTCGCGGCACCGATGCGGGATTCCCCCACCACCTTCACGCCGTTCTCGAAGGTAGCCTCCAGCTGCACGTTCTCGTTGGTCACCGGCAGCACGCGGCCGGTAATGGCCAGCACCGTGCTGAGGCTGGCCACGGCGGCGTCAAAGCTGGGCATGATGCCGTCCAGCGCCGCCAGAAACAGGTTGCCGAAGCTCTGACCTGCCAGCGTGCCGTCGGTAAAGCGATAGTGCATCAGCTGGGACATGATGGGCTCGCAGTTGGCCAGCGCCTCCAGGCAGTTGCGGATATCTCCCGGCGGCAGCATGCCCAGATCGTGCCGCAGCACGCCGGAGCCGCCGCCGTCATCGGCCATGGTGACGATGGCGGTAATGTGTTTCGTATATAGCTTCAAGCCACGCAGCAGCGTGGACAGTCCCGTGCCGCCTCCGATGGCGACCACACGCGGTCCCCGTTCCGGCGGCACCTGATAATAATTGCCTTCCATAATCCTTTCCCGTCCCCCAGGATAATCGTTTTACCTCAGCGGGAAATATCCCGGTGATTCTCCGTCACCTGATAGCCCGCCTTGGCGATGTATTCCGACAGCTCGTGGGCCACGGCGACACTGCGGTGATGTCCGCCGGTGCAGCCGATGGCGATGACCAGCACCGTCTTGCCCTCCTCCCCGTAAAGCGGCAGAAGGAATGACAGCATCTTCTCCAGCTGGTCCATAAAGTCGTGGGTCTGCTGGAAGGAAAAGACAAAGTCCCTCACATCCTTGTCCAATCCCGTTTTGTTCTTCAATTCCGCCACGTAAAAGGGATTCGGCATAAAGCGCACGTCAAAGACCAGATCCGCCTCAATGGGGATCCCGTGCTTGAAGCCAAAGGACAGCACGTTGACGTTCAGTCCCATGCGGTCGCTCTGGTTGCCGAACAGATTCAGCAGCTCGCTGCGGAGCTTCGCGGTGGGGAAAGAGGTGCTGTCAATAATAAAGTCTGCATGATCCCGGATGGGCTGCATCATCTCCCGCTCGGCCTGAATGGATTGCTCGATGCTCTGGCCCCTTCCCGCCAGCGGGTGGAGCCGTCGGGTCTGTTTGTAGCGGTTGACAATGGCCTGAGTAGATGCCTCCAGGAAAAGCATCCGGCAATTCACGCCCATGGATTTCATCTTCTCCAGCGCCTCCACCAGCACGGTGTAAGGCTCGCCGGCACGCACGTCATATACCAGGGCCACCCGGTCGTAATGCCCGCCGGACGCCACGCAGAATTCGGCAAATTTCACCATCATCTCAGCCGGCAGATTATCCACCGTATAGTAGCCGATGTCCTCCAGATAGGAGGCGGCCTGGCTCTTTCCGCTGCCGCTGAGACCGGATATGATCAATATCTCCATGGAATCCTCCTTATCGAATGATCCTGACCTCCGGCTCCAGCTCCACGCCGGCGGTGGCCATGACCCGCTCCTGCACCTGTCGGATCAGCTCCAGCACGTCGGCGCAGGTAGCGCCGCCGGTGTTGATGACGAAGCCCGCGTGCTTGGTGGAAACCTGCGCGCCGCCCACCGTCAGGCCCTTCAGTCCGGCCTGTTCGATCAGGGCGCCGGCAAAATAGCCGGCAGGGCGCTTGAAGGTACTTCCGGCACTGGGGTATTCCAGGGGCTGGGATGCTTTTCTTTTCTGCATCAGCTCCTCCATCCTGCCGCGGATGGCGACTGGATCGCCCTTTTTCAGGCGGAACATCGCACCGATCACCACGGCGTCGGGGCGGTCGGTCAGCAGGCTGTGGCGGTAGCCCAGATCCAGCTCCTCCACCGGCAGATAGCGGACGCCCTCACCGGGGAAGAACACGGAGGCCCCCGCCAACACGTCTTTCATCTCGCCGCCGTAGGCGCCGGCGTTCATGCACACCGCTCCGCCTACGCTGCCGGGGATGCCGTGGGCAAACTCCAGTCCCGTCAGGCCGTTTTGCTGGGCAAATACCGCCACGCGAGCCAGAGACAATCCCGCCTCTGCCATCAGGTCGCACGCCCCTGTCAGCTCCATCTTGCACAGATCCCGGGTGTTGATCACCAGGCGGTCCAGGCCTTCGTCGGGAAACAGCACGTTGGTGCCGTTGCCCAGGATCAGCGGGTTCGTACCGCAGCGCTCTCCCAGTTCCACCGTGTGTGTCAGCTGGTCGGCAGAGGCGGGAAACGCCATCCGCCGGGCCGGACCGCCGATGCGGAAGGAGCTGTGCCGTGACAGCGGTTCCTCCCGCGCCACACTCAGATCCGGCAATTCATCTGAAATAGATTGATCAAATCTCTCGTACCAGAGCATAAGATCCTCCTTGTTACGCTTTTTTCTTTCCCAAAAAGGCCGCGCCGATTATGCCGGCCTGGGTCCCCAGCTCCGCCCTGACGATCTTCGTCATCTTATCCCGGTTGCAGGGCAGACTCTCCTGCTCCACCCGGCGGCGCAGGGGATACAGCAGATATCTCTCATCCTCATTGCTGACACCGCCGCCGATAGCCAACGTATCCGGTTGGAAAATGTTGATCAGATTGACGATGCCGGCGGCCAGATAATCTATGTATTGCTCACACACCTGTTTCCCCACCGGGTCACCCCGCCGCTGGGCGATAAACGCGGATTGGCCGGACACGTGCCCGCCATGCTCCGCCACCACCTGGCTCAATATACTGTCGGGATGCTCCCGAATGGTCTCTGCCGTCAGCCGCTTCAGCGCTGCGGCGGAGGCATAGCGCTCCCAGCAGCCAAGACGTCCGCAGGGGCACGGCTCGCCACGGTAGACGATGCTCATGTGCCCCACTTCACCCGCCATTCCGTTGGAGCCGTGGAAGATCTTTCCGTTGTGGATAATGCCGCCACCGATGCCGGTGCCCAGCGTGATGGTGACGAAACGCTTGCTGCCGCGTCCCGCGCCCACGAAGTACTCCGCCAAAGCCGCACAGTTGGCGTCGTTCTCCACGTACAGCGGCAAAGTCAGGTAGCGGTGGAACAGCTTGCGCAGCGGTACGTTCCGCAGCGGCAGATTGCAGGTATACAGCACAGACCCGGAGTAGATCTCCACCGCACCGGGCACACCCACGCCCACCGAAGCCACCTGATCCAGCGGAACATCGGCCGCCCGGCAGAGATCCTGGGTCAAGGACACCAGCGTCCAGGCAAGGGAATCCTGGTCGTCGATCTGTGCCACCTTCATCCGGTGAGTCGCCAGGATCAGGCCGGACTCATCCACCAGCCCCGCTTTTAAGTTGGTGCCGCCGATGTCAATGCCGATATATTTCATGCATTCTCCTTGCTTTTCTTGTTCATCTCATCCACGTGGCGGTCAAACCGCTCGATGAAGTCCCGGGCAGTGTTGTCGCCGTATTTCATCTGACGGTTCTTCATGGTGGCGATCTCCACGATACCGGCCAGGTTTCGGCCGGGCCGTACAGGCACCGTTACCACCGGCAGCGAGACGTCCAGAATCGTGTACTTTTCCTCGCCGAGGCCCAGACGGTAGTAGAATTTTCCCTCCACCCACTGCTCCAGCTGGATGACCAGATCCAACTCCGTCTCAAACTGCACCGCGCCCATACCGAACAGCTGCTGCACGTCGATGAGACCGATGCCGCGGATCTCGATGTAGTGGCGAATGATCTCCGGTGCCGCGCCCACCAGGGACGTGGAAACACGGCGGATCTCCACCGCGTCGTCCGCCACCAGACGGTGGCCGCGCTTGAGCAGCTCGATGGCAGTCTCGCTCTTGCCAATGCCGGAATCACCGATGATCAGTACGCCCTGACCATAGATGTTCATGAGGACGCCGTGACGAGTGATCTGAGGCGCCAGAGCGCGGTTCAAATAGTCGATGATGCGGCTGGAGATCTCCACCGTGGACCACGGCGTACGCAGCAGTGTGCGGCCGTGCTTCTCTGCGATCTCCAGCAGCTCGGGAAACACCTCCATGTTGCGCGCCACGATCAAAGCCGGGATCTCACAGCGGAAAAAGTCCTCGAAGATCGACCGCCTCTTCTCCACCGTCATGGCCTCCAGATACGTCATCTCGGCCCGGCCCAGGATCTGCAGGCGCTGGGGTTCAAAGTAATCGTAAAAACCCACCAGCTGCAGTGCCGGGCGGTTCACGTCCAGGATTGAGATCTTGCGGGTGTCGAAATCCGTTCCCTTCAGCAGGATCTCCAGCCCGAATGCATCCACCAGGTCACTGAGTTTTGCAGGGGTCCTTCTCACCTTTTCTTCCATAACGGGCCTCCTTCGTATCAACCGGCAGCCGCAATTACCTCTGCCGCCATAAATAACTTGTGTCTCTATTTTTTGATTCTATTTATTATATCGTATGCCGCTTCGTTTCGCAATACTTTCCGGCATTTACAGATTTTTTCGATTTTTTCTCAAATAGTACTTGCAATTTCAATTTTCTTCTGGTAATATATCTTGTGCTTGCGTTAGTAAACGCATACTTTAGTCAGAGCAAGGAGGTGCAACGGATGGCAAAATGCGAGTTCTGCGATAAGGGCGTGACCTTTGGCATCAAGGTTTCCCACTCTCACAGACGTTCCAATCGTCCTTGGAAGCCCAATGTCAAGCGCGTGAAGGCAATCATCAATGGTACGCCCCGCCATGTGTATGTTTGTACCCGGTGTCTGCGTTCCGGTAAAGTTACCCGGGCGATCTAAACTTGGACAAGCAAAAACCCTGCTCTCCCGAGCAGGGTTTTTTACATGTGTCGAGAAAGTGGTGAGATGAACGAATGTACCGTAAAGTAGACGATCACATAACCCTCTCTTCCATGACAGAGGAGAGTGCCCGCCTGCTCTTTCCCCTGTTCCGGGAGGATATTTCAGAGCTGGTCCGGTGGTTTGGCTTTGATGAGAAGTATTCCCTGGAAAATGAGCTGCAATATCTGGCCGAGCGGGTCCTCCCCTATGACGATGCCATTGTCCCTTTCTGGGACGGCGTTCCCTGCGGACGCATCGGGCTCTATGACCACGATGCCGACAGGCACTCGATCTACCTATACTACTGGATCTCCTCCCGCTACCGCAGGAGAGGTATCGCCACGGTTTGTATCCGCGCCGTGCTGGATCACCTGCGCTCTATCGGTATCCGTGAGGTCCTGTTTGACGTGGACAGAGACAATTTCGCCAGCATCCATCTGCTGGAGCATCTCCTTGATGCCCACGTCAAAGACGCGGATCATGAAAAATACGTCATTTACGCCTTGGAACTGCAATAGTCGGCGCAAAAAAGGAAGGGTAATCTTTTACCCTTCCTTTTTCGTTGCGTTACAGCTTCTTCAGATGCTGGCTGGCAGCCTTCAGCATCAGCTTCTTGGTACCCACCTGATCGAAGGCCACCTCGATCAGCGCGTCGCCGCCCATGGGGCGTATGCTCAGCACCATGCCGGTACCGAAGGCGCTGTGGGACACGCTGTCGCCCTCCTGGAGCTGCAGCATGGGGCCGCCGGAGGCGGCAGCGCGACCGGCCCCGCCGGTCTTGAGCGCAGGCTTCTTCGGCGCAGCGGCTGCGTATCCGCCGGAATAGCCGCCGTGATAAGCAGAGCGTCCGCCGCCAAAATCCGGTCCGTCGTCCCAACCGTCGCTCCAGTCTGGCTGCGCGACCCGCGGCTCCGGCTTTCCGAACCACTCCATGTTCTCCTCCGGAACCTCGTTCAAAAACCGGGACGGCGTGCACGGCGTGGTGCGGCCGAAGAGCATACGCTGCCGGGCATTGGTCATGGTCAGCTTCTCCTTGGCGCGGGTCATGGCCACGTAGCAAAGGCGCCGCTCCTCTTCCATTTCCTCATCGTCGCCCATGGCGCGATTTCCCGGGAAAAGCCCGTCCTCCATGCCCACCACGTAGACATAGGGAAACTCCAATCCCTTGGCCGAGTGCATGGTCATCATGGTAACGGTGTTGTCGCTGTCGTCGGTGTCATCCAGATCTGTATAGAGAGCGATCTCATCCAGGAAACCCGCCAGCGTGGGATTCTCCGGCTCGCTTTCCAGAAAATTCAAAATGCTGGAGGCCAGTTCCTGGACGTTTTCCAGCCGTCCCTGGCTCTCCATGTCGTTTTTATCGATCAGTGCCTGGACGTATCCCGTTCTGTCGCAGACGTAGCTGTAGAAGTCCACCAGACCCATGTCCGGGAGTCTGCTCTGCAGTTCCTCCACAAGGTCTGTAAAGGACATAAGCTTTCCAGCAGAATTCTTCAATTCCGGGTAGTTGGAGGCATGTCGAAACACCTCGTAGAGCGGGAGCGCGTACTGGGTCGCCAGCTGTTGGGCCTTATCCACGGTGGCGTTTCCGATCTTCCGGGACGGCACGTTGACGATGCGGCGCAGGCGCAGGTCATCGGTGGGATTGTTGATCACGCACAGATAGGCCAGCATATCCTTGACCTCGGCGCGATCAAAGAACTTCATGCCGCCCACCACCTTGTAGGGCACGCCGTTGCGTTTGAAGGCGTATTCCAACGCGTTGGACTGGGCGTTCATCCGATAAAGCACGGCGTTCTCCCGCCAGTTCACACCGCGATTGTAGGCCATCATGATCTGTCCCACCACGAAATTGGCCTCGTCGCTCTCGTTGAATGTGGTCTTGATGGTCACCTTGTCGCCTCTGCCATTCTCTGTCCACAGGGTCTTGCCTTTGCGGCCCACGTTGTGGCGGATCACGGCATTGGCGGCATCCAGAATGTTCTGGGTGGACCGGTAGTTCTGTTCCAGGCGGATGGTTCTGGCGCCGCGATATTCCTTCTCAAAGCTCAAAATGTTCTCAATATTGGCGCCGCGAAAACGATAAATGCTCTGGTCGTCGTCGCCCACCACGCAGATGTTGCGATGTCCGCCGGCCAGCAGGCTCGCCAGCAGATATTGCAGATGGTTGGTGTCCTGATACTCGTCAATGAGCACGTAGCGGAACTTGTGCTGGTAGTATTCCCGGGTCGCAGCATCGGCCTGCAGCAGGCGGACCGTGTGCAAGATGATGTCGTCGAAGTCCAAAGCATTGGCGCTGCGCAGTCTCTCGTTGTAAAGTGCATATACTTTACCGATTCTGATTTTACGCCATTCTCCGTTGCTCTCCCATTTCTTCGTAAACATCGCCGGAGTCTGCATCTCGTCCTTGGCGGCGGAAATCACCGACAGGATCTCCCGGACGGGAAAGGTCTTCTCGTCCAGACTCAGTTCCTTCAGAATATCCTTGATCACCCGCTTGCTGTCGTCGGTATCGTAGATGGTGAAGTCGCGGGAAAAGCCCAGCTTATCGATATCACGCCGCAGGATCCGCACGCAGGCGGAGTGGAACGTAGCGGCCCACACGTCCCGGGCCTCCTCCCCCAGCATCTGCTCCAAACGCTCCTTCAGCTCGTTGGCGGCCTTGTTGGTGAAGGTAATGGCCAGTACCTCCCAGGGTCTTGCCGGCTCCACAGCACACAGATACTGAGCCAGAGGGCGCTGCTCCGGCGTGGGGGCGGCGGCATACTGCTCCAGAAACTCCACCTCGTCCTCGGAAACAGGCAGAGGGATCTCGTCGGTATCGCTGCCACGTCCATAGCGCAGCAGATTGGCTACCCGGTTGATCAGCACCGTGGTCTTGCCGCTGCCGGCTCCGGCCAGCAGCAGCAGCGGTCCCTCCGTCGTCAGCACACCCTGGAGCTGCATATCATTCAAATGGCGGTAATCCGTCGCAATGGCACGGCGGCGTGCCGCAACAAAACGTCTCTCCAATTCGTTCATAGGGTCCCTCTCTGTCTCATGGTTTTCCCCTATTTTAATACAGTTTCTCCCCCGGGTCAACAGTTGCCAAAAACAAAATAGAAATTTTGTTCGATTTTCTCTTGACAAAAACATTTGTTCGATTTACAATGCAAATAGAACATAAGTTTCACAGGAGGTAACTGAAATGACTACTCTGGGATATATCATCGTCGTACTGGGTGCCGGTTCCATTGCCGTGAATTTGATGCATCTGATCGACCGGATCGACCAGCCCCGTCCCCGCAGACGTCACGCCATCTAAAGCCGTGCCATGGATCTGCTGGATAAATTGACCGTCCTGGCAGATGCCGCCAAGTATGACGCCGCCTGTACCTCAAGCGGTGTCCGGCGGGGCTTCCAGCCCGGGAAGATCGGAAACACGTCCTCTTCTATTGCCGGCTGCTGCCACAGCTTTTCTGCCGACGGACGGTGCATCACCCTTTTGAAGGTGTTGATGACCAACAGTTGCGTATACGATTGCAAATACTGCGTCAACCGCCGCTCCAATGAAACGCGCCGTGCGGCTTTTACGCCCAAGGAATTGGCGGATCTGACCATCGGTTTTTATCGGCGCAATTACATTGAGGGCCTCTTTCTCTCCTCTGCCGTGCTGCGCAATCCGGACTATACCACGGAGCAGATGATCCGCAGTCTGCGCATTCTGCGCCATGATTACGCCTTCAATGGATACATCCATGCCAAGGCTATTCCCGGCACCTCGCCGGAGCTGGTCTATCAGCTGGGTCTGCTGGCGGATCGGCTCAGCGTCAACATTGAGCTGCCCTCCGAGGCGGGACTGCAAGCGCTGGCGCCGGATAAGAACAAGAGCGCCATCCTGCGGCCCATGACGCAGATCCGGGATCAAGTGGTACAGAGCAAAGCGGAGCTGGTCAAGTACAAGCACGCTCCCACCTTTGCACCGGCCGGACAGAGCACACAGTTGATCGTAGGCGCCACTGCTGACAGCGATAAGCACATCCTCTATCTGACCCAGTCCCTCTATCGGCGCTATCGTCTCAAGCGGGTGTTTTACTCCGCTTACGTCCCGGTGGCGGAAAGCTCTCTCCTCCCCGCTCTGGACACCAAGCCGCCTCTGCTGCGGGAGCACCGGCTCTATCAGGCCGACTGGCTGCTGCGGTTTTATGGATTCCGGGCAGAGGAACTGCTCAGCGATGAACAGCCGGATTTCAACCCCCTCATCGATCCTAAATGCAACTGGGCCATTCAGCATCTGGAGCAGTTCCCGGTGGAGATCATGGGGGCGGATTACGAAATGCTGCTGCGGGTGCCGGGGATCGGTCCCATCAGCGCCCGCCGCATCGTATCGGCGCGGCGTATGGCCCATCTGACCTATGAGGACCTAAAGAAAATGGGCGTGGTTTTGAAGCGGGCACAGTTTTTCATTACCTGCAGTGGAAAGAGACAGCCGGGCCTGAAATTCTCGTCTGCCACCCTGACAGGCCAGCTGGAGAGCATTGAACGCGGAGAACTGCCCGCCCCCGCCCAGGAGCAGCTCTCACTTTTTGACAACGTGGGGTGATCCTATGGCGTGGAGCGAAGCAGTCTTTCAGTATGACGGCAGCTTTGACGGATTTCTCTGCTGCGTCTATGAAAGCTATATCAACAAAGAATTCCCCATCGCCTTTTGCGGCGATGAGGAATGTTTTTCCCTCTATGCGGTGCGCAGCGTCATCACGCAGCGCGAGCATGCCAGGCGTGTTTTCCGCAGCCTTGTCACTCGTTCTTCCCCTGCGGCTAACGTGCTGCGCCGCGCCTTCCTCACCTGCATGGAGGATAAAGAAATGCGCCTTTACGACTTTGTGCGCAAACTGTACGCTGAAGGGGGAGCGTTTCTCAGGAATCAGTCTGATCCCGCCTACTATCCACTGGCAAAGGCCATTCGCCATATGAACGGCGAGGTGGAAAAACTCCGCGGCTTCATCCGTTTTTCGGATTATCATGGTGTATTAGGCGCAGAGATCGAACCGAAGAATCGGGTCCTCCCGCTCCTGCGGAGTCATTTCTGCAACAGGTATGCCAATGAGGCCTTCTTCCTCTACGATCGCACCCACCGTGATCTTCTCCTGTACGCCAACGGGCGTTCACGGATCCTGGCGGTGGATCACCTGCAGCTGACCCTTCCGGGCGAAGAGGAGGTCCATTATCGCGCCCTCTGGAAGCGGTTTTATGAAACGATCGCCATCAAAGAACGCTACAATCCCCGGTGCCAGAATACGTTTATGCCAAAACGCTATCGCGGTACCATGACGGAATTTCTCCCCCTGGACTATGAGGCGCAGCGGAATAACACTATCCCTCCAGGATCTTCCGCAGTTTTTCCAGACTCCGCCGCTCCAGGCGGGATACCTGCACCTGAGAAACGCCAATGATCCGGGCCGTCTGTGTCTGAGTCAGTCCCTTAAAAAAACGAAGCAATACCGTCCATTTTTCGCGCTCCGGCAGGCTGTTTACGGCCTCCCGGAGCGCGATTTTTTCCACCAGATTCTCCTCCGGGCCCTCCGTGCCTATGGTTGACTCCAGCGTAAGGCCCTCCGTCGTCTCCTGTTGCAGCGACTCCGGCTGGGCCGTCGCCAGTTCGATGCTGGCGATCTCCTCCGCTGTCATGCCCGACGCCTCCGCCAATTCAGACAAACGGGCCTCCCGGCCCAGGTTACATCGCAGTCTCTCCCGGATGCTCCAGAGAGCCTGTCCTTTTTCCCGCATGCTGCGGCCTACCTTGATCGCACCGTTGTCCCGCAAGTATCGGCGGATCTCCCCGGCGATCTTGGGAACGGCATAGGTGGAAAACTGAGTACCATATGTTAGGTCAAAACCCTTTACAGCCTTGATAAATCCAATACATCCAAGCTGATACAGGTCGTCCATTTCCACACCGCATCCATGATACCGGCGCACAACGGACCAAATCAGCCCCTCGTTCTCCTCCAGGATCTCCCGGTATGCCTCGCCGTCCCCTTCCTGTGCCCGTTCTACCAGCGCAAAAATCTCGCTCATCGGACAGCCGGGATCCTTGTGGCGATCCTCTTGCGCATGACAACGGTCGTTCCCTTTCCCGGAGCGGACTTTACGGACAACCGATCCATGAAGCTCTCCATGATGGTAAATCCCATACCGCTGCGCTCGGCACCGCCGGTGGTATAGAGGGGCTGGCGGGCCTGTTCGATGTTCTCAATCCCGCGGCCCCAATCCCGCACGGTCAGCTCCAGGGTATTTCCCTCCGTCACACGCATTTTCAGCATGACTTTCCCCAGTGCATCCGGATAGCCATGGACAATAGCGTTAGTCACCGCCTCACTGACAGCCGTTTTGATATCCCCCAGCTCGTCCAGCGTGGGATCCAGCTGAGCGGCAAAACCCGCCGCAGCCACACGGGCAAATCCCTCGTTGCTGCTGCGGCTGAGGAACTCGATCTTCACGTAATTCTCCGTGCGTTTCATATGTAACTCCTCCTTTATTCCATGGCAACCAGCCGGGTGATCCCGGATGCCTCAAATACCTTTCTGGGCTGCTGGGGAACGTGGTTCAAGACAACGCTGCCGCCCAGTTCACGCATCCGCTGCCTGCAGCGAATCACAACTGCGATCCCGGAGCTATCCATAAAGCTGACACCTGCAAAATCCAATACCAGCTTCAGAGGCAGGGCCGCCTCGATCTCCTGCTCCGCCCTGCTGATCAGGCCTTTCGCCCCATGATGGTCCAATTCGCCCTTTAACAACAACGTCAGCTTCCGCTCCTGACATACCGTGCCGATCTCCATCCGCTCTCCTCCTCTGTAAAAAAAATCACCGTAGATCATAGATCTACGGTGATTATACCTTACAGGTTTTTTACTTTTGGTCGAAATGCGTCACCCCGCCGGAGAAATCAGTATTTCATCGCCGCGGCAGACTCCTCCAGCTTGGCGATCAGAGCCCGGGCCTTCTCCGCCTTGTCCCGCTCGGCGTTGACCACGGCCTCCGGCGCCTTGGAGACAAAGGCCTCGTTGCGCAGCTTGCCCTCGATACGAGCCAGATTCTCCCTCGCCTTGGCCAGTTCCTTCTCGATGCGCTGGCGCTCCTTCTCCAGATCCACCAGCTCGCTCAGGGGCATATAGACGTTGGCGTCGTGGGTGACCACGGTGACCATGCCGCTCAGGTCGGCAGGTGCCGCGGTAAGTACCTCCACCTCGCTGGCATAGGCCAGACGGGTGATGAAATGGCGGCCCTCTTCGTAGTTCCGGGGCTGGGCGGTGACGATGATGACCTTGGCCTTCTTGCTGGGCGGCACGTTCATCTCGGCGCGGCGGGCGCGGACAGCGGAGATGGCGTCTTTCACCGCCTCCATGGCGGTCTCGTCCTCCGGGAAGCTCAAAGCATCGCTGTATTCCGGCCACTTGGCCCGGATCAGGAAGTCGCCCTCATGGGGCAGCGCCTGCCAGATCTCCTCGGTGATAAACGGCATAAAGGGATGCAGCAGCTCCAGGATCCGCAGCAGCACGTAGCACAGCACGTTCTCCGCGGCCAGGCGGGCCTCGGCGTCCTCGCCGTTCAACCGGGTCTTGGTCAGCTCGATATACCAGTCGCAGTAGGTGTCCCAGATGAAGTCATAGATCTTGGCGGAGGCCACGCCCAGCTCGAAGGCGTCCATATTGTCAGTGACCTCGTGGATCAGCGTGTTCAGCTTGCTGAGGACCCACTTATCCTCCCGCTCCAGCTTCTCCGGCAGTTCCACCTTGTCGATGGTCAGATTCATCATCACAAAGCGGGAGGCATTCCAGATCTTATTGGCAAAGTTGCGCATGGCCTCACACTTCTCCACGTAAAAGCGCATGTCGTTGCCGGGGCTGTTGCCGGTGATCAGGTTGAAGCGCAGGGCGTCGGCGCCGTACTTCTCCGCCATTTCCAGGGGATCGATGCCGTTGCCCAGGGACTTGGACATCTTGCGGCCCTTGTCGTCCCGAACCAAGCCGTGGATGAACACCGTGTGGAAGGGCTCCTTCTTCATCTGCTCCATACCGGAGAAGATCATGCGGGCCACCCAGAAGAAGATGATATCATAGCCGGTGACCATGACGGAGGTGGGATACCAGTACTTCAGATCGGCAGCCTCCGTGTCGGGCCAGCCCATGGTGGAGAAGGGCCAAAGCGCTGAGCTGAACCAGGTGTCAAGGACATCCTCTTCACGGGTCAAATGCTCGCATCCGCACTTCTCGCACCGGGTGGGATCCTGGCGGGACACGTTGATGTGGCCGCAGTCATCGCAGTACCAGGCGGGGATCTGGTGGCCCCACCACAGCTGGCGGGAGATGCACCAGTCGTGGACGTTCTCCATCCAGTTGATATAGGTCTTGGTAAAGCGCTCGGGGACGAACTTGATGGTGCCGTCCTTCACCACCCGGATGGCCTCCTTGGCCAGAGGCTCCATCTTCACGAACCACTGGGCGGAGATCAGGGGCTCCACGTCGTTGTGGCAGCGGTAGCAGGTGCCCACGTTGTGGGAATAGGGCTCCACCTTCACCAGATAGCCCTGCTCCTCCAGATCCTTCACCAGGGCCTTGCGGCAGGCGTAGCGATCCATGCCGTTGTAGGGGCCGCCGTTCTCGTTAATGGTACCGTCGTCATTGATGACGCGGATGACCTCCAGATTGTGGCGCAGGCCCACCTCGAAGTCGTTGGGGTCGTGGGCAGGGGTCATCTTCACGGCGCCGGTACCGAAGCCGATCTCGCAGTACTCGTCGCCCACGATGGGGATCTCCCGATTCATGATAGGCAGGATACAGGTCTTGCCGATGAGGTGCTTGAAGTTCTCGTCCTCGGGGTTGACGGCCACGCCGGTGTCGCCCATCATGGTCTCCGGGCGGGTGGTGGCCACCACGATCTCGCCGCTGCCGTCAGACAGCGGATAGCGGATGTACCACAGATGACCGGGCTTATCCACGTACTCCACCTCGGCGTCGCTGAGGGCGGTCAGGCAGTGGGGGCACCAGTTGATGATGCGGCTGCCCTTGTAGATGAGGCCCTTATCGTACAGTTCGCAGAAGGTCTCGCGAACGGCCTTGGAGCAGCCCTCGTCCATGGTGAAGCGGGAACGGCTCCAATCGCAGGAGGCGCCCATCTTCATCTGCTGTTCCACGATGCGGTTGCCGTACTTCTCCTTCCAGGCCCAAACGCGCTCCAGGAACTTCTCCCGGCCCAGGTCGTAGCGAGTCAGGCCCTCCTCGTTGCGGAGGGTCTCCTCCACCTTGATCTGGGTGGCGATGCCGGCGTGATCCGTGCCGGGCAGCCACAGGGCGGCATAGCCCTGCATCCGCTTGAAGCGGGTCAGGATATCCTGCAGCGTGGAGTCCATGGCGTGACCCATGTGGAGCTGGCCCGTCACGTTGGGTGGCGGCATGACGATGGAAAAGGGCTTCTTGTCCGGGTCGGCCTCCGCCCGGAAGCAGCCGTTGTCCATCCACATCTGGTAGATCCGGGATTCCACGTCCCGGGGATCGTACACCTTCGGCAGTTCTTTTCTCATGTGTTTTTCTCCTTCTTCTGAATTTCGGCAAAACAGAAAAACGCCCTGTTTTGCCAACGCAAAACAGGGCGAACATAAGTCCGTGGTACCACCTGTATTCGGGATCGCTCCCGCACTCTGCCGGCACATCTGTGCCGTGTCCCCATAACGGTGGACAACCGTTCCGGCCTACTGAGTTGTTCAGCCGAAAAGCTCCGGGACGACTTGGGCGGCGCCTCACGGGAGCTTACACCAGCCGCTCCCTCTCTTCGCATCAGACATACCGCTTACTGCTTCCCATCATCGCCATATCATGTTCGTTTCAGTATAATATGCGCCGGGAAAAATGTCAAGGCTTATTCTTCCCCGTCCTCCACCACGATGCGTAGGCAGCCATTCTCCTCCGCGATATCTCTCATCACGCGCAGCACGGCACCGTGATAGCCCTCCTCTTCCCAGTTGCGCAGAATGATCGTTGTCTCCTCACACACGTCACCCAGGCAATCATAGAGGGCATCCAGGTTCCGGCCATACCAATACGGGAATTCCATCCGCTCTGCCAGCGCCTCCTGGATCTGTTGGGGATAGCGCAGCTCCGCGCCGTCAAAAATGATCTCTCTCATCCTTCCACCTCGCCATATAGCAGTTCAAACGTCTGATAATGATCCTCCGTGTAGTAGATCAAACCGTCGTTGGAAAAGACGATCCGCTTGGCGCCCCGGCCCTTGGCTCCCAGGGTATCAATGTCACATTCGGTGTATTTCCGCCCCGGTGCGTCCGGAAGCGCCCCCTCGTAGTTGCCGAATCGGCTGCCGCCGATGCATTTGCCCGGTGCGTAGGGTTCCAGTGAACCGCCTGTCCAGCCCAGCGCCTGGGCCTCCTTTTTGGTAATAAAGTTATTCGGCAAATGTCCGTAGAGGTGGATATACAGCGCCACGTCCTCTTTGGAGGTATATATGCCATCCTCATCCAGGGTCGCCGCATCGCCCGGGTCATCGGTTGGGGCCGGTGTGTCGATGGGATGATCCGGCTGAATGGGATCCGTCACCTCCACCGTCTGTCCCTGCTGGATCGGCGGATCCGGCTCTGTGACCGGCGTTTGCGGCTTTTTGCCGCAGGCAAACAGGGACAGCGCAACCAGCAGCGCCAAAAAAAAACGCCAGGCTTCGTTTCGTCATATGCTTCACCTCGTGGTTATGTACTCATCGCTTGTTGGAGCGGATCCAGATCCCCTGCTTTTCCGCCGCGGCGATCAATCCTTCACGGAAATCGGGATGCGCCACGGAGATCAGCCGCTCCGCCCGCTCCCATGTGGTGCAGCCCAGCAAATTGACGCCGCCGTATTCGGTGACGATGTAAAACGACAGGCTGCGGGGATCGGTGACCACGTCGCCGCTCATCAGCGTGGGCTTGATCCGGGACTGCACGTTTCCGTGCTTATCGGTAAAGGACGAGGTCATGCAGATAAACGCCTTACCGCCCTTGGACAGCGCCGCCCCCTCCAAAAAGTCCAGCTGGCCGCCGGTGCCGCTGATCTGCCGCATTCCGGCGGTCTCCGCACAGATTTGGCCGTACAGATCCACAGAGATGCAGTTGTTGATGGACACAAAGTTGTCCAACTGCCCGATATTGCCCGGGTCGTTGCAGTAAGACACCGGATACGTCACCACACCGGGATTCTCTCTGGCCCACTCGTAAAGCTCCGGCGAACCGATGGCAAAACCGAAAACGCTCTTGTAGCGGTCGATGTTCTTCATTCGGTTGGTCACCTTGCCGGCCTTGTAAAGCTCCAGATAGGAGTCGCACAGCATCTCCGTATTGACACCCAGATCCCGCAGATCGGACCGGGCCAGCATCTGGCCCACCGCGTTGGGCAGGGATCCGATGCCAAGCTGCAGCGTGGAGCCGTTGGACATATTCTGGACCACGTATTCGGCGATCATCATCTCCTCAGCAGAGGCCGTGGTAGGTGCCAGACTGGGCAGGGGCCCGTGCTCGCCCTCCACGATCATGTCCACGTCGTCGATATGGATGCACTCGTCCAGACCGCCGTAGACCCACGGCAGATTCTCGTTGACCTCCAAAATGACGATATCCGCCTTATCCAGCACGGCACGGGCCGAGGCATTGGCCACAGAGAAGTTAAAATACCCGTGGGCATTCATGGGCGGTACTGCCAGCATCGCCACGTTTACCGTGAGGAAATGGGTATAGTATGCGCCGAGATTGCGGAATACCATGGGGCAGAAGCTGCACAATCCCCGGTCGAAGAGCTTGCGCTCATAGGCCGACATATGCCAACTGTTGTAAATGAAGTGCTTTCGCTCCGTGTCAGACTCCACCATCTGAATGGGGTTAAAAATCAGATAGCCGCGGACCTTTACGTCCCGCAGCTCCTCTTTTCTTCTGGCGATAGCGGCATCCATCAGGGACGGAAATCCGGCGCCCATGCCGATATCGATCCAGTCACCGCTTTTGATCACGCGAGCAGCCTGATCCGCAGAGCAAAGCTTGCTCTGATATTTGGATGCATAGTTGAAAGCTGAAGCCATGGTTCCTCTTTCTCCGCTAAGTGTTTTCCCCTGAACAGTATTATTTTAGCAAGGGGGTAAAAGGATGTCAACTCTTTAACAATTCATTTCGGCAGAACCGATCACAGCGGGATCATTGGTTTTTCCCTGCAGACAGTGCAGCCGTTCCGCACCGCCACACCGGTCCCGTCGATTCGATTCTGATAGACGTCGTCTGGTAAAAACCACAGGGATGCTCCCACCTCTCTCCTGCAAGGGGAAAACGCTCTCCGCCGGCCAGATACAGCCGGGACGCACCTTCTCCACCGCTTTCCGGGCCGCCAGCCGGAACTCCACCGGCACCGCGCCGGCTGCGTCACAGCGGAAACCGTCCACGATCCGTGCCCATTGGCATAGCGTTTCGATCTGGCACGCCCACAGCAGCTCCCGGACAGTAGACCACCTGATTGCGCAGGGGCGTGTCGGTGTGCAGGGCCTTGGCCTCGCCTCATTTCAGAAGCTCCAGAAACTCGTCCTCGGTGAGGACCGGGATACCCAGCTCCCGGGCCTTGCGCAGCTTGCTGCCGGCGTTCTCCCCCGCTACCACGTAGGAGGTCTTTTTGGAGACCGACCCCGCCGACTTGCCGCCCCGCTTTTCGATCATCTCCCCCGCTTCGTCGCGGGTAAACTTCTCCAGAGCACCGGTCAACACGAAAGTCATTCCCATAAAACGGCTGTCAACCTTTTCCTCTTTACAGGTCATGTTGACGCCCACCGCCTTCAGCCGGCTGATCAGATCCCGGGATTGGGGATCCTCCATCCACCGGCGGATATACGCAGCAGTGACGGCGCCCACGTCGTTGATGGCGGTCAGCTCCTCCGCCGAGGCCTCAGCCAGCGCGTCAAAGGTCCCGAAGTGGCTGGCCAGCACCTTGGCCGCCTTGTCGCCCACCTGGCGAATACCCAGCGCATTGATGAGCCGCCACAAGTCGTTTTCCTTGGATGCAGCGATGGCGTTCACGGCGTTTTGTGCGGATTTTTCGCCCATGCGGTCCAGCTGTGCAATATCCTGGACCTGCAGAGTATAGAGATCGGCGGCCGTCTTAACCAGACCGGACTCAATCAGCTGATTCAGCACCGCCGGGCCCAGGCCGTCAATATCCATGGCGTTGCGGGAGGCAAAGTGGGTCAGATTCCGCAGCCGCTGGGCGGGACACTCCGCGCCGGTACAGCGGATGGCGGCGCCGTCTTCATCCCGGGACACCGGCGCGCCGCAGACGGGACAGCAATCCGGCAGATAATAGGGCACCGTGCCCGCCGGCCGCTTCTCCCGAACCACCTCCACGATCTCGGGGATGATCTCCCCCGCCTTCTGTACGATCACGGTATCGCCAATGCGGATATCCTTCTCAGTGATGAAATCCTGGTTGTGGAGGGTGGCAAAGGTAACGGTGGTACCCGCCAGGCGCACCGGCTCCAGCATGGCCTTGGGCGTCAGCACACCGGTCCGGCCCACCTGGACCACGATGTCCTTCAGTACGGAGGGCTTCTGCTCCGGCGGATATTTATAGGCGATGGCCCACTTGGGGCACTTGGCCGTGCTGCCCAGGACGGTACGGTCGCCCAGATCGTCCAGCTTGATGACAGCGCCGTCGATGTCAAAGGGGTATTCCATCCGCTCATCGCCCAGACGTTCGATCTCGGCGAGGATCTCATCTGCCGCCTGCAACCGCTTGTGGGGGATCACCTTGAAATGCTGGGTGGCCAGATAGTCGATGGTCTCCGTATGAGTGGTAAACTCCCGTCCCTCCGCCAACTGCAAATTGAAGATGGCAATATCCAGCCGCCGCTGGGCGGCAACCTTGGGATCCAGCTGCCGCAGAGAGCCGGCTGCCGCGTTCCGAGGGTTGGCCATCAGCGGCTTGCCCTCGATCTCCCGCCGGGCGTTGATCTCCTCAAAGACCTGGCGGGACATATAGACCTCGCCCCGCACGATGAGCCGGGGCAGCTTGTCCGGCAGAACCATGGGAATGGAGCGGATGGTGCGGAGATTCTCCGTCACGTCCTCCCCCACCCTGCCGTCGCCCCGGGTAGCGCCGCGGACAAACACGCCGTCCCGATACTCCAGCGCCACGGACAGGCCGTCCACTTTAGGCTCTACGCTGTACGCCACACGGGGCAGCGTATCATCCACCCGATCCAGGAACTCCCGCACCTCGTCGCCGTTAAACACGTCCTGGAGGCTCTCCAGCGGAACAGGGTGCTCCACCGGGGCAAATTCGCTCAGCGCCGGACCGCCCACCCGTTGGGTCGGCGAATCCGGCGTGATCTCCTCCGGGTGCTCCCGCTCCAGATCCTCCAGGCGGCGCAGCATCCGGTCATATTCAAAGTCTGAAATCGTGGGGGCATCCTCCACGTAGTAGCGGTAGCCGTGGGCGTTCAGCTCGTCGCGGAGCTGCTTCATTTCCTCTTGATAGTTCATATGATCACCCGTTATTCATGATGTAATCTTCCGCGTAATTCTGAATCTCCTCCGGCAGCGTGCTGAAATACGTATAATTCTCCGGCACACCGCCCACAATCACCGTCTCCGCCACGGAGATCTCGTTGGTCACCTTGGTAGACGTGGTGAATCCCGGCAGCAAAATGCTCATGTAAACATCCACCCGCAGCAGGATCTGGTGTTTCGTCTGGTTGATCCCGGCGGCGGAGAAGTTGTTGCGAAAGCTGGCCGAGGTGGAGCCCACCGCCTGCATCCGCACGTGGATGGACGGTCCGCGGCCCGCCAGAAGCGCCGAACCGGTCAGCGTGCCCAGCGGAATGGACAACTCCGATGTGGACACCTCGCTGAGCCGCTGGAGGATATCATCCGCGATGGCCGATTGAAGCCGGTTGACCTCCCCCATGTTGCTGCGAAGGGCGGTCACCCGTCCGGTATCGTCCTTCTCCAGGGTCACCAGGGCGTCGTAGTTGATGATGCCCTTCTCCACCGCCTCGTTGACCGCGGCCACCACGATCCGGTTCACGATGTTGTTGACCTTCGCCTCCGCCAGGCTGGCCAGGATCGGTTTCATGTGAGTCAGCGCCACCACGCAGAATGCCAGCAGCAGCGCCAATCCAAAGGAAAGCCAGATCAGCACGCGGCTTTTCGTCGAAAGACGCATATAGTGCCATCTTCTCACGGCATACACCCCCAGAGAGGATATGCCGCAGGCGGGGAATTATTCCTGCCAGCCGTTGACGATGGTCTTAAAGGTCTTGCCCCGCTCCATAAAGTTCTTAAACTGGTCAAATGCCGCGCAGGCGGGAGACAGGGTCACCACGTCGCCCTCTTCGGCGGCGTCACGGGCCGCCTCCACCGCCTTTTTGAAGGGGGCGGCATGGAGGATCTCCGGATGGCCGGGGGCGTACTCAGGTGCGTTTTTAACGGCTTCCTCGATCTTTTCCGCCGTGGCGCCGCAGAGCACCAGCAGCTTTACGTGCTCCACGATCTCCGGGCCCAGCACGTCAAAGGGGATGTGCTTGTCGTAGCCGCCGGCGATGAGGATCACCTTCTCGGGGAAGGACCGCAGTCCGGCGATGGTCCGGCTGGGGCTGGAGGCGATGGAGTCGTTGTAGAAGCGGATCCCGCGCCAGGTGCGGACCAGCTCGATGCGGTGCTCCACGCCGCCGAACTCCCGGGCAAAGCGGACGATCACCTCGTCCGGCACCAGGCCGTCCACGGCGGCGATGGCCGCCATATAGTTCTCCACGTTGTGGACGCCGGGCAGCTTGATATCCGCCGTGGTCATCACCCGGCGCTCCAAGCCGTCACGGCGGCTGACGATCTCCTGTCCCCGCAGGAACACCCCGTCAGCGGCTTCGTTCTGCCGGCTGAAGAAGCGGACGCGTCCCTTGGCGCGGCCGGCCAGTTCACGGGTGACATCGTTGTCCAGATTGAACACGGCGATATCCTCCGCCCCCTGGTGGCGGATCAGATTCTCTTTTGCCCAGACATACTCATCCATATCCCGGTGCCAGTCCAGGTGGTTGGGTGCCAGGTTGGTCACCACGGCGATATGGGGACTGCAGGTCATGGACATCAGCTGGAAGGAGCTGAGCTCCAACACGGCGTAATCACCGGCGCTCATATTCCCCGCCTCGCACAGCAGCGGATGGCCGATGTTTCCGCCCACGTGGACGATGTACCCGGCGGCTTTCAGCAGCTCGGCGATGATGGTGGTTGTGGTGGTCTTTCCGTCCGATCCGGTCACGGCAATGATGGGACAGGGACAGACCTGAAAGAATACCTCCATCTCTGAGGTCAGCTCGCTGCCCTGCTCCACGGCACGCCGCAGCTGCGGCGCGTCCGGCCGCAGGCCGGGCGTGCGGAAGATCACGTCGTGGTGCAGGTGGTCCAGATAGTCGTCCCCCAGCTGCAGGGCAACGCCAGCCCCCTCCAGGCGGTCAGCCAGGTCGCCCAAAGCGGCGCGGTCACGGCGGTCACAGGCAGTCACGGATATCCCCTCCGCGGCCAGCAGCTCGATCAACGGCGTGTTGCTGACGCCGATACCGATCACGGCCACGCTGCGGTTTTTCAAGGAATCCAGATAGTCACGCAAAGTCACAGATTGTCCCTCCAAATAAGCAAATCATTCTGCCATATTATACTGCTTTTGCCGCCGCAGTTCAATGAATTTCCAAGAAAAACTGGCAAAGGAGCGTTGACTTTCCCAGTCGACTTGGGTAAAATATGTACCGCGAGCAGATCAGACAGTCGCGGGGGTAAGGCGAAAGCCTGCTCATGAGGAAAGTCCGGGCTCCACAGGGCAAGGATAACGGGTAACGCCCGCCGAAGGCGACTTCAGGAAAAGTGCAACAGAGATATACCGCCACGGGGCGCATCTGCACCGACGTGGTAAGGGTGGAAAGGCGAGGTAAGAGCTCACCCATCGGCTGGGAACAGTCCGATGCTGTAAACTCTATCCGGAGCAACACCGGTATGGGAGCAACAGGCCGGCCCGGCCGCTCCCGAGGTGGCTTGATCGTATCGGCAACGGTACGGCTAGATAGATGACTGTCAAGACAGAACCCGGCTTACAGATCTACTCGCGATAAATACGGAAGCACCGGCGTGATACGCCGGTGCTTCCTTTTTATCCCTTCTATCTCACCTTGGGGATCAGCAGCATGGTGTCTGTCAGATCACTCCCCTGTTCCAGCTCGTTGGCCGCCAGAATGGCCTGCTCCTCCGTCCTGCACTGCTTTGCCACGTCCCACAGCGTCTCCCCCTGGCGCAGGCGGCGCAGCACGAGAGAGGGCATGGCCGTTCGGTCGATCTCCTCCAGCTGCTGCACGGCGGTCAGAGCCGTGATCTCCTCCTCCCCACTGTGGTGCAGGCGGAACAGGACCGGGACGCGCACCTCATATCCGCTGCCGCTGTGCTGCCAGAGCTCCGGCTCGATCTCCGTCTCAACGGAGGACGGCATCTGTGCCAACTCCGTGCTCACCTCCCCGGAGCGCTCGGCGATGACCGGTGTCCCCGCCTCATCCAGATAGAGCACCTTCATGTGGACGGTGCAGCGCGCCGCCGGACGGTCGCCTTCCGTGGTCAGCTCCGGCTGAGTGCTGTCCGCGTCGGTCATGTAGACGAACGCCCCGGCCCCCTCCAGCCGCTGGGCCGTGTCGCGGCGGATATCCTCCGGCGGCTGGTCTGTGGGGAGTTCGATGGTCTGCTGCGTAGCCAGCGTGTTGTAACGCGTGCTGTACAGATCCGCCACATAGTCCACCGTGCACTGGCGGTATGTATGGATCATCAGCGCCACCCGGAGCGTCACGCCGATTCCGCTGCCGTTTTCCGTGCGGACCGGATGCACCTCCTCCTCCATGATCTGCGCCGTACAGGCAAAGCTGGCATCCTCCGGCAGGTCCTCCCCGTCGATGATCTGGGAAAACGGCAGTGTCAGTTCTCTGCTGCCCAGCTGCTGTCCCTCGCCGCGAAACAGAAGCGACAGCACCGCCTCACCCTTGATCACCAGTTTGTTTCCGAAATGCTGACAGGCGTTCATCCGCAGGAAAATGCGGTCCATCAGCAGATCCTCCGCCTGGCCCTGTCCCTCCTCCAACGGGATCTCCTGGGCCACGTTGAACTCCCTCTCCCACACGTCAGTCATCACGTTCAGCATGGCCTGATTCCGCCGCATCTGCAGCGCGGTGTCATCCCTCACCCCGGTGCAGAGCCGGCGCACCGCCCTCCGGTACCCCTTTACCCGGAACTCCGGCAGCGCCCGCACGTAGAGCTTTCTGGCCCCCAGCATCTTGGCCTCCAGCAGCAGGAGTCTGCTGTCCACCCGGATGGCCTGGCAGTCTCTCTTGTCCTCCACTTTGCAGGAAAACGGTACAGAGAGTGTCAAGCTGCGCAGGCCCGGGTTTTCCTCCGAGGTATAGAGTACCGTAACACGGATGTTGCCGCCGATGGTCAGCTTTCCGTCTGTCAGCGTCTTTTCCCGCAGCCGGACCTGTCCCACCGAGTCCACGATCCGGGCCAGATCCGGGCAGTATTCCGGGATAGCCGTCTCCATAGACTCCTCATGGGTGACCACCAGGTCTCCCGTCGGCTCAAAGCCGGTGATCTCCTCAAATGTCAGTTCCAGATCCATCAGTTTGCCCTCACATTCTTCCAGTATTTGTTGGAAGAATATGAGGGCAAATCCGCATTTATTCATGTACGCCGAAAATCGTACGCAGCAATCCGCGCAAGAACCTCGGCGCCTTCCACACAACAATTTTCATGGTTACCTCCTGTCGCACAAGCAAACGATCCCGCAAACGATCAGCATAAACGCCACCAGGAACATCAGAAACCCCACCGGAAAAAACGCGGCAATCAGGATCCCCAATCCCAGGCCCAGCGCACACAGACCGACGGTCGATCCGCAGCCTCCCCTTCTCATGTCGGCCCCTCCTCTACCATCAGTATATGAAAAAAACGCAGGGGCGTCACGCCCCTGCGTTCTTATTTTTCCCATTCTTTCAGGTCCTTCAGCTCCTCAAAGAGACGCACGTAGCTCTTGTGCCTCCCCGCCGGGATATCTCCCCGCTCTACCGCGTCCAAAACCGCGCAGCCCTTCTCCTTGACGTGCTTGCACCCCACGAAGCGACAGCTCCCCAGATAGGGTGCAAACTCCGGAAAGGTCTCCGGCAGATGGGCCTTCAGCTCCAGGTTCAGCTCATCCGTGTCGAAGGATGAGAAGCCCGGCGTATCGATCACGTAAGTGTCGTTCCCCAGGGGAAACAGCTCCACGTGTCGGGTGGTGTGCCGCCCGCGGCCCAGGGCTTTGCTGACCTCCCCCACCGGAAGATGCAGGTCGGGGAGCAGCGAATTGAGGATACTGGACTTTCCCACGCCGGAATTCCCTGTAAAGGTGTTCAGCTTTCCAGCGATTGCCGCACGGAGGTTATCCATCCCCTCATCCGTCGCCGCGCTGACGCGGAGCACCGGAATAGCCGATGCGCTGTAGAGGTCATAGAGTTCCTCGGCCTCGTCCAGATCGCACTTATTCAGCACCACCAGGACGCGGCATTTTTTCAGCGCCGCAATGGCGGAGATCCGGTCGATGAGATAGGGATCGGTCACCGGAATGGCGCCGGAGGCAATGATGACCAGCTGATCGATATTGGCCGCCGCCGGACGGGTAAATTCGTTCTTCCGGGGCTCAATGGTCTCGATCATGCCCTCGCCCTTTCCCAGCGGCAGCACCTCCGCCCAGTCTCCCACCAGGGGACTGAGCCCCTGGCGGCGGAATTTACCCCGGGCCCGGCATTGCAGCGTCTCCTCCCCGGTGTTCACGTAGTAGAAGCCGCTGAGGGCCTTCTCAATTCTCCCCCTGCTCAACCTTCGCCCCCCTCATCCGGCGGCGTAGGATCCCCGGGATTGGGATCTTCAGGACCGGGATTATCGGTACCGGGATCATCGGGCGTCTCCTTCTCTTTTGCCACCAGCAGGGTAATAGTCGTACCTACGCTGACATAGCTTCCCGCCGGGTAATCCTGCTCAAATACGGTTCCCGCCGGCTCATTGGATTCCACGTACGTGACCTCCACGCGGAGGCCCTTGCTCTCCGCATCAGCCTTTGCCGCTTCAAGGGTCCAGCCGACATAGCTCCTGACCTCCACCGTCTTCGGTCCGCGGCTCACCGTAAAGACGATGGTCGTACCCTCGTCCACCTCGTCGGTAGCCACCAGACTCTGGCCGATGACCGTTCCGTCGGGCTCATCACTGTAGATATACTCATGCTGACCGACCCGCAGGCCCAGTTGTTCGGCCTGCGCGACGGCATCATCTACGCTCTGACCCAGGAAGGACGGCACGGTAACGGACTTGGTCTCCGGGCCCTTGCTGTAGGTGATCTCCACGGAATCGCCCTTATTCAGCTCCGCGCCGGTGCCGGGAGAGGTGCGGATGACCTGCCCCTCGGCATAGGTGTCGGAGAATTCATCTTTTGTAGTCACGCGCAGCCCGAGGTTCATGTTGAGAAGCTGCGTCTTTGCCTCCTGATAGTTCATGCCGATCAGGTTGGGCATCTGCTCCTTTTCCTCCTCCACGCAGACGTAAACGTTAATGACGAGATTGCCCTTTCTCATACGTCCCGCCGAAGGATCCTGCTCCACGATCTGTCCCGGCTGATACTTGGTGTCGATCTTCGTGCCGACTTCCTTGATCTCGAAGATCCCCTTCACACCCGGCAGATTCATGGCCTGCTCCACGGTATAGCCCAAGACGTCCGGCACCTCATATGCCTCGGAGCCGTTGGCTCCCATGCCGCTGAACACCAGCTTGAACAGCAGGAAAATCACCAGCAGGGCCGCCGCAAAGCCGCCGAGAATGATGGCCATGCGCTTTTTATCCCGCTTGTCTTCCTCCTCGTCCAGCTCTGAATCGGCCTGCCGCACCTTTTCCGGTCTCTTGAACCGGGCGGCCTTGGCGGCCACCTCGGCCGTGGGAATGGGCTGGGTGGGCTCGTCACTGGGCTTCTCCTCCAGCTCCGTGCGGATGTACTCCATATCCACATTGGGATCCTTGCGGAAGCGCTCCAGATCCTCCAGCATGGCGTCAGCGGATGCATAGCGCTTGTCAAGGTCGGGATTCATGGCCTTCATGGTGATCAGTTCCAGGCCCTCCGGCACGTCCGGGTTGATATCCCGGGGCGCCAGCGGCACGGAGCTCAGGTGCTGGATGGCCACGGACACGGCGCTGTCACCCTCGAAGGGCAGGCGGCCCGTCAGCATCTCATAGAGCACCACGCCCGCCGAGTAGATATCGGAACGGGCGTCAGTGCGGTCGCCCCGGGCCTGCTCCGGGGAGATGTAGTGCACGCTGCCCAGCGCCTCCTGGGTCAGGGTCTGGCTGGCATTTGCCAGGCAGGCAATGCCGAAATCGGCCACCTTAACGCTGCCGTCCCGCAGCACCATGATATTCTGGGGCTTGATATCCCGGTGGATGATGCCCCGGCTGTGGGCGTGGCTGAGGCCCCGCATGATCTGGGTGATAAAGTGCAGTGCCTCCCGCCAGTCCATCTTGCCCCGGCGCTCCATGTACTGCTTCAGCGTGATGCCGTCGATCAGCTCCATGACGATGTAGTCCAGATCATCGCTGCGGGACACATCGTACACGGAGACGATGTTGGCGTGGGAGAGCTGGGCGACCGCCAGGGACTCATCCCGGAAGCGGCGCCGGAAGTCGGCGCTCTCGGCCAGGTCGCTCTTAAGAATTTTCACCGCCACCAGGCGATTGAGACGGTGGCATTTCGCTTTATATACGTTGGCCATGCCGCCTCTGCCGATGAGCTCCAGCAGCTCGTATCGGTTATCCAGCATTTTACCAATATACTGATCCATCATGATGTCCAATCCTTTCCCTTGACTTCGCAGGCCGCCGCGGCGGCCGGTGGAAATGCGGGGCGATAGTCCCCCGGTCAAATATTCATCAGCAGAACGACCGTCACGTTGTCCGGCGCGCCCCGCTCCTTGGAGAGCGAGACCAGCCGCTCCAAACAGTCGTCCGGTTCTCCGCCGTGGATCACCTCGAAAAGGATCTCCTGGTCGGACACGGTGTTCACCAGTCCGTCGGAACACAGCAGAATGTAATCGCCCTGTTTCCACGTCACGTCGAACGTATCCGGCTGCACCTGGGCGTCAGGCCCCAGGGCCCGTGTGATCAAATTGCGACTGGGATGGTGCCTCGCGGCAAGGGGCGTCAGATCGCCGCGCTCCACCATGTTTTCCACCACCGAGTGGTCCCGGGAGACCTGTGTGATCCCCTCACGGGAAATCAGATAAGCCCGGCTGTCGCCCACGTTGCTGATCATGGCCATGTCGTCCCTGGCGATGGCGGAGACCAAGGTGGTCCCCATCCGCTCGAAGCCGGGGTTTTTTGCCGCCTCCTCCCGGATGGCTGCGTTGGCCAGAGCGATGGCAAACTGGGAGGTCTGGCTCACCTGCTCGGCGGTCATCTCGGCCTTCAGATTGTTTTCCAGCTGTTCCCGGTAGACGTCTACGGCCGTGCTGCTGGCCAGCCGCCCGCCCTGGGTACCGCCCATTCCGTCACACACTACCGCCAGCGTATACGGACCGATGGTCTTGATGGCATAGGCGTCCTGGTTCTCCTCCCGCACCAAGCCGGTGTCGGTGATTCCCCAGATTCTCATGCCAGCCCCCCTTTCTCTTCCATTGCCTTGCGGCGCAGCTGGCCGCAGGAGGCATCTATATCGCCGCCCAGGCTCCGCCGCACGGTGGCGGTGATACCGTGGGATTCCAATCGTTTCTGAAAGGCCGCCACCCGCTTGCTTGGCTTGAACGGACTCTCCACCACGTCGTTCAGCGGGATCAGATTCACGTGGCCCGGCATCCCGTGGATGCGCCTGGCGATGAGATCCGCCTGCCAATCGTGGTCATTCACGCCGTCGATCATGGCGTACTCGAAGGAGATCCGCCGCCCCGTCTTCTCAAAATACCGGTGGCAGGCGTCAAATAATTGTTCCACATCGTATGCCCGGTTCACCGGCATGATGCGGCTCCGGGTCTCGCTGTCCGGTGCGTGGAGCGACACGGAGAGCGTCAGCTGCAGCCGCAGCTCCGCCAGTCTTTCAATTCCCGGCACCACGCCGCAGGTAGAAAGGCTGATGTGCCGCATACCGATGTTCAAACCGTCGGGATGGTTCACCAGTTCCAGAAATTTCAGTACGTTGTCCAGATTGTCCATCGGCTCTCCGATGCCCATCAGCACGATGTTGGAGATCTCCTCCCCGGCATCCAGCTGGGTAAAGAGCACCTGGTCCAGCATCTCCGAGGGCGTCAGATCCCTCACCTTGCCAGCAATGGTGGAAGCGCAAAAGGCACAGCCCATCCGGCAGCCCACCTGGGAGGAGATGCACACGGTGTTGCCGTGGTGATAGCGCATCAGCACCGTCTCGATGCAGTTGCCGTCCCGCAGCTGCCAGAGGTATTTCATGGTTCCGTCCAGCTGGGAGACCTGCTTGCGGGCCACGGAAGGCGCTGTGATATAGCACCTCTCCTGCAGCTTCTGCCGCAGGGCCTTGGACACGTTGCTCATGTCATCGAAGGACGTCACTCCCCGATGGAGCCAGGTAAAAATCTGCTTGCCCCGGAAAGCCGGCTCTCCCAATTCCCGGAGAAAGTCGGTCATCTCCTCCTGAGACATGGATTTGATATCGATCATGTCGTTTCCTCTGTCTTTTTGCGCATACGGCAAATATAGAACCCGTCGGTCCCATAGCGCTGGGGCCACAGGGTGATCTGACCGGCCACCGTTCCGACAGGGCCTGGCAGGGTAAAGCTCTCTCTCTCAAAGTCCGGATGACTGGACAAAAACTCGTCCGTCACCGCCTCGTTCTCCGCCCGCAGCACCGTACAGGTGGAGTAAACCAGCACGCCGCCGGGGCGGACGTACGTGGCGGCATTGGCCAGAATGGCCCGCTGAATGTTCGGAAGGTTGGCCAGTTCATCCGGGTTCTTATAGCGGATATCCGGTTTTTTCCGGATGATTCCCAATCCGCTGCAGGGTACGTCGGCGATGACCAGGTCGGCCTGACCCTGCCACGCCGCGTGGGGCTCCCGGCCGTCGGCCAGGGCGGTGCGCACACTGTGGATGCCCAATCGGGCAGCGCTGCTCTCCAGCAGCTTCAGCTTGTGGGGATGGATATCGCAGGACAGGATGTCCCCCGTGTCGCCCATATCGATGGCCAGGGCGAAGGACTTGCCCCCGGGGGCGGCGCACACATCCAGCACCCGGTCGCGGGCCTCGGGCTGCGCCGCCACGGCCACCAGGCGGGCCGCAGCGTCCTGCACCATGAAATGGCCCTCCCGGAAGGAAGCCAGCCCCTCCAGATCGCCGGTGCCGGACACGGTAAAGCATCCCGTCAGCCAGGGGTGCGGCTCCACGGAGACGTCCTCCATATGCAGCTCTTTCTCCAGCTCCTCATCGCCGATCTTCAGCCGGTTGGTCTGGATGGTGGTGGGTACGATCTCATTGTTGCCGCGCAGAAACGCCTCCGTCTCCTCCCGTCCGATCTCGTCCAGCAGCCGCTGCACCAGCCACCTGGGGTGGCTGTACCGCACGGAGAGATAGTGGGCCGCAGAGTCCTCCGGCAGGGCGGGCATGTCCAGCCAGTTGGTGACGAACTTTCGCAGCACGGCGTTGACCAGACCGGCGGCCTTTGGCCGGCCGTGGCACTTGACCATCTCCACCGCCTCGTTGACCGCGGCACGGTGGGGGATCTTGTCCATAAACAGGATCTGGTAGGCGCCGATCCGCAGGATGTTCAGAATGACCGGCTCCAGATGATTGGGCCGCTGGGTGCAATAGCACCCGATATAGTAATCCAGCAGGATCCGGTTCTGTATGACGCCGTAGGCGAGCCGGGTGGCCAGAGCGGCGTCCCGGCTGTCCAGCTTGTTTTTGGCGATGGTGCGCTTCAAACTGCCGTCGGACCAGGCGTTGGCTGCGGATATCTGCATCAATACCTCCAGCGCGGTATCCCGGGCTGTGGAAACTCTTTTTTCGTTCATCGTGTCAATTCAACAGGGTGGCCGGCCAGATAGGCAGCGGCCGCCATACGCTTTCCGCCCTCAGCCTGCAGCTCCGTGATATAGAGACTTCTGCCATCGCCGCAGGCGATCTCGATGCCCTTCTTCCCCGCCGACAAAACGGCGCCGGGACGGGCCGCAGTTTCCGCCCCGATCGCGGTGCGATAGACCTTGACAGTGCTGCCCTGCAGCACCGTCTTGGCACAGGGCCAGGGGATCAGGCCGCGAACCTGATCGTGGATCTGTCGGGCGCTGCGGGTCCAGTCGATCTCAGACAGTTCCCGCCCCAGCATGGGGGCATAGGTGTAGGCGCTGTGATCCTGGGGCGTCCGGGTGGCGGTGCCGTCCGCCAGGCGGACCACCGCTTCGCTGAGTGCTTCCGCTCCCAGCTCCGCCAGGCGCATCGTCAGCGCCAGAGCATCCTCCTCGGGGTCGATCGGTGTTTTCTTGCAGAGAATGATATCGCCGGCATCCAGCTCCTTGGCCATATACATGATGGTCACGCCGGTCACCGTCTCGCCGTTCAGAATGGCCCAGTTGATGGGTGCGGCGCCCCGGTATTTGGGCAGGATGGACGAATGGACGTTGACGGAGCCCAGGCGGGGATAATCCAGGATCTCCTCCGGCAGGAGCTTGCCGTAGGCTGCCACAACGATCAGCTCCGGCTGGAGCTGGCGCACCAGCTCCAGCGCCGTACCGTCCCGCATCTTCAGCGGCTGATAAACCGGCAGGTTTTGGGAGAGTGCATACTCCTTTACCGGGGAGAACGTCAGCTTATGGCCCCGGTTTTTGGGCTTGTCCGGCTGGGTAAACACGCCGCAAATCTCATGGCCGTCCTCCACCAGCCGCCGCAGGGACGCCACGGCAAAGTCCGGCGTTCCCATGAACAGGATCCTCATTCGTCCTCTTCCTCCTGCTGACGGATAAACTCCTCCAGCTCCTCGCCGGAGAGCAGGCGATCCGTGTGCTCCACGAAGAGATGGCCGTCCAGATGCTCGATCTCGTGGCAGAAGCAGCGGGCGGTCAGGCCCTCGTCCTCCACCTCAAAATAGTCGCCGTTGCGGTCCTGTGCCCGCACCCGGACAATATAGGGACGGGTCACGATGCCGTATTTACCCGGCACGCTCAGACAGCCCTCCAGCCCGGTCTGTTCGCCCTCGGTGGCGATGATCTCCGGGTTGATGAGCTCAATGATCTCGTCGTCCTCGTTCATCACCACGCACACCCGGCGCAGCACGCCCACCTGGGGCGCCGCCAGGCCCACGCCGCCGCTGTCCACCAGCGTCTCTGCCATGTCGTCCAGCAGCATGTGGAGTCGGGCATTGAAATCCGTCACCACCCGGCACTTCTTGGTCAGACACTCGTCTCCCTGTACTACGATCTTCCTCAAAGCCATGTTGATCCCTCTCAATCCATGCGATTGCAATCTGTAAAAATATTCATGTTCCGGTTTTCTTTTCGCCGGGCAAATTCCTTCATAAATGCGGCGATCAGATCCCGCAGGATCTTCTCGTTCCGTCCGATCACCGTGACACGGTAGCGGTAACGGTTGTTCACCTTCACCACCGGTGCCGGTGCCGGACCGAGGATCTCCAGTTCCAATGCGTCGTAGGGCGGTTTCACCGCTGCGGCACGCAGGCTCCGCTGCAGTTCCATGCAGGCCCGGCGCACCTCCGACTCCTCGGCTCCCGCCACTGTGATCACAAACTGATCGGCAAAGGGCGGATCCCGGCGGATGCGGCGCATCCGGATCTCCCCCTCGTAGAACCGCTCGTAATCCTGCTGCGCCGCCGCCCGGATCACGTCGTTTTCCGGGGTATAGGTCTGGATGACAGCCCGTCCGGTCTTCTCGCCCCGTCCGGCCCGGCCCACCACCTGGGTCAGCAGGCTGAACGTGCGCTCTGATGCCCGGTAGTGGTCCACGTACAGACTCATGTCCGCCGCCAGAACGCCCACCAGCGTCACGTTCTCAAAATCCAACCCCTTGGCCACCATCTGGGTGCCCAACAGGATGGGGATCTTCTTTTCCTCAAATTCTCTGAGCAACTTTTCGTGTCCCGCGCCTACGGTATCCGCGTCCATCCGCAGGATCTCCGTTCCGGGAAACAGTGTTTGCAGCTCCTCCTCCACCTTCTGGGTGCCAACTCCCATGTGCTTGAGGGGCCCGCCGCAGTCGGGGCAGGTCTCAGGGGCCTTTTCCGAGTGGCCGCAGTGATGGCACATCAGCCGTCCGTTGGCGGAGTGATACGTCAGATAGACGCTGCAGCGGGGACACTGGGGCACGTAGCCGCAGTTGGGACAGAGCAGTTGGCGGCTGTTGCCCCGCCGGTTCAAAAACAATATGCTCTGCTCGCCGGCGTCAATGTTCGCCTGCAGTTCCCGGGCCAGATCCCGGCTGACGGCGCCGGTACAGCCGTCCCGCAGTTCCCTGCGCATATCCACCAGCAGCACCTGGGGCAGGTTTTTCTCGTTGTAGCGTCGGCGAAGGCGGGAAAGAGAATAGCTGCCCTGCCGGGCGTAGTAGGCCGTCTCCACCGTCGGCGTGGCGGAGCCCAGCACCAGCCGGGCATTCTCCTGTACACATCGGTATTTGGCGATGTCCCGGGCATGGTAGCAGGGGGCGTTTTCCGATTCGTAGGAGCCCTCCTGTTCCTCGTCCAGTACGATGAGTCCGATATCCTCCAGCGGCGCAAACACCGCCGACCGGGTGCCCAGCACGATATGGGCTTCTCCACGACGTATCCGCTTGTACTGGTCGTATCGTTCCGTCATCCGCAGACCGCTGTGGAGCAGAGCCACCTCGTCGCCGAAATAGGCGGTAAAGCGGGCCATCATCTGGGGTGTCAGCGCGATCTCCGGCACCAGGATCATGGCGGTCTTGCCCCGCCGCAACAGCTCCTGCGCCAGGCGAATATAGATCAGCGTTTTACCGCTTCCGGTAACGCCCTCCAGCGCCGTCACGCCGGCTTTGCCGGAAAGAGACTGCCCCAGGATCTCCTCAAAGACCTGCTGCTGCTCATCATTCAGTGTAATGTCCGTTGCCTTTACAGCATAGTCTCCAGAAGAGATGCGATACTCCTCCTGCTGCCAAAGTCGAATGATGCCCTTCTTCTCCAGACTGTTCAGACCTTGGCGGCTCACGCCGGTAAAGTAGATCAGATCGTGGACGGAGGTCTCACCCGCCTGGATGAGCAGCTTCACCGCATCCGTCTGTCGGGGGGCCTTGCCGTTCAGTTTCTCCAGCGCCTGCTCGGCGCTCACAGCCAGAGACGCCATGGTGACCACCTTGTCCCGGATCTTTCGATCGCTCCGGGTCACCGCGCTGACCAGGCCGCGCTTTTCCATCTGGCGCAGCAGCGGGACCACCGTCTCGCCGAACTGTTCTTTCAGCGCGTCGGTCTCCAGGGGCTCGGAGCGCAGCAAGTCCAGCACGTCCCTCTCCCTTTGGGAAAGTTCTGCATCCGGCGTTTCCTCTCCCGCCTGCCAGATCTCCCGGTAGCGAAACCAGACGGCGGCCGGCAGGATGGTGTGGATGGCATCGTAAAACGTGCAGAAATACCGCTGGCGCATCCACAGGGCCAACCTGATCTCCCGTTCCGTGACCACGGGCTCGGCGTCCAGCAGCTCCCGGATGGCCTTGAGGGGCTTCTCCGGCACCTCGCGGCGCACTGAGAGGATCACCCCTTCGCTGGTGCGATTGCCGCGTCCGAAGGGGATCAGCACCCGCTGGCCGGGCTGCGCATCTTCCGGTGCCAGATAGTCGTAGGGCTTGTCAATGGCATAGGTCGCCGCTTCCACGGCGACTTTCGCGATCTGCGGCACCGACAATCCCTCCCTCCGGCCGTTTTCTTGTCCTTTAGTCCTCTTCGATCTCGGTGTCGATGGTACTGGCCTCGAACTTGCCCTCTGCCACCTCGTTGATGGCCATGGTGACAGGCTTCTCGGTCAGATGCTCCTCGTTCTTCTCCGCCTCCTCGGCGATCTGGCGGGCGCGGCGCGCCACCACGTTGACCATCATATAGCGGTTGGGAACGTGCTCGGTCAGCTTGTTCATTGCGGGATACAGCATCATAATATATTACCTTCCAATCTGCCTTTCGGCGATATAATGTACGATTTTACCTGTTGCAAATGAGATCCATCCGCTCGGCGGGGCGGCAATGTTCGGCCAGCAGAATGGCACGCAGCTCCTCCACCGCCTGCTCCACCGTGTCGTTGATGACAAAGTAGTCGTAGCCGCTGGCGGAGTCCAGCTCCACCTTGGCCCGGAGCAAACGCTTCTGGATCTTCTCCGGGGTGTCGGTGCCCCGGGCGGTGAGGCGGCGCTCCAGTTCCTCCCAACTGGGAGGCGCAATGAAGATGCGCACCGTGTCGGGGCGCTTGGCGCTCACCTGGGCGGCACCCTGGATCTCAATGTCCAGGATCGCGTCCTTGCCGGCGTCCATGGCCTCGTCCACGTATTTCTTGGGGGTACCGTAGAAAGTGCTGACGTATTCCGCGTATTCCAGGAATGCGTCCTCTTCGATCATGCTGCGGAACCGATCCGCGGTGATGAAATGGTAGTCCTTTCCGTCCACCTCGCCCTCCCGGGGTGGCCGGGTGGTGGCGGAAACGGAAAAATACAGGTCATCCCGGCCCTGGAACAAGGCGCGCAGGACGGTGCTCTTTCCCACGCCGGAGGGGCCGGATACGATAAACGTCTTTCCTCTTCTGTTCAAATCTCTTCCTCCCAGTTTTCTATCGTCAAGCCCATACGTGGTGCCAGCTTCTCCGTTGAAAGAGCCGACAGCACCACATGGTCGCTATCCATGATCAGAACGGACGCCGTCTTGCGCCCGTAGGTGGCGTCGATCAGCATACCCCGATCCCGGGCCTCCTGGATCAGCCGCTTGATGGGCGCGCTGTCCGGACTGACCACGGCCAGCAGACGCTGGGCCGACACCAGATTGCCAAAACCGATGTTGATCAGCTGCATATTGTCCTCCGCTTCGTCACTCGATGTTCTGGACCTGCTCGCGGATCTTCTCCACCTCGGCCTTCATGTTCACCACGTCCTGGGCGATGGCCAGATCGTTGCACTTGGAGCCGATGGTGTTGCACTCCCGGTTGACCTCCTGGATCAGGAAGTCCAGCTTCCGGCCCACCGGCTCGCTGCCCTGCAGCATATCCCGCAGCTGGGCGATATGGCTGCGCAGACGGACGGTCTCCTCGTCTACAGCCACCTTGTCGGCAAAGATGGCAGCCTCGGTCAGGATACGGCTCTCGTCGATGGTGGTGGACTGCAGGACCTCCCGCATCTTATTTTCCAGCCGTTCCCGATATGCCGCCACCGTCTGGGGCGAGCGTTCCTCCACCTTGCCCACCACCGTCTCGATGGTGGTGACGCGGCCGGCGATATCCTCCGCCAGCTTTCGGCCCTCCACGGCCCGCATGGCGTTGTAAGCTGCCAGCGCCTCATCCAGCACGGCGCAGATATCGGCGGAGACGGTCTCCACGTCCTCCTCCGCCTTGGTGACGGTCAGCACGTCGGGGAACCTGGCCAGCGTCGCAGCGGTGATCTCCCCCTCCAGGGAGAAGGTGCTCTGCAGCTTGCTCAGCGCCTCGTAATACCCTCTGGCCAGAGGCTCGTTCACCGATACCACCGTCACGTCGGCGGCGCTGGTATCAATGGTCACGAACACGTCCACCTTGCCCCGGGAGATGGCCTTCTGCACCCGGGCCTTGATGGCGTCCTCGGCGAAGATATAGGCCCGGGGCATCTTCACCGTACAGTCCAGATATCGGTTGTTCACACTGCGGATCTCCACGGTGATATCCCGCTTGTTTCTCGTCTCTCTCGCCCGGCCGTAGCCGGTCATGCTCTTTACCACTCGTCTCTCTCCCTTCTATTCTCAGCAGCAGAAATAGCATCCGCCGCCGGACAGGCAATTGATGCACAGCAGCGTACCGCAGATACGGCTGAGCGTATCATTTCCACATCCGGCCGTTGTCATGGCCCGGTAGCCGTCGGGCTGATACGCGCTCTGCCGGCCCTCCATCACGTCCAGCGCATGGCGGTACTCCCCGTTGTCCGGGTCCATCTGCACCGCCGTTTCGAAATACCGTCTGGCCTCATCCATCCAGCCCCGGCGATAGCAGATCGATCCCTTGAGGAAATTCCACTCCCCGTCGTGATCCGTCCTGGTGTTCAAAAGCTCCTCCGCCAGGTTCAGGTTCCCCTGACTGATGGCCGCGCGCACCCGCTGAAACAGGGGATCGGAGCCGTAATAGCCGCCACTGTAGCTGCCGGAGGTATAGCCGCCCGTATAGCTGCTATAGCCGCTCTGGGCGTAACCGCTGTGGCCCTTGCGCTGAGACTGAATGGTCTCATAGGCCTCGTTGATCTCTTTCATGCGCTCCTGGGCCAGATCGGCCAGGGGATTGTCGTGATAGTTGTCCGGGTGGTACTTGCGGGCCAGATTGCGGTAGGCCTTTTTGACCTCCTCATCCGTAGCCGTGCTGGGTACACCCAGAACCTGATAGGGATCACGCATATGCAGATCCTGCCTTTCTTACCGTTTCTCGCTTTTGGGCCGCCGGCGGAAGGTTCCGCTCAACACCGCCGCTCCCACCAGATAGAGCCCCTCGTAAACCACGCTCTCGATCACCTTCCCGTAGTCGCCGAAGTCAGCCAGTTCGAAGGCTGCTGCCATCATACGCACGGATTGATCCAGCGTCTGGCCCAGTTCCGCGCGACTCTCAGCGGTCAGCTGTCCGTTTTCATGGGAGTACCGCAGCGCCACGGGATTGTAATCTCCCCGGCGCAGATCCTTCTTCAGATCGTCCGCCGCATCCACCAGATAGATCCAGCGGCCCAGGTGGTAGAGCAGCTGCGCCAAAACCAGGCGCCTGGTCGGGTCCGGCTCGCTCTCCGAAGCATGGGCCAGCAGCCGCGCAAAGCAGTCCGCAGGCGGATCGACAGCGGGGCAATTCTCCCGCTCCAGGCGGGACAGCTCGTCCAGCCGGAGCCGGGTGTTCTCGTCAAAGGACGGCTGCCGCACGCTCGCCTTCCGGTAGGCCCTGCGCAGCAGAAGCGAGGCCGCCCGGTATTTCAGTCCTCTGAAAAAGCCGTGGTCCGCAATGCCGTCCTGCAGCTGCCACCACAGCAGGATCACGCTCAGATCCGCCGCCGTGTCCAGCGCTTCGCTCTCACAGGCGCAGGGACGCTTTCGGATCGGATGCACCACGCAGTGCCGGTCAGAGCTTCCGCAACGGTGGCCCAACAGCATGGCCAGGAACGTCAGATCATAGTTGAGGAACAGACGGGCTGTGAACCCGTACCGTCTGCCCAGCGTGTGGCACAGGCCGCAGTAAGCGGCCTGAAACCGATCCCGGTTCTCCTCATCCAGCTTGTCCAAAGCCGGGCGCACGTAACCGAACACCTCAGAACACCCGCAGGATCGTGTAGGTCAGGATCTCTTTGCGTCTGGCATATCGGTCGTACACCACGCAGGGAATGAACGCCAGCGCGGCCGCCGCAATGGCGATCACGTACCGCACCGACTCAGCCAGTCCCTCCGACAGGAAGTAGCCCAGCAGGAAGCAGATCACCGGCAGAATATACACCAGCACCACCACACCCAGCAGCTTCTTCGTGCTGCTCTCCACGACCACCTTCTGGCCGGGCTGGGCGCCGGGGTCGTTCTTCGCTTTCGCCCGAATGGCGGCGCCGGTCATACCGCAGCCGGCGCACTGCTCACAGTCATGTCCGCAGGCGGACTTACGAGGTACAGAGATCCTGGCGTAGCCGCCGGAGAGGATCTCCTCCACCGTTGCAATTTGTGTCATGTTCTTAAACTCCTTTCCGGAGGATCAGCCGTTTCCGGCGTTATCGGCATTGCCCGTTCCGCCGGTTTCATTGCTCTCCGCCGGCGCAACGTGGACGATGATCTGGTAGTTGCCCTTGGCGCTCACGTTGGCAGAACCGGAAACCTCCACGGTCACCGGCACGGTATAGTTTCCGGCCTCCGTGATCTCGGACAAGTCGGCTGTCACCGTGATATTCTCCGCCTTCAGCGCCTCGATCTCCTTGGTCAGACCGCGCATGACGATATTGAGGCTCTCCGTCACCGTTTCGGCCGTGTACCCCTCGGGCACGCCGGTCAGCCCGAATTTCGTCACCGTCAGCGTCCGCTCCGTCACGCCCGTCACCACGATGGTCGCCGTGGCCTGGGAGACGTCATCCACCAGCGTGGTGCCCTCGGGAACGGGGATATCGTAGACCACCGTCTGGGAGCCGGTCAGATCCTGCAGATAGATCTCACCCAGGACGATGGAATCAATGTCGTCCAGCACTGTCTTCTCGCCGGCCAGCGTCACGCTCTGGGGAACGATGGTGCACTCCATCGTATCCTCCGTGGAGCCGGGAGCCTCCACAAAGTTGATGACCAGCGGCACCGTCTTGGTGGTATAGACCGGCAGCGTCGCCTGGATCATCTTGGTGCTGGTGCGGATGTTCTCGTTCTCCACGGGTACGTCGTTATAGTCATACAGGGTATACGCGATGCCCTGGATCACCGTCTTGCTGGCCCCGCTGACGTCCAGAACGATCTTGGCGTAGCTGACGTTCAGCAGATCGTCACGCTGACCCCGCAAGACCAATACCGCAGGATCCAGCTGTACCGCCTCGGCATGGAAGCCGTCCGCCAGCTCGCCGACGATCTCGCAGCGGACCGGGATCTCCTTGGTGTGCAGCTCGCCCACCGTCACCGTGACGGTATAGGCGCTGGCCTCCACTTTCAGCTCGCTGCGGGGGATATTGTCCGGAAAAACCACCTGATAGGTCAGCGCCTGGACGCCGGTTTCCGTGATACCGGAGGTGTCCGCCACGATGCGGATGGCGTCCTTGTCCATCTTCCACAGCACACGCCGGGGCCCCTCGATCTTCAGATCGATGGTGGTATCATACCCGCTGAGCAGCATCAGCCCCCGGTCGGCCAGTATGCCGTTCTCACCGGAGAACTCCACCGGCACGTCACGCACGCGGGTCGTCACCGTGGTGGCCTGGCCGATATCCACATAGAGCCAGACAGCAATGGCGACCAAAATCGAAATGATGATCCGCAGGGTCATCCTGCCTTTAGTCTTCTCCATTTTGCTCTCCTCTCCCGCGGCCAAACAACTGACTCAGCAGCCCGGCACTCTGCTTGGCGGTCTCCTCCTCCGGTGCGGGCATCAGTTCGTTGCGCAGCAGCTTGCTCAGCGTCTCCGGCATCAGATGCCGCTTCAGCATGCCGCCCAGGGCCACCGAGATAGAGCCCGTCTCCTCCGAAACGATGACCACCACCGCGTCGGAATTCTCGCTCATGCCGATGCCGGCGCGGTGCCGCATGCCCAGATCGCGGCTCAGATTGGTGTTCTTGGACAGCGGCAGCATACAGCCGGCACCCAGGATCCGGCCGTCCCGGATGATCACCGCGCCGTCATGCATAGGCGCCTTCACGAAAAAGATGTTCTTCAGCAGCTCGCTGGACACCGCCGCGTCCAGGGTGGTGCCGGTGCGGACGATGTCGTCCAGCAGCAGCTTCCGCTCAAAGACGATCAGCACGCCGGTACGGGTCTTGGACATCTCCGTGCAGGCGATCACCGTCTGGTCGATGGCCTGCTCCAGCTCCGTGGCCCGTACCTCCGGAGAAAACAGCTGCAGCAGCTGGATATTGCGGCTGCCCAGATTCTCCAGCAGCTGTCGGATCTCCGGCTGGAACACGATGATCAGCGCCAGAACGCCGAACTCCACAATGTGTTTGAGCACGTAGTTGATGGCGTTGAGCTGCAGCGCCTGACTCACCCACAGCGCCAGCAGAAACACCGCCACACCCTTCAGGATGTTCTCGGCCCGCTTGCTCTTGACCAGCTTCAACAGCCGGTAGACCAGATAGGCGATAATGGCCATATCCAGCACGTCGATAGGTCGGATCAGCAGTAAGTATCTCCCAATATTTTCTAATACAGACAAAACCTTTTCCATGGGCAATTCCTTTCCGTCTGCGCATACTCATAGGTATTATCTATTATATAAAAAATATTGGGAAATTGCAACAAAAAATGTGTGTCTAGAATGTTACATTTTCACGAAGTATCTGCCTCAACTGGGCGGCAAACTCATCCACCTGGTCCAGCGTATTGAAGACCGAAAAGCTGATCCGTACCGTTCCCTGCTCCAGGGTCCCCGCCGTGCGGTGCGCCAGCGGCGCGCAGTGAAGTCCGGAGCGCACGGCGATACCGCGCTGCGCCAGTCCGGCGCCCAGTTCTTCGCAGTCCCGGCCTTCCGCCTGAAAGGACAGCACGCCCGCTTGGTCGTCGGGATCGTCTGCCCCGTAGACCCGGACGCCCGGGATCTCTTCCAAAAGCTCTGCCGCCCGGGCGGCAAGCCGCTGCTCATGGGCCAGGATCCTCTCCGTCCCCGTCCGCTTGACGAACCGGATGCCCTCCAGCAAGCCCGCAATGCCGGGCATGTTGTGGGTCCCAGCCTCCAGCCGGTCCGGCAGATCCTCCGGCATCTCCTGCAGGCGCGACGCACTGCCCGTGCCGCCAAAGAGGATGGGCGCGGCATCCGCTCCGCACAGCAGCAGGCCCGTTCCCTGTGGGCCGTAGAGTCCCTTGTGCCCCGGCATAGCGATAAAGGCCGCCCCCAGCTCATCCATCCGCACCGGCAGCACGCCGGCGGATTGGGATGCATCCACGATCAGCGGAATGCCGCGCTTGCGGCAGCTTCCGGCGATCCGCTCCAGCGGCTGGATGCAGCCGAACACGTTGGACACGTGGTTGCAGATGACCGCGTCCGCTCCGGCGCCGATGGCTGTCTCAAACTCCTCCGCCGCCAGATCCGGCCGAAACGGCGGCGTGTCGATCACCGTCACCGTCACGTCGTCGATGGCGTGAAGCACGCGGGTCACGGCGTTATGCTCGTAGCCGGATATCACCACTCGGCATCCGGGCCGGACCAGGGATCGAATGGCGATATTCAGGCCGTGGGTAGCATTGAAGGTAAAGATCACGTTCTCCGGCTTATCGACGTCAAACAACTCTGCCGCCTCCGTCCGGCAGCGGAAAGCCGTCTCCTCTGCGGCACGGGAGGCAGGGTGGTCCCCCCGCCCCGGCGAGCTCATGCCGTTGATCGCGCAGGCTGCGGCCCGGCGCACCTGCATCGGCTTTTCCAGCGTCGTCGCCGCCGCGTCAAAATAGATCACCACGTCACCTCTCGATATCCATTTCCCTCTCTGCCATATATGATCAGCGGCGCCAGATCCGCCTTGTTCAGACATCTCTTTGCCGCGTCGAGATCTGCCGTCCGGATCCGCACAGCGTAGCTGCAGCCCCGGTTGGTCAGGCCGGCCGGCGCCCGGAACATGCCGGCACGGAGTCCGCACTTCTCCAGCGTCCGTACGGTATGCTGTGCGTGGGTCACAGAACGGACGATCAAAATATAGTATTCCATGGTACACCTCCTCACAGGCCAGTTTATGACCCTCTCTCGGGGCCGGTGCAAAAAGGGGGTCCGGTCGTGATCGACCGGACCCTCATGATCTGTCCTATCCTATTGTTCGCTCTTCTCGATCAGCGCCACGGCGTGGGCCGCCATACCGCTGCCGTCTCCGGTGAAGCCCAGATGCTCCTCCGTGGTGGCCTTCACGCTGATTTGGGATACGTCCACGCCCAAGGCCTTGGCGATGTTCTGGCGCATGGCGTCCCGATAAGGCCCCACCTTGGGCCGCTGGGCGATCAGGGTAGCGTCCACGTTCACCACCTGCCAGCCCTTTTCTGCCATCACCTGCGCCACCCGCTCCAGGAGTGTCACGCTGGAGATGTTCAAAAAAGCGTCATCCTGGTCGGGGAACAGGGCTCCGATATCACCCAGGGCGGCGGCGCCCAGCAGAGCATCCATCACCGCGTGAAGCAGTACGTCCGCATCGGAATGTCCGTCCAGTCCCATTTCCCAGGGAATGTCCACACCACCTATGATCAGCCTGCGGCCCGGCGCCAGCCGGTGCACGTCATAGCCGTGTCCTACACGCAGATTCGTCATCTTCCTTCCCGCCCCCTCTTCTGCAGAATGGCCTCGGCGACGATCAAATCAAACGGCGTGGTGATCTTGATGTTTTCCGGGTCACCGGGTGTCAAGTAAACCTCCTTGCCAAGGCGCTCTACGGCGGAACAATCGTCGGTTACCTCTACGCCGGCCTCCCGGGCCGATTCCAAAGCCGCCTTCAGGATATCCTTCTGGAACACCTGGGGAGTCCGCACGCCGTACAGGGTGCTGCGGTCCGGGGTGGACAGCACGCGGCGGTTCTCATCGGCCACCTTCACCGTGTCGGTCAGGGGCACCGCAGGGGCCACGGCATACGTGGCGCCGCCCTGGCGGATCAGCTCGTCAAAATCCTCCGGGCGGATCAGAGGCCGTGCGCCGTCGTGGACGGCCAGCAGTTCCGCCCGTGGATCGGCCTCCATAGCGGCTGCCAGCACCGACTCCAGCCGGGTACTGCCGCCCTTGATGACCCGGACGCTTTTGCGCAGTCCGCAGCGGCTGCACAGATCCGCCACCTCCAGCAGCAGATCCTCACGGGTGGCAACAATGATCTCATCCACCAGTTCCGCCTGATCCACCGCGCACAGCGTGCGCATCAGTACAGGGGCACCGGCCAGATCCATAAACAGCTTATTCTCTCCCTGCATCCGCTCCGAGCGCCCCGCCGCGGCGATGATCGCCGTGCAGAAGGGACGCTGCCTGTCCCGGATCCCGCGAATTTTGTTCCAAAGTTTTCCCATACCGACTCCTATTCCGCTTCCGCCAGCATCATTCGATCGATCCGCTGCTCGGTCTCCCGATAGTCTGAATCCTCCACCAAAACCACCTCAGAGAGGAGGCTCTGCTTGGCGCTGTGGAGCATCTTCCTCTCCCCATTGGAGAGGCCGCGGGCCCGATCCCGCCACATCAGCGCTTTGATCACCCGGGCCACCTCGGAGAGGTCTCCACTCTTCAGCCGATCCAGATTCTCCCGATATCGCCGGTTCCAATTCGCTGTCACATCCACCGGCAGATCGGGGATCGCAGCGATCAGCGATTCGATCGCATCGCGGGTGGACAGACTGCGAATACCAATCACGTCACAGCTCTCCGTGGGGATCTTCAAAACCAGCTCCCCCACCGGGAGGCAGAACACATAGTACTGTTTTCGCTGTCCGGCCATCCGCTCTTCTACAATGTCGCGAATCACCCCGGCTCCATGCATCGGGTGCACCACTCGATCACCAATCAGATACATCTGTCCACCTCCCTTTTGTAAAATCGTTTAGATTCAGAAACATTATACACGCTTTTCCCCGGTATTTCAATACAATACTGTGATAATTCTATAAAGTTTATCGTTTTTTGTATATATTTTTCAGGTTTTAAGGACAAAAAAAGAACCGATGCAACTGCATCGGTTCTTTTTTATGCGATTTCAGCGCCGAAATTACTCGGCATCCTCCTCAACCTCTTCGGCAGCGGGAGCCAGCAGAGCGCGGATGGACAGGGAGATCTTCTGCTTCTCCTCGTCCACGGCGGTGATCTTGGCGTCCACGATCTCGCCCTCGGTCAGCACGTCACCGGGCTTCTCGATGCGGCGATCGGCGATCTGGGAGATGTGGATCAGACCGTCCACACCGGGAACGACCTCGGCAAAGGCGCCGAAGGTCATCAGCTTGACGATGCGCACGGAAGCCACGTCGCCGACCTTGTAGGTCTCCATGAACTTATCCCAGGGATTCATGGAACGATCCTTCACGCCCAGGGAGATCTTGCGCTTCTCGGGATCGAAGGAGATGACGTACACGTCCAGGGTGTCGCCCACAGAGCAGACCTCGGCGGGGTTCTTGATGCGGCTCCAGCTCAGCTCGGAGATGTGGACCATGCCGTCCACGCCGCCGATGTCCACAAACACGCCGTAGGAGGTCATGGACTTGACGGTGCCGGTGTAATGCTTGCCGACCTCGATGTTGTTCCAAATCTCAGCCTGAGCGGCCTGACGGGCCTCATAGGCCACGGCACGGATGGAACCCACCACGCGGCGGCGGGCACGGTTGACCTCGGTAATGCGCAGGGAGACGGTCTGGCCGATCATCTCGCTCAGATCGGCGCCGCGGGGCTGACCGCTCTGGGAGGCGGGAACGAACACGCGCACGCCCTTGACGTTGACAACGATGCCGCCCTTGTTCTCCTCGGTGACCTTGCCCTCGAGAGTGGTTTTGTTCTCGCGGGCCTCTTCAATATCTTCCCAAACCTTCACGGCGTCCAGACGCTTCTTGGAGAGCATGGCATAGCCCTCCACGTCGTTGACGCGGATGATGTAAGTCTCGATCTCGTCGCCGACCTTGACAACGTCCTCAGGCTTCACGTTGGGATCAGCGGACAGCTCCTCCACGGCAATGTAGCCGGCCTGCTTGCAGCCCAGATCGACCTGGACCTCGGTGGGGCCGATCGCCGTGACAATACCGGTGACCTTCTCTCCTGTATTCAAAGTCTTAAAGGACTTTTCCAGCATTTCCTCAAAGCTCTCTTCTGCCAGTTCTGTGGTCTTGATTTCTTCGCTCATCGTTGTATATACCTCCTTAATGATGCCCGCCGGAGTGGACGCGCCGGCCGTAAGACCCGCCACAGAACATCCAATAAGAAAGTCCGGTGAGAGCTCCTTTGCCTCCTCGATCTGGATGACGCGGGAACATCTCTCGCTGCAAATCTCCGTCAAATGTTTGGTGTTGGCACTTTTACGATCTCCGACCACGACCATCACGTCAACCTCACCGGCCAGCTGGGCCGCCTCGGACTGACGTTTTTGCGTAGCATTGCATATTGTATCAAATATTTTTGCGTTTGTACACTCTTTTTTTAAAATTTCTGCAGATCTTTCCCAAATTGTTCGAATGCAGGTGGTCTGAGCCACCGCAGTGAGGGGCAGATCCCGGCGGGAGGGGTCCTCCGCCAGCCATTTTTCCAGTTCCTCCGGCCCCGGGAAGATCACCGAACGCTCCGACCAGCTGGCCACGCCCATGACCTCCGGATGATGGGGTTCGCCGATCACAACCGGCACTCTCCCCTCCTGGTCAGCCTTTGCCACGATCTGCTGCACCCGCAGCACGTTGGGGCAGGTGGCATCCACGCACTCGATCCCCCGCTGACGCAGGAGCTCGATGGTCTGCTTCATCTCGCCGTGGGCCCGGATCAGCACCGTCTCCCCCGGCCGGATCTGAGACACGTCCTCCACCCGGCGGGCTCCCAACTGCCGCAGATGCTCCACCACGATGGCATTGTGGATGATGCTGCCCAGCATCACACAGCTGCCCTGTTCCTGTGCCGTCCGCTCCGCCAGGTTCACCGCCCGCTCCACACCGTAGCAAAAGCCGGCCGTCTTTGCCAATTTCACCTTCATCGCGCACCGCCCAATTCATAGGCTTGCCGCATGATCTCGTTGGCATTGGCCTGATATTCCTCAGCCGTACCCTTGCGGCCCGTATAGACCGGCTGGTAGGGCTTGCCCAATATGATCGGCACCTTGCGGAACAGTGTCTTCCTGGTGCCGATAAACACCGGAAGCAGCTTGACGCCGGAGCGAATGGCGATCATGGCCGCACCAGCTTTGACGGAGACGGTCTTCCCCTTTCTGACCCGGGTGCCCTCCGGAAACAGCAGCAGGTTCCAGCCTTCCTTCAGACTGCTGATGGCCATCTTCAAGGCACCGATGTCCGAGTTGCCGCGATTCACCGGGAACACACCCAGTTTCGTCAGAAACGTCTTGAGCACAGGGATCTGGAACAGCTGCATTTTCCCCATGATGCGAAGGGGGTAGTCCCGGCGCAGGGCGCTGATCAGCAGGATCGGATCCCACCAGCTGGAGTGGTTGGCGCACAGCAGCACAGGCTCATCCTCCGGCAGGTTCTCCAGCCCTGTCAACTGGACGGGGTGCAGAACGTGGACAATGGGCCACAGCAGCTTATGGACTCTCACATAGTACTCGTTCCTCATTCCTCGCCCAGCCTCCTACGGATCACGTCCAACAGGAGCAGCTTGCTATCCTCGAATCCGATGTCGCTGGTGTCCACGGGGATGGCGTCGTCCGCCTGCTTCAAGGGTGCGATCTCCCGATGGGTATCGGCCCAATCCCGCTGCTGCATCTCCCGCAGTACCTCCTCATAGGGCCGGGGCGTGCCCCGCTCCTCCAACTCCTTCACCCGCCGCATGGCACGCTTCTCCACCGCCGCGGTGAGGAAGATCTTGACGTCCGCATCCGGCAGCACCACCGTGCCGATGTCGCGGCCGTCCATGATCACGCTCCGGGTGCGGGCCAGGGACCGCTGCATCTCCAGCAAAAACTCCCGCACCTCCGGAATGGCGGACACGGCGGAGGCATACATGGAGATCTCCGGCAGACGGATCTCCGTCGTCACGTCCTCCCCGTTGAGCAGCATATGCTGTAAACCATCTTCACTATACACCATATCCACGTGGATCTCCGGCAGAACAGCAATCACACTTTCGCTGTCCTTGGGGTCGATGCCCTTCCTGCGCACATAGCAGCCGATGCTGCGGTAGATAGCGCCGGTATCCACGTACAGGATCCCCCGCTGGGCAGCTACTGCCTTGGCCAGGGTGCTCTTTCCCGCGCCGGAGGGTCCGTCAATGGCGATGGAATAGATTCTCTCGTTCATACATCTTCACTCCCTACGTTTTCTGCTGCGGACAGACCGGCCTGCCGGCCCGTCGCCCACGCGATCTGCAAGTTAAACCCGCCCGTATAGGCGTCTACGTCCAGTATTTCTCCGGCAAAGTACAGCCCCGGCACCAGCTTGGATTCCATGGTACCCGGCTGCACCTCCCCCACCTTCACGCCGCCGCTGGTGACGATGGCCTCGGCCACCGGTCGGGGGCCGGTCACGTTCAATTCAAAATGCTTCAGGAGCGCCATCAGATGCCTGCGCTGCTCCCGTGTGACAGAGTTGGCCTTCAGTCCCGCCGGGATCTCCAGGCGGCGGCAGATCACGTCCACCATGCTGTGGGGCACCAGTCCGGCGACAATCTTTTCAAAGTCACGGTTGGGAGCCTCTCCGATATCCCGCAGGATCCGCGCCTCCAGCTTCTGCTCATCCAGGGCGGGCTTGAGGTCGATGGTCAAGCGATACCTGTCCTTCTCCCAGTTCCGCAGATGGGCGCTGGCCGAGAGAACCAGCGGGCCGGACACGCCGAAATGGGTAAACAGCATCTCGCCGAATTCCCGGAACACCGTCTTCCCCTTCCCGTTCAGGACGGTCAGCTCCACGTTTTTCAGCGCCAGACCCTGCATCTCCCGGCAGCAGGGATCGTCGCTGACCAACGGAACCAATGAGCCCCGGGGTTCCACGATGGTATGGCCCAGCTCTGCGGCCATGCGGTATCCCTCGCCGGTGGAGCCGGTGCCGGGATAGGACAAGCCGCCGGTAGCCAGCACCACGGCGTCGGCGGGATACGCAGTCTTTTCGCCGCGGACTGCCACAGCCTGTCCCTGCTCCGTCTCAATGGACATGGCGCGATCGTGGACCCATTTCACCTTTCGGTGCCGCAGTTCACGCTCCAGAGCACCGCTGATATCAAAGGACCGGTCGGACACGGGGAACACACGGTTGCCCCGCTCCGTTTTCAGCGGCACACCCAGCCCTTCAAAAAAGGCCATGGTGTCCCGCCCGTCAAATCGGGAGAGGACGCTGTAGAGGAACCGCCCGTTTCGGGGGATATTCTGCATCAGTTCTTCCAGACCGCTGTTGTTGGTCACGTTGCAGCGGCCCTTTCCCGTAATATTCAGTTTCTTACCCAGCCGCTCGTTGGGCTCCAGCAGCGTGACCGCTGCTCCCTCTCTCGCGGCGGTGATGGCGGCCATCATACCTGCGGCGCCGCCACCGATCACAACAATTTGCTTATTCATCTTCTGCCCTGCCGAAAATACTGTGTTTTTCCCAGATCCGCTCCATCTCGTCAAATACGCCGTCCACGTCCTCCTTCCGGCGGTGACCCAGCTCGGTGATCAGCGCGTTGAGCAGACTCAGCGGCGCGGCCATAGAGTCCACGAAGGAGATCATATCGCTGCGCACCAGCAGCGCCGCCCGGGCGGGGGCGTATAGGGGTGAAACGGTGCTGTCGGTGATGGCCACCACGTCAGCACCCCGGTCATGGGCAAAGTTCACCGCATTGACCGCCATAATGGAGTAGCGGGGAAAGCTGATGCCGATCAGCACGTCCCCGGGACCGATATGTACCATCTGCTCATAGATCTCGCCGGCGGCGGAATTCTGCACCAGCACCACGTTCTTGAAAATCAGGTGCAGGTAAAAGTTCAGATACCCCGCCAGGAACGACGAGGAGCGCACGCCCAGGATATAGATGCGCTCCGCCTTCAGCAGCAGATCCACCACCCGCTGGAATTCCTGCCGGTCCACCTGCTCGATGGCGGCGTGGATGCTGTCCATGTCCCGCTGCATCACCGCGCCGACCACGTCCGTCCCCCGGGTCTGCTCCCGGGATGCCCGGATCCGCTGCACGGAGGTCAGACGCCCGCGGATCAGCTCCTGCAGGGCCTTCTGCATGCTGGGGTAGCCGTCATAGCCCACCTCGGCAGCAAAGCGCACCACGGTGGACTCGCTGACCTGGGCCACCTTGCCCAACCGGCTGGCCGTCATGAAGGCGGCCTTATCATAGTTTTTCAGGATATAGTCCGCCACCCGCTTCTGGCCCTTGGAAAAAGAATCCATGCCGGAGCGAATGGCATGTAATACGTTATTGGTCACGTGAATCGCTTCCCTTTAACTCTCGCAATTCCTTATCTGTCAAGTATCTCCACTTGCCAGGCTTCAACGTACCCAGCTGTAACGTATGCTCCTGTATACGCTGCAGGCGATGGACGGTCAGCCCTGCTTTGCGGCACATACGGCGAATCTGTCGGTTCTTCCCCTCGTGGATAGCAACACGAAGCACAGCCTGTCCATCCTCACGTGAGAGGAGTTGCACCTGTGTCGGGCGGATCGGCTCGTCGTCCAGCTCCCGGATCGCCGCCAGACGCTCCGGCGCGCCATCCAGCTGGCCGGACACCGTCACGAGATAGATCTTGTCCACCTCGTGCCGGGGATGGATCAACGCCTGCATGAGGGCGCCGTCGTTGGTGAAGAGCAGCAGGCCTTCAGAGTCCTTATCCAGACGTCCCACAGGAAACACTCTGGCACCGCAATCTGCCACCAGCTCCGCCGCCGTACGGCGGCCCAGCTCATCCGACAACGTAGTCACGTAGCCACGCGGCTTGTTCAACAGCAAATATACGGCCGGAGGGTCAGACGGCAGCGGAACGCCGTCCACCTCGATGCGATCCAGCACGGGATCGGCGCTGTCGCCGAGGGCAGCCACGCATCCGTTTACCCGGACACGCCCCTGCCGCAGCAGCTCTTCCCCCGCCCGACGGGAGCAGAGCCCGGCCTGTGCCATCAATTTTTGCAGCCGCTCTGCCACGGTTCATCCTCCCTGCCGTTCATCGTTCTTCCTGTCAGCCGTCTCTGCCCTGCTGAAACCATACTCATACAGCGCCGCGTGGTCGGCCCAATCGTTGCCGTCCTGCAGCGTCACCGCCACCAGACAGCGGCCGTCGCGGCGCACACAGCTGACCAGCGTGCGGCCTGCCGCCTTGGTAAAGCCGGTCTTCATGCCGATGCACCCGTCGATCCGCCGCAGCAGCTTGTTGTGGTTGCTCATGGTCCGCCCGCCGATGGTCACGACGGACGTGGAGCAGATGCGCACAAAGGTGGGGTCGTTGACGGCGTAGGCCGCCAGCCGCGCCATATCCCGGGCCGTGGAGTAATGGGCCTCATCATCCAGACCGTTGGGATTGGCGAAGGAGGTGCCTGTCATGCCGATCTCGCCGGCTTTTTCGTTCATCAGGGCCACGAATTCCTCCACCCCGCCGCAGTGGTCCGCCAGGACCAACGCCGCGTCGTTGCCGGAGCAGAGCAGCAGGCCGTACAGCAGTTCCTCCACCGTCACCGTCTCGCCGGGCTTGAGGTACATGGAGGAGCCCTCCACCATGTGCTCCCAGCCCACCTCCACGGTGTCTTGCAAGCCGCCGTGTTCAATGGCCACCAGCGCCGTCATGATCTTGGTGGTGCTGGCGATGCGCATCTGCCGGTCGGCGTTCTTTTCATAGAGGACCTCCCCCGTCACCGCATCCATCAGAATGGCGGCGGTAGCGGATACGTCCACCGCGTAGGCCCGGCAGGGCGCAAGAAATCCCAGCAATACGCATACTGACACAATCAAAGAGAGCCGTCGTTTCATGGAATCACCTTCCTCTTGTTGGTGACTCCATTCTATTCACTTAGAACTCCTCTTTTTCCGCCTTGCGCTTATCGATGAAATTCTCCACGCGGTCCATGACCTCCGGCACCATGTCGATGACGCGATCCACCGTGGACATGGCGGGCATCGCCACCGGCAGAACACGGGTAATGCCGTCCTTGATCACCAGGAAGGCCACCGGCTCCACCCGGACGCCGGCGGTGCTGGCGCCGCCGAACTTGGGGGTCTGCTTGCCGTAATCACCGCCGCCGCAGCCGAAGCCAAAGCTCAGACGGGACACGGGGATCAGCGTCACGCCGTCCGGCGTTGCGATGGGCTCGCCGATGATGGTATTGGAGTCCACCATCTCGCGGATCTTGCTCATGGAGGTCTGCATCAGTTCATTGAGGGTAGTACCCTTCTTCTCGTTCATTTCCATGGTCATTCTCCTTTATCTTGATGTGTTGGTTCGTTTTCTTTTGCAACAGGGGATCCTGTTTCCTTCTTCTCTTCCGCATCCCGGGCCTTTTTGCTCTTTTTAAAAGCCAAGAACCACTTCAGCAGCGGGATGCCAAAGGAAAAGCCAATGGCAAACGCGTCCCGTATCTGGAGGGATATTCCGACCTCACCCTCTGCAGCGGTTTTGCGGCTGTTGTAGTCCACGTCCAGGTGGATCCGGGGATCCGGCATCCGGGTCAGATTTTCCAGCTGGGGCATAAACGTCCACATGGCCGTACTGGCCCAGCCGTACGTCTCCGCCACCTTGGCCGGATCGCCGCCGCCAAAGGTCACCGACAGGCGCATGGGATCGATCCTCAGACGCTGACGTGTCTTGCGCAAGCCCTTTTTCAGCGACTCGAAGAGCGCCGGCACGGCGGAGCGGATATCCTCAAAGGTCAGGCCTAACCCTTTTTTCTTTTTGGGCTCTTCCGCGGGCTTGTCCTCTTTCTTCTCCGGTTTCTTTTTCTCTTTCTTCGGTTTTTTCTTTTTGGGCTTTTTCTCCGGCTTTGGCACGATCTGGATGGTGACCGGCCCGGCCTTTGCCCGGACCCGCAGCTCTTGGCCGAAGGAGATATACACCCCCACACGGATCATCAGCACCAGCACGATCAGCGCCAGCAGTATGCCCAATATCCACAGCGCAACCAAACGGCCACCCCCTCTCTTTGGTTCTCTCTGTTATTCTCCCGCCTTTTCCGACAGCGGTACGTCGTCCACCACGGCGCCGTCCTCGCTCAAACGCATTTGACCGTCGGCCTCCAGGCCCGGCATCTCCGGCAGCTCGTCCAGGGAGTTCAGATGGAAAGCCCGGAGAAACGCCTTGGTGGTGCGGTACAGATGAGGCCGTCCCGGCACCTGCAGCCGGCCGCACTCCTCGATCAGGTGACGGTCCAGAAGCAGGCCCACCGTATAGGAGCTGTCCACGCCGCGGATCTGATCCACGTAGGCACGTGTGGTGGGCTGATAGTAGGCGATGATGGTCAGCACCTCCAGCGCCGGCTGGCTCAGCTTGGCAGGCTTGCGGATCTCAAAGGCCTTGCGGATGTAATCGGCATAGTCCGGCGCCGAGCACATCTGATAGGTGTCCTCCATCCGCAGCAGACGCACGCCCCGGCGTTCATAGCTGTAGTGATCCGCCAAACGCCGCAGCACCAGCTCCACCGTGGGTCTGTCCATATCCATGGCCACACAGATCCGATCGATATGCACCGGCTCACCGGAGGCGAACAAAATGCCCTCGATGGCGGACTCGATCTCTTTCATTTCCAGATTATCCATAGTTTTCTCACTTTACTCAAAATTCAGTTCATCCGGCAGCTCGCCCTCACAGCTCACGGTACAGTCGGTGGCGGAGCCCACCAGCTTGATGGCGCGGCTGCGGCACAGCTCCAAAACGGCCATAAAGGTGGCCACCAGCTCACTGCGGCTGCGGCTGCCCCGAAACAGCAGCAAAAAGCGGGTGATGCCGCCCTTTTTCAGCCGCTGGAAGATCTCCCGGGCCTTCCGCTCCACGGAGTATGGCTCCCGCTTGACGATCTCGTCAAAGGCCGTCAGCTGCGGAGTCTGCACCTGTCCCCGGCGATCCAGCACATCCTGCATGGCCATCACCAGATCGGCGCTCTCCTGATTGTACTCGTAGATCTTGCCCCGCTCCATGGGCTCGGGGTTCTTGGTCAGAATGTTCCGGCCGAACTCCCCCATGGGGCCCATGCGCTCGGTGAGCTTCTTGATCTTCAGATAGATCTCGCCCCGCTGCCGCTCCTCCAGAGATTTGATGAGGGCGTCCATCTCACTCTGGGCTTCCTCATCCTCGATGGACAACAGCATGCGGGTCTTGATGTACATGAGGTGGGCCGCCATGGTGACAAATTCGCTGGCCACCTCCAGGTCCATCTGCTGCCGCTGCTCCAGATAGGCAAGATACTGGTCTAATATCAGAGCAATCGAAATATCCTGGATCTCGATCTTATTCTTGCTCAGCAGAAACAGGATCAGATCCAGCGGCCCCTCAAAATCCTGGAGCGCCTCATCCGACTTGCTCTGCACCACTTTTTCCAGTTTGAAAATGGGATTATCCAAATTTGCACCTCGATCAAACGGTTCTTACAGGCCGACCACGCGGCAGAAGAGCCGGAATACGGCATAGATGGCCGCGGAGAGATATCTGCTGCCAATGCCAAACGCTACAAGCACCCACAGGGCCACCATGCCGATGCGCTCATAGCGCAGCAGCCAGTTATACTGTCGGTCCGGCAGCACGGAGAACAGCACCTTGGAGCCGTCCAGCGGCGGGATGGGGATCAGATTAAAGAGTCCCAGGCCGATGGACAGCAGGGCCGCCCGGAGCAGAAACTCCAGCACAACGCCCGACCAGACGGCAGCGTGAAAAGCAGCCAGCGGATGCACCAGCGCCAGCAGGATCAGCGCCAGCAGAAAATTGGACGCAGGACCTGCCAGAGCCGTCAGCGCCATGCCCATTTTAGGGCGCTTGAAGTAATAGGGATTCACCGGCACCGGCTTGGCCCAGCCGAAGCCCGCCACCGCCAGCATGGCAAAGCCAAACCAGTCGATATGCCGCAGCGGATTCAGACTCAGCCGGTGATTCCGTTTGGCCGTGGGATCGCCCAAAGCATAGGCCGCCAGACCGTGACACAGTTCATGGACCGTCAGGCACAGCAGCACCGCCAGCAGGCGGATCAGCAGATCCAGCAGCGAGTCCAGATCCAGCGCGTGGAAGAGATTTGTGAGATAATTCAACCGTAATACTCCTATCATGGCAATATGATGGCAATATATAGTATATTATATCAAACCTTGTCCCCAAATACAAGGAAAAATCCTACTGTGCAGATCCCGCTCCCGCCTGTTACCACCTTGTAGCCGAAGCTGTATCTGTTTTGTAACGCAATTCACACGCTGCCGTGATAAAGTAACAATAAGAAGAGAAGCGTCCTCTCTTAACTTGACAGAAAGGAGATCTTCCCCATGAAGAATTCGAAGAACCTGATCGTCGCTCTGGTCGCGATGTGTCTGCTGCTGGCCCTGGTCGCCTTCTTCCTGCCCAATCGCTCCGGGATGGCTCTCTCCTATCTGACGATCACACTGGCCAGCCTGGTTGGTATGCTCTGCATCGGCGGTATATTCCGTCTCTTCCTGCGCGGCGAATAAACTGCATGCAAATATCGGGGGATGACCAAGGCCATCCCCCTCTTTTCTTTTTCGAAAGGAGATTCTGTCATGAAGCGTATCCTCCCCTTCCTCCTCTCTCTCCTGCTGATCACGGCGCTGGTCGGCTGCGGCGGAGCCAAATCTCCTATGGGCGGCGAGGCCTCCTATGATGATTCCTACGTGGCCCAGAATGGCTGGGAAGAGGAAAACTCCGCTGTATCTACGGAGAACAACGTCCAGCCTGTCAACGGCAAGATGGTCTACCGGGCCAGCATCGAACTGGAGACACTGGAATTTGACGCCGCCATGGAGAGCATCAACACCCTGGTCAGCGACGCCTCCGGCTACTTCCAGGAGCAGGACGTGTCCAGCCTCTCCTCCGGCTACCGTTACGCCCGGCTGGTGGTCCGGATCCCCTCCGATCAGTTTGCCGTCTTCTGCCACCAGGTGGGAAACGTCTGCCACACGGTGCGGATGAATACCACCCAGGAGAACATCTCCGAGGACTACTATGATACGGAGTCCCGGCTGAGCACCGCCAAGACCAAGCTGGCGCGCCTGCAGGAGCTTCTCTCCCGGGCGGAGAGTCTGGAGGACATCATCACCATCGAGAGCGCCATCTCCGAGACGGAACAGACCATCGACCGCCTCTCCGGCACGCTGCGGGGCTACGACAGTCTGGTGGATTACGCCACCGTCTCCATTGATCTGGACGAGGTCTATCGCATTTCCGGCACCGGAGACGCCCCGCTGACTCTGGGCGAGAAGCTGCGCGGCGCCTTTGCCTCCGGACTCACCTCCATCGGTGATTTCTTTGAGGGACTGCTGGTCTTCCTGGCCTATACCTGGTTCTGGCTGCTGCTGGTTGCTCTGGTGATCTTCATCGCCGTCCGGATGCTCCGGCGCAAAAAACGCCCGGAGCGCAGGGCAATGAAAGGGAAAAATGCGTCAGATGCGGAAGCCGATCCTCCTGCGGAGGGATAGCAAAAAGAGGTTGGTGCGATGCACCAACCTCTTTTTTATGATCTTTCAGCGTCCGCTTACTTGCCCATGTTCATCTGCGCAGCGACCTCAGCGGCGAAGTCCTCCTGCTTCTTCTCGATGCCCTCGCCGGTCATGAAGCGAACGGCCTTGACGAACTTCACGCTGCCGCCCAGCTTCTTGGCGGCGTCGGCGATATACTGCTCCACCGTGCCGGTGAAGATGTCGCCGCGGACGAACTCCTGCTGCAGCAGGCAGTTCTCCTCGTAGAACTTGTTCATCTTGCCCATGACGATCTTCTCCTTGACCTGCTGAGGCTTGGAGGCCATCTTGGGGTCGGAATCCATCAGAGCCAGGGCAACCTTCTTCTCCTCGGCCAGCACTTCCTCGCTGACATCGGCCTTGTCCCAGAAGCGGGGGTTCAGAGCGGCGATCTGCATGGCCACGTTCTTGCCGATCTCGGTGGCGTCAATGCCGCCCTCGACAGCCAGGTTCACCATGACGCCGATCTTGCCGCCGGCGTGGACGTAACCCACGCTGGTGTTGTCGCTGTAGCGGATGAAACGGCGGATCTGCAGGTTCTCACCGATGGACATGACCTTCTCGGGCATGGTCTCGGCGACGGTCAGCTCGGAGCCGGGATACTTGCAGTTCATCAGGGCATCCACGTCGGCGGGATCGTTGTCCACGACCACCTTGGCGATATCCTTCACAAAAGCCACGAACAGGTCGCTCTTGGCACAGAAGTCGGTCTCGCAGTTGACTTCCACAACGGCGCCCACACCGTTCTCCACCAGCACGTAAGCCATGCCCTCGGCGGCGATGCGGCCGGCCTTCTTGGCGGCCTTGGCCAGGCCCTTCTCGCGCAGGAACTCAACGGCCTTGTCCATATCGCCGTCGGTCTCGGTCAGCGCCTTCTTGCAATCCATCATACCCACGCCGGTCATCTCGCGCAGGGTCTTCACATCAGCAGCGGTAAAAGCCATGATTCAAAATCCTCCTGTATAATTTGATTTTCATGAAAAGGGGCAGGGACAAATCCCTGCCCCGTTGCTCACGCGGTGTAAATCCGATTTACTCGGCGTCGGCGGTCTCAGCTTCCTCGGTCTGCTCGCCCTGACGGCCCTCGATCATGGCGTTGGCCATCACGGAGGAGATCAGGCGAATGGCGCGGATGGCGTCATCGTTGCCGGGGATGGGATAGTCGATCTCGTCGGGATCGCAGTTGGTATCGGCGATGGCCACAACGGGAATGCCCAGACGGTGAGCCTCGGCGATGGCGTTGCGCTCCTTGCGGGTGTCGACGATGAACAGAGCGCCGGGCAGCTTCTTCATGTCCTTCACGCCGCCCAGATACTTCTCCAGCTTCTCGATCTCGCCCATGTGCTTGATGACTTCCTTCTTGGGCAGCATATCGAAGGTGCCGTCAGCCTGCATGGTCTTCAGCTGATTCAGACGGTCGATACGGGTGCGCATGGTCTTGAAGTTGGTCATCATACCGCCCAGCCAGCGGGCGTTGACGTAGTACATGTTGCAGCGCAGGGCCTCATCCTTGATGGCCTCCTGAGCCTGCTTCTTGGTACCCACGAACAGCAGGGACTGACCGGACTCGGACAGCTGACGGACGAAGTTATAGGCCTCCTCCAGCTTCTTCACGGTCTTCTGCAGATCGATGATATAGATGCCGTTGCGCTCGGTGTAGATGTAGGGAGCCATCTTGGGGTTCCAGCGACGGGTCTGATGACCGAAGTGCACACCGGCCTCCAGCAGGGCCTTCATGGATACGACGTTCTGATTTGCCATGGTTTTTCATTTCTCCTTTGATGTTTAGTTTTGTACCTCCAGCACCTTCATCCCACCGGCCAACCGATAAACGGCACCGACCGAAAGTCAGGAGCTGTGCGGAATGCTGAAATATAATACCACAAGCGGTTAGGGAATGCAAGGAAATTTTTCGTATTTTTCCATGTTTTTATACCGTTTTTTCCGCCTTTTTCAGAATCTTCCGCGCCGTTTCCGGTCCTGCGGTCCGTCCCGGCGCTGGAAGGGTTTGTCGATAAGAATGATGTCGTCGCCGAAGCGCTGGATACAGTCCCAGGGGATGTAGAAATCCTCCCCCCTTCCGAACAGGCCGAAGAAGCGGCAGGGGCCGAAGACGATGATGGCCTTGATCTCCCCCTCCGGGATCTTCAGCTCCAGATCCCCCACATAACCCAGGCGGCAGCCGTCGCAGATGTTGATGACCTCCTTGCGGCGCAGGATTGAAAACCGATTCACCATAATAATCCACCTCTGTGGGACTCTATGAAATCACCGGGCCGTCCTATTCCTCTGCATGAAGCAGCAGAAAACCGGGGCAAAAACGCCCCGGTTTCACTGTACTTACCTTTACGCGTGGATCCAGTAGATCACGTAGCACTCCAGCATATCGCCCCGGTAGAGAAAGATGATCTCCCCCATCTCGATGTGCTTGCCGAAGAGCAGGTCCGGGATAAACAGCCGGGCCGTGGTGCGCCGCTCGCCGCGAAGAGTCAGGCCCTCCGGCGTGGGATTCTCATGGAGCATGGTGGCGGCCTCCTCCAACCCGGGCAGGCGCAGCTGTACCTCCAGACGGTGGAGATCCTTCTCGGCGTTGATATAGACCAGGTTGTCCTCGTCGCGGAACCAGTTGATGTTCATACCTCACCTCATCTGTTCTTCTTGGCCAGCTCCGCCAGCTCCGGATACTTGCTGATGATGTAGGAGTAGCTGCTGCGGCGGTGCGGCACCAGACAGTTGCTGCAGTCCTTGTGGCCGTTCTCCAGATAGACGAAATTGCCGCCGCACTTGCTGCCCAGGGTATAGAGAGGGCAATAGCAGAACAGACAGTTGAAGTCCTCCGGCTTATCCGTCTTGTGACAGGGGAAAAACTCGCAGGCCGTATGCTGGGTGAAGGAATAGTTGCACTCCTCCGGTTTCTTGTTTCTCCAATCGCTGCTCATGGTTGAATCCTCCTCCAAATCCTTGTAAATTTCCACCCGGCGCACCGGGTCGATCTCCAGTTCATATCCCCGTCCCGGCCGGGGCTGCCAGTCATAACGGCTCCGTCCCTCGTGGGAAAACAGGGACGCCATCGTGGCGGCAATGACGCCGCCATGGGTGACGATCACCGCGTCCCTGCCATCGGACACCACCGCGTCAAAGGCGCGCAGCACCCGCGCCGTCATCTGTTCCCCGCTCTCGCCGCCGGGGGGTACGTTCTTCTCGTTGTCCCCGGCGAGCCAAGCCTGATAGGCGGGATCGTCCTTCAGTTCCTCGTAGCTATGCATCTCAAAGGCGCCGAAGTCGATCTCCCGGAAGCCGGGGATCACCTCCCGCTCCACGTTGCCGAAAAGAAGCGCCATCGTCTCGTCGCACCGGTGCATCCCGCTGGTGATGAACCTCACGCCGTGGGGCACGGCATAGTGCACGCTCTTCAGTTGTTTCCGCCCTTGCTCCGACAGGGGAAGGTCGGTACTGCCGCAATAGAGACGGTGCTCGTTGGCCTCGGTCATGCCGTGGCGAATCAGCCAGATCCTCATTTCAGTCTCTGCTCCAATCCGCAGAAGATGCGGCTCACGCGTGCTGCATGCTTCGCCAGATACTGGCACAGGCGGCCCGTTTCGTTGCGCCACAGCCGCAGCTCCGGGCTCATGGGCACCACGCCGCAGGAGATGTCACCGCAGATCAGAACGCTGTCCCGCCACATCTCCTTGCGGCTTTCGAAATATGCCACGGGATCCTTCCCCGCCTGTACGCACGCCAGGGTGAACTCCTCCAGCCGGTCAACACACCGCCGGGAGAAGTCGATCTCCCCATCCCGGCAGGTGAAGATATCCCCCTCCGCCAGGCCATACGTCTCCTTTGCGAAATCCAGCTTGCCCTGCCAGGCACCGCCGATGATCAAAACCATAGTCTTATTCTCCTACATCAAACTGATGGCCGCGACGCCGCACAGCTCCGCGATGGTCAGCGCGTAACCGGCGATATCGCCGTTCATGCCTCCCAGGGAACGATTGCCCCGCAGCAGGGCCAGACCGTAACCGGCCGCCTCGATCACCAGGGCCAGGCCGCACCAGCCGCACATCACAAATCCTGCGGCAAGGGCCGCCGCCAGCATCAGCAGCAAGGTGACAGCGTGGCTGCGGTTGATCTGCTGCGCGGCATACTGGCTGGTGGACATAGGCGGAAGAAGGGTCACCGCCAACGCGCTGCCGCAGCGGCTCACCACCGGCACCAGGATCAAAAGCCGCAGATCGCTCTGCCCTGCCGAGAAAAAGCTGTAACCCGCCAGAAACAGCACCACACAGCCCACCACGGCAAAGGAGCCCACGTGGGAATCCTTCAAAATCTCACGCCGCCGCTCTTTGCCGGCGCAGGAGCGTACCGCGTCCACCACGTCCATGAAGCCATCCAGGTGAATGGCGCCGGTAACGGAGTAGGGATAGACGCAGAGCACCAACGCGATAACCGGCGCAGGCACGTGGAAATGGGTCGCAAGCCAACCCAGACCGTACCAGATGGCGCCCAGTTCCAGGCCCAAGACCGGCAGGAACAGCAGCATCAGCGGCCGGGCCTTCTCCTCCCAGATCCGCCAGGGGCTGGGGATGGCGCAGAACATGCTCCGGCACATGGCCCAGGCCTGTACATACCGTTTCATTCCGGCAATCCCCCCTTGTAGATGATCTGTTGGCCAGCTGTCATCTCGATGACGGTGTCGCACACCCGGGCCAGCGTCCTGTCCACATGGGCCAGGCTCTTTCGATAGAGCTCGGTGATCTGGTCATACCGGGCGGCGTCACTGTAGATGCCGTCGCTGACAATGACGGCGTTTTTCACGGAGCGGACGAACTCCGCCAGTTCCCGGGCGCAACGTTCCCCCGCCTGCTCGTCCACCGTGCCGTCGTGGAACATCTCGTTCATCAGCAGGGCCGTGGCGCTGTCCAGCAGGAAGCTGCCGCTGCGGTCCACGCGGTCCAGACAGGACAGGATATCCCGGCCGCACTCCACCGTCTCAAAGCCCAGGCCGTCCCGGTCCGCCACGTGGCGGCGGATGCGGTCGCGGTCCTCCTCATCCACGGGAATCATGGTGGCCACGTAGTAGTGCACGCCGCCATCGGCCAGATGCACCGCCAGATCCTGGGCCAGGCCGGATTTCCCGTTTTTGGCTCCACCGGAGATAAACACCGTCATGCCCTCTCCTCCACCGTGAACTGGTCGCCCTTGCGGATGGGCTCCAGATAGTCGTCGTTGATGCCGGCCTGGTCGAAAGTGGCCATATCGTTGATGATGGCGCAGGCGGCATCCAGCACCTGAAAAGCCAGCGGACAGCCGCTGCCCTCCCCCAGGCGCATGCCCAGAAGGAACAGGGGCTTGAGATCCATTGCCTCCATGGCCAGGCGATAGCCGATCTCAAAGGAGGCGTGGCTGGGTACCAGATAGGCCCGCACGTCCGGGCAGAGCCGAACGGCGCAAAGGGCGGCCACGGCAGAGATAAAGCCGTCGATGACCACCGGGCGGCGGCTGGCGGCAGCACCGAGAAAGGCGCCGCACATGGCGGCGATATCGAAACCGCCCACCTTGCTCACCACGTCCACCACGTCACAGGGATCGGGGTGGTTGATCTGGATGGCCCGGCGGATCACCTGCTTCTTTTTGGCGAAGCTCTGGTCGGTGATGCCGCCGCCCCGGCCGGTGACCGTGTCCACGTCGGCGTCCAGCAGCACCGCCAGCACCGCCGAGGACGTGGTGGTGTTGCCGATGCCCATCTCGCCTACGCCCAGCACGTCCGCCGGCGTATCGCAGGCCAGATCATAGCCGGTCTGAATGGCACGCAGCGCCTGTTCCCTGGTCATGGCCGGGCCGTGGACCATATTGGCCGTGCCGTAGGCGATTTTCCGGTTCAGCACGGCGCTCTCCCGGATATCGGCGTTGACGCCCACATCGCACACGGTAATGCCGCAGTTGAAGTGCCGGGCCAGCACCGAGGCGCCGGTCTTGGCCCGGGTCAGATTGACCGTCTGCATCAGTGTCACCGACTGGGGCGCACTGGCCACGCCTTCTGCCACCACACCGTTGTCCGCGGCAAATACCAGCAGGTGTTTCTTCTCGATATGGTTGTCCACCCGGCCGGTGATGCCGGAAAGCTGGACAGACAGATCCTCCAGGCGGCCCAGACTGCCGGGGGGCTTGGCCAGCTGAGCCTGGCGACGGCGTGCGGCGTCCATGGCCATCTCATCCGGCGGTGTAATACGGCTCAGCAAATCTACCAAAACTTGTTCCATTGACTTCCCTTTCATGAAAAACGTCTGACAAGCAAAAGTACTTGTCATCGGTTTCTTTCCCTATCTCTTCTCCGCATCAGGCGGGATATTGCAGTCTCACTGTTCCCATTATACGGGATGCGCCGTAAAAGTCAAGATTCATTCCCGGCAGCGCCGAGGGGTCGAATCTGCGGTCTTTTCGCCCTGCCGTATAAGCCGCCTTTGCCCGGGAAATACTCTTCATCAGTCAAATGAGGAGGCGTTGTATGCGGGGCAAAGTGGAGATCTGCGGCATCGACACCACGAAGCTACAGGTGTTGAAAAATGACGAGATGATGGAGCTGCTGCGACGCAGCAAAAACGGCGACGCCGACGCCCGGGAACGGCTGATCTGCGGCAACCTGCGGCTGGTGCTTTCCGTGATCCAGCGGTTCATCAACCGGGGCGCCAACGTGGACGATCTCTTTCAGGTGGGCTGCATCGGGCTGATGAAGGCCATCGACAACTTCGATGTGAACCAGTGCGTCCGATTTTCCACCTACGGCGTGCCCATGATCGTGGGCGAGATCCGCCGCTACCTCCGGGACAACAGCTCCATCCGTGTCAGCCGCAGCATGCGGGACACCGCCTACAAGGTGCTGCAGGCCCGGGAAAAGCTGGTGGCTCAGGATCAGCGGGAGCCCACCGTGGAGCAGATCGCCAGATTCTTGGACATCCCCCGGGAGGACGTGGTGCTGGCCATGGATGCCGTGGTGGATCCCGTCTCCCTCTATGAGCCCATCTACTCCGACGGCGGCGACGCCATGTGCGTCATGGATCAGGTCAGCGACAGCAGCAACACCGATGAGAGCTGGATCGACCAGATCGCTCTGAAGGAGGCCATCAGCTGCCTGGGGCCGCGGGAGCGGCGGATCCTGGCCATGCGGTTCTATCAGGGCATGACCCAGATGGAGGTCTCTGCTCAGATCGGCATCTCCCAGGCCCAGGTCAGCCGGCTGGAGAAGAGCGCCATCGGCAGCATCAAGCAGGCCCTTCAGGCTCCCGGCGCATGATAGGTCTTGTCAAACCGTGGCTCTGCGTGGTAAAATAGGTCAAACCACTTGAAGAAAGGCGGCTTGACCCATGAAAACCGTTACTCTCGGCAGCACCGGGATCGTCTCCCCCAAGAATGCATTCGGCGCTCTGCCCATCCAGCGAGTCAGCGAGGAATACGCCGGCCAGCTTCTGCGCCGGGCTTACGAGGCGGGCTTTACCTTTTTTGACACCGCCAATATGTATACCGACAGTGAGAAGAAGATCGGTCTGGCCCTCCACGACGTGCGGGACAAGATCCACATCGCCACCAAGACCGGCGCCAAGGATGCGGAGACCTTCTGGAAGCATCTGAACAACAGTCTGGAGATGCTGCAGACCGACCACATTGACATCTACCAGTTCCACAACCCCTCCTTCTGCCCCAAGCCCGGTGACGGCACAGGCCTGTACGAGGCGGCTCTGGAGGCCAAGGCACAGGGCAAGATCCGCCACATCGGCATCACCAACCACCGTCTGGCCGTGGCCCACGAGGCCATCGAGTCCGGCCTCTATGAGACGTTGCAGTTCCCCTTCTGCTACCTGGCGACGGAGAAGGACATCGAGCTGGTGAAGCTGTGCAAGGAGCACAACATGGGCTTCATCGCCATGAAAGGCCTGTCCGGCGGTCTGCTCAGCAATGCCGCCGCCTGCTACGCCTGGCTGGATCAGTTCGACAACGTGCTGCCCATCTGGGGCGTCCAGCGCGAGCACGAGCTGGAGGAGTTCATCTCCTTCATGGAGAACCCGCCCGTTATGGACGAGGAGATCGCCGCCCTTATCGAGAAGGACCGCAAGGAGCTGGTGGGCAGCTTCTGCCGCTCCTGCGGCTACTGCATGCCCTGCCCCATGGGCATCGAGATCCTCAACTGCGCCCGCATGTCCCAGTTGATCCGCCGCAGCCCCTCCGCCCCCTATCTGACGCCGGAGTGGCAGGCGAAGATGATGCAGATCGAGCAGTGTATCCACTGCAACCGGTGCAAGTCCAGATGCCCCTACGGCCTCGATACGCCCGAGCTTCTGCAGCAGAACCTGGCGGATTACAAGCGTATCCTCTCCGGCGAAGTGAAGATCTGATCGCTTCCATCACACCTACATACACACGAAAAACCTCCCCTGCGGGAGGTTTTTCTTTTCATTTCAACGTAGCGCTCAATACTCCGGGTCCATCTGGGCCAGGCCCTCCTCCAGCCATTCGTCGGCAATGTCTGGCATATAGGGAATGAGCGTCTTGGCATCCAGGTAATGGGTGGTATAGGACCAGCGCTCCCCCTCCGGATTCACGTAGGAGAGGAAGAGCCCGTCCTCCGGCTGTCCGCCGTAGTTGCCCTTCACCTTGGCATACCAGATCTGCAGCGAAGCGCCGTCGCCGAATTCGATGCGGACGCTCTCCGTATCCGGCAGCTCCTTCTGTGGTTTCCCCGCGCCTGCGTCAGCTATCATGGCCAGCAGGCCGGAGGTGACGTCTGCCCGCTGAAACTGGCGCTCTTCCCCCACGTAGATCCAGGCGCTGGCGTGATTGCGGGAATAGAACACGCTTTGGGACATCTCCCGCATAACGGTGTGGTAGAGGTTTTGGGCCCTGGCACCCACGATCACCGGAATGATAACGGACAGCAGCAGCGCGGCGGCAAGGGCGAGCGAAGTCCACAGGGCAATATCCATCTTCTGTCCATGAGTTGTTCTTCTCTCCTGATACATGCCTTGCCCTCCCCTCGCTTTTCTTGATTTTACCACAGCAGGGTGGTGCCGTCCAGCAACTTCAGGTTGCCATGCAAAAAAACTGCCGCTTTTGAATGTTTCGCCGTCATTCTGGAAAAGGGAAAAACAGCCAGGATACGGCAAAAGACCCGGACGGTTTTTCGTCCGGGTCTTTTTCTCACTTCTTAAAGCTGTCCTTCAGCAGCACGCTGCGGTTGAACACCAGATGGTCGGCGGTGCAATCACGATTGTCCATGCAGAAGTAGCCGTTGCGCATGAACTGGAAGGTAGGCGCGTTGACGCCGGTGCGGTCGGCCGCCTTGTCAAAGGCCTGGGCCACGGCCACCATGGCCTTTTCCACCTTACAGCCGGTGAGCACGGCGAGGCTCTCGGGATTCAGCACGCTGAGGAAACCCTCGGGGGCGGCGTCGGGGTTGGCGTCGGAGAACAGGTTGTCATACAGGCGCACTTCCGCGTCCACGCAGTTGGCGGCGTCCACCCAGTGGATGGTGGCGCCCTTCACCTTCCGGCCGTCGGCGGGGTTGCCGCCGCGGGAGGCGGGGTCGTACTCGCACAGGACTTCCACCACGTTGCCGTTTTCGTCCTTGACGCAGCCGGTGCAGGTCACCAGATACGCGCCCTTGAGCCGGACCTCGTTGCCGGGATACATCCGCTTATACTTGGGGATGGGGGTCTCCATGAAATCCTCTGCCTCCACCCACAGGTGGCGGCTGAAGGTGATCTCGTGGGTGCCCTGCTCGGGAGCGGTGGGGTTGTTCTCCACGGTGAAGGTCTCGGACTGGCCCTCGGGATAGTTGGTAACGGTCAGCTTGACGGGATGCAGCACCGCCATGGTGCGCTCGGCGGTGAGGTTCAGATCCTCCCGCAGGCAGTGCTCCAGGAAGCCGTACTCCACGGTGCTGGCGGCCTTGGACACGCCGATGCGCTCGCAGAAGTTGCGGATGGAGCGGGCGGTATAGCCCCGGCGGCGCAGACCGCACAACGTGGGCATGCGGGGATCGTCCCAGCCGGAGACGTAGTGCTCCTCCACCAGCTGGCGGAGCTTGCGCTTGGACATGACGGTGTGGTCGATGCCCAAGCGGGCGAACTCGATCTGACGGGGCTTGTGGTAGGGGATGCTGACGTGGCTCACCACCCAGTCGTACAGGGGCCGGTGCTCCTCAAACTCCAGGGTGCACAGGCTGTGGGTGATGCCCTCCAGCGCGTCCTGGATGGGGTGGGCAAAGTCGTACATGGGGAAAATGCACCACTTGGTGCCCTGGCGGTGGTGGTTGATATAGCGGACCCGATAGATGATGGGATCGCGCATATTGAAGTTGCCGCTGGCCAGGTCGATCTTGGCGCGGAGGGTCATCTTGCCCTCCTCCACCTCGCCGTTCTTCATCTTTTCAAAAAGCCGCAGGTTCTCCTCGATGGGCCGATCCCGGTAGGGGGACGTGGCGGGCACGCCGATATCGCCGCGGTTCTGGCGGAACTCCTCCGGCGTCAGCTCGCAGACGTAGGCCAGGCCCTTCTTGATGAGCTCCACGGCATACTCATAGTCCTTCTCAAAATAGTCGGAGCCGTAGAAAAAGCGATCGCCCCAGTCAAAGCCAAGCCAGTGGATATCCTGCTGGATGGCGTCCACGTACTCGGTGTCCTCCTTGGCGGGATTGGTATCGTCCATGCGCAGGTTGCACAATCCGCCGTACTTCTCGGCCGTGCCGAAGTCGATGCAGATGGCCTTGCAGTGGCCGATGTGCAGATAGCCGTTGGGTTCCGGCGGGAAACGGGTGTGAACGGTCATTCCCTGGAACTGACCACCCTCTGCGATGTCCTCGTCGATAAAATTGTGGATAAAGTTTTTACCCTCTTCCTCGGGGAGCAGGGTCTTCACTTCCTCGGCCATTGTCTCACACTCCTTGTAGCGTTATTATACAATAATGGTTTATTATATCCGCTGCGGCGGGAAAATGCAAGGGAATCCTTACAGCATCTCCCACTCTTGGCGCGTCAGCAGCAGATTCAGGGCCTCCAGCATGGCGTTTGGCGTCAGGTGCTCCGGCAGGGACAGCCGCTGCAGCAGGGCCTGCCGCTTTGCCGCGCTGCCCGGGCCGATGAGGCCCTTTTCCAACAGCTCCGCCTTGGTGATGGCGGCGTCCTGTGGAGCGTTGTCCTCCCCCTCGACGGTGGCGCCGGCACGTCGCAGAGCCTCCAGCAGCACCTCCGGGCGCATGCCCTCCACCCCCAGCTTGCCCTCCCTGCCGGGTTTTTGCTTGCGGCGCTCTTTGCCGGCAATATCCGGGATATAGGCCTGCTTCAGCTGCTCTGCGGGGATGGCGCCCTTCAGATGATTGCGGATCACGAATCCGGCGCCGTCGCTGTCCGTCAGCAGGATGAGGCCCCGCTGCTCCGCCAGGCGGCGGAGAAAGGCCAGCTTTTCCCCATCGTTGAACACGCCGAAGCCGCCGGTGGTGACGATGGTGGCGTCCACCACCTGGGACAGGGTATTTTGGTCGTAGCGGCCCTCCACCACGATGACCTCTCGAATCTTCGGCTTTCTCATCTCTCCGACAACTCCATCAAAAACAGCTTCAGCTCCGCCTCACTGTCCATATTCCGCTCGCTCTTCATCCGGCGATCCAGAGTCTGACACTGTTTTACCGCCCGTTGGCACCAGGAACGATCCGCCCGGCGGGCCGCCTGCAGCAATAGCTTGGCGGGATAGTCGGAGCTCATGCCCCAGAGCTGCTTGAGCCAAAAACGGTCCTTGCCGCCGTCCAGGGCGATCCGGGCAGTGTAGAGCCGCCGCAGCTCCTTGCCGATGGCGGCCAGAATCGCAATGGGCTCCGTCTGCATCCGCAGCAGCTCGCTGAGTACCTTGGCGGCCTCGTCGTACTTCCCCGCCGTGATGCAGTTGGTCATGTCGAAGATCCGGGCGTCCAGCACCGGGTCCGCCACGGCGTTGATGTCCTCCACCGTGATGTTCTGGCCCTTGGCGTAGGCGCCGATCTTCTCGATCTCCGGCACCAGCTCCGTCATCAGCGTACCGCAGGTGAACAGCAGATGGTCCGCCGCTACGCCGTCGATGTCGTGGCCCAAGGCGGCAAAGCGGCGCTTCAGCCAACGAAGCAGCTGATCCCGCTCCTGCTGGCAGAACTCCACCTCCTCGGCGGCGCTGTCCAGGGCGGCGGCCAGCTTCTTCATCTTGCCGTCCCGCTTGTAGGGGATCAGATCGTAGACGAACACCAGCGTGCAGTAGTCGGGAAAGTCCTTCAGCATCTCAATGAGTTGCTCCCGGCTCCGCTCGTCCAGCTTGAAGAGGTCCAAATCGGTAACAGTGATCAGCGTATGCTCCGCCATCATGGGCATGGCCTCCACCGCCTCCGTCAGTTCCTGGATGGTCAGGCCCTTGCCGTTCAGGCGGTGGAAGTTGAACTCCTCGAATCCGGCGGGCACCAGCAGCTTCTGGAGCTGGTCCAGATAATGTTGACGGAGATACGTCTCCTCGCCGTGGAAAATATATACGTTGGCCGCTTCCCCGCTCTTCAGCGCGGCGCGCAGCCGGTCCAATCCGCCCTTATTGGCGTTCGTTTTCGTCGCCATCAGTTCTCTCCTCCGTGTACCGTCACCAGAATATTTCCCTGCTCGTCCGTCCGGTAGATCTCCGCACCCACAGCCCACAGGCGGCGCATGGCCTCCTCCGTAGGATGGCCGTAATTGTTGTCGCCAACGCAGATGACAGCCGTGTCGGGGCGGATCTCCTCCAGAAACTCCCGGCTGGAGCTGTATCGGGATCCGTGATGGCTCACCACCAGCACCTCCACGTCCGGCAGGTCATAGGTCTCGATCAGTTTTTTCTCCGTAGAGCCGGCCATATCGCCGGTGATCAGCAGGTCAAACTCGCCGGACGAGCACAGGATCGTCAATCCCTGCTCGTTCATGTCCCCGGCGCCGAGGGGCGGATAGACGGTCAGTTCCGTCTCCCCTACGGGCATGGATTCCGTGCTTCGTATAAAACGGACCTCAATGCCGTACCGGTCCGCCAGGTCCAGCAGGCGGTCCCGGACGCCGAACTCGTCCTCGATATCCGGCAGCCAAAGCTGCTCCACCGGGACGCGGGCCAGCAGCTCGTACATGCCGCTGGTGTGGTCGGCGTGATAATGGGTCAGCACCACCGCAGACAACTTGTGGATCCCGATGCTACCCATCTGGTCGGCCAACCGGCCGCCGGCTTGAATATAGCTGTTGCTGCTGCCGCAGTCCACCACCACGGCGTCATCACCGGAGTAGAGCAGCACGCACTCCCCCTGCCCCACGTCGACGGCGATGGCATTCATGGTGCCATAGTGATACTCCCGGGTATTGAGCCCCACCGTCAATAGGAGCATAGCCGCCGCCAGCACACCGGCCAGCACGTAGCGCCGCCGGTTCCCCTTGGTCAGGCAGCAGATGCCCAGCAACACGTAGGCGTAGGTCAGCCAGTACTTCAGATAGCGGTTGGTAAAATACAACGCGTGGCCCGGCAGACGCATCAGCAGATGGGAGATCAGCAGCACGTAGCGGACCATGAGCCAGCAGAGCCAGCCCATGATTTGTCCTGCCGGCAGCCAGACAAAGCCCATCAGCACCGTCACAAGGCCGGTCATAAAGTTCCAGCCTGCCACGGGAGTGGCCAGCAGATTGCTGATGGGCGAGATCAGCGTAAAAATGTTAAAATAGTAAGCCGTCAGCGGCACGGTGAACACCAGCGTGGCCAGAGATGCCGAGATGTTGGCCGACACGAGGGCGACGGCATGCTTGATTTTCCTCTTCTTCCCCCGATACAGGCCCGTGAAAAAGTTGTGAAGCCTGCCGGACAGCAGGATCAGGCCCAGCGTGGCGGCAAAGCTCAGTTGCAGACTGATACCGCCGGCGGCGTAGGGATTCGCCAGCAGCAGCACCAGGAGTGCCGCTCCCAAACTGGTCAGAGGATCGCTGTCCCGGCGGAAAAGCGGCGCTGTCAGCAGGAAGATCTGCATGATGCAGGCCCGCACCACCGACGGGGTCAGGCCCACCATGACCATGTAAAAGAGCAGGATCAGAATGGTTATCACACTGTATAACCGCCGGCTGCGCACCGGGATCAGCAGCCCCAGCAGCGTCACCAGAAAGGCGCAGTGGAGGCCGGACACGGCGAACAGGTGGGCCAGTCCAACCTCGCTGACGGCGGCGCTGTCCTCCTCGGAGATGGCGCTGCGATCGCCGGTCAGCTCCGCCTGCATGAAGGCGGCCGCGGTGGGATCGTCCCAGATCTGTCTGATCTTCTCCTTCACCGCTCCCGCGGCATATTGGGGCCAGAACAGCGGGCTCCCCGCCCGTCCCGGCTCTGCCGACAGTTCGCCCTTTCCATACAGCAGCACGAACACGCCGCGGGCCGTGAAGGTAGTGATGCTGGTCTCGTGGATACGGGAGGCATCCTGCCACCGGGCCGTGCCGGAGATGCGCTGGCCCGGCACAAGCTCCAGCACTGACTCATCGCCGTAATAGACGCCTTTGACACCCGGCCGAAGCCGCACCGTCACCTTGGCGCCGTAATCCGTCTCTACGGGGAAATCCGCCACGGTGGCGGTAAAGCTCCGGGGCTCTTCGCCGCAGCATTCCACCACCGGGCCGCAGACCCAGGTGCGATACGCTCCGAAGTAGGCCAGAGATACGGCCAGCGCACCCAGGATCAGCGCAGCCCGCCTCGCCCGGGGCAGCTTCCTGCACAGCGCTGCCGCCGCCAGCGTGCACACCGCCAATACGGCGGCGGCCCAGAAATACCAGCCCGTCCAGGGCAGCAGTACCGCGAGAAAAGTACCGGCGGCAAAGGAGAACGCGATGGTTGCCAATACTCGCATGTTCTCCCCTCCCGCCTTTTCTCCGATTTCTCCATCTGATTATTATAACAAATCACAGCACTGATCACAAGGCCGTTTCCGCACGGGAAAGCAAAAATCCCCCGCCTCTTGAGCGGGGGATTTTGGGGGAGTCATATCAAATGCCCAGCTGGTTCCACAGATCGTTGTAGAGAGCCAGTGTCTCCTTGGGCAGGTTCTCATAGATCTCGCAGCGCTCCAGGATCTCCGGCGGCGTGGCCATGATCTCGAACAGCTCCTCGTCCAGCTCCTCGTCGTAAAGCTCCAGATAGTACTCCGGATACTGCTCCAGCGCCTCGGCGTTGGGGGAGGCGTACCAGATGTAGTCCATGTTGGCCAGATTGGAGGTGGTGGAGGCGATGAAATTGATCCAGGCCTCGGCCTCTTCCTTGTGCTGGGCGTTTTTCAGCACGCACATGGCGTCCACAAACCAGTTGGAGCCCTCGTCGGGAATGACAAATGCCAGATCCTCGTTGTTATCCAGCATGGTCAGGTAGTCGCCGGCGTAGTACATGGCGATGGCGGCGTTGCCGCCCTCCATCTTCTGGAACACCTGGTCCATGACGAAGGCCTGGTAGACACCGGCATCCTTGGCGTCCTTCAGACGCTGGAAGGCCTCACGCAGCTCCTTCTCGTCCGTGGTGTTGATGCTGTAACCCAGGTCCAGCAGAGCCGCCGCCAGGGCGTCGCGGGAGTTGTTGATCATCAGCACCTGCCCGGCATACTTGGGATCGAACATGGCATCCCAGCTGGTGATCTCCTCATCCACCATGGTGGTGTTGTAGATGATGCCCAGAGTACCCCAGGTGTAGGGCACGGAATACTTGTTCTCGGGATCGTAGCTCAGGTTCTTGTAGGTGTCGTCGATCAGCGCGTAGTTGGGGATGTTGTCGAAGTTCAGCTCCGCCAGCATGCCCTCGTCGATGAGTCGGGCGATCATATAGTCCGACGGCACGATGACGTCGAAGTCGGCGCCGCCCATCTCAATCAGTGAGTACAAGGCCTCGTTGCTCTCCACCGTCTGGTAGTTGACGGAGATGCCGGTGGTCTCCTCAAACTCGGTGATCAGATCCTCGTCGATATACTCACCCCAGGAGCACACGTTTACCACAGGCCTTGCGTTGGCGGTGCGGCCGGTGACCACCAGCACAGCGATCAGCGCGCAGGCCAGAACGCCTGCCACCAGCTTCACCCACAGGGGGCTCTTGCCGTCAGGCCGGACGATCTGGATCAGCGGCTTGCTGCGGGTACGGTCCTTCTGCCGCTCCATGCTGGACTCGCGGATATTGATGATGGCCAGCAGGATCAGCACCGTGACGAACAGCAGCGTGGACACCGCGTTGATCTGGGGGCTGACACGCTTCTTGGTCATACCGTAGATGGTCATGGCCAGCGTGGAGGTGCTGGAACCGGCGGTGAAGTAACTGATGATGAAGTCGTCCACCGACATGGTGAAGGCCGTCAGAGCGCCGGAGACGATGCCGGGCTTGATCTCCGGGATAACCACCTTCCAGAAGGCCTGCATCCAGGTGCAGCCCAGATCCTGGGCCGCGTCGATGAGGTTGCGGTCCATCTGCCGCAGCTTGGGACCCACCGCAAGGATGACGTAGGGGATGTTGAAGCACACGTGGGCGATGAGCATGGTGCCGAAGCCCAGGCTCAGCTTGGTGGGCAGCACCACCGCGCTCTGGATGGAGTTGATCCAGCCGGCAAAGGCGCCCCAGCCGTTGAAGAACACCACGAACAGCAGGCACAGGCTGACGCCGGTGACGATATCGGCGTTCATCATGGGGATGTTGTTGACGGCCATCAAAGCGTCACGGTGCTTGCGGCGCATGCTGTAAAAGCCAATGGCGGCAAAGGTGCCGGCGAAGGTGGCGATGATCGTGGCCAGGAGGGACACCAGCAGCGTGGTGTAGACGCTGGACATGATCAGCCGGTTATGGATCAGCTCGTTGTACCAGTGGAGGGAGAACCCCTTCCACACGGAGCTGGACACACCGGAGTTGAAGGAAAAGATGATCAGAATAAGGATGGGGGCATACAGGAACAGGAAAACAAGCCCCATCAGCAGGCGGTCACCGAAGCTGTTGTTTCTCTGCTTCTTCATAGCATCACCGCCTGTTCCTCGCCCTCACCGAAGCGATTCATCACGATCATGCACACTACCACGATGACCATCATCACCAGGGAGATGGCCGCGCCCAGCTGGGGGTTATACGCGCCGCCCAGGAACTGCCGCTCGATCAGGTCGCCCAGCAGCAGGTCTGTGCCGCCGCCCAGCATCTGGGAGATGGCAAAGGTGGACACCGAGGGCACGAACACCATGGTAATGCCGGACAGGACGCCCGGCAGGCTCAGGGGCAAAATCACCTTGCGGAACACCGTAGCGGAATTGGCGCCCAGATCCCGGGCGGCCTCCAGCAGGGAGTGGTCCAGCTTGATGATGACTGAATAGATGGGCAGGATCATAAAGGGCAGATAGTTATACACCATGCCCAGCACCACGGCGCCCTGGGTGTTCATCATGGGGAAGAAGGTCAGGTCGCTGCCGGTGATGTTGTTGTAGAGGGTGATGAGCCCGATCTTCTGGAACAGCTGGTTGAGAAGGCCGTTGTTGTCCAGAATGGTGATCCAGCTGTAGGTGCGCAGCAGGAAGTTCATCCACATGGGCAGCATGATGAGCACCATGCCGGTGCGCTGAAATCCCTTCCCCTCCCGGCTCATGAAATAGGACACCGGGTAGCCGATGAGCAGGCAGATGGCCGTGGCGATCAGCGCCAGCTTGAAGGAGCGGACGAACACCTCGGCGTAGTCGCCCATCTTGACGAAGTTTTCAAAGGTGAAGCCGCCGTCAGCCGAGCGGAAAGCGTAGATGACCATGATGACGATGGGCGCCACCACAAAGAGGGCCATCCACACCTCGTAGGGCACGGCGAACCGGGAGAGCTTATTCTTCATCCCCGCTCTCCTCCTCTTCCAGCGCGCTGACGTCAGCCAGCTCCTCATATTCTTCGGAGTAGGAGGAATAGTCGCCGAACAGTCCGGAATACTCGCTCTTCTTCATGATGTGGAAGCCGTCGGGGTCGATCTTCACCCCCACCTGGGTCCCCTCCGGGGAGTGATCGGTGGTCTGGATCAGCCACTTGAAGCCGCCCAGATCCACGATGATGTCATACTGCATACCCTTGAAGGTGACGCTGGTAACGGTACCCACCAGCTGGCCCTGGTCCACCGGCACGATGTCGATGTCCTCGGGGCGGATGACCACGTCCACCGGCTCGTTGGGGGCGAAGCCGCCGTCCACGCAGGGGAACTCCTTGCGGTACATCCGGACAACACCGTCCCGGACCATGGTGCCGTTGAGGATGTTGGACTCCCCGATGAAGTCCGCCACGAAGGCGTTCTTGGGCTCGTTGTAGATATCCTCCGGCGTGCCGATCTGCTGGATGCGGCCCTTGTCCATCACCACCACGGTGTCGGACATGGTCAGGGCCTCCTCCTGATCGTGGGTAACATATATGAACGTGATGCCCATCTGCTGCTGAATCCGCTTCAGCTCGATCTGCATATCCTTGCGCAGGCGCAGATCCAGTGCGCCCAGGGGCTCATCCAGCAGCAGGACCTTGGGACGGTTCACCAGAGCGCGGGCAATGGCCACGCGCTGCTGCTGGCCGCCGGACAGCTGATCGATCCGGCGCCGCTCAAAGCCCTTCAGACTGACGACTTCCAGCATCTCCATGACCCGCTCCTCGATCTCCTGGGCGGGCACTTTGGCGATGCGCAAACCAAAGGCGACGTTTTCAAACACGTCCAGATGGGGAAACAGCGCGTACTTCTGGAACACCGTGTTGATCTGCCGCTTATGGGGCGGGACATCATTAATCCTCACACCGTCAAAGGTAACGTCTCCCGACGTAGGTGTCGTGAAACCGCCAATAATCCTCAGCGTCGTGGTCTTGCCACAGCCGCTGGGGCCCAGTAGTGTGAGGAATTCGGAATCGTTGATATAAAGATTGATGTGATCGAGAACCAGCTCGTCGTCATACGCCATGCACAGATCGTGCAGACGAATCAACTCTTTGGACATTTATCCTCCCCCGTTCATTGTGAGATACGCCGCTTTTCGCCGGAAAACCGTGGCCCGGAGCGAGGCTGCTATTTTCGTTGAAATTTGGCAGCTTAAATATATATAAATTGTGAACAAATGTCAATGGATATGACGAAATTCACCACACTTTTTTCCGCAAAAAGCGACGGTTTCTCGCGTTTTTTCCGCGAAAATCCGTCGCTGTGCACACTTTGCCCCGTTATTTGAAATATTTTCCCCGGAACGGGATATTTTTCACCGCAAAGCTTCTGCCCCGCAGGTAACTCAGCAACCCGGCGTCGGTGGGAAAATCGAAGGTCAGCTTGTAGGAATAGAGGGCCTGCCGTGTCTCCCCATAGCGGCGGTTCACGTCGCCCCGGCCATACTTGCCGTCCCCCAGCAGCGGGCAGCCCAGATCGGCAAAAGAGGCGCGGATCTGATGGGTCCGCCCCGTCTCCAGGGTCACCTCCACCAGACTCAGCTCCCCCCGACTCTCCAGGGTCTGATAATGGGTGATGGCCGTTTTGCCGCCGGGCACCGGCTTGTGGTAGACCCGGGCGGTCTTCTTCTTCTCATCTTTCAAAAGGAAGCACTCGATGGTACCCTTGGGGGGATTGGGCCTGCCCAGGGTGATGCAGAGATAGCGCTTCTCGATCTCCCGATCCCGAATCTTCTCGTTGATGATCCGCAGGGTCTCGGCGTTCTTGGCGGCGATGACCAGGCCGCCGGTGTTCCGGTCGATGCGATTGCAAAGGGCGGGCGTAAAGGCGTTCTCCCACTTGGGGTTCCACTCCCGCTTCTGATAGAGATAGGCCTGGATGTGGTTGATGAGGGTGTTCACCTTCTCCGTCTCGTCGGCGTGGACCACAAGACCCGGCCGCTTGTTCAGCAGCATGATGTTCTCGTCCTCATAGACGATGTCCAGGCTGGGCTTGAACAGCGTCAGGAACATGTTGTCCTCCCGGGGCTGCTCGAAGAACTCGTCGTTGATGTAAAGCTGCAGCACGTCCCCCTCCTGCAGCCGCTGATCCCGGGAGGCCCGCTGACCGTTGCACTTGATGCGCTTGAGGCGGATATATTTCTGCAGCAGGGCGCTGGGCAGCAGGGGCAGGGATTTGCCCACAAAGCGATCCAGCCGCTGACCGGCATCGTTCTTTCCGATGGTGATCTCCCGCATAAACGTCCTCCTCTCCCGTATCTCTGCCATTATTCTATCTGATTTTTGAAAAAAGTCAAAATATTTATGAGAAAATGTTTGACAAGTGTTTTTGAATCCACTATAATATCAGTCGTGTCATTGCGAGGTGTACTATGCGTCTGAACGTAAACAAGCTGTTGCATACCCCCGGAGCCCGGCAGGATTTCCACTTTGAGATGGATCTTTCCGACCTGGAATTCGGCGGCAGGTACCCCGTTTCCCGCCCGGTTGTTGTGGACGGCCAGGTGAAGAACGAGGCCGGCGTGCTGGTTTGCGAGCTGCAGGCAGATACGACGCTCAGCTCCGTCTGTGACCGGTGCCTGGAGGAGTTCGACGAACCGAAAACCGTCTCCTACTCGTGCGTTCTGGCCGAGGAGAAACAGTTTGAGGACAACGACGACATCGTGGTACTGGAACAGGACGAGGTGGATCTGGGCGAGCTGGCCCGTTCGGCCTTCATTCTCGACATGGACACGAAAACCCTCTGTTCGCCTGACTGCAAAGGTCTGTGCGGCGGCTGCGGTGTGAATCTCAACCGTGAAAAGTGCCGCTGCAAGAAGCAGGTCGATCCCCGGCTTGCTGCCCTGGCCAAGCTGTTGGAGTAGGACGACTGAGATTATTCATTAAATTACTGCTCCGGCAGTTAAGACCAAGGAGGTGTCAACATGGCAGTCCCTAAGGGAAAAGTATCCAAACAAAGACGCAATAAGAGACGCAGCTCCGTGTGGAAGCTGGCGACTCCCGGTCTGGTGGCATGCCCCAAGTGCGGTGCGCTGCATCTGCCTCACAGAATGTGCCCGGAGTGCGGTACCTATAACGGCCGTGAGGTCAAGGTCATCAAGTCCGTGGCCGCAGGCAAGTAATCGATCCGTGTGTCCTTGTTAGGAGGGAAGAGTTCTTCTTCCCTCCTTACTTTTTTGCCCGTCGGGTCTTCCGCCCCTTGCAAATCGGGTAGAATTCATATATAATAAATTGATTTTGTATTGCCACTCATACCGGAAAGAGGTCAACACGCCATGAGCACCGTCATCACGTCTGTGGATCCCCGCAGCCCCGCCGAAAAAGCGCATATCAAGCCCGGCGAGAAGCTGTTGACCATCAACGGCCATCGGATCGTGGACGTGCTGGACTACCGGTTCTACGGCTACGATCCCACCGCACAGCTGGAGCTGCAGCGGCCCGACGGCACGGTGCGCACCGTCCGCATTCGAAAGGCGGAGGGGCAGGATCTGGGGCTGAACTTCGAGACCTACCTCATGGATCACGCCCACTCCTGCGCCAACAACTGCATCTTCTGCTTCGTGGATCAGATGCCAAAGGGTCTGCGCAAGAGTCTCTACTTCAAGGATGACGACGCCCGTCTGTCCTTCCTCATGGGCAATTATATCACCCTCACCAACATGGCGGAGCGGAGCATCCAGCGGATCATCGATCTGCGGATCTCCCCCATCAACGTCTCCGTCCACACCACGGACCCGGCGCTCCGGGCCAAAATGCTGGGCAACCCCCATGCCGGCAAGTCCATCGCCGCCATGCGGCGCCTGGCGGAAAACGGCATCCACATGAACTGTCAGATCGTGGCGTGTCCCGGCATCAACGACGGCCCCCAGCTCCAGAAGACCATGGAGGATCTGGCGGATATGCACCCCGGCGTTGCCAGCGTGGCCATCGTGCCGGTGGGCCTGACCCGCTATCGGGAGGGGCTCTATCCCCTGGAGGAATACAACGCCGAGACCGCCGCGGCGGTCATCGACCTGGTGGAGGATTTCGGCAGGCGCTGCCGGGAGCGGTTCGGCTCTACCCTCTTCTGGTGTTCCGACGAGTTTTATCTTCTGGCCGGCCGCCAGCTGCCCAATGACGAATACTACGAGAGCTACAATCAGCTGGAAAACGGCGTGGGCATGCTGCGCCTGCTGGAGGTGGAATTCCACGGTGCCCTCCGCATGGTGGATGAGAACGACACCGCCTCCCCCTTCACCATCGCCACCGGGCTGGATGCCGCGCCCATGATCGAGACACTGGTACGTGATGCCATGGCCAAATGCCCCGGTCTTCGCGGACAGGTCATCCCCGTGGTCAACCGATTCTTCGGCGAGAAGATCGTGGTATCCGGCCTCATCACCGGCCAGGATCTGATCCGGACGCTGAAGGGCCGGGATCTGGGGCAGCGTCTGCTGCTGCCGGACAATATGCTCCGCTATCACGAGAACGTGTTCCTGGACGACGTGACCATCCGGCAGGTGGAGCAGGAGCTGGGTGTACCCATCACCTTCGTGGCCCAGGACGGCTTCCAGCTCTGTGACGCCATCTTCGGTCTGGACGGACAGCAAAAGGAGTCCCGCCCCGCCGAGGAGGGCGAAGAATACTACCGCTATAACCCCTCTGTTTGATGAAAAAGGAAGTGAATCCCCATGTCCAAACCTGTTGTTGCCATTGTGGGACGGCCCAATGTGGGCAAGTCCATGCTCTTTAATAAATTGATCGGCCAGCGTCTTTCCATCGTGGAGGACACCCCCGGCGTCACCCGGGACCGCATCTACGGCGAATGTGAGTGGGTGGGCCGCAAATTCACCCTGGTGGATACCGGCGGCATCGAGCCCAGTACCGACAGCCAGATCCTCTCCTTCATGCGGGATCAGGCCCAGATCGCCATCGACAATGCCACGGTCATCATCTTCGTCGTGGATATCAAGAGCGGCATGACCGCCTCCGACCAGGAGGTGGCTTATATGCTCCAGCGGTCCAAGAAGCCCATCGTGCTGGCGGTGAACAAGATGGACTCCACCGGCCACACCGACCCGGATTTCTACGAGTTCTACAACCTGGGTCTGGGCGATCCCATTGCCGTCTCCGCCGTCCACGGCCACGGCACCGGCGATCTGCTGGACGAGTGCGTCAAGTATTTCCCGCCCCAGGAGGAGGACGAGGACGAGTCCGACGTGATCCAGGTGGCTATCATCGGCAAACCCAACGTGGGCAAGTCCAGTCTGACCAACAAGATCCTGGGTGAGCAGCGGGTCATCGTCAGCAACGTGGCCGGCACCACCCGGGACGCCATTGACAGCTACTTCGAGAATGCCCAGGGCAAGTACAATTTTATCGACACCGCCGGCATGCGCAAGAAGTCCAAGGTGGACGATGCCATTGAAAAATACAGCGTGCTTCGGGCCACCATGGCCATTGAACGCAGCGACGTGTGCCTCATCATGATTGACGCCCAAGAGGGCGTCACCGAGCAGGACACCAAGGTAGCGGGCCTGGCCCACGAGGCCGGCAAGGCCTGCATCATCGTGGTGAACAAGTGGGACCTGGTGGAGAAGGACGACAAGACCATGGACCGGATGCGGGAGGAGATCCGCCGTGATCTGAGCTATATGACCTACGCCCCCATCGTGTTCATCTCCGCCATGACGGGCCAGCGGGTGAGCCGCCTCTTCGAGCTCATCAACTATGTCAACGAGCAGGCCACCACCCGTATCACCACCGGCATGCTCAACTCCGTCCTGGCCGATGCCCAGACCCGTGTCCAGCCGCCCACCGACAAGGGCCGCCGCCTGAAGATCTACTACATGACCCAGGTGGGCGTGAAGCCACCCCACTTCGTCATCTTCTGCAACGACAAGAAGCTGTTCCACTTCTCCTACCAGCGCTATCTGGAGAATCAGATCCGGGGCGTGTTCGGTCTGGAGGGAACGCCTATCATTCTGACTATCCGCCAGAAGGGTGAGGAGGACAACTGATGTTTCACTTTTTTGCCTCGGCCGTGGTCCTGTTGGTGTCCTATTTTCTGGGCTGCATCAACGGCTCGGTCATGGTCTCCCACTTCATCATCCGGGATGACGTGCGTCAGCACGGCAGCGGCAACGCCGGTCTGACCAACTTCTACCGCACCTACGGCGCCAAGTATGCCCTGCTGGTCATCGCCATCGACATGGGAAAAACCGTCATCGCCGCCCTGATCGGCGGCTGCATGCTGGACTATCTGCTCCACGACTGGACTCTTGGCGTTCTGCTGGGCGGTCTGGGCTGTGAGCTGGGCCATATGTTCCCTGTATTCTTTGGCTTCAAAGGCGGTAAGGGCATTCTGTCCGGCGGCGTTTTGGTGTGGTTCATCGACTGGCGTGTGGCGCTGATCGCCTGGGGCCTGTTTCTCGGTCTGTGGCTGCTGACGCGCTACGTCTCTCTGGGTTCAGTGGCGGGATCGGCCAGCATGCCCATCACGTCGGCTTTCGTATTCGGCTTTCACTGGGAATACGTCCTGCTCTGCGTTTTGATCGCCGGGCTGGTGATCTATTGCCACCGCGGCAATATTCAGCGGCTGCTCCATGGCACGGAAAGCAAGTTCAAATGGCACGTCAATCCCATCCAGGAGCTTAGCGACAACGGAATAGAGAGTGAGGAAGACAAATGAAACAGACAAATCAGGTCCGGCAGGTAGTCATGCCCCTGCTGGCGGCCTTTATCTGGGGTACTGCCTTCGTGGCCCAGGACATGTGCGCAGAGGTCATTGAACCCATGACCTTCAACGCTGTCCGTTCTTATGTGGCCGTGGTGGTCCTTCTGATCATCATCTGGGTCTTCGGAAAGCTCAGTAAAGACAAACCCCAGCGCACGGCGGAAGAAAAAGAATACGACCGCAAGCAGCTGCTCATCGGCGGCATCTGCTGCGGCACGGCGCTGGCCGTGGCGGCCAACTTCCAGCAGGCCGGTATGGGGGCCGGCACCGACGCCGGCAAGGCGGGCTTTATCACCGCCCTCTACATCGTGCTGGTTCCGATTTGCGGCCTGTTTCTGAAGAAAAAGGTCTCCCTTCCCGTCTGGATCAGCGTCGTCATCGCGGTAGTGGCTCTGTATCTGCTGTGCATCACCGGCGACTTTACCCTGCAGCTCGGCGACCTGCTTCTTCTGCTGTGCGCCCTGTTCTTCACCGTGCACATCCTGGTCATCGACCATTTCACCGCCACGGTGGACGGCATGAAGCTCTCCTGTGTCCAATTCCTGGTGGCCGCCATCTGGTCCACCATCGGCATGGCCATCTTTGAGCACCCCGATTGGAACGCCATTCTCTCCTGCGCACTCCCCATCCTCTACGTGGGCATCTTCTCCAGCGGCGTGGCCTACACCCTGCAGATCCTGGCCCAGAAGGGGTCCAATCCCACGGTGGTCACCCTGCTGCTGAGTATGGAGTCCGTCTTTGCCGTCATCTCCGGCGCCATCATCCTGCATCAGCGCATGTCCGTTCGGGAATACCTGGGTTGCATCCTGATGCTGATCGCCGTGATCCTGGCGCAAATCCCCTTCCCGCTGAAGAAGAATACCGGCGCGGTGGAAAAAGCTCAGAAGTGAATCATTGATACAATCAGACAAACAAGAGAACCCGGACGAAGTTCGTCCGGGTTCTCTTTTATTATCAAAGGCACATTTCAATCTCTGACAGTGTCCCGGAAAGATGCTTAGCTTCACCTGTTGCCGCAAAACCGATCCGCTCATACAGACGCCTTGCATCTCGGTTATTGCTGAGTACCCAGAGTGTCGCATTTCCTTCACACCGTTCCATGGCAAACCGCAGCAGCCTTGTTCCATATCCTTTTCCCTGCTCCTCCGGCAAGACGTAAAGGTTTTCAATCAACCCTCCCAAAACAGAGACGATTCCTACTGGTTTTTCCGACACAATCAGTATATACAGCTTAGCGCCTTTCTCCAGCACGGAATTTAGATAGCCCATTTGCCGCTCCGGAGTGTGGATGGCAACAAATTCCGGCGTACAGAAACTGCTGTGCGACTGTTTCCAGGCGGCGGAATGGATCACCGCGGCCTGGTATAAATTATCATTCGTAACTAGCTGAATCATATTGTAACCCCGGTTTCCTCATGTCACGCAGCAATAAAGCGCTGTTTTCAAAGCTTTCCGATATATAGCAAAAGACCGCAGTCTTCCGACTACGGTCTTTCGTGTTGGCGCTACCTGTTTTTCCGGGCCGTCTCCAGCCAAGTATCGTGGGCAGAAGCGAGCTTAACTTCCGTGTTCGGGATGGGAACGGGTGGACCCTCGCCCTAATCAGCACCA
>ONGR01000008.1 GCA_900317425.1 uncultured Eubacteriales bacterium | reverse complement strand
GATCTTGCTGCGGATGGTGGTGTCGGCGCAGATCTTGCCGTTCTCGTCCAGAATCACCGCTTTGGTATACGTGGAGCCCACGTCACAGCCGCCAAAATATTTCATAATTGTCCGTTCTCCTTTTATTTATACTTTGTATTCGTAGTTGGGCTTCTCCGTCTCATACAGCTTGGACAGCGGATCCCGGCGGGGCATCTTGTCATAGTGCTTCACCAGGAAGGGCTCCACGCCGTAGAACAGGGCTTTGCCGTCCAGATCGAAGAAGAACACGGCAAACAGGGCCGCATAGATGCCGCCGGCGATCAGCAGCACCTTGCCCAGGATTTTCAACAGGTTACGCATCTCTCTATCTCCTCCTTCTTACCAGCTCTCGGAATCGTCGAAGTCCAGCAGGGACGGATCCAGCGGCTCCTCGTGCATGACGGTGGTCATGTAGTCGTTGATGATGGTGCGGATCTCGGAACGGGATACGGTCCGCTTGTCGGGCAGAGCGTGGGGCATCCAGATGGCGTGGATGTTCCGGGCCCGGAACTCGTCCTCGAACAGGCCGTGAACGCCCTGCATGCCCTTGCACTGGAGCTGGTCATACATCATGACCATGTCGCAGTGGAACTTCTCCATGTTCTCCCACAGCTCGAAGATGTGGTGCATCCCGCCCACGGCCATGCGGCGCATGGGTGCCCACTCGTGGTACTTGGCCATGTCCATCACGCAGTTATCCAGATTGTCGGTGCGGATGGTCATGTCGAACATCAGGGAGTCCATGTTGATGATGGTGTTCAGACCCCAGCAGTTATAGGCCCAGGTGCACCAGCTGGAGTAGTACAGCGGCGCGCAGGACCAGGCGATGACCCGGTGACGGGTGTTGGGGAAGGTGTCGATCTTCTGTTCCACGCACTTCTCCAGGATCTTCCGGACCCGCTTGTCGGTGTCGTGCCAGATGTAGTTGTCGCCGTACTGGCTCTGATAGATGCGGTACAGGGCCTGGGCCACGCCGTTGATGGGATAGTGGTTGGTGTTGGCCGCCACGTCCCACTTCTCCCACTCGAAGCGCTGCAGCTCGTTCTGGCGCTCCAGGTGCTCCTTCAGCTTGTCCCAGTTGAAGGGCGTGCCGGTCTGCTCCTCGATGAACTTCCAGACCTCCCGGATCTCGTTGGCGCAGTGCTCCTGAACCAGGGGATCGTCAAACTGCATGGGCTGGGGCATGGCGAACAGCGGGATATTCAGGAACCAGTCCTGAATGGCGGTGCTGGCCACGGAGCCGTCGCAGGCCTCGTTGGAGGTAATGACGAAGGGGGCGTAGTCGGGCATATCGTCCAGGACGAAGAGGCCCGCCTCCGCCTGGCACATGGGGCAGGGGTCGCCGGGCAGGCCGATGGACTGGACGGCGTCGATGTAGTTGAGGACGGTGTGGTTGTTGACGTGGCAGGTGACGAAGTAGGGGATCATCTCCAGCGGGATGTTCTGATACTCGCCCCACCAGGGGTAGAAGATGCCACCCCAGACCGTCTCCTTGTGGGCGATGGAGTGGTGCCAGGCGTCGTTGTGCTCGCCGCCGTGAAGGTTGGCGTCGGCCCGGAACATGGCCATGAACTGCTGAATGGTCACGCAGACCATGGCCCGGTAGTGCCAGGCGGAGGCCCGCAGAGCCTCGCCCCGCATGCCCTCCAGGCCCCGGTCGAACCAGTGGAGGACCGGCAGATAGGTCTGGCCCATCCAGCGGTAGCGCCACAGGCCCTTGGCAAAGATGACGGGCCCGCCGTTTTTCATGATGTCCATGACCATCTGGGCGTAGTTGTAGAGCCAGATGTTGTGGAAGTAGTAGAAGGTGTCCTTGACGCCCCGCCACTCGCGGTGCTTGTAGAGGCCGGTCTTGGGCTCGTAGAGGTCGCCCAGCCGCCGCTCGCCGTGGGGCTTGCCGTACCAGAAGTCCTTTGCCAGCTTCTTCCAGTCGGTGTTCTTGAGCTTGTTCAGGTCGATCTTTTTCATTTCTTAGCGCCCTCCTGGATCTTCTTGATCTCCACACTCTCGATAAAGGCCTGGAACCGGGTGCGCAGCTGGCCGGAGGCGGAGTTGACGTATTCCTTCTCGATGGAACAGGTGGGAATGCCGAAATCACGGGGCAGGATCAGCGCGTCCATGGTGCGCTCATAGCTCCAGTACTCGCAGAACTTGTTGGAGGCCACGATGAGGCCGTCGGCCTTGTACTCCTTCACGATGTCGGCCAGATATTTCTTGCGGCCGCGCATCAGATCCTGGGGCATGAACCGGGGACACATACTGGTATTTAGATAGTGGCGGGCGATGGCATCCAGAGGCGCCTGGCCCTCGGCCACCTTGATCTCCTCCCGGCCGGGCAGGCTGCCGTAGCAGTAGCGGTCCGCCACAACCAACGCGCCGCAGCTCTCGATGAGCTTGGTGAAGTCGGGGTCGTCGTTCTCCGCGCCGGAGAGGGCCACCTTCACACGCCAGGTCCGCTTCTTGTCCGGCTCACGGGTCTTCATCTCCTCCGCCGTCTCCCGGAGGTAGGGCAGGATCAGGTCCTTGGGACACACCAGGCTCACCAGCTGGATCACGTGGAACTCATAGCCGGTGATGGTGGGCTCGTCCAGCTTGCGGTAGCTGCCGATCTCGGTGATGAGACGGCAGACCTCGTTGTGCTGCTCAATGGCGGAGAGCAGGGCCTCGTCAGAGGTGTCAATGCCGAACTTCTCATGGAGCTTGTCCAGCACGTGGGCCTGGAGCTGCTTGCGGAAATGGAGATAGCTGTTCTCGCTCTTCTTGAAGGGCACGTCGCAGAACTCGCAGAAAAAGTCCGGGTTCTGGATGATGTTCATCCGCTCCAGATGCTCCTGGAAACGGCAGGTGACCGTACAGGTCTCCGTGGCCATCTGGGCATCCAGGAAGTTGTAGCCTCCCTCCAGCGCCCGTTCCATCAGGCTGCGGCCATAGTGGCAGGTGCGGTTTGACATATAGTACGTCGCCATGTCCGGCGAGCCGCTGCGGGGTGCCCGCAGGCGAACGCCAAAGCAGCCCTGCAGATCCAGCAGGACCTCGGGCATGAAGTAGCAGGTGTAGCCCAGAGCCTTCCGCCCCTCGTTCCTGGCCTGCTTGACCAGATCGTTGTTGGCCTCCTGCAGCAGATTCTCAAAGAAGATCAGGTGTTTCAGATCCCGCATGGACTCATCCTCCTTATTTCAACAATTACGGCCCACACGAAGCCATAATATTATACGGTAAAATTATATAGAATACATGGGCGAATGTCAACGAAAACTGTCGAAACTGCACATCTTATTTATCCCCCAAAGGGGGTCCTCCCGCGCCGTCCGCTCCGGATCATTGACTTTCTCCTGTCCGCTGTGATAAAATATCAAAAAAACAACGAGGAGGCATCACCCATGTGCGAGCACACCCACGATCACGAGCATCCTCACGAGCATCACCACGAGCACACGTCGGCGGAGGAGACGCTGGCGCTGCTGACCTATATGCTGGGCCACAACCGCCACCACGCCGAAGAGCTCCACGAACTGGCCCACGGCGTGGAGGGTGAGGCCGCCGACCTGCTCCACGGCGCCGTGGCCGATTTGGGCTCCAGCAACGAGAAGCTGGCCCGGGCCCTTGCGCTGCTGAAAGGAGAATAAGCCATGTGCCTTTCCACCGTATATGCCATCCGGAATGAGAAGCCGGAGCCCCTGTGCCGGAATATTGCCAGCGTCCGCACCCAGGACGGCAAGCTGATCTTCACCGACATCATGGGCATCCCCACCGTGGTGGACGCCGCCATCGAGCGCATCGACCTGATGGACAACTACATCTGGATCCGGGAGAAGTAAAGACGAAAAAAGACTGCGTGCGCCTTGGCACGCAGTCTTTTTTCGTCTTTTCATCCCATGAACATCTGGGTCCAGTACCGTCCGTCCGCCACGTATCCCACGCCGATCTGGGTGTAGGAAGCGTTGAGGATGTTGGCCCGGTGGCCGCTGGAGTTCATCCAGGCGTCCACCACGGCCTGCGGCGTCCGCTGGCCGTAGGCGATGTTCTCCCCCGCCGTGCGGAAGCTCAGGCCGAAGTCCCGCATCATCTGGAATGGGCTGCCGTAGGTGGGGCTGGTGTGGGAGAAGTAGTGATTGTCCCGCATATCCCGGGACTTGAACCGGGCCACACGGGACAGTTCCCAGTTGGCGGCCAGCGGCCGCAGTCCGCTTTCCACCCGGACCTTGTTGACCAGCCGGATCACCTCCGCCTCATAGGCGGAAGCGGTGCTGTCCGAGCCGGGAAGCTGCAGCACCTGTCCGGGATAGATGAGGTTGGGATCGCCGATCTGGGGATTGGCGCCGATGAGCTCGCTGAGGCCCACCTGATACCGCACGGCGATCCTCCACATGGTATCGCCTCGGGCCACGGTGTGGGTCAGCTCCTCGGCCGCCGCAGGGCGGATCAGCAGCAGCGCCAGCAGCAGTGCGATGCCCAGGGATAGGATCTTCTTCATACGTATCGCTCCGATCTCTCTGTGTTTTCCCCGCCGGAGCCATTTGCCCGGCGGGGATATCAACAGGGTAGCAAATTCCCGGAGCCGCTGCAAATGCAAAGTTTTCCAGTCATTTTTCCGTCTGGAAACCCTGTCTTTTTACCAGTTCCGCACGCCGCCGATATGGATGAACCGGGCCACGTCATAGAGGTAGGAATCCAGCGGCCGGTCCAGGGCGTCGAAGGTGTGGGCCGCCACCAGGATGGTAGGCGTCACCGCCGTGATCACCGGCGAATGGTAGAACCGCCCGTCCCGATCGCCCAGCTGCACGATGTCGCCGGGCACAGCCTGCGAGCGGGGCACCTGATGGCCGTAGGGTCCCACCGAGCGGTTGGCGATCAGGAAATTGTAGAGATACTCCACCCCCGTCCAGGAGGCGGTGCGGTCGCCGCTGGAACGGTAGAACCAGCCCGTGACCGGTGTGTAGTTCATGACTTTGGCCCCGGCAAAGAGGCATTGGGACGCGAAGTTGGTGCAGTCCCCGCCGATCTCCTCAAAGTCGAAGTAGGCCGGGTTGCGGCCCATGGCCCAGCGGCGGGCATAGTCCACCGCGGCCTCTCTGTTGTAGCCCGTCTCCCGCATGGCGCTCACCCCCACCGGATGACGCCGCAGGCGATCTTCGTCCCGGCATTCCCCGCCGGCTGGGAGCGGAAATCGTCGCTCCCGCCGTGGATGACCACCGTCCGCCCGATGACGTCCGCCACGGTGAACCGATCCGTCAGCACCGCCAGATAGGCCCGTCCGCCGCAGCTGAGCAGAGGCGGCAGATCCCCGGCGTGGGCCGGATGGGGCGCTCCCGCAGGGTTAAAATGTCCGCCCGTTCCGGGAAACCCCGCGCCGCCGCAGTCGCTTCCCCCGTGGATATGGAGGCCGAAGAAGCCGTTGGGATTTCCCGCCGGCAGGCCGGTCACCTGGATGGTCACCAGCACGCCGTCACTGCGCTGGAAGAACTGGGCCTCCCCGGACAGGTCCGGCGCCTCCCGTCCGCCCCGGATGGCGGCTCTGGCCCGAAAGTCGTTCTTGTTCTGATACATCATATCATCTCCCCCACAGCCTATGCCGAGGGGAGTTCGGCGGTGTAAAAGAAGCAGGCGGGACTTTCCACTCATTTACGCAACAGCCGCTTTTCCCCGTCATTGCGAGGAGGGCGTAAGCCTGACGCGGCAATCTGTTCCCCATAGGCGCGCTCGGCGTACCCCAAGGGCACTTGTCTCCGCAGCCGCTCGCGCTGCTCGCGGGCGGAGACCGGCGGGACTTTCCTCTCGCTGCGCAATACGCGAGGCGGGACTTTCCTCTCGCTGACGTGACATGCCACCGGCATCTCACTCCCGGTCTTGCTGCTCGCTGACCGCTCGCGCAAGACCGGAGCTCGTTTCAAGTCCCGCTCCTTAACGAAAAAAAAGACAGACGCCAAAAGGCGTCTGTCTTTTTTGGTGCGCGAGGCGGGACTTGAACCCGCACGTCCGTAATGGACACTAGAACCTGAATCTAGCGAGTCTGCCAATTCCACCACTCGCGCATGTGCGTTCAACAGATGCTATTATAAGCACGTTGACGCCGTTTGTCAAGTACAAATTTTACATTTTTCGCAGGACGGTCAGCTTTTCTCATATTCCCCGGCGCAAAGACGCTTCTGCAGCCAGTCCCTGCCGTCCACGTAGCGGCTGACGATGAAGGACACCACGTAGTCCCCCGCCGCGTTGACCATGGTGGCGGGCGGGTCCACCAGATTGCCCAGGGCGATGGCGATGGGATAGGCGATCGCCAGCTGATCCGGGAAGAAGATGGTGCAGATCACCAGCTCTCCCGTCCCTCCCCCGCCAGGGATGCCGGACATGGCCACCGAGGAGAACACCGCCACGATGATGGCCAGAATGGCTTTGCCGGTGCCGAAGCTCTGGCCGAAGATGCCGAACAGGAACGCCACCTTGATGATGGCGGACATGGCCGAGCCGTCCATGTGCATGGTGGCGCCCAGGGGCAGGACGATATCCGTCACGTCCTTGCTGATGCCGGTCTCCTCCGACACCTCGATATTGGTGGGGATGGTGGCCACTGAGGAGCAGCTGCCGAAGGCCATGGCCGCCGGGCGGAACAGCTTGCGCATCATCACCTTCTCGGCGCCCTTTCCGCCGCCGAACCGGGCGTAGAGCGGGAAGAAGATCAGCACGTAGGCAAAGCACATGATGTAATAGATCAGCAGCGTGCGGCTGTAGTCACCGATGAGCTGAGGGCCGTAGCTGGCCACGAGCGACGCAAAAAAGCCGAAAAATCCGATGGGTGCGTAGTAGGTGATGATCTTCACCGTCTTCATGATGCAGGCGGTGATATCCTCCATCAGCCGTGCCGTTTTCGTCTCCTTGCCGCCGGCAAGCTGCACGCCGAAGCCGAACAGCACCGCCGCCACGATCAGGGGCAGAATGGCCCGGCGGCTGAACAGCTCCGTAAAATCAGGCTTGGTAAAGAAGTTGACGATCATATCCGTCGCGCCAAGGGTCTCTCCGACCTCCCCCTCCGCCGCCGTATACTGCCCGCTGACCAGGGGGAAGATCCGGCACACCACGTACATCAGCACCCCGGCGATGGCCGCTGTCGCCAGGAAGGTAACGATGGTGGTGCCCATCAGCTTGCCGGCCCGCTTTACGCCGGCCATGTTGGCGATGGCCGAGGCGATGGAGAAAAACACCATGGGCACCACCACACAGAACATCATGTTGATGAACACCGTGCCCAGGAACTCCAGACCTGTGGCGCCCTTCGACACCACGTTGCCGTTGCCGTCCAGCACCACCGGCCAGATGGCCCCCGCCAGACAGCCCAGTATGATGCCCAGCAGCATACAGCATAGGAATACGTTGTTTTTGAGGAATCGTTTCATACCCGTTCTCCTTTCACACACCGACGCCTGCGGCGCCGTCCCTCCGAAATCATGTGTATTCCCGACGGCTTGTTCCAAATTCCTGCCATCTGCTCCGCGTGCCTGCTTCGCATGGTAATCAACCGATATTGTTCTGGATTCCTCCCTTTTTCTCTCAAAACACAGGATGATTCTCTTCAATTTGTGTCGTGTTTTTGTGGATATTCTCCAAGCGGACAGCCTCATTTTTTACCAATCCGAAAATTTTGTTATTATTTTGTAATTTTTCTGTAGCTTTTTTGAAAGAGTTGTGTTATACTCTCTCTCGGATTGAAAAAGCCTGATCCCGAAAGGAAACCGATATATGTCAAGAAAAGTTTGCTGCCTGTTTCTGGCGCTGTCCATGATCCTCTCCAGTTTTGTGGTGGTCCGGGCCGACGAGCCCGCCGCGGAGGACAGCAGCCGCTGCTATTCCGCCGCCGTGGAGACGCTGGCCGCCTCCGGCGTGAGCACCGGCTCCGCCATCGCCATGGATACCAATCTGCAGCTGCCCATCGACCTGGGCATGCTGGAGAGCGAGGAACAGCTCTCCCTGACCCAGCTGTCCACCCAGGCGCTGGTGGTCCGGCAGGAGCAGCAGCAGGCCAAGGAAACCGCCGAGGCCGAGGTCGTGGCGGAGGCCGCCGCTGACGCCGCCCTGCTGGTGCAGTACGACGGCGTGAAGGTCGCTGCCGACTCCATGAATATCTGCGCCGAGCCCGACGGCGCCGTGCTCCGCACGCTGCACAGCGGCAAGGTGGCCCACCTGCTGGACGCCAAAAACGGCTGGTACCGGGTGGAGTTCTGCGGTACCACCGGTTACGTCAGCGCAGACGACTGCCAGACCGTGCATTACGATGATTACGCTGGCACCTATGCCACCCGCATGATCGTGGAGGACGTGGTCCAGTACGCCTACACCTATCTGGGCACCCCCTATGTCTACGGCGGCACCAGCTATTCCGGCATCGACTGCTCCGGCTTCACCATGATGGTGTTCCGGCAGTTCGGCTACTCCCTCGCCCACGGCTGCATCGACCAGTACCACGCCACCCGCCCCGTGTCCGATGCCGAGCGTCAGCCCGGTGATCTGGTATTCTTCAACACCGGAGGCGGCATCAGCCACGTGGGTATCTATCTGGGCGGCGGGCAGTTCATCCACGCCAGCTGCAGCCAGGGCGTCACCATCAGCTCCATCTACGAGAGCTACTACGCCTCCTGCTATCTCTTCGCCAGCCGGGTCATCGACGAGTAAAATCGAAAGCACGCACAGAAAAACGCCTCGCTTGACAGCGAGGCGTTTTTGTTATGTCTCATTCAGCTCTTGCCGCGGATCTGATTGCCGCAGCGGGGACAGGTGATGACGATGTTCCCCTTGCCCCGGGGCACCCGGCACACCGCGTGGCAGTCCGGACAGGTAAAGTACTTGTGATCCTTGTCCCGGGCCCGGGTCCGGGCATCGGTAAAGCGGCGGCAGACGGGGTACCAGATCTTGTTGAGGAAAGCGGCGTTCTCTCCCCGGCGCTTATAGAGATTGCGGGAAAAGATGCGGTAGATGGTGCACACCGCCAAGGCCATCGCCACCACGTTGAGGATGGCTCCGGCGATCCCGTGGTGCACGAAGACATTCACCAGATTCAGTATGATGATCAGCCAGATCATGCACAGGCCCAGCTGATCCGGGCCGTTGCGGCCGTACATGAATCGGGACAGGGCGTTGCCGATTCGCTGAAAGACGTTCATAGGGCTGCTTCTCCTTCACGGATAACATACGTGTATTTTACAAAAAAACGGAACAGTCGTAAAGAGGGCCCCCACAAAATTAACAAATTGGACACTTTTTCTCCCGGCTGCCGCCACTTTTCCGCTTTATCCGTTGCAATCGGCCGGTGGGATTGGTATAATATATGAGTATATTTATGCACACACGGGGCCGGCAGGCAACTGCCCGCCGACCCCTATCTGAAAAGCGGCGCACCGGCGGCCGGCCGGGGCAAACAGCGCTGCGTGGTCGTCATCTGATCCGCCCGCACCGCTTATCGTATCCTATGCCGCAGGGCCGGCGGCGGTGCGCTCTATACTTTCACGAAAGGACTTCACGCCATGATCAAGATCTCCCCCTCCATCCTCTCCGCGGATTTTGCCAATCTGCAGCGGGACATCGAAGCCATCTCCACCGCCGACTACGTCCACGTGGACGTGATGGACGGCCTGTTCGTGCCCAATATCTCCATCGGTATCCCGGTGGTCAAGTCCATCCGCCCCGTGACGGATCTGCCGCTGGACGTACACCTGATGATCGACCGCCCGGTGCGCTACGTGGAGCAGTTCTGCGATGCCGGCGCCGATCTGGTCACCTGTCACGTGGAGGCCGACACGGAGGAGAACATCCACGCGGCCATTGCCAAGATCCGGGCCAAGGGCAAGCGTCCCGGCGTGGTGGTGAAGCCCAAAACCCCGGCCAGCGCCGTGCTGCCCTTCATCGACGAGGTGGATATCATCCTGGTGATGACGGTGGAGCCGGGCTTCGGCGGCCAGAAGTTCATGGCCGACATGATGCCCAAGGTAGCCCAGATCCGTCAGTACATCGACGCCATGAACCCCGGCTGCGAGCTGGAGGTGGACGGCGGCGTGGATCCCGTCACCGCCAAGGTGTGCGTGGCCTCCGGCGCCAACGTGCTGGTGGCCGGCAGCGCCGTGTATAAGGCGGCGGACATCCCGGCCAGAATTCAGGAGTTGAGAGGTTAAGGCCATGGAATACTTCCCTGCACCGCTGGAAAAGCTGGTGGAACAATTTGCCCGCCTGCCGGGCATTGGCAGTAAGAGCGCCCAGCGTCTGGCCTTCCACGTGCTGGACCTGCCCATGGAGGAGGCCCAGGAATTCGCCGACGCCATCGTGGCCGCCAAGAAGAGCGTGACGTTGTGCCCCGTGTGCCAGAATCTCACCGAGGGCGGTCTGTGCCCCATCTGCGCCTCCCCCAAGCGGGACGGCAGCGTCATCTGCGTGGTGGCTGACAGCCGCGACGTCATCGCCATGGAGCGCTCCCGGGAGTTCAACGGTCACTACCACGTGCTCCACGGCGTCCTCAGCCCCATGAACCACGTGGGGCCCGACGATCTCCACATCAAGTCCCTGCTGGACCGGGTGGCCGCCGGCGGCATCGAGGAGGTCATCATGGCCACCAACCCCGATACAGAGGGTGAAGCCACCGCCCTTTACATCGCCCGTCTGCTCAAGCCCTTCGGCGTCAAGGTCACCCGGCTGGCCTACGGCATCCCCGTGGGCGGACATCTGGAATTCGCCGACGACGCCACGCTGATGAGGGCCCTGGCCGGGCGGCAGGAGCTGTGATGAAGCGGCTTCTCTGCATGCTGGCGGCCTGCGCGCTGGCCCTGTCGCTCACCGCCTGCGGCGCCCCTAAGCCGGTGAAGACCGACCTCTTTGCCATGGACACCTACATGACGCTGGTGGCTTACGGTGACAACGCCGAGCAGGCCCTTACCGAGGCCGGCCGCGAGATCAATCGGCTGGAGGCCCTTCTCTCCCGCACCCGGGAGGGCAGCGAGATCTGGCGCATCAACCACGGCGATACAACCGACATCAGCCCCGAGGCCGTCGCCCTGATCGAACGGGCTCTGGCATACAGCGGTGAGACGGGCGGCGCCTTCGACGTCACCATTGCCCCGCTGGTGGACCTCTGGGCCATCAACAGCGACAGCCCCTGCGTCCCCTCCCAGCCGGAGATCGACGCCCTGCTGCCTCTGGTGGGGAGCGGACACGCCCACGTGGACGGCTCCGCCGTCACCCTGGACGAGGGCTGTGCCATCGACCTGGGCGGCATCGCCAAGGGCTATGCCAGTGACCGTGTGGCCGCCGTGTTCGCCGAAAGCGGCGTCACCAGCGGCACGGCGTCTCTGGGTGGCAACGTCTACGTCTGCGGCAGCCGGCCCGACGGCAAGCCCTGGAGCGTGGCCGTGCAGGATCCCCGCGGCGACGGCTACGCCTGTCTTTTGCAGCTGCGGGATACCTTTGCCGTCACCTCCGGCGGCTATCAGCGCTACTTCACCGCGCCGGACGGCACGGTCTATCAGCACATTATCGATCCCAAAACCGGTCGCCCCGCCGAGAGCGATCTGCTGTCGGTGACGGTGGTCTGCCCCGACGGTACCCGGGCCGACGCTTACTCCACCGCCCTCTACGTCATGGGTGAGGCGGGCGCAGTGGATTTCTGGGCGGGATATTCATCGGGCAGCACCGCCTTCGACATGGTGCTCATCACCGCCGACGGCCGTCTGCTCTATACCCCCGGTCTCGCCGGCAACATTTCCGAACAGGAGGGTTCCTCCTATGTCTTCCAACCCATCTCCCGTTAAGACCCGCCCCACCCCCTGGGACGCGGCGGTCGTGGCCGTCGTGGTACTGCTGGGGGTTCTGGTGTCCGTCTTTTTCTACGGCCCCAAAGCCTCTGCCGATCAGCCCCTCACCTGCGTGGTGACGGTGGACGGTCAGGTGGCCGACCGGGTGCCGCTGGCCGGTTTTGAAGGGGTCCACACCTATACCGGCAACGGCCACACTCTGACTCTGGAGGTCAAAGAGGGGCAAGTGCAAGTCCTTGACAGCGACTGTCCCGGGCAGGATTGCGTCCATTCCGGTGCCATCAGCCGGGCGGGGCAATCCATCGTCTGTCTTCCGGCGCGGATCGTGATCCATCTGGAGAGCGGCGGCAGCGGCCCCGATCTGGTCGTAGGATAGGGGGCGGCGATATGAACGGAAAAACCAAAAGAATTGCCCTGTGTGCCGTGCTGGCGGCCCTGGCTCTGGGGCTGAGCACCCTGGAAAATCTCTTTCCCATCACGGTACTGATCCCCCTCCCCGGCGTCAAGCTGGGTCTGGCCAATATCGTCACCATGTTCGCCCTGTACCAGCTGGACGCCCCGGCGGCTCTGGCCATTCTGTCGGTCCGATGTCTGCTGGGCGGACTTTTTGCCGGGAACGTGTCGTCCCTGCTCTTTTCCCTGCTGGGCGGACTCTGCGCCATGGCCGTCATGATCGCGCTGAAGCGCTGCCGCGGCCTGTCCCTCTACGGCGTATCCATCGGTGGTGCCGCAGCCCACAATGTGGGGCAGATCGCCGCCGCCGTCATCACTCTGGGCAGCACCATGGTCATTGGCTACCTCCCCTTCCTGCTGGTCATCGCCCTGTTCACCGGCGCCCTCACCGGCTTTGTGGTGAGTCTGCTGATCCGGGCCACGGCCCATCTGCCCCTGTTTCATTGAGAAAAAACATCCGATAAGGAGAGCATCATATGGACAAGAAAGATTCCATCATTCTGCAGCAGCTGGAGGTCATCCGCTCCATGACGGAGAACAGCCTCAAGCGCATGGACACCGACTTCTGGGGCACCCCCTTTGCCAACATCGGCAAGAAGTCCGACAGCACCGCCTCCGGCGAGACCGGCGCAGGTGACGCCAAGAAGGATCAGCCCCCCACCGCCGACGGCAAGGACAAGGAGCCGGAGGTCCGGGAGGAGGAGTTCCCGCCGGAGAAGATCGAGGATCTGAAGGCGGAACTGGACAGCTACATCGGCCTGGACGCCATCAAGGAGGAGGTCCGCAACCTCATCAACATGGTCCAGGTCTATAAGCTCCGCCGGGAGCACGACCTGCCCACCACCGATATGTCTCTCCACATGGTGTTCACCGGCAACCCCGGCACCGGCAAGACCATGATCGCCCGGCTCATGGCCCGGATCTACTGCTCCCTGGGCATCCTGTCCAAGGGTCAGCTGGTGGAGGTGGACCGCAGCGGCCTGGTGGCCGGCTACGTGGGCCAGACCGCCATCAAGACCTCCAAGGTCATCGAAAAGGCCATGGGCGGCGTGCTGTTCATCGACGAGGCCTACGCCCTCAACGGCCGCAGCGAGAACGACTTCGGCCAGGAGGCCATCGACACCGTACTCAAGGCCATGGAGGACCACCGTGACGATCTGGTGGTCATCGTGGCGGGCTATACGGAGCTGATGAAGAAGTTTATCCACTCCAACCCCGGTCTGGAATCCCGGTTCAACCGCTTTCTGGAGTTTGCCGACTACACCACCGACGAGATGATGGGCATTTTCAAGATGCAGTGCAAGAAGGGCTTCTACACCCTTTCCGACGGCGTGGAGGATCTGGTGCGGGATTATATCGAGGAGGAGAACGTGGACCCGGAGACCTTCGGCAACGGCCGCGGCGTCCGCAATATCTTTGAGAACATCCTGGTCCAGCAGAACAACCGCCTGGCCCAGATGGAAAATATCACCCGGGAGGACCTGATGACCATCACCCAGGACGACGTGCTCCACGCCCGGGGCAAGATCGACTGATACCGGAGGCGACCATGGCAAAGCAGCAAACCTGGCACGTCACCGTGGACGGCGAGGAACACACCGTCACCGCCGTCTGGCCCGGCCTGCGCAGCCAGGCGTTCACCCTCTGGGTGGATGACGAGGGCAAAACCATTATCCCCCACTACGGCTATCTGGACGAGCCCATCGACGTGGGCGGCAAGGAGTGCCGTTTCGTCCTGCGGGAGTATCTGCCCGACGTGGCGGTGGACGGCGTCTTTCTGGACAGCGGCAAGCCCTACGCCCCCATCGCCCCCATTCCCACCTGGTGCCGCGTCCTCACCGCGCTGACCATCCTGGCCTGCTTCGTGCTGGTCCGCAGCCTGCCGGTCAGCGTCGTGGCGGCATTTATCGTCTGGCGGGGCAGCGAGCACATCGCCCAGCGCCCCGGGATCCCCCTGAACAAGAAGATCCTTTGGTATATCGGATTGCTGGCCGCCGTTCTGGTGCTGCTGGCCATGATTGGAATGGTGGTGCGGCGGGTATGAAAACGCTGGATCTGGCCCTGTTGGGCTTCGGCAATGCGGGGCGGGCCTTCGCCCGGCTCCTGGTGGACAAGCACGATACCATTCTCGCCCAATACGGCGCAGACGTCCGCGTCACCGCCATCGCCACAGGCCGCCACGGCGCTCTGGTGGATGAGGGCGGTATCGACCTGCGACGCATCCTGGACCGGCTGGAGCGAGACGACACCCTCCCCGGCGCAATAGATCGCACGGCGCCGGATATCGCCCAAAATGCGGCCTATGACGTGCTGGTGGAGGCCACGCCGCTGAATATCCGCACCGGTCAGCCGGCCATCGACCACATCCGCGCCGCCCTCATGCGGGGCAAGCACGCTGTCACCGCCAACAAGGGCCCGGTGGCCTGGGCCTGGCACGAGCTCCGTGACCTGGCAAAGAAAAATGGCGTGTGCCTTTTCTGTGAGACGACGGTGATGGACGGCACGCCGGTGTTCAACCTGGTGGACCGCACCCTGCCTCTGGCGGAGGTCACGGAGGTGTCCGGCATCCTCAACTCCACCACCAACTTCATTTTGGAGCGTCTGGCCCATGGCGAGGACTACGACGCCATTCTGGCGGAGGGCCGCCGGCTGGGCTTCGTGGAGGCCGATCCCTCCATGGACATCGACGGCTACGATGCCGCCGCCAAGATCACCGCCCTGCTGAACGTGCTGATGGACGCCGGCATGACCCCCGACCGGGTAGACCGCACCGGCATCGGCCGCATCACCGTGGCGGATATCCGCGCCGCGGCGGCACGGGGCAGCGTCATCAAGCTGCTGTGCCGGGGCTGGCGGGAAAACGGCGTCGTCCGGGCCAGCGTCAGACCGGTGGAGGTCCGGCAAGGGGATCTCCTTGCCGCCATCGACGCCACCTCGTCTGTGGTGTCCATCACCACCGATCTCATGGGTAAGCTCTCCGTGGTGGAGCACGATCCCCTCATCGAGCAAACCGCCTTCGGCATCTTCAGCGATGTCCTGCGGGTGGTTGAGGAAACAACCTGAAATAGAACACAAAAAAGCGCTGGCGCGGTCGCGTCAGCGCTTTTGTTATATGCCTTTTTATTCCATCTCGTCCAGCGTCAGCTCGAAGGAGCCCAGAAAGTGCTCCCGGAAATACTCCAGCTCCGGCAGCTCATAGCTGTCCAGAGCCGCGGCGGTCTGCTCGGCGGCCTTTTTGAACTCCAGGTTGCCCGCCTTCAGCTCCTCCACGCACTTGATGTAAGCCGACAGCTTGTCCGCCGCCTTCACCAGCTGTTCGATCTCCTCGTTCTCCGGCCGCAGGATGGCGTCGTAGGCGGGCCGCAGCTCCTGGGGCAGCATGCCCAGCAGCTTGCCGCAGGCGATGGATTCCACCTGCTTGTAGGCGTCCCGGATGGCGGGATTGTAGTATTTGATGGGGGTGGGCATATCGCCGGTGAGGATCTCGCTGGCGTCGTGGTACAGCGCCGCCACCGTCACGGCGCCCTCATCCACGTGGCCGCCGAAATACTTGTTACGGATGACCGCCAACGCGTGGGCCAGCACCGCCACCTGGTGGCTGTGCTCCTGGATGTTCTCGGTATAGCTGTTGCGCATCAGCGCCCAGCGGTTGATGAACCGCATCCGGGCGATATAGGCAAAAAAGTGATTCATGGCTCCACGACCTCCCCTGTCAGTTTTTCTCCGTCCGTACCGGTAATGCGTACCTGCAGTACCTGGTTATGATAGTCACCAGCCGGCACCTCCACCTCCATGTAGTTGGGGGCATGGCCCACGCTGCGGCCCTCCTTCTCCTGCTCAAAGAGCACGGGATAGATCTCCCCCACGCAGCCGGTGAGGTAGGCCCGGTGCATCTCCTCCGCCACCGCGGCGGCCCGGTGAGCCCGCTCCTCCTTGACGGCGGCGGTGTTCTGCTGCATGGCCGCGGCCTTGGTGCCGGGGCGGACGGAATAGGGGAAAATATGCATGGCGGCAAAGCGGCACGTTCCGATAAATTCCAGTGTTTTCCGGAACTCCTCCTCCGTCTCCTCCGGGAAGCCCGTGATGAGGTCGGTGGTCACGGCGGGCCGCTCGAAATAGCAATTCAGCAGCTCCACCGACCGGGCGTAGCGGGCGGTGTCGTACCTGCGGTTCATCCGCCGCAGGGTCTCATCGCACCCGCTCTGGAGGGACAGGTGGAAGTGGGGGCAGAGATTGGGCAGCTTCACCGCCCGGCGGCAGAAGTCCTCGGTGATGGTCCGGGGCTCCAGGGAGCCCAGGCGGATGCGCATCTCCCCCGCCGCCTCGCTCACCGCCTCCAGCAGGTCGATGAGGCCGATCTCTCCCGGAAGATCCCGGCCGTAGGAGGAGATCTCGATGCCGGTGATGACGATCTCCCGGTAACCCTGCTGCTGCAGCTCCCTCGTCTGCTCCACCGCCGTCTCCAACGGCAGGGAGCGCACCGGCCCCCTGGCAAAGGGGATGATGCAGTAGGTACAGAAATTGGTGCAGCCGTCCTCCACCTTCAGCATGGCCCGTGTACGGCTGGTCATGCCGCCGGCGGGCAGCACCTCGAACGTCCGGCGGCGCAGGGCGTCGTCCAGCAGGGTCAGGGGCTGACGCTCCTCTGCCGCCTGCTCCAGCAGATCCAGGAAGGCCATCCGGTCGCCGGTTCCGGCGATGAGATCCAGTTCCAGCCCCGCCGCCTCCTGCGCGTGGGTCTGAACGTAGCAGCCGCAGGCCGCCACCACCGCATCGGGATTCAGCTTCCTGCACCGGCGGATCATTTGCCGGGACTTCTTGTCGCTGACCGCCGTCACCGAACAGGTGTTGACGATATAGGCGTCCGCCGCCGATTCGAAATCCACCAGCTCATGGCCCCGGCGCAGCAGCTCCTGCTCCATGGCCTGGGTCTCATATTGATTCACCTTGCAGCCCAAGGTGTAAATGGCAACTCTCATGCTTTCTCCTTGCACTTTTTCCGCGCATTTTGTATAATAAAGGGTACATGTCATTATACTGTATCCCGCCGCCGGTGGCAAGTCCCCCGGCCGGCGAAAATTCTTCCCCAAAGGGGTGTTTTCTTTGCACTATCTCGATCACGCCGCCACTACGCCTGTTCCCAAGGCCGTGGCGGATGCTATGTACCGGGTGCTGACCGAACAGTTCGGCAATCCCTCCGCCCAATATCCGTTGGGCCATCAGGCCAGAACTCTGGTGGAGGACAGCCGCGCCGTTGTGGCCGACGCCCTGGGCTGTAAAGCGGAAAACCTTTTCTTCACCTCCTGCGGAACGGAGAGCAACAACTGGGCCATCCGCTCCGCCGCATGGCACGGCCGCCACACCGGCAAGCACATCATCACCACCGCCGTGGAGCACAGCGCCGTGCTGGAGCCCCTCCGGGCGTTGGCGCAGGAGGGCTATGAGATCACCCGCCTCCGCCCCGACCGCAGCGGCAACGTCACCGTGGAGCAGGTGGCGGACGCTCTCCGGGAGGACACGATACTCATCAGCATGATGCTGGTGAACAATGAGACCGGCTGCGTCTTCCCCGTGGCGGAGGCAGCCCGGCTTCTCAAGGCGCGCAAAAGTCACGCTCTCCTCCACTGCGACGCGGTGCAGGGATTATTGAAGGTCCCCTGCGATCCCGTCCGCTGGGGCGTGGATCTCATGAGCCTGTCCGCCCACAAGATCGGCGGACCCAAGGGCATCGGCGCCTTGTACGTGGCCGATTCTCTCAGGAACTTCCGCCCTCTGCTGCCCGGCGGCGGACAGGAGCGGGGGCTCCGCTCCGGCACCGAGGCCACGGCCCAGATCGCCGGCTTTGCCAAGGCGGTGGAGCTGCGCCGGGAAAACCTGGCCGAAAAGCTGGCGCGCATGGCCGCGCTGAAATCCTACTGCCGTGACAGGCTCCTGACCATCCCCGGCATGGAGACCGTGGGCGACGGCACGGCGCCCCACATCCTGTCCCTGTCCCTGGCGGGCTATCCCAGCGCCAATATCGTCACGGAGCTGGGGGAGCAGGGCATCTGCATCAGCGCCGGCTCCGCCTGCCACAAGGGCAAGCCCAGCCACGTGTTCGCCGCCATGGGCCTTCCCAAGAAGGTGGCCGCCGGCACCATTCGCGTCAGCTTCGGCCCGGACACAACCGAGGCGGACATCGACGCCCTGTATGCGGCACTGAAAGAGCACCAGTCCAAGCGTTTCCCCATGCTGTAACAAGTCACAAAAAACTGCGGTTTTTGCGAAAAGGCTTGCAGACCACTCCGCGCACTCGCTTCTGTGAGACGCTCGCACACTGCGTGGTCTGTTTAGTGTTTTTTCTGACGCACATGTCGTCAGAAAAAACGTTTGAATCTCTTCCGCCGCAGCGGCGGCGGAAATCTTCGATGCTTTTGATTCAATATAAGACGAGGTAACCCCCTATGTTTCAACGACTCCGCCGCCGGGATGGCGCCTTCTACCGCCGTCTCCTGGCGCTGACGCTGCCCATCGCCCTGCAAAATCTCATCACCTTCTCCCTGGGGCTCATCGACACCTTCATGGTCAGTCAGCTGGGCAACAGCGCCATGGCCGCCGTCACCACCGCCAACGTGCCGGTATTTCTGCTCATCAGCATCGTCTTCGGCGTTCAGAGTGGTCTCAGCGTCCTGGCCAGCCAGTACTGGGGCAAGAAGGACACGGAGAACATCAGCCGTGCCCTGGGTGTGGCCAGCTTCATTGGCGCGGGGATTACGCTGATCCTGGCGGTGCTGTTTTTCCTGTGGCCGGTGGCCATCATGGACCTTTTGAGCAACAGTCACGAGCTCAGCGTGCTGGGCGCCCCCTATCTGCGGCTCATCGGCTTCTCCTACGTGTTCAACATGCTCTCCAGCGTGTATGTCAGCGCCCAGCGCAGCGTGGAGAATCCCAACTTCGGCATGAAGCTCTTCGGCTTCTCCACCATTTTGAATACCATCCTCAACTATATCCTCATTTTCGGACACTTCGGCGCGCCGGCTCTGGGCATTGAGGGCGCCGCCCTGGCCACGCTCCTGTCCCGCGTGTCGGAGTTCGTCATCTCCGTGGTCTACGCCCTGCGCAATAAGCGGCTGCCCCTTCACATCGCCGCCTTTCTGCGGCCCGGCTGGGAGATGGTGGTGCGCTTCATCAAATACGCCTCACCCGTGGTGCTCAACGAGCTGCTGTGGGGGCTGGGCAACTCCCTGCTGACGGTGATCCTGGGCCACATGACCAACTCCGTGGAGATGCTGGCGGCCTATTCCGTCACCGGCAACCTGGGCCGCCTGTTCCTGGTGGTCTGCTTCGGTCTGGGCATGGCCACCGCCGTCATGGTGGGCAAGGCCATCGGTGAGGGCAGCAGCCACGACGAGGTCATGGACCTGAGCCTGACGCTGCTGGATTTCACCACCTTGGTGGGCGTGGGGCTGGCTCTCGTCTCTCTGGCTCTGGTGCCGCTGCTGTTCCGGCCCGTGGTGTTCCCCCTCTTCAAGCTCTACGGCAGCTCCGCCGCCATCGCCACCGCCCTGGCTGTCACCGCCTTCGCCGCCACCCCCGTCCATTCCTACGCCATCTCCGCCGTCACCGGCGTTCTGCGCTCCGGCGGCGACGTCCGCTCCTCCATGATCCTGGACATCGGTCCCCAGTGGTTCATGACCCTGCCCGTCACCGCCCTGGCAGCACTGGTGCTGGGCGGCAACTGCTGGCTGGTGGCCATTGCCATCCAGTCGGAGAACATGCTGAAGGTTCCCCTGTGCATGTGGCGCATCAACAGCCGGAAGTGGATCCATGACGTGACCGTATCGGAGGAAGATACATGAGCCTGTTCTGCTGCCCCATCTGCGGCGCCCCGCTGCGGCGGGAGGAAAACGCCTACGTCTGCCCCAGCCATCACAGCTACGACATTGCCAAGGAGGGCCACACCCACCTGCTGCCCGCCAACCGGAAGCACTCCAAAATGCCCGGCGACGACAAGGGCATGGCGTCGGCCCGCCGGGCCTTTCTGGACAAGGGCTACTATGCCCCCCTGCGAAACGCCCTGTGTGAACTGGCGGTCTCCCTCACCGGCGAAGCCCCCCGTGTGCTGGACACGGGCTGCGGCGAGGGCTACTACACCGCCGGCGTATGGCACACCCTGCTGGAGGCCGGAAAGGCGCCCCAGATGGCGGGCATCGACATCTCCAAGTTTATCCTCCGTCTGGCCGCCAAACGGGAGAAGGCCATCGAGTTCGCCGTGGCCTCCAGCTATCACCTGCCGGTGGCGGACGGGGGCGTCGATCTGATCCTCAACTGCTTCTCCCCTCTGGCGCTGGAGGAATTCCGACGGGTGCTGGCGCCCGGCGGTCACTTCCTCTACGTGGTTCCGTCGGAGAAGCATCTGTGGGAACTGAAGGAGGTCCTCTACGACCACCCCTACCCCAACGAGGTGAAGGAGACCCCCTACGACGGCTTCCGCTACGTCACCATCCGCCACGTGGAGGAGATCATCCATCTGGACAGCCAGCAGGACATCCACGCCCTGTTCCAGATGACCCCCTACTACTGGAAGACCCCCAAGGCCGGGGCGGAACGACTGGCCCGGCTGGAAACGCTGGACACCACCATCTCCTTCGACATCCACGTATTTGAACGTCTGTAAAGGCGGGAGGTTTTACATATGACGACTTTGAAAGAAAAATTCCAGACGGCCTTCGGCGCCGCCCCCACCCACGTCTTCTCCGCCCCCGGCCGCACGGAGCTGGGCGGCAACCACACCGACCACCAGCGGGGCTGCGTGCTGGCAGCGGCGGTGGATCTGGACACCCGGGCCGCCGTGAAGCTCAACGGCACCTCCGTCATCCGCCTGCTGTCCGAGGGGTATCCCCTGTGTGAGGTGGAGCTGAACGACCTGACCATCCGCCCCGAGGAGCAAAACACCACTGCCGCCCTGATCCGGGGTGTGGCGGCGGGTTTCGTGAACCGCGGCTTTGTCGTCGGCGGTTTTGACGCCTACGTCACCTCCACGGTCCTCCCCGGCAGCGGTCTCTCCAGCTCCGCCGCCTTTGAGGTGATGCTGGGCACCGCCATGAATCACCTGTTCTCCTGCGGGCTGGACGCCGTGGCCATCGCCCAGATCGCCCAGTACGCCGAGAACGTGTACTTTGGCAAGCCCTGCGGCCTCATGGATCAGATGGCCTCCTCCGTGGGCGGCTGCGTGGCCATCGACTTTGCCGATCACGCCGCCCCCGTGGTGACACCGGTGGACTTTGACTTCTCCGCCTGCGGCCACGCACTGTGCATCATCGACTCCGGCGCCAGCCACGCCGATCTCACCGATGAGTATGCCGCCATCCCTGCCGAGCTGAGCGCTGTCTGCGGTCTGTTCGGCAAGGCGGTCCTCCGGGACGTACCGGAGAACGATTTCTACGCCCGCCTGCCGGAGGTGCGGAAGGCCGCCGGCGACCGGGCCGTGCTCCGGGCCATCCACGTCTATGAGGAAAACCGCCGGGTGGCGGCGGAGGTGGAAGCCCTGCGCCGGGGCGACTTCCCCGCCTTCCTCGAAACAGTGAATCTCTCCGGCTTTTCCTCCCAGAACCTGCTGCAGAACGTGATCCCCGCCGGGGCCACGGCCCACCAGGAGGTGGCGCTGGCGCTGGGTCTGGCCCGGCACCTGCTGGGCGGTCGGGGCGCCTGCCGTGTCCACGGCGGCGGCTTCGCCGGCACCATTCAGGCCTTTGTGCCCGACGATATGCTCTCGGAATTCCGTGCCGGTATGGAGGCGGTGCTGGGCGCAGGCAGCTGCCACGTGCTGTCCATCCGTCCCACCGGCGGCACGGTGGTGAGCGCAGATTGATGCAGAGGGGAATTGTCATCTGAAAACAATTCATATGGGAGCGTAATTGATTATGTTTTTGGTCGTTGCGTTTATTGTAAGTTTGATCCCGGCCTTTTTCCTATACCGGTGGCTCAAGCGGCAGAAGGATATGCCGGATGGCTATGCCGATAGATGCAAAAGGTCGTTGATCGGGGGCATGGTATGTTCACTCCCCGTCATCGGAATGTCACTTGTTCTGCATGTGATCGGCAACCTGCTGCATTTCAAGGATGGCAATCCGGTTCTGTATCAGGCTTATTACACGTTTTTTGTTCTCGCCTTTTCTGAGGAACTGATGAAATTCCTCGCACTGAAGAGAGTGATCAAGGGCCGCAGTTGTTCGTGGCTGGAAGTAACCGTCTACATGGTCCTGGTGGGGCTGGGATTTGAGGTGCTGGAGGCAGTCCCCTATGCCATCGGATCCGGAGCAGGTCACATGCTGGTGCGGGGCGTCACGATGATGCATGTGGGCTTCGGGTTTGTCACCGGATACTTTTACGGCAAATCCAGGCACCTCGGCAATAAAGCCATTGCGGTTGGCGGATTCGTGTTGGCGTGGCTGATGCATGGACTATATGATTTCACACTGGCCGAGGAAGTATTGGCCCTGAGCGACTGGATCGCGGCGATTCCTGTCACTCTTGCGGCCGTCTGTGTGGTTCTCCTCTTTTTGATCATTCGGTTTGTCAAAAAATCCAGAAGCAAAGAGCCCTACATTACCGTGCGGTAACGGGCAGGCAGTTGTGCCCATTTGTGTATCATGGCTGCCGCAACGGGCCATGGCGCCCTCACTCAACAAAAAAATCACCCGCTTCCCTTTCGGGAACGGGTGATTTTTATTTCCTTTATTTCTTCTTACCGCCGTGGGTGGCCTTCATGCGCTTTTCGTGGTTGAGGATGGTCTTGCGGATGCGCAGGTTCTCCGGCGTGACCTCCAGCAGCTCGTCGTCAGCCAGGAACTCCAGGCACTGCTCCAGGCTCAGACGGCGGGGCGGCACCAGCCGCAGGGCCTCGTCGGAGCCGGCGGCGCGCATATTGGTCATCTGCTTCTTCTTGCAGACGTTGACGGTGATGTCCTCCTGCTTGGGGCTGACGCCCACCACCATACCCTCGTACACCGCCACGCCGGGCCCGATGAACAGAGCGCCGCGATCCTGGGCGTTGAACAGGCCGTAGCTGACGCTCTCGCCGGTCTCGAAGGAGACGAGGGAGCCGGTGTTGCGGCGCTGGACGTCGCCCTTATAGGGGGCGTAGGAGTCGAACACGCTGGCCATGATGCCCTCGCCGCGGGTGTCGGTGAGGAACTCGTTGCGATAGCCGAAGAGGCCGCGGGACGGCACCTTGAACTCGATCTTCATGCGGCTGCCGATGGGGGTCATCTCCACCAGGTCGCCCCGGCGGGAGCCGATCTTCTCGATGACGGCGCCCACGCTCTCGCTGGGCACGTCCACCACCAGGCGCTCGATGGGCTCGCACTTCTTGCCGTCGATGGTCTGATACAGCACGCGGGGAGGGGATACCTGGAACTCATAGCCCTCGCGGCGCATGGTCTCGATGAGGATGGAGAGGCTCATCTCGCCCCGGCCGGCCACGTTGAAGGCGTCCATGGCGCCCTCGATCTCGCTGACACGGAGGCTCACGTCCTTCAGCGTCTCCCGCCACAGGCGGTCGCGGAGCTGGCGGGAGGTGACGTACTTGCCCTCCCGGCCGGCGAAGGGGGAATCGTTGACGGAGAAGGTCATCTCCACGGTGGGGGCGCTGATCTTCACAAAGGGCAGGGGCTCCACACAGTCGGGGGCGCAGATGGTGTCGCCGATGGTGATGTCGCCGATACCGCTGAGGGCGATGATGTTGCCGGCGGTGGCCTCGGTGACCGCCACGCGGCTCAGGCCCTCAAACTGATAAAGACTGACGGCTTTGGCCTTCTTGGCAGGGGCGTCGGGATCGTGGTAGTTGCACACGGCGATCTCCTGGTTCTGCTTCAGGGTGCCCCGCTCGATGCGGCCGATGGCGATGCGGCCCACGAACTCGTTGTAGTCGATGGAGGACACCAGCATCTGGAAGGGCTCGTCCACGTTGGCCTCAGGGGCGGGGATGTAGTCCAGGATGGTGTCGAACAGAGGCTTGAGGTCGGTGCCCGGCACATCGGGCGAGTAGGACGCGATGCCCTGGCGGGCGGAGCAGAACAGCATGGGGCTGTCCAGCTGATCGTCGCTGGCATCCAGATCCAGCAGCAGCTCCAGCACCTCGTCGATGACCTCGTGGATCCGCTGGTCGGGGCGGTCGATTTTGTTCACCACCACGATGACCCGGTGACCCAGCTCCAGCGCCCGGCTCAGCACGAAGCGGGTCTGGGGCATGGGGCCCTCGGCGGCGTCCACCAGCAGGATAACGCCGTTGACCATCTTCAGGATGCGCTCCACCTCGCCGCCGAAGTCGGCGTGGCCCGGAGTGTCCACGATGTTGATCTTGGTATCACCGTAGCGGATGGCGGTATTCTTGGCCAGGATGGTGATGCCCCGCTCCCGCTCCAGGTCGCCGGAGTCCATGACGCGATCCACCGTCTCCTGGTTTTCGCGGTAGACGCCGCCCTGCTTGAGCATCTCGTCCACCAGGGTGGTCTTGCCATGGTCGACGTGGGCGATGATGGCTACGTTTCTCAGCTTTTCGTTCTGCAAAGGAAAAACCCCTTTCTCATGGGTAGAATAGTTGCACTAACCTTGATATTATATGCTCTATTCCGCCTAATTGCAAGCCTCTTTCACACTTTTTTGCCCAAATACCGCTCATTTCCGCGTTGACAAGCCGCAGCCTTCATAGTAAAATAAGGCTTGGTCATCTGCCTCCGTATCTCAGCTGGATATTTACTCCCGCTTGGCGAGGCACGAGCTTAGCGGGAGTTCATGCCCGCAGGGCTGAGCGGCCGTCCGGCCGCTGTCCCCCTCTCACGCAGGTCCTTTCCGATCCGCAATTTCATATTTGCCCCCGTAGCTCAGCTGGATAGAGCGGCCGCCTCCTAATCGGCAGTTCGTTCGGTTCCCGTTTTCTTCTAAAATTCAATAGTTTTGCGATATGCCCCCGTAGCTCAGCTGGATAGAGCGACCGCCTCCTAAGCGGTAGGCCAGAGGTTCGAACCCTCCCGGGGGTGCCAAATTCAATGCTGCAGACCCGTTTTCACCGGGTTTGCAGCTTTTTTTGTTGCATTTTTTGCAAGAGGCCTTTTTTATACATCAAGGCTCCTCCTCAATACTGCATCAAAAAGACTGCTAAAATGATTCGAACGGTTTTCAGAAATTTGCTAATGAAAATGGAATTTTTGCTAATTGGATTTATACGGACGTTTGCGCCGAGATGAGAGCGGACAAGGCGCTTGCAAGCTCCGGTGATCTCTGCAGCTTGTCCATCAGGTCGCCCAAGTCCAGCTCCGGCTCCTGCTTCTCCGGCACCGCCGGAGGACGCACACTTCGAAGATCCGGATTGGCGTAGAAAGCCGTCTCAAACTTTTGAGCGTTGATCTTTCGGTCCTCATCCAGGATGTGGGCATAGATGCTGGTGATCATGTCGATCTCCGCATGGCCCGTATCGCCCTGCGTTGCTTTCAGATCACCGTGGTTCAGCTTCAGCTTATACGTGGTGCTGGAGTGTCGGAGAGAGTGAAACACCACCCTGGGCAGTCCCGCCTCCTCCCGGAGTTTTGCAAACTCCTTCAGGATGATGCGATCCTCGCAGGGGCGCCCGTTGGCCTGTGCCACCACCAGATTGAAATCCTGGTACTCGTCGCCCAGGAAATCTTTCAACTCCTCCTGAGACTCTTTCCACTTCCGCAGAATATAGGCCAGCGTCTTGGGCAGCCACACCTTGCGGATACTGGACTCGGTTTTCGGCTTTTTCAGAATCAGTCTCGTACTGGTATTGGCCATGAGCGGCGTAAAAATGTAGTAGATATCCCTCTCCCCCAGAACCTCAATGGCCCGCTTGGAGGCGCGCGACAACTCCTTGTCCACATAGACATAGGCATTATCCGCCGCAATGTCCTCATCAGAGATGTGGACGTTATCCCAGGTCAACCCCAGGATCTCTCCCATTCGCAGGGAACAGGCGAAGGAGAGATTCATCGCCACATAGAGCTTGCTGTCCGTACACAGATCCAGCGCCTTGCGGATCATGTCCGCGCTCCAGATAAGGAGATGAATCAGAAGTTATCCTCCATTGGCCGGAACATCAATCAGATTGCCAAGCGAATCAACGGCGGAGGTCACCCTTAGCCGCCCCGTCCGATCCTGCCGAGCGCATTCACCGCACGCTCCCGCAAAAGCGGCACCGGGCTGTCACAGAAGGATGCAATGACAGGAAATGTGTCCTGTACTGACAGGGGATAGGCAAGCCCCATTTCTCCCATCAGCCAAAGGGCTTTTGCTTGAATTTTTTCGGATTCATGGGCAAGGAGAGACGAAACATACGGAATACTCTCTTTCCACCTGCTCTTATCCTTTGTCAATACGCCCAGTTCTTTATAGAGTTCCGATTCGTTCAATCCATAGTCACCTCAAATCAGGCTTTATCCCCATCATATCCTTTTGGAATAAAGGACTTCCTCTGTGTCAAATGCAGGCTTTGAGATACCCGTCAGCGTAAACCCGTTTGCCTTGTAAAATGCTCTGGCGCGAAGATTGTCCCGAAATACCCACAAGACCATTTCGGAATACCCCGCTTTCTTGATATCCTTCAGAACCTGATCGATAACCACGACCTTATTACCATCGCTTATCATACACAGATTAATTCGACATTTTCAACATTGTTCATGTGTCACCTCCGATAATTGGATATTACAGGCCAAAAACAAGATCGTCGCCATCAAGTTCAGGAAGCAGTTGAAAACCGAGCGAACGATACAAGCGCTGCGCCTTTTCGTTGTTTCTCTCTGTTGACAGCTTAATGGGCTTTTGGGGATTCGCCGACTTCAGAATACGAACTGCCACTTGTGCGGCACTTCTACCGTATCCCTTTCCCTGGTGATCCTTGTCGATGTAGAAACTCCATGAATATGCATCGCCTGCACCCAGCCATTTATCGAGGTTGATAAAGCCAACCGGCTCTTTCCACGCGTTATAAATGATACACGGGTAGTTGTCTTCTCTGAACAAATATGCCCTCCCGATAGAGAAGCCCGCAGAATTCACAAGCTCTTTTTGCTCTTCGGTAAGTTGGCACCCAAAGAGCGCATAAACCAAATCGTTCTGCGTTTCCATAGGCTTGATACATACATGTTCGTCGGACCATGATGCGCCGGCAACGCGTTCCAAATCTGTTCGTATTGACATATTGTCTCTCCTTCGTAAATCCCGGGTTATCTTTCCAGTAGCATTCTTACTGCGATTGCTCCAATTTGGGTATGTATTCTGCTGATCCTCCGCAGATACCGATTATTTAAGCCAGCGACAGAACACCGGCGCAGTAAGAGATCTTCGTAAAAGTAAGCTGCGGTAGTTCCCTCTTCAACTCGTCAACAACGAAATAGATTTCCTCGTCATCCCATTCGTCGTATGCGTCATTCTGACACTTCTCCAGTTGGGTCCGGGTTTCAAAGGCAACATCACCGATTAGGATCTGTCCGCCGGGATTCAGAAGGCCCCGCAGGTCGCGCAGGAAGGAGATCTTCTGTTCGTCCGTCAGATGGTGCAGCGAATAAGTCGCCACAATGAAGTCATAGCGCCGCTTCATAAGCAGCTTGACCAGACCGTGGGTGAAATCGCCTTGATACAGATGTGCGCCGGGCATCTTTTCTGAAGCCAGCTCGATCATCCTTGCCGAGAAGTCCTGACCGTAGATCGTGCAGCCGTTTTCGTACAGTTTCGTTGTGAGCGTTCCGGTACCGAAGCCAATGTCCAGGACAACCGCGTTTGGCTTCTCCATGATGGTTCTGTACATGGTTCCCAGTACGTCCTTGTATCCGGCGAAGGGATAGGTGTTTTCCTCATCGGATACGCCGACCGTTCTATCGTATCCGTCCGCCCACAGGTCAAAGCCTTTATTGTCAAGCATAGATAGCCTCCCTCCATCCCAAGTCACCGCAGAGCCATCACATAGATCTGACACGGATTCGTCTCACCCCACAGCGTGGGGATCACTTCAAACTCTTTGAATCCGAGGCTCAGATAGAATCGATTTGTATTGTCATATTCCTCATACCGTCCCATTTGAACGGTTTTCACCTGTAAGAAGGAATAACCCTGCTCCATAGCTATTTGCTTTGCCTGTTCAAATAGTTCCCGCCCGATTCCATTCCGGTGGTATTCTTTCAGGACGCCCATCACAGCCAACTCAACGGTGTCCTTTCCGGTTTCTTTCAGGCATAGGAATCCGTTTGGCTGATCATTTTCCACGGATGCGAGCATGGTCTCATCGGCGCACTCACGAATGTATTGTTCTCTCGCTTCTGGGATGCCGAACCATTCCGACAGGCTCTCAAGAATGGATCGGGCAATCCTTTGTTTTTCTTGTGTATCTCTTATCAAGCAAATCATGGGAAGTTAGCCTCCTTATGTTGCATGGTTCGTCCCGGTATTCATAAGGCTCTCCGCAAATATACCATATCCACAAGTTGGATGCCACCTTCATAGATCGGGTGGTCGTAGTTGTCTGTAAAAAAGCCCTTCACAATATGATGGCGGGCAAAGCCGCACTTCTCATAAAACGGGATGGTCAGCGGACTGTCGCCTGTACCAACCTGCAAAGTCAAATAGCTCCCCCGGTATCTGTCGGCGACATACTCGATCAGGGCCTTGCCATACCCTTTCCGCTGGTGCTCGGGCGTGACGGCCAGATTCTTTATCTCCAGGATGCCGTCCCCCTCATCGGTGACGACACATTCTCCCTTGATCCCGTCATCATCCAGCACAAACATGACACCCCTCTCCAGATAGCGGTCGATCATGTCCTCCTGTTCATCTGACAGCAGAAGCAAAGTGAGGTATTCCTTTTTGCACTCTTTTATCTGAAAAATGTTCATTTTTGCCCCCACATACTTTATCCTGCTGGATCCAGTATACAAAAAATATTGTGGCATTTCAATCGTCTGGCGGGCTAATATGCTTACACAAAAAGGCGACAACTTCCTGTCGGAACTTGTCGCCTCTTCTTGGCGGATTTGAACGGAGACCAACCATTGTGGCACTGTATCAGCCTCCGATTTCAGAAGGTAGATGCACCTCGATGATTTCCTCCATGTCTATGACGGTCCCATCAGCCATGATAACGGTGTGGTACACCGGATCCACCTTCTTGATCTCCCCGGTTGTGGTCACATAGGCACCGCCGTCTTTATACTTGTCATAGACAAAATAGGTAATGCTTGCCGTGGGGCGCTCTGCCTGATTCTCATGGAGCAGTCGAAGCTTTTCGCTGATCTCAGCGCGGCGGCTCTCATCCAGCTCGATCCGCTCCTCCGTCAGCCGCGCCGTCTCCCGGATGGCGGCATCATATCCCGTCAGAGCGGCAAAGGGGGAAAACTGAGCAGCACGGTTCCACCGGGACATCTGCGGCCGGCTCTCCGACACATGATGGGGAAGGTTAATGATATCGTCATAGCGGTGTTCGCTTTTCTCCTTCATCTTTCCCATCTCGCTTATGCCCTGTGACCGCCGATCTGACGATTCCGCTCCACAGTCATGGCGCCTTCCTCCAGATTCATGCCCTTCAGCACGGCGTTCTTGCCGTACTTCCTCTTCATCTGCAGCACCGCCTCCTGGAGCTTCCGCTCCCGCTGCAGGCGTTTCTCCTCCCGCTCACGCTTCTCCTGTCGTGCCGCGTAGTCAGTAAACAGATCCAGCTGCTCAAAGTTGCTCTCCTGCTTGGGCACACGGCTCTCATCCATCACGTGGTTTGCTACCACGTACACCCGGCGCACCAGCAGATCCGGATCCACGATCCGATCGTAGAGTGCCATCATGGCCTCCATGATGATCTTCGTAGAGGAGGTCTTGCTTCCGAGATTGGCCGATCCGTGGGCGTGTTTGGGCACCTTTCGTCCGTAGTAATCCGTAGCGACCTCACCTTGGTACTTCTGTGCTCGGTCGGCCTGTTTCAGGTTCTCGATGTCGTAGCCGACAGTCAGCACGATCTGGTCTGTCACCAGATGCTTGTCCACCAGATCCAGCACCAGCAGATCCGTCATCTCCCGGGTAATCAGCTTGCCGCCGGCAAAATCGTAGGGCCGCTGCAGCACCTGGCCCGAGCCGATGCTGCTGCTCTCAGGCTTATAGGCTTTCACGTCAGCGATGGTACAGGGTTCCCAACCCCAGGCATGGTCGATGAGCAGCTCGGCATTGACGCCGAACAGCTTATAGAGCAGATCTTCGTTGTGAAAATCCCCTTTTCCGCCCAGGGAGCAGCGAGCCACATCTCCCATGGTGAAGAGACCGTTGGCCTCCAACTTTCGGGCATAGCCAGGCCCCACGCGCCAGAAGTCCGTCAGTGGTCGGTGCGTCCACAGCAGACGGCGGTAGGACATTTCATCCAGTTGGGCCACCCGCACACCGTCCTTGTCCGGCCGAATGTGCTTCGCCACGATATCCATGGCCACCTTGCAGAGATAGAGATTGGGACCGATCCCGGCTGTGGCGGTGATGCCGGTGGTATGCAGCACGTCCCGGATGATCTCCATGGCAAAGTCATGTGCCGTCTTTCCGCTGGTCTTCAGATAATCGGTGACATCCATAAACACCTCGTCGATGGAGTATACATGGATATCCTCCGGGGCCACGTACTTGAGGTAGATCTGATAGATCTCCGTGCTGACCTCCATATACCGTGCCATCTGGGGCGGCGCTACGATGTAGTCCAACGCCAGGGATGGATCATCCCGCACGTTGGGATTGTAGACACAGCTGTCCCGAAACACGTGACCTGGCGCATGGCGAAGTCGCTCCGCATTGACCTCCTTCACCCGCTGCACGACCTCAAAGAGTCGGGCACGGCCGGAGATACCGTAGCTCTTCAGAGACGGCGATACGGCGAGACAGATGGTCTTCTCGGTGCGGCTCTCGTCAGCCACTACCAGGTTGGTAGTCAGTGGATTCAGTCCCCGCTCCCGGCACTCCACCGAAGCATAAAAGGATTTCAGATCAATGGCCAGGTATGTCTTCTCCATCCGTCTCACCACCTTTCATCTGTCAGTTTGCCGTGTCACAACACAGGGCCTTCTTGCTTATTATCCTATAACCTACCGGCTCTCCTGTCAAGAAAAATCGAACATTTGTTTCTGTTAATGTTTTCCTTACCGCCATACGATTGCCCCATCATATTTTTTCCCAATTTGCCCATAATAAAGGCAGCTTATTTTCGGGAGGTATATGATGGCAGTTTCACACAGAGGCGCAATCTCCTTCGGCATGGTACACATCCCCGTGGGGCTCTACACTGCCACGCAGGACAATGACATCCACTTTAACCAGCTGTGCAAGGAGGACGGCAGCCGGGTCAAGTATAAGAAGGTCTGCGCTCACTGCGGCAAGGAGGTGGGTACGGATGACATCGTAAAGGGCTTTGAATACGAAAAAGGCAAGTATGTCACCATGACGGATGATGACTTCGAGAAATCCAAGACAGAGAAGGACAAGGCCATTCACATCCTGCACTTTGCCGAACTGAGCAGCATTCGTCCTATCTACTTCGACAAGACCTATCACGCCGTCCCCGAGCAGGGCGGCGATAAGGCTTACGAGTTGCTGCGCCGCGCTATGAAGGAGGAGGGCAAAGTGGCCATTGCCAAAACCGTCATCGGCACCAAGCAAAAACTGATGGCCTTGGTCCCTACAGATGAGGGAATCCTCGCCGAGACGCTGTTTTTTGCCGGCGAGGTAAAGGAAGCGCCTAAAGATATTCCCCAACCGGAGGTGAGCCAGGAGGAACTATCCATGGCAAAAACATTGATCGACGCTATGGTGCGACCGTTTGAACCACAGGTATATAAGGATGAGTATCAGGCCAGGCTGTGGGAGATCATTCAGCAGAAGATCCAAGGTAAGGAGATCACGGTACCCGAGGAGAGCAGCGAAACCACGGTCATTGACGTCATGGAGGCCCTTAAAAAGAGCCTGGCCCAGGTAAGTCACGCCTCATGAGTGATCTTTTTGCTGAGAAAAACATTAAGCCCATGCTGATCGGCGTGGAGGGTGAGCCTTTTGATAGCGCCGATTATATCTATGAACTGAAGGTAGATGGTGAGCGCTGCATCGCCTATCTGGACCCTGCCGTGGGCACAGAGCTGCGGAACAAGCGCAATATGAAGATGCTGTCAAAGGTGCCGGAGCTATCAAACCTCCATGAGCACATCAACCGCCGGTGTATTCTGGACGGTGAACTGGCAGTCATTACAGGCGGTAAGCCGGACTTTTTTGCCATCCAGCGCCGAAGTCTCACCTCCAATCCCATGAAGATCCGGCTGGCGGCACAACAGCAGCCTGCCACCTTTGTGGCTTTTGACATCCTCTATTGGGACGATCATCCGACCAACTATCTCCCCCTGATGGAACGCAAGCGGATCTTACAGCAGGTTGTGCAAAGCGAGGATGCACGCTTTGCGGTGTCCCGGTATATTGAGCAGAATGGAACGGCATTCTTTGAGCTCGCCAAAGCGCATGAGCTGGAAGGCGTTGTGGCCAAGCGACGCGACAGCCGCTACTACTTTGACAAACGCACTAAGGATTGGATCAAGATCAAGTATTTGAAAGATCAGGACTTTGTGGTGTGCGGCTATATCCCAAAGGAGAACAACGTAAACAGCATCGTTCTCGGGCAGTACCGCGATGGGCAACCGGTTTACAAGGGCCATGTCACTCTTGGCGTCAGCGGTGAGGATTTTCGCCGGATCCGGCAGCAGACGGTGATTCCTGCACCACCTTTCGAGGTGCCTTCCGGCAACGAGGAGGCTGTATGGATCTATCCGCAACTAGTCTGTACCGTGCGGTATATGATGCTGACGGAGAGCGGAGGAATGCGCCAGCCCGTATTCAAGGGCCTGCGGGATGATAAAACACCCGGGGAGTGTGTAGAGGTTGTAAGTTATCAGTGATAAACCATAATCAAAACAGGTACGCACCGGAAGCAAACAAGCTTCCGGTGCGTACCTGTTTTGAATTTCCTACTCCCAGGTAAGCTTGGGGCGGAAAGATGTGTTGAAAAGGGAAGAGTGGCCGTAATACTGCCGGGCAAGATCGGAGGTAATACAAGCGCCGTAGGTCAGCCCATCCGGACCGTATACCTCCACCACTGTACAGGGGCTGCTGTAATTGGGGCCGTAAAACGCCATAGCCAGCTTACCGTCATGGTAACACATGGGCGTCTGGGTAAAGCTGTCAATTCCCACCAGGGGAGTATACTCGTTGAAAACGGGAGACGCCGGGTCGTCTCGGTCATATTCATCGCTCCACAGATATTGATCTATACTATCACCCCGGGTCATCTGGCCGATACGCAGCACCGGGCAGATAAAGTCCAGCCGGTAGCCGTCTCCGTCGGGCAGCAGCACGGCCATCCGCTCCTCGTTCAGCGATATTGCCAGAAAGTTATCCCCGCTGTGGATCGCCATCGTGCCGTAGGTGGTGTGGTGGGAGGTGTATTCTGTACCGCTCCAGCTATACTGCGTGATGTCATAGGGTTCGGCTTTGGCCTCCCCCAGTGGCAGCGTCTGGAGACACTGGTAGGTGGCGGCGTCCAGTACGTGGAGCACCAACTGCCCATCCTCAGCCACCAGCAGCAAATACTGGGAGAGATCGGCACTGGGGGCGAGAGCCACCACGTTCTGCCGAGTAATATCCAGGGGATAGGCCAGGCGGGCCTGAGCCATATCCGGGGCATCGTACACATAGGAAGCCCGGTCAAATTCCATGGATTGCTGGGTGACAGGGATCTCCCACAGTCCGAAACCCTCCGGCGCCCAGTTCTCCTCCGCCTCAACATCCGGGAGGAACCCCACCGTAGCCAGCAGGCAACCCTTCATCGGTACGGAGAAGGGAATCATCACGGTGTCAATATCCAAAACGGAGCACTCGTAATCGTAGGCGGAATTCTCCGAATAAAAGTGCTTCCTGATGTGCAGCACCATGGTATCATCGTCGTCGACGGGGATCTGCAGCTTGTCAAACCGGAACTCAGTGGGTCGACTGGAGGGATCATTGTGGCGGATCGTCTGACTTTCCATGTAACTCTGGCTGACAGACAGAAACAGCGGATGGACGTCATAGTAGTCCTTCAGGCGGATGATCTTTTCCACCTCCGTCTCCGTGCCGTCCACATGCAGGAGTTCCTCCAGGTTTATGGTGTCGGTCAGATAGCAGGGCACAATATAGAACTCGCTGGAATAGTAGGGATAGTACGAAGAGATCTCGTTCAAATCACCACCCTGCCATCCGCCGGATTGGAAGGAGAACACTGTGCCGCTCTCCGCTGTATCCGGCATATACTCCGTGTTCCAGCGGAGATAACCGCCCACCGTCAGCCCGGTGTGCAGGGTCAGCCCCTGCGCGGCGGCGCGGTCACCCCGCTCGGCCACAGGGGTAAAGGTGGTCGTGGTGGCGGTGGCGTTCAGATTCCGGGTAATCACAGTTAGCGCCGCAATCGCCGCAACCAGCGTCAAGGCCGCAACGATAAGACTTCGTTTCATAGCCGGCTCCTTTCCTACTCCCGGTCGGTCAGATCCCGCAGGGCGCGACTGACCCGATCCGGCTGATAGTGATAGGTCTGCTTGATATAGGTCATCAGGTCGGTACCCTGCTCCTCTAGGGCATCAGTGGTGCAATCGCCCACGATCTCTCCGCCCCGGAGCAGGATGACACGGGAGATGAAGTCCTTGACCTCCTCCAGCAAATGAGTCGACAGCAGTACCGTCTCGTGTTCCTCCAAAATGCCCAGCAGAACACGGTAGAAGTCCTCCCGGTTGAAGAGGTCGTTGCCGGCAAAGGGCTCGTCCATGAGGATGTAATCAGCGCCCTGAGAGAGGGCCATAATGACCTCAAACTGGTTCTGCATACCGGCGGAGAAGCTCCGCAGTGGCTTTTTGCGAGGCAGCTGGAAGAAGTCCATAAGGCCCTCGTAGCGTCGGTCATTAAAGCGCGGGAAATGAGCGGCGTAGAAATCTCTGTGGGCCTCTGCCGTCAGCGCCGGGAAAAAGGAGTGTTCACAGGTGGCGAAGGATAGTCGGTCGATGTTCCGTCGGTCGATGGTCGCACCGTCCAGTGTGATGTTCCCGTCATATGGCAGTAGTCCCAGAATGCATTTCATCAGCGTGGTCTTACCGGCGCCGTTTTCACCGAACAAGCCGATGATCTGCCCCTGAGGTATAGTCAGCGACACGTCGGACAGGGCGGTCTGGTCACCGTATTTTTTGAACAGATGGGTGATTTCAATCATGTTGACAGCACTCCTTTCAGATCCACATCAGACTGTCACCGTTCCAGGGCAGATATTCCATGGGCGTCTTGAACCGCCAGACCAGGAAGAATATTGTCAGCAGCACGAGGACCATCGCTAAATTCAGCAGAGCCCACCGCAAAGGTACCGTCCAGATCCAGCGTCGAAGCGTTGCCTGACCGTCCGGCATGCGGCGCATCAGATAGATACTGCGGCTACCCTGGTAGAAGGACGCGTAGCACAGTGCGGAGAAGGCCAGCGCCAGGGCGATCAGAATCCCGAATACCACCAGGGTGGTATCCACCATCCGGAGGAAGGGAGGCATCTGCACATTGGCATAGACGGGAAGAATGTGCCCGATGCGCTTGGCAGTCTGGATGGCATCCCAGACGTTGCCGTAGCGGACCATAAAATCCACGCCGCTAATGAGAACCCCCAGCGCCAGAGAGCCGATGATGGCGGCCCGGGTGGTCTCAGCGCTGATATTGGGCGGCAGGAGCGGCTGCAGACGCTTCTCAGACAGTAGGCGCTTCCACACGGCACTCATCTCCTTCCAAAATACTCCACAGGGTGATGGAAAACAGAGCGATGGCAGATACCAGCACCATCAAATTGCCGGAGTTCTCCAATGGGAAGTAAAAACTGCCCGCCGTCATTAGGATTGCCGCAATGGGAAGGACACTAAACCGCCCTTGCCGCTGCTTCATGGAGAAGTGGGCGGCAGACAGGCCGCAAAACAGCAGCAGTACAATGTCCTCTCCCCATATGATAGCGTCCTGCAGAGGGACTAGGTGGTGCAGGAACGCGCTGCCGTAGAAGGCCAGCAGCAGAGATTGGGGACCCCATAGATGGGGATAATTCGGAAGCTGGGTGTAAGAAATTCCCTTGATCTCCATTACATAGCGGAAGACCACCGCCAGTACCGCCCAGTAGAACAGAAAGCAGACGGCGGCGCTGAGGGCCCACAGCAGGCGGAAAAAGGGCTCCTTGATCCGCAGGCGGTGGACGGTGTAGGCGGTTTTGGCGCCGTAGCCGCAGCCATTTAGTGAGACCAGTGCGGCGATGGCGACAAATCCCACGGCGCATGGCACCGTAGCGAGGCTCTGCCTGGGCAGGAATTCCAGCGCCCGCAGGTTCAGATTGCCCCATTCGTCGGTGTATGTCAGCGGTACCCGATACAGAAGCAGACCTGCCGCTGCGGCTGCCGCCAGAGTGATGAGAATCGCCTTATAGAGGACAGGCCGAAGGGCCAGAGCCAGCACGGAAAGATACTTCTTCATGTGTTCTCCTCCTCGCAAAAAAGCTGATCCAACAGCCGGTGAGCCGCCTCCCGGGTGAGTCCCATCTGTTTCATGGCCCCGGCCATCTGCCGCATATCGCCCTCCAGCAGTTCCGAACGCACCTGATGAATCTGAGTCTGGTCGGCTGCGATATAGCTCTTGGCGCCGGAACGGGAGACAACAAGGCCTTCCTCTTCCAGGATGCGGTAGGCTTTTTGAATGGTGTTGGGATTCACCGCCAGCAGGGCCGACAACACACGGCGGGAGGGCAGCTCCTCACCATCCTGCACAGTGCCTGCCACCAGCCCCTGCTTGATGTAGCGAATGATCTGCAGATAGATGGGCATCCCCTCCGTCTGCAGAAAATTGTCAAATGAGAGCAAGCGGCTCGCCTCCTTTCTGCAAACTGTATCACTTAACTAATACGGTTTCTAACTGTATTATACGGGTAATACGGTTGTCTGTCAACTGAAAAATATTGCTTGCAGACAGAATTTAAAAAAATCCCCTCCGGATTCCAAAAGGCTGAGACGCTTTTGAAATCCAGAGGGGATTGTCATGTGTATTTGAACAGCGTAATGTGGGATTACTCCTCTGGCTCCAGCTCCAGTATACTCATCATTCATGCTATACAAAAAGATGATATCATGAAGCCGTCCTAAATGTTGTGCTCCTTGGCCAACATCGGAGTGAGAAAAAGTTCGCTTCCAGATGATTTCATTAACAAAATGGTTTTCACCAAATACTTCGTCCAATAGTATTTTGACATAGTGTCCAATATGTGTATCTAGTTCAACATAGATCGATGCCGTTGCACTTATAATGCTCTTTATTGCCATGAGGTTTTCGTACATCCAGTTGAGATACTTCTCTTTGTCCCAGACATCACCGTACATTTTCTCCTCAAAGGCTTTCAGCTCATCAACGTCCAGTTCCTGCTCTGCCTGGGCAATGGCCTCCGCCACCTTGGGATTGCGTCGGATATATACTTTCTTGGCATAGTCTGCGCCGCTGGCGAAAGGAGGGTCAATATAGACCAGATCCACCTGGATGCCCTGTTCCTTCAAATAGGCGCAGGCGGAGACGCACTCTCCGCGGATGACCAGGTTCCCGTCGGCGTTCTCCCCCACAGTCTCCTGCTTTTCCATCTCATATAGGGGCATGCCGCGCTGCAGGACCATGGACACATCGTCTGCTCCCTTGTATTTCAGGATTCTATTAAAATTCCCCAATACAGCCTGTCCCTCGACCGGCTCCGGGATAAACGGTACATACTTAATCGGCATTGTGTTCCGCCTCCTCACGCACATTTATCAAGCGGCTGTCAATTCTGCAGACAACGAAGTCAGACTCATCTTTTTCTATCCAGCATCTGTACTTCATTTCAGTAACAATTCCACATACAGATATAAGTTTCACAGGTAGCACAAGGCAACACCGTTCCTCGCACTCCATCATCGAAAAAAACAGGCCATTCTGTGGTGCATATATTATTATGCGGATTTTGAATTCATTATCGGATGTCCATTGCGGAAACGCGCTCTCACCAAACGGCGTTGATTTGAAACCTACTTGAATTTTATCCTTGCTACCATCTGACCACATTAGCCCCTTCTTACTGGGATCTTGTATGCAAGTGGCTTGTTGCACATCTAGGCAGAACTTCTTGATGACCGCCTTGGAATGGTCTTTAAAGGTTAGATCAAAGACGTACTCCTTATTCATTACAATTTCATTATTTGATTGTTCTTCAATAATGACTATGGGATGGTCTTTCTCATCGTCTTTATTTGCATAGGAAATCATGGTATCCTTATGTTGGTTCGCATATACATTTGCAGGAAAGACAAGCTGTGCAAAGCTATAGTTCTGATTTGCATTCATCTTATCAAATTTTAAAGAAAGTATTGTTGACTTTTCCGATTGGTAAAGTGCAACTCCTGCCAATACAACCGACCCAAAGTAAGCCATATAACCGTACCAAAATTCTGTGTTATCAAAAATATTGATCTTTAGCGTCAGCAACACAATGAGCAACACAATAAAGGGAAAAACAAGTATTAGTACTGTACCAATTGGCACCCAATTCTTTTTTTCTCGACTATTCATACAAGCCCTCCAAAAAAAGTCTTGATCGTCTGCCGTGTTAACTTAATTCGGTCATCCTCGGCCATCGTATCTTCCAGATACAGATATTCAAATCTTACATATCCAAAAGCGCTGTCGTTCTGGCGCAGGAACTCCGTCTCCATGAAGCCCCGCTTGTCTATAAATGTGGGATCGTTTGCGTAGATCCTTCCCTTGGTCTCCACGATGATTGCTTTGTGGATTTTTCCGTCTTTCCGCTGGAGGAGGATCAGAAAATCCGGCGTGTACATACCGATATACTGCCATTTGCCGCCGGTGGTCTTGTAGCACTTGACCTTGAATTCCGTCATGGCCCGGTCGCCGTTGTAATAGACCTCCAGCCCTAGCTGTTCCAGCTCAGGGAGTGTCAGGATGTCCTTTAAAAAGTCCTGCTCCAAGCGACTGTCAGTGTGATAGGGCAAATAATGGTACGTGCGGTCCTTTTGCGGATCAGGCATATTCTTTTTGCGGAGTGTCTCTGCAATTGCTCTGTTCGCCGGGTTATCGTCGCTCTCCAGGGCCGCAATTGCCGCGGCAATATCGGGCTTGATTTTCAATTAACCCTGATCGGCAAGAACGATCCTCTCCACGGTATCCTGGGAAGGATAGTAATCCCACGGCTTCTCCGTAAAAACTCTCGGCGTAAAGTTGGCAATGTTCAACAGGCTGGCCGCCTCCGGAATGACCTCCTCGCTGGTGAGGAAGGTGCGCTTCTCTGCAAAGGCTTTGCGGATATTCGCCTCCACCTGCGCGCGGTCAAAACGAGTATTGTAATAGCGGTTCCTGTCCTTTTCGTATGTGATCGTATCAAACACCGCTTTGAGCATCGCGGTATAGGGCTTCAGATCCTCCATCTTGAGTATGCCAAAGCTACCCCTGACAATTTCATATTGCCAGGCGTTGAAGGCAGCATATTCATTTCCGCGCTCCGCATCGTCCACATCTGTGCGGATGGTTTCCATGCTCAGATCCGTGGTACGGATCACGCTTTGCTCTTGCTTTGCATTCTCTGCCGCGAGAGGTATGTATTTCTCAGGGGCAAGCTCTTCTGTCTTCTCCGCTGTGTAACGAATTGCCAACTGATAGAAGTCGATTATCGGTAGCTTCAGATAGGCCGTGCGGTCATAGCGGTTCAGTGCGGTCTTGCTGTGGTCTGCAGCAGCAAACTCCTGGAGGGAGATGTGGTGCTGCTTCTGCAGCTGGTCACTCAGCTTGTCGGCGTTGCTGCTGTTGAGGTAGATGAGTGCCGTCTCCGGGGAATCCTTCGTCACCTGGCGCAGGCATCGGCAGGACGTCTGCAGCACCATGTTTCTGGGACAGTCCCCCTCCTGGGAGAGAATGATTCCCGTCAGGCTGCGGCAGTCCCAGCCCTCCTTACCGATCTGAACCAACAGGACGATACGGATTTTTGAGATGGGCTTGTCCAGAATGTCAAACTCCATCTGGCTGTCACCGGGTTGGGGGTATTCTTTGTTTCCCTTGTGGAAGCGGAGGATCGTCTCGACCCCCAGGCCATACTCAGCAGCGATGGAAACAACCAGGGGATACACCAGCCGTTCCAGCTTTTCGATTGTGCCGCAATAGATGCCCAGCTTGGCCGTAGTGCCGTCAGTGTATACAGTATCCCTGTATGTGTCCAGAAACTGGCGGACGCCGTTTTCGATGATTTGAGTACTGTCGGCAATATCGGCAATCTTGACTATAGGACGTTTGAGGAAGTTGCCCACGCCATCGATCAAAGGATAATAGTAGACGATATTCGTGATCTCTGCAGTAGCCACAGAAAGGCCTTTGACGACATCGATCTTTTCCGGGCGCTCCAAATAGGGTGTACCGGAAAAGCCTATGACGGAGTTCACTGTCCCGTTTTCGGCCCAACGGTTTACCACCGAGCGGAGCTTGATCTCATCGCTGACGGCGTGATGCACCTCATCAATGAAAATTGAGAGCGCCGGCAATTTGCCGATGAGATTGCGCAGCTCGTTAGCTTGCCGATCCTGTTCATCTTCACTGTCTTCAAACAGGTCAATCTGACCACTCTGCTCCCGGATACGATCCAAGATCACCTTTTCGGCGTTCGTAACCGCCACCAGGCCAAATAGTTCGCTCAAGGGCTGGTGGTTCGCAATCTTCTGCACATTGGGATTCTTCGTCTTGTTGGATTTGTTGGCGGTTTTTCTTTGATCGAGGACCTCAAAAGAAATCATTCGCCTGATTTCCGAGGCTGCGGGCTCAGGCAGCACCCAGGACGGATTAAACCTTTGGATAGTGCGCAGGCTGGGCACCACCGAAGATTTCAGGCCGGAGGGGGCAAAAATGATGAAGTTGTGGGCGAACGCGGGATTCAACGGCTCATTCGTGGCATAGTAGAGATCCAGATAAATGAATGCTGCCATGAGAAAGGTCTTTCCGGCTCCCATGGGCAAGCTGAACAAATAATCCGTGTATGAGACACCATAGAAAGCATCACGGAAGAACTTCCGATAATCAATATTTTCGGGGGCTTTTTCGATTTGCTCCCGAAGCTTTTTGGATACAACTTCGCCTCTGTCGTTTGTCTGCCTCGCATACTCATACAGAGCGGCAGCCGCAGGATTGCTGCGCAGATAGGCCTTCACGCGATCCGGCAACGCAAGCTCCGCAATATCCAGCGTGTTAAATCGTCCAGAGGCAAACAGCTCATAAAGTGGACTGCAATCACACGCAACCTTTAAAAAGAGATACGTTTTGATGGCTTCGATCTGCGCATCACGCATCTGGCCAACTTTTTCCATATACTCAATTAAGGGGCGCACAGTGCAATCATCTGACGCGAACCACTGATCTCGCTTTGCTTCGATCATTTTGTAGAACATATACTACCTCGCTATATTCCCTTTGCGTGTCACTTTATTTTACATCATCGGGTAAGATGCTCAAATACTGATCCAGTCTCTCCGCAACATATCCGCCAATCAGTTTGATCATCGCGTCCGCATTGCCGTCACGGTAGTACGCATCAAAAGCCTCATAGTACTTCTTTCGGTCTGTAAACTTTACATTGATGGTAGGGTACCCGCTGCGAATCAGCTCCAGGTTCATAACGAGGCGCCCCGTGCGGCCGTTGCCGTCGATAAAAGGATGGATCCCTTCAAATTCCAGGTGGAATCTTGCGATGCGCTCGATAGGGTGCATCTTTTTTTTGCGGTCTTCATTGTTCCGCAAAAGTTCTTCCATCTTAGGCTGAATCAGATACGGCTGAACCGGCTGTGTATACGCGCCGGCAATCGTGACAGGCACTCGGCGATAGATACCGCGGTCCTCCGCCTTATCCATCAGCACCAGGGAGTGGATACTTTTAATCTCATATTCCCGCAGACGGGCCTTGCGCTGTGCCAGTTCCTCGACAAATAAAAAGGCATCGCGGTGGCCTACGGCTTCCAGATGATCCTTCAGCGGCTTCTGATCAATCGTCATTCCCTGCAATACCCACTCGGTTTCCCTCAACGTCAATGTATTGCCCTCAATAGCATTGGAGTTGTACGTATAATCAACTATAAAGAATTGGCGCAGCATTTCTACCTCTCCCGCAGTAAGAGGCCGACGTTTATTCAGTTCCGCTTTCTTTTCATCGATTGCAGCAAACAACGGTGTAAATTGTTCTGCAACAACTTTACCGCGTAAATGGCGCCGATCCGCAGGGAGCTGCGTGGATTCCGGAATTCGGTATGCCTTCCCAACCCGTTCTGCTCCTTCCAGCTTCCCGTCGGCGCACAGTCTGCGAATATAACGGTCTGAAACACCGTACTTTGCCGCGAATTCTGCCGCAGAAAGATACTTCATCCTTCAAGCCTCCTTCTTGCTGGTCTATATTTAGTATAACATGTATTCGGAACAATATCAATATATTTTCGGTATTTGAGCTTATGTTCCGGTCTATTTTTCATTTGATTACTGGTTTTTTTGATTTGCAGGTTCTATCACAGGTTTGTGTGGTTTTAGCCTCCCTATTTCTTTGTCTATTGCAGCTCAAAAATGGCCCGTCTGCCATACCCTATCCGCTGTTGACTTCTTCCGAATAGGCCATTAAACTTATAGCAGGATCTGAAGGGCGGTGAGACTATCATGGGCGCAAAAGACTTCTTGACAAACACCATCTCCTTGCTGGAACGGATAGATAATTCCCCCGAATTAAAAAGCTGGTGTCGACATTATTCCGTATATGCCTCTTCACAGGATCATGCTCTCCTGGAAGCAGAGCTTTTGTCTTTTATAGACCAGACTTATCGTGAAAGCCTGGTTATCGTGAATTACAGGCAGGTCATTGAGAAGTGGGAACTGCATGATCAAGACATTGCATCCGTCAGTCCAGAATGGTTATCTGTACAGCCATATATTTGCGTTCTGGCCAGTATCGCATGGCACTTCCGAAGGGATCATTTTCAAAACGGTGCGTTGATCAGTGAAAGTATCGCAAGTGGCGCACTCTTGCGGCTCTTCTGTCGGTTAAATGAGCTCTGTATCTGGCCATCCGTTGCCACGACGCTGCAAACGCTGTATTGTGAAGATTGTCAAAGCATTCCAAATGATTCCGGCGTATATCAGATTCTGGTTCCAGCTGGCATGTCTATTCACTTTACAGAGCAGCAATACAACCATTTTGCGCCGCTTTATACAGCTGAAAAGCTGGCGGATAAGTACGCACAATGCACTGATAAGGAGATTCTCTATATCGGCAAAGCAGCGGGCCGAAACGGCTTGCGTCAACGGTTGCGCCAATATATGAAATACGGCTGGGGCAACGGAAAGAACCATCGTGGCGGCCGCGCGATCTGGCAGGTAGAAGATGCAGGCATGCTTCTTCTGACGTACGAAACATGTGATAACGCCTCGGGAAAAGAGCGGCAGATGATTGAGGCTTTTAAGAAAAAGAACAATTGCTTCCCAGTGGCAAACTGGCGCATATGAGGCAGTTATCTATCGCCATCAGTAACGATACTGGCTTGACGCTTATCTGAAAAACATTATAATTGTTAACAGATAATTGGTAACTCAGATTGCCTTTTCATATCGTCACACAATTGAATGGAGGGAACTATGAATTATAGCAATCTAGATCAGATTCTTCAGCACTATACCGATCGCTTTGAGGAACTGAATAATGACGTGAACCAAGAGTATTATAAGTGGGAAATTGCTGCACAGTTTCGCTCCAAAATGGATGAGACCCTGGCATCCGATGACCAACTGCTCCCCGCCAAACTTGCCTCTGTGGTTCTCCTTACCTCTCAGACGATCGACAACAGATATGAGCTCTCTTTCCATGCCCTGGCTGATTATGCCAGGCACGAGCCGAATACGGTCAGATCCATGCTGAAAGAGCTTCTGTTGACAGACGACAATGGCGATTTGTCAGCGCGCATGAGCCGATTTGTAACTTTTGTTAATCAGTGTCAGTCTCTTTTGGAGAAATATATGCCTGATAGCTGGCGCTATCGTCCGAGTATTCGACTTCCGATGATGCTCACCGGATACTATGATCCGGATCAGTACTATCTTTTCAAAGCACAGCAGGTGAAGGACTATGCCGAATGTGTGGAATTCTATGACGAATTGGGATCCGGCACGTCCTTTCATTTGATCAACTACTACCGCTTATGCGATGCTTTGGTAGACAGGATCCGGCAGAACGAGCGGCTGATTGCCCTGAACAAAACCCGTTATTCCCTCTCCAACAAGCCAATGCATCCCGATGGGAATCTGCATCTGCTTGCATTTGACGTTATCTACTGCAGCACAGTTTATCATCTCTTTGACGGCATTCACTATACCGTCAAAAATGCCGCCGAGCGAAAGCAATACACTGAGAACAAGCGCGTTGCTGAGCAACTTGCCTCCGAATTTGCCACCGCGCTGACAGAGGCAGCGGAGCTGGATCGGGCAATGGCCTTCTTCACAAGTCAGCTGGCGGCGGGAAACCGACTGCTGCATAAGACGAAGGGCTATGGTCTGATCTCCTCTTTTGACGAAAAAACGGGGAGGCTTTCCCTGGAGTTCGAAAACGGCAACACAGCCACGCTTTTGTGGCCTGCCTGCTTACTGGGAGGTGCAATCTCCTTTGAGAGTTCCATTCCGGCAGAAGAATACGCGCAAATGATCCGCAAAATAAAGCTTGCTCGTGGTATCAGGCAGAATGCAAAGATCGCCGAGCAAAGACTGGCGCCGTATGAATAATTCCTGAAATAATCTGTAGCCCGCAACGGGTCAATATGCAACATGACAACGATGCAAGCTACCCTAATATGGGAAGACGACTAATTGAAGGCTTTACATCTTTTAAAATGCCTGGAACCAAAGATATATTATCTAAAGCTATTGCTCTGGACGGTGATAATACAACAAGAGTGAGGGCAATTACACGGCTAGTACAAAATCAATCCCACTTACGATTAGTTGGCGCTCACGAAGGCGTTGAAAACATTCTTGATATTCGGCAGCTACCAGAAATATTTGAAAAACTGCTTGATTTTATTAAAGCGCACGATCACGTTCATTATGAAACATTAGTAAGGCAGGTTGACCCGGGATTTGAGGAGGAACACCCAGAGGTGCCAACTATAACAGAGCGAACTATTCCTTTATATAACCTAAGTGTATCTGCAGGCTTCGGAAACCCAATGGATACTTACGAATCATCAGAACCCTATACAACTACAAACCAAATTGCTGATTTTGCTGTAAAAATTTCTGGTGATAGTATGGAGCCTCAATATTCTTCCGGGGATATTGTGCTAGTTAAAGCGCAAAAAACACTTGAAAATGCACAGATTGGAATTGTGGAGGTAGATGGCGAAGTATTCTGCAAGAAAGTAATTACAACTGGGAAAACCCCCCTTCTTATTTCATTGAATAAAGATTATCCTCCACATGAAGTTGCAGAAAGTGCACATTTTAATCCTATGGGCATTGTAATTAGTAAAGAATAGGGGCAAAATCTTATCAGCAAATGTATAATCACGCACATTTCATTTCTTATTCTGTCGCCTCTAGGTTATTTATTATGCTCAGGCCGTTAACGTCACGGCTTTCCTTGTGGCGTTCTCCTTTTTACTGGTTAGACGCGGGAATTCATGGCAAATAATAGTTTTCCGCAACATAATCTTGTGAATCTCATCTGCATATTGATATTCTAATGTAAGAACGCCACGGGTTTTGCCCGTGGCGTCTTGCTCTATCATTTACAAATCATACTTTTGCATCCACTCGTGGAAGGATTTCTTTGAAATCCGAATAATGTTCCCAATCCGGACAATTTTGAAATGCCCCTCCTTGACGAGGGCATATCCAGATCCACGCGAGATGCCGAGCATAGCGGAGATCTGTTCAACTGTATATGTACGCGACTCCGGCAGCGTTCGATTCTCTTTATTATCCATAAATACCTCCCTATTTTTGCATCGTCAAATGTAACAAAAGCCGGCTCAATTCCTGCTGCCATCAGCGTTTTCCAAGGTGCTTCCTGCTAATTTCCTGCTAATTTGAGCCCCGGAAAGGCCCATCAGGATACGGCAGTTTGTGCAATTTGCACCATGAAAATCGAGTACTGCAGGCCATTGAGCGGATGGGAAAGTATCATATGAACGGTTCCGGACCGTACTCATCGAGCACACCAAACTCCTAAGCGGCAGGCCAGAGGTTCGAACCCTCCCGGGGGTGCCAATGATAAAAGCCACCCATTTGGGTGGCTTTTTGTTCCTCTGATGGTGCGATACAATCTTTGAAGAAACCCAGCGGCATGGAAAACAGACAAAACAGGACTGCCCGGCCGGAGACCGGGCAGTCCTGTTCTTATCCGTTGATGCCGAAGTGCTCCTTGGCAAACTCCATATCCTGCACCAGCTCCACGGTGCCCAGATACCGGCCGGTCTTGTCGCGCACAGCCATATAGGTGACCAGCATGGTGTGGCCGCCCTTCTCCATCCAGACGGGCACACGATCCCGGCGGTTATGGCGGAAATCCTCAATGATGGAGCGGACCATGGGCTCGATCTTGGGCGGATGGCAGGAGAAAACCTCCCGGTCGATGGCCATGCCGGGCCGTTTGAACACCTTGGGCCCCTCGTTGAAGAAGCGGTTGACGTTGTCCGCGTCCACGAAGGTGATCTCCAGCGGGATGGTATTCAGCAGGGCCGCCAGCTGGTCTACCGTCATGTGGCCGCCGGGCAGGACCACCTCGCCGTCGTGGGCAGGCCCGGCAGGGGCGGATCGGTTTTCGCCCTCGGCCCACGTCTCGCCGATCACGCCCAGGCAGTCGGCATAGTCCCTGGCATCCCGGTAGATGCCCTGCCACTCCGACTCGGTGAAATTCACCGCGCAGATGGGAAAGATAATGCTGTTCTCTTTGTAGATCATCTCCTCCGCCCGCCGCAGGACGGTCTGGACACGATCTTCCCAGTGGTTGTCGCGCTTCTCCGCCGTGGCGAACAGAGCCAGCTCGTCCCGGATCTCATCGTCCTCCGTCCACATGACGTCGGAGGGACCGGAGACCTGGTAGTTGACCTTCAGCAGAGGATAGAGCAGATCGCCTTTCTTGGCATAGTGGACGGAGAGCTCCCGGATCTTTGCCAGAAGCTCCCCCACGTCCTCGTGGGCAGCCAGCTTCTCCTTGGCCCGGGTGATCCAGCCGGACAGCACCTCATTCTCTCGGGTCAGGGTGTGCAGCGGATGGCCGGGGATGGCCGCCAGCGCCGCCGCCAGTTCGTGCTTGTGGGCGTAGTCCTTCCCCGCCGCCAGTTCCTTGGCCCGCCGGACGGAGGCCATCGTCTCTTCTCCCGTCATAGCAGGCTGGGTCGCGACAGGCATCTCCCCGGAGATGCGAAAGCCGTTTTTCACCAGGGCCAGCACCACGTCCTCCATGGGGATGCCTTCCCTTTTGGCCTTTTGGGGAATAGTCTGCACTTGTTCCCCGCGTTGGCCTCCGGCAGGTTTTCGTACCTCGCGGAAGCCCAGCTCCGTCATGATGCCCGTCAGCTCCGGGTATTCCGTCACCAAGTCACAGACCGAACGGCTCAAATCGATGATCTTGCTCATATTTGGCACCCTCCTGTTATTTCTTTGCTGCCGGCGCGCTCCGTTATGCCTCCGCCGGCAGGTCGATGTAAACGGGCTCATGGCCCACCGCCGCCGCGTACCGCAGCAGATCCTCCCGGGCCATGCGCAGTGTGGAGGTGGAGCGGCCGGGGTGGCCGCTGAAGGTGTCCTCCGCCAGCAGGTCCCGGTCGATGACCAACTGCACGGCGTTATCGGTGTCAAACAGCAGCTCCAGGGCAGAAACGGACCCGGGGATGGTCTGGAGATACTGAGCCATGTGGCTGGCGTCGGCAAAGGAGAGCCGGGCGCAGCCCAGCTGGGCCGACAGGAACTTGGTCTTAAAGGGCTTGCCGCCCGGCATCATCAGCAGATAGAACGCCGTCTGCTGCCGGTTGCAGAGAAAGAGGTTTTTGCAGATCTTTCCGCCCAGGGTGGACTCGATCAGCAGGCAATCCTCCATGGTGTCGGCGTAGTCGTGGTCCACCCGGTCAAAGGGAATATGCAGCTGCTCCAGCTTGTCGTAGATAGCCTCCTCCTGGGGCGACCGCTTCTCCGCCGGGCGGCCTGTATAGCGTGTGGGATCAATGCGCATCGTTCTTGTCCTCCTTGGGCTTCTGCGGCGCGAAGTAGTGCTCCGCCGCGTACTTGTATTTCTCCCGGAACACCGCCCGGGCCTGCCGGCCCCACGACGTCCAGGCCAGATATTCGTCAAAGGCGTGCACATCGCCGGGATACACGTCCACACTTGCCTCCACCCCCGCCTCATTGAGATGGCGGATATAGTCCAGCGTCTCGGTGTAAAAGGGTTCCCCCTGACACACGTAGGTATAGGCCGGCGGCAGGCGGCGATAATCGGTCTGCCGGGCCGGGGAGGCGTAGGGAGGTACGTTCCGCTGGCCGTACAAGCTGCCCAGATACCGCCGCCAGCCCTCGTGGTTCCGGGCCGTGTTCCAGATTTTCCCGTGGTTGTCCCGGGAGGATTCCGTGTCCCGGCAGTCCAGCATGGGATAGAGAGGCATCTGAAAGGCCACGCTTACCTCGCCCCGGTCCCGGGCGGCCATGCATACCGCAGCGGTCAGTCCGCCGCCGGCGCTCTCACCACCCACCATGAGCTGGTCGTCCCGGACGCCCAGTTCTCCGGCGTGCTCCTTCAGCCAGACCAGGGCCGCGTAACAGTCCTCCAGCGCCGCCGGATAGGGGGCCTGGCCGGACAGCCGATACTCTGGCGAGACCACCACCGCCCCATAGTGGCGGGCGGCGTCGGCTCCCCGGGAAACGTGGACCATATCCGCCATGCCCATGGCGTATCCGCCGCCGTGGATCCACAGGATCCCCGGCACCTTTTCCGTTATCTCCGGGGGGCGCAGGATGATGAGCTTCATCTCTCCGGCCGGGCCCGGGATCATGCGCTTTTCGGTGGTCAGTTTCATGGGCGTTCTCCTCTCGCAGTGGTCTTATTATACGCCATGGAGCGCCGTTTTTCCATCCCCGACGGCAAAAAACTCTTCTTTCCCCTTGTCAGAGGTGGCGGCGGGCGTGTAGAATAGAACCATCCCCGTCGGAAGGAGGCCCATTATGGCCCGCATCATTGAGATCACCGATTTTTCCGCCCCGGAGCTGGACGTCTATGCCCGCCTGACGGAGCGTCAGCTCCAGGGCAGGGATGAGAAGGCCCAGCCCCTCTTCATCGCCGAAAGCCCCAACGTCATCCTCCGTGCTCTGGATGCCGGATATGAGCCCGTGTCCCTGCTGATGGAGGGCAAGCACATCGACGGTGCCGCCCGGGATGTGGTGCGCCGGTGTGAGGATATTCCCCTTTACACCGCCGATCTTCCCGTGCTCACCCAGCTTACCGGCTTTCCCCTGACCAGGGGCGTCCTGTGTGCCATGCGGCGCCGCCCGCTGCCCGCGGCCGAAGAAGTCTGCGCTGGTGCCCGGCGCGTCGCCGTGCTGGAAAACGTGATGAATCCCACCAACGTGGGGGCTATTTTTCGCTCCGCCGCCGCGCTGAACATGGATGCGGTGCTGCTGACCCCCTCCTGCTGCGATCCCCTGTACCGCCGGTCCGTGCGGGTCAGCATGGGCACCATCTTCCAGGTGCCCTGGACCTTCCTGGGCAGCGGAACCCACGACTGGCCCCATCCCGGCATGGAACAGCTGGCTGCCATGGGCTTTCGCACCGCCGCCATGGCCCTGCGGGAGGACTCGGTGTCCATTGACGATCCCCGGCTCATGGCGGAGGAAAAGCTGGCCATCGTACTGGGCAGCGAGGGGGACGGCCTCAGCACCGACACCATCGCCCACTGCGACTACACCGTCCGCATTCCCATGTCCCACGGGGTGGACTCCCTCAACGTGGCCGCCGCCAGCGCCGTGGCCTTCTGGCAGCTGGGAAACCGATAACGACCAAACCACAAACGGGCCGCTCCCCCTCGGGAGCGGCCCGTTCTCTTTCCGTCCGTTCAGATCACGATACCGTCGCAGTGGTCCACCTCATGCTGGATGATCTGGGCGGTAAAGCCCGTAAAGGCTTTCAACCTTACCTGAAATTGTTCGTTTTGATACCGCACCTTGATGGAGCGATACCGCTTAGCGGGCCGCGTTCCGGGCAGGGACAGGCAGCCCTCCTCCGTGGAATAGGGCCCCTCTCGCCGGATGATCTCCGGGTTGAACATCAGCCGGGCGGCGCCTTCCTCGTCAAAGACGATGATCCGTTTGGCCACGCCGATCATATTGGCGGCCATGCCCACGCAGCCGTCCCGGTGGGCTTCCAGTGTGTCCAGCAGATCCCGGCCCACGTCCAGGTCGTCCGCCGTGGCAGGGGACGATTTTTGTGCCAGAAAGATGGGGTCTTTTACGATTGGTCGCACCATGGTCAGATCCTCCCTTTCGTCATGTCGTAGCTGATGTCCAACAGCTGTCGGACCAGGTCATCCTCCGCCGAGCCGTCCAGCAGCACGCCCAGCCACTGGCTCTTGTTCATGTGCCAGGCGGGTACCACGCCGGGCGCACCCAGAAAGGAGCCCCCCAGGATGGGGCCGCACTTCACGTCCAGCACGTAGACCGCACCCTCGCCGGCCAGACCCAGCCTGCGGCGATCCACGTCCAGAACCACGGCAAACCACTTGCGGTTATTGGCGTGGCGCAGGACGAAGCTGTCGGGGTATTTTTGCCACAGGTATTCCGGCTCCGCGCCGTAGGTGTCCAGGGTGTATTGCAGCAGTTCCTCCTTATTCATGGCACTCCTCTCTGGGCTGAATGGTCACGGCCACCGTGTCGCCGAAGGTCTTGCCGATCCTCCGGCGGACGTCCTTCCGCACGCCGATGATGTAGTCCGGCGTGCCCATCCGCACCACCTGACCGTCGTAGGGCTGACCGTCAAAGGTGGCGCGGACCGCCAGGCGGCCCTTGCCGTACACCGCCCGGATGTCCACCGGCACCACCACGTAGGCGGCGTCCATATCCCCGCTGCGCAGCAAAACGGCGTCGAATTCGTGCCGCATCCTTATCCCCTCATAGCCTGGGCCACCGTCTCCAGCATCCGGGCCAGCAGCTCCCGGTTGTCGGTAAGGGCGTCATAGGCCCCGTCCTCGCTGAGGACGCCCCGCTTCAGGTCGGCGGGCAGCCTGCCCGCCTCGTCGTCGGCGTAATCCCGGCGCCAGTCGTCGCTGCCGTAGTAGCCGTCCAACTCACGGACCAGGGGCTGCACCGCGGCAAAGGCCTCCAGTGCGCGGTCCAGGTCGGCCACCGCGGCGTTGATCTGGTCCAGAAGGGCCTCGTAGTGGGCGATACGCTCTGGCTGCGTCATGTCCGATCTCCTCCTTTTCAGTCCGTTACCACGTCGCCGGGCCAGTCCAGGATCCCGCCGAACTCATAGATGTTGGTATAGCCCAGCTCCGCCAGCTTTCCGGCTGCCTCCCTGCTGCGCCGTCCGCTGCGGCAGTACACCAGCAGCAACTGCCCCTTGTCCGGCAGCTCTGCTATGTGCTCCAGCTGGATCTCCTCGTTGGGCACGCACACGGCGCCGGGAATGTGGCCGGCGTCATACTCGTCCTGCCGCCGCACGTCCACGATGAGGCAGCCCTCCTGCCCCATCAACTCCATGGCCTCTTCGGGAGAGACGCGGTGGTAGGTCGCCTTGTCGGCGCCGCCGGCACCGCAGCCGGCGCAGATCGCGCCCGTCAGCAGGCACAAAAGCAGCATCCATCTCTTTTTCATGTTGAGGTCCTCCCTGTTTTTGTTGGTTCGTTACGCTTATTATACCCCGGGATCCTTCCGCTTGCAAGGCGGCGTTTCCGGCGCAAAAAAACGGCCCGCCCTGGTCATTTCCCGCAGCGGGCGCTTTTTATCGTTTCTTTGTCTGCAGTTCCCGGATGGCCACCACGAAGCTGATGCCGGCGGCGATGGCCAGGGCGTATTCCAGCGTCTGGGAGCCAAATTCCCGGGCGGCGTTCATATCGCCCCGCACGGCGCAGCTCATGGCCGCGTAGAGGGAGCTGCCGGGTACCAGCGGCACGATGGCCGGGATCACGAACAGCGTGGCGGGGGTCTTCAGCCGCCGGGCCAGCACCTCCGCATACACCACGCCGAAGGCCGCCGCCAGCAGGTAGGACAGAAAGCCGATGTGGAGCCAGGCGTCCACCAGCAGGTAGATGACCCAGCCCAGCATGCCTCCCAGGGAGGCCAGCACCAGATACCGGCGCCGCAGGCCGAACAACAGACTGAAGCCGCCGGAGCCCAGGAAGGCCGTGGCCAGCTGAACGATGATACGTGTCGTCTCCGTCATCACAGCACCCCCTCAATGCAGGGCGTTGACAATTGTCAACGCCACCATAAAACCGCCGGCCAGCGCTCCGGCCCAGATCAAGCTCTCCGCCAGACGCACCGCGCCGGAGATGGTATCACCCACCAGCAGGTTGCGGACGGCGTTGGTGATGGCCAGGCCCGGGATCAGCAGCATGATATCGCCGATGAGGATCATGTCCATGTGCAGAATCGGGATCGCCGCCGTCACCAGCCCCACGCCCAGGCCCACGATCAGGGAGACCAGCAGGTTGAAGGCCACCGTGTTCAGCTTGGTGCGGCCCAGACGGTCCTGGAGCAGGAAGATCACCACGGCAAACGCCGCCCCCACCAGGCCGTCCCACAGGCTGCCGCCGAAAAACACGGCAAAGCTGCCGCCCACCAGCACGCTGCCCCACAGGCGCATGGATGTGGGCTTCTCCCCTGCCGCCACGGCGTCGATCTTCTCCCGCAGTTCGTCCAGCGGCAGCGGCTCCGCGCAGCACCGGCGGCTCAGGGCGTTCAGCTTCTCCAGCCGGTAAAAGTCCGTCTGGCCCGTGGACCGGATGCGCCGGGTCTCGGTGGTGGACTCATCGTCGGGGAATTCCATGGTGATGCTGATGATAGCCGTGATCACCAGCACGTCCATCCGCGCCGCGCCGTAGGCCCGGCCCATGCGCTCCAGGGTGTCCTCCACCCGGCTGATCTCCGCGCCGGCGTCCAGCAGCAGATCACCCATATCCAGCATGCAGGCCAGCAGCCGGCTCTGTTCATCTTTTGATAAGGTCATATCGTCTCCCCCGTTATACATACAATTCCCTCTTCGGAAGAGGGATTATACCACAGACTGCCCGGCTTTACAAGGTCGGGACCGCTTTTGCCGCCGGTGCGGCGGAAAAAGTCTCCCGCCCCGGAGCGGCTCCGGGGCGGGAAGGGATGTCGGTTATTTCTTCTTGTTCTTGCCGTAGTGGACGTGGAGCAGCTCGTGGGTACGGCCGTCCAGCACGTCGGCGTAGAGCTCCTTGACGATGGGGTTGCGCTCGGAGCGCTTGACCAGAGCGGAGCGGTCCGCCTCGTACAGGCCGGCGGCGCGCTTCTCCTTCCGTGCCTTGAGGCCGTGGGGCTGTCCGGCGCCGCCGACGCAGCCGCCCCGGCAGGTCATGACCTCCACCAGGTCATAGTAGGCCTCGCCTGCCTCGATCTCCTTGATCAGCTTCTGGGCGTTGATGAGGCCGTGGACCACGGCGATACGGATGTTGTTCTCACCCACCTGGAAGCTGGCGGTGCGGATCTCGTCGCTGCCGCGCAGGCCGCTGTACTGGATCTCCTGCAGGGCGTTGCGGGACTTGTCGGGCACGCAGCAGCGCACCACGGCTTCCGCCACGCCGCCGGTGGTACCGAAGATGGTGCCGGCGCCGGTGCCGATGCCAAAGGGCAGGTCGGGGGATTCGCCCTCGATCTGGGTGAACTGCACGCCGGCCTCGTTGATCATGTTGATCAGCTCCTGGGTGGTCAGCACCAGATCCACGTCCCGCTTGCCGTCGTGGGTGAACTCCTCCCGGGCCGCCTCCATCTTTTTGGCGGTGCAGGGCATAATGGCAATGTGATAGGTCTCCCGGCCGTCCTCGGCGTCCTTCTTGGCATAGCGGTCGCGGAGCACGGCGGCAAACATCTGCATGGGGGACTTGCAGGTGGAGATGTGCTTGAGGTACTTGGGGTTCTCAAACTCCAGATACTTGACCCAGGCCGGGCAGCAGCTGGTGAACATGGGGAACGGGCCGCCACGCTTGACGCGCTCCAGGAACTCCTGGGACTCCTCAATGACGGTCAGGTCCGCGCCGAAGGTGGTGTCATACACCTCCTCGGCTCCCATGATCTTCAGGGCGGTGACGATCTTGTCGATGACGTTGGTGCCGTCGGGCAGGCCGAAGGCCTCGCCCACCGCCACGCGGACGGCGGGAGCGATCTGCACCACCACCCGCTTCTTGGGGTTGTGGAAGGCGCGCCAGGCCTTACCGATGGAGTTGTAGATGGTGATGGCGCCGGTGCCGCAGACGGCGGCGCACTGGCCGCAGCTGATGCAGTGGGTGTCCTTCAGCTGGCGGTCGAAGGCGGGCGTCACCTGCAGGTTGGAGCCGCGATAGGCGAAGTTCAGCACGCCCATGCCCTGCACTTCCTCGCACACGCGGACGCAGTCGCCGCAGAGGATGCACTTGTTGGGGTCGCGCACCACGGCGGGAGAGGTGTCGTCCAGCTCGTAGTGAGGGCGGGTATCGGCGAAACGGACGCGGCGGACGCCGAACTGGAGGGACAGGCGCTGCAGCGTGCAGGCGCCGTTCTTCTCGCAGGTGGTGCAGTCGCGGCAGTGGCTGGCCAGCATCAGCTCCAGGTTCATCCGGCGGTGCTTCAGCAGGCGGGCGGTATTGGTGCGGATCCGCATGCCGTCCCGGGGCTCCATGGAGCAGCTGGCGTCGATCTTGCCGTTTTCATCCTCCACCACGCACATACGGCAGGCGCCGTAGACAGACAGATCGGAGTAGTAGCAGAAGGTGGGCATGTCGATACCCGCCTTGCGGATGACAGCCAGGACGTTCTGCTCTCCGTCGAAGGGCACACGCAGGCCGTCGATATACATAATTCCCTTTGCCATGGCTTAACCCTCCTCAATGGCCCCGAAGGGGCAGTTCTTCACGCAGGCGCCGCAGTTGATGCACTTGGACGCGTCGATGGTATGGGGCTGCTTCACAGCGCCCTCGATGGCCTCCATGGGGCAGTTCTTCCGGCACTTGCCGCAGCCCTTGCACTTGGCGGGGTCGATGACGGGATGGGGCTTCTCGCCGTCGCAGATGGGGCAGTGGTGATCCCGCACGTGGTAGAGATACTCGTCGCGGAAATACTTCAGGGTGCTCATCACCGGCTTGCAGGCGCTCTGGCCCAGGCCGCACAGGGCGGTGGAGGAGATGGTATCGGCCAGCTCCTCCAGCAGATCCAGATCCGCCTCGGTGCCCTCGTTGTGGATGATGCGCTCCAGGATCTCCAGCATCCGCTTGGTGCCCTCGCGGCAGGGCACACACTTGCCGCAGGACTCGTTCTGGGTAAAGTGCATGAAGAACCGGGCCACCTCCACCATGCAGGTGTCCTCGTCCATGACCACCAGGCCGCCGGAGCCGATGATGGCGCCCAGCTTCTTCAGACTGTCGAAATCCAGGGGCACGTCCAGGTGCTCCTCGGTGAGGCAGCCGCCGCTGGGGCCGCCGATCTGGACGGCCTTGAACTTCTTGCCGCCCTTGATGCCGCCGCCGATATCGAAGATGATCTCCCGGAGGGTGGTACCCATGGGCACCTCCACCAGGCCGGTGTTCACCACGTTGCCGGTGAGGGCAAAGGTCTTGGTGCCGGGGCTGTTGCCGGTGCCGATGCTGCGGTACCAGCTGGCGCCCTTGAGGATGATCTGGGGCACGTTGGCAAAGGTCTCCACGTTGTTGAGCACCGTGGGCATACCCCACAGGCCGTGATCCACCGTGCGGGGCGGCTTGACGCGGGGCATACCCCGCTTGCCCTCGATGGAGGCGGTCAGGGCGCTGCCCTCGCCGCAGACGAAAGCACCGGCGCCGCGGTTGATGTGGATATGGAAATCAAAGCCGCTGCCCATAATGTTGTCGCCCAGCAGACCGATCTCCTCGGCCTTGGCGATGGCGGTGCGCAGACGGTCCACCGCCAGAGGATACTCGGCGCGGACGTAGATATAGCCCTCGGTGCAGCCGGCGGCCAGACTGGCGATCAGCATGCCCTCCAGCACGCAGTGGGGGGCGCCCTCCATGATGGAGCGGTCCATGAACGCGCCGGGGTCACCCTCGTCGCCGTTGCAGACCACGTACTTCACCTCGGCCTTATTCTTGCGTACGCTCTCCCATTTGCGGCCGGCGGGGAAACCGCCGCCGCCGCGGCCCCGGAGACCGGAGTCGATGATGGTGTTGCAGATATCCCGGTCCGTCATCTCGAACAGGGCCTTCTCAAAGGCGGCATAGCCGCCCTTGGCGATGTACTCCCGCAGATCCTCGGCGTCGCACTGGCCGCAGTTCTCCAGCGCCACACGCTTCTGCTTCTTATAGAACGGGATGTCCTGCTGGCGGGGATAGGCCACGCCGTCCAGGTGGTACACCAGGCGGTCGATGATCTCGCCGTTCAGGACGGTCTTCTCCAGGATCTCGCGGCAATCCTCGGGCTTGACGTGGATGTACATGATGCCCATGGGCTCGATGTGGACCAGGGGGCCCATCTCGCAGAAGCCGTGGCAGCCGCTCATCTTGATGTGGAGCTCCTGCTCCTCGGGGCTGTCGTAGGTCAGACCCACGTGGACCTGGATATCCCGCTTCTCGCACTCGGCCTTCATGTTCTCATAGATCTTCATGGCGCCGCCGGCGATGCAGCCGGTGCCGGCGCAGATCAGCACGGAGGTACGGCTCTGGGACAGACGCAGGGCGTTCTTGGCGTTGGACTGCATCACGTGGAAGCTCTCCCGCGTCAGCTTGGCTCGTTTCACTGGGCAGCCTCCTCTCCGCGCACCTTCTCCAGAAGGGCCAGGGCATCCTCAGGGTTCATCTTGGCGTGGACCTCGCCGTCCAGCGTCATGACCGGGGCCAGGCCGCAGGCACCCAGGCAGGCCACCGTCTCCAGCGTGAACATGCCGTCGTCGGAGGTCTTCTTTTTGCCGCTCAGCTCCAGATAGTCGCGGATGGCGTCATAGATAGGCTGGGACTTGCGGACGTGGCAGGCGGTGCCGTCGCAGATCTTGATGATGTGCTTGCCCTTAGCCTCCAGAGAAAAGTTCTCATAGAAGGTGGCCACACTGTAGACTCTGGCGGCGCTGATGTCCAGCTTTTCCGCGATCAGCAGCAGGGCGGCCTGGCTGAGATACTTGTACTCCGCCTGGATCTCCTGCATGATCGCGATCAGGTTGTGCTCGGCGCAGTCGTAGCGCTCGATGATCTCCTCCGCACGGGAGAGGTCAGTTTTCATTTCGTTCCTCCTCATCTTTTGTTCAGTTAAAACTCCCCGGAACAAACAAACTATGGGGCGACACGCCCGCGCCGGCGGACAGCTTTCCGCCCTTTTTCGCGGCGTATCACCATGATGCAGTGTAACGCATCCCACCACTTTAGTCAACACTACTTTGCCGCCGTATAATATTGTTACAAAAATATACAAAGAATTTGGGAACTCCTTACAATACAACGATTTGATTTGCTAAAGTTTTCCTCGGTATTGTGCGACATATCACTATTATTTCTCTTTTTCGCATCATTCCGCCATTATCCTTATATCGGAGAAACCTCTCTCTTGCCAAAGCATGGCAAAAGGTGGTAAAATGATATATTGACAATCAGATTACCGATTGCAGAGGCGATCTCTGATCCCTCTCACATACGAAAGGAATCCACCATGAACAACGTTCTGCATACGTCGGGTACGGGAAAGGGACAGGCCCGGCAGAAGTTCCGGCTGGGCATGATCCTGGTGACCATCGGTATCGTCTACGGCGACATCGGCACCTCCCCCATGTACGTGATGAAATCCATCCTGGAGGGGAACGGCGGCATCGGTCAGACCGACGAGGCCTTCATCATCGGCTCGCTGTCTCTGGTGATCTGGACCATCACGCTGCTGACCACCATCAAGTACGTGCTCATCGCCATGAAGGCCGACAACCACGGTGAGGGCGGCATCTTCTCCCTCTACTCTCTGGTGAAAAACTGCGGCAAGTGGCTGATCTTTCCGGCCATGCTGGGCGGCGCCGCCCTGCTGGTCGACGGCGTGCTGACCCCTGCCGTCACCGTCACCACCGCCGTGGGAGGCCATCCTGCTGGATCTGCTGCCCCATCTGGAGATCCGCTATCCCGCCGACACCAAGGGTCAGCTCTACATCGCCAAGGTCAACCACATCCTGTGGATCGGCTGCAGCCTGGTGGTACTTTACTTCCGCTCCGGCGCCCGGATGGAGTCGGCCTACGGTCTGGCCATCACCGTGACCATGCTGATGACTACCCTTCTGATCACCGTATACCTGGCCAAGCTCCGGAAGAAGCCGGTGCTGTCCGGCCTGGTGCTGGTGGTGTTCGGCATGATCGAGGCGGTGTTCTTCCTCTCCAGCCTGGGCAAGTTTGCCCACGGCGGCTACGTCACCGTGATCCTCACGCTGGTACTGCTGCTTTTGATGGTAGTCTGGTACCGGGGCACCCAGCTGGAGCGCAAGTACAGCATCCGCCTGAATATTCAGGACCACATCTCCAACCTGGACCGCCTGCACCGGGACGAGTCCATCCCCCTGCTGACCCACAACCTGGTGTATCTGGAGGGCAAGCGAAACTCCGACTTCATGGACCGCGATATCCTCTACTCCATTCTGGACAAGGACGCCAAGCGGGCCGAGGCCTATTGGTTCGTCAGCGTCAACGTGCTCAATGAGCCGGACACCATGACCTACGAGGTGGAGACCTACGGCACCGATTTCATCTACCGCATCACCCTGAATCTGGGCTTCAAATGCAGCCCCCGGGTCAACGTGTACCTGCGGCAGATCGTCCAGGACCTCCAGGCCGCCGGCGAGCTGCCTCCCCAGGACAAGAAGTACTCCATCTACGGCCCGTCCACCGTGGGCACCTTCAAGTTCTGCATCATCCGCAAGTCCGTCACCACCAAGACGGAGCTGTCCAACCTGGACGAACTGATCCTCCACACCAAATACGCCATCCGCCGGGTGGCCGGCTCCAAGGTCCGCTGGTACGGTCTGGACACCTCCAGCCTCATCCTGGAGCACGTGCCGCTGATCACCGGCGGCGGTTCCGGCGTGGATCGCATCCGGTGTATCTATCCGGAATAATCCCCTTTTCACAAAAAAACGGCCCCGCAGCTTCTTAACGCTGCGGGGCCGTTCTGTTTTTCAGATATTCAGCAGCACCAGCGCCGCCAGGATGAGTCCCAGTCCCGCCAACTGCCGTCTCCCGGGCCGCTCCCGGAAAAACACCGCGCTGACCGCCATCACCAGCAGGATGGTCCCGGTGCTGAACACGGGGTAGACCAGGAAGGCCGGCAAACTGACCAGCGCCTTCAGCAGAAGATAGGACGAGAAGTAGTTGGGGATGCCCACGGCCACACCGGCCGCCAGCTCGGGCAGCAGGATTCTCTTCCCTGTCCGGCGGTATTCCATGACCGCCAGCACCGCCGACAGCACCGCCGCCGTGAGAAACACGAAGAAGAAATACAGCGTATCCTCGCTGCGCCGGCCCACCTGCTCAAAGACCTTGGCCATGCCGTCGCTGCCGCCGCAGGCCAGAAGGGTCAGGAGCAGCAGGGCGAGGGACGGCGCCGTGCCGCTCCCGGCGTCGCCGTCTGCGCCTCGCTTCCCGGAGTTGATGACCACCACGGACGCCAGCGCCAGCACGATGCCGCCGATCTGCCACAGGCCCGGCCGCTCCCGGAACCACAGGATGCTCAGCGCCAGGGGCACCAGCAGTCCCAGCTTGGCAAAGGCCGCCGTCAGCGTGGCGCCGTTGGCCGTCACGCTGCTCTGCATGGACACCAGTCCCGCCACGAACAGAACGCCGCCCAAAGCGCCGCACAGCAGCGTCACGCCGCTGCCGGAGAATATGGCGGAGCGATCCGGCATCAGCACCAGGGAGACGAGGATGCTGGTGAGGTAATTGCCCAGGATGATACCGAAACGGTTGCCCCGCTGGTTGCGGAAACATTTGAGAACGATGGCCACAGAGGCGCTGCTGAAAATGGCAAGAAGCAGACTGTACATAGGATCTCCTCGCTTGTGGATCTCTTCAGATGGGCCGCGGCGAAGCGCCGCGCCATCGGCATTATAGCAGACACCGGCGGGCTATGCAATCGCGGGCCGGGCTTCTCTCCCCGTTCCCTTGTGCTTTTCCCCGCCCTATGGTATAGTGTAATCAGAGTATGATGACCAGACGGACGGAGATGATGAGATGGAATTCCGGCAGATGACTCCGAAAGAGATCGAATACTGGTACGCGGTGGAGTTTTCCCAGGCCTTTGCGGAGAACGAGCGCAAGCCGCTGGCGGACATCCTGGATCTGGCGGTCCAGGGTCGCTATCAGCTGTGGGGCCTTTTTGACGGCGAGCGCATGCTGGGCTACGCCACCCTCTGGCGGCGGGATGGCATCCCTCTGGTCCTGCTGGACTATCTGGGCGTCAGCGCCGCCCTGCGAAACGGCGGCTTGGGCGCGGACATCCTCGCCCGGCTGAGGGAACAGGGCTTCCCCATCGTCATGGAGTCGGAGCTGCCGGTACCCGGTGACAGCGACGCCGAGAATCGCATCCGTCTCCGCCGCATCGGCTTTTACCGGCGAAACGGCTTCACGCCCGCCTATGAGATGGCCACCTGCGGCATGCGCTGGCAGGCCCTGCTGGCCAACGCGGACGGTCTGGAACTGACAAATATCATGGCGTGGCACAAGGCCCTCTACGGCCCGGAGCGCACCGACGTGAGGGTGCCGCTGGGACCGGACGAGGTGCCGGAGATGCCCTATTGGATGAAGGCTTGACATGGTACCGAGTCAACAGCAAAAAAGCCGGGCGCAGATGTTCTGCGCCCGGCTTTTTATGCGTCTGATCAAAAATCCAGGATGGACCCGTCCTCCAGCATCGCCGCCAGCTTTTCGGCGTGGTCTGCATGGTCCCCGTCAATCGTCCCGTACAGCGTCAGCAGGTCGCGGGCAAGGGATTGATACTGTTCCCTTCCCTCCCTGCGCATCCGCAGAGCCAGCATCTCCGCGAGGATGCGGAAGCAGACGTTCTCTGTTTTCCGGATCTCCGCCAGCTGCGGCTCTCCCGTCCGGATGGATGCCGCCACCTCCGTTTTCAGGAAGTAAATCTCCGGCAGCTTCGTCAGGTAGTGCTCCGCCATGGCGTTCTCCCCGATGGCATGGCAGGTCTGGGCCAGCAGACGGCACACGTCGTGTCGGATCTCGTCATCCACGGTGCAGTCCAGCAGCCGCTCGCCGATCCGGATCTTCTCCTCCGCCCTGTTGTCGGGGATGACCATCAGCAGGCAGTTGAGCAGCACCTCGTTGTTGGGGTATTTCTCCAGGGCCTTGCGGTAAAACGCCTCCGCTCGCTCCGGGTCCTGCCGCAGCGGCACGGACTCCGCCACCAGGGCGTCCACCTCCCGGTCGATCCGATGGCGGTCAAAGTCCAGCAGTTCATCCACCGTGACGCCGAAAAACACCGCCAGCCGGGGCAGCATATCGATATCCGGGCCGGACAGGCCCGTCTCCCATTTGCTGACAGCTTGGGCGGAGATGTTCAGATACTCCGCCAGCTGCTCCTGGGTCAGCTTCTTCGCCCTCCGCAGAGCGCGGATCTTGTCACCGATATTCATGTTCATTTCTCCTTTTTTGCGTTCTGGGAACCGGTTCGTCCTTAGTATACGGCCCCGTGCCCCCGGCGTCCATACGCAATCCGTTGGAGATTTCTCAACCGCTGGTTGCAGATAACCGCTCTGTCTATGCAGACGGATCATTCGCCCTCCAGCAGCGCCAGTAACCCTCCCGCGAAGGCGGCGTGGCCCTCCGGCAGGAAATGGACGCCGTCATAGGCCAGGGACACGTTCCACGCCCCTGCGTCGGTGAAGGTGACGCCCAGCTTGTCCGCCAGACGCCGGTACGCCATGCCCAGCTCCGCCGAGCGATCGATCAGGGTCTGATCCGGCACCCACTCCCCTCGCTCCATAGGCGGCGGCGCAATCAAAATGATCCGCGCATCACCCGCACACTCCATGATGCAGCGCAGCAGCGCCTCCATGCGTGCCCCGGTTTCCGCCGGAGACGCCCCTTCCAGCAGGTCGTTGCTCCCCAGCATCACTGCGATGGCATCCAGCGGAAGCTGGCTGCGGAGCCGCTCCGCCAACTCCGGGAAATCCTCTTTTCCCGGGATGGACAGCCCGTTCTCCCCCCGGTTGATGACCTCCCAGCCGGCGCTCTCCAGCCGACCCGTCCACCGCACGTGGGCGGGATAGCGGGAGCCGAAATAGGAACGGGGATCATAGCCGAAGGTATTGGAGTCCCCCAGGCAGAGTATCCGTTTCATGACCGACCTCCTTGTATAAGCTGTCTCCATGGTATGTGATATGGGCGGAAGAATCAAGGGCGAGGTTGCTTTTTCAGCCTATTTGTCCCTATAATATTTATTGAAAATCGGGTATTGACCTTACAGCAAGCTGCAATGATATAACGATTGCAGAAAGGAGGCAGACGATATGACCATCAAGAATTTTGCCCGTCTGTGCGGCTGCAACCCCCAGACTCTGCGCTACTATGACCGGGTGGATCTGCTGAAACCGGCGAAGGTGGACCCCTGGTCCGGGTATCGCTATTATGAGGAGGAGCAGGCGCTGGTCTTCGTGAAGATCAAAAATCTGCAGAGCGCAGACTTCACCATTGACGAAATCCGGGCGCTGCTTGATGCGGATCAATCCGTCATCTACGAGGCGTTCAACGAAAAGATCGCCCGGCAGGAGGACAAACTGAACACCATCAAACGGATCCAGCAGTCATATCAGAGTGAAATGAGCAACATGGAAAAAAGGATCAATGAAGTGCAGGAACTGGTCACCCGGGCTATGCTGGCCTACGACCCCACGGAGGAATTCGGGATCGGCCAGGAGGAGTACGCCAGGATCGTGGACAACGTAAACCAGGCCTTTACCGGATGGCGTCCCGACGGCATGGATATCGACTTCACCGACTATGTTGAGAGTGACGCAGATCCGGCGGAAGAGACGCGGTTTTTGGACGTACTGCACAGCCCGGAATATGAAGTCATCTATGAAAAACACGGTTGGGTCCATATGAAAGATTTCCTGCAGGAGTTTGCCGACCTGAAGGACGGCGGAGAGTACGCGCTCTGCCTCGAGCTCCGAAAGGGCAAGGCCGACGGCTCCGCGTTTTGCAACACCATCCTCGGCATCCTGCTGGGGCAAAACCCGGGCAAAAAAATCTCGTTGAGCTGCAACATCGGGTTCTCCCGGGACGGAGAAAACCACTTCCGGCTCTTGCGGCGAAAATAAGCAGCCGGTCGACATTGTCCTTGCTTTTCCCGAAAGCTGTGTTATAATGTCCGTCGGAGTTCCTCCAAATAGCGGAGTTCGGCCTCTAAATCCTCCGCGATATAAATCAAAACCAAGGAGAATGATTATGAACAACAGAAGCTTACTCACCCGCCGTCTGGCGCAGGGTGCCGTGATCGCCGCAATCTACGTCGTGCTGACGTTCGTGTTCGCGCCCATCTCCTTCGGCGCCATGCAGGTCCGTATCGCCGAGATGCTGACCATCCTGCCGCTGTTTACACCGGCCGCCATTCCCGGACTGTTTATCGGCTGCCTGCTGGCCAACATTCTGGGCGGCGCCATCATCTGGGACGTCATTTTCGGCAGTATCGCCACCCTCATCGGGGCCGCGCTGGGATACGTCCTGCGCTTCAACCGCTGGCTGGTTCCCATCCCCGCCGTGGTAGCCAATTCGGTCATCGTGCCTCTGGTCCTCCGATACGGATACGGCGTGGACATGCCCATCCTGCTGATGGTCCTGTACGTCGCCATCGGTGAGATCATCGGCTGCTACGTTCTGGGCGAGCTTCTGGCAACGGTCCTGCTCAAGCGCAAGCAGATCTTCGGCGGTGCCAGATCCGACGCATAAAATGAGAATCCGGACACTCTCTTTTCGGAGTGTCCGGTTCTTTTTTTGCAAAGGCAGGTTTGCTCCATTGGCAATTGCAATCGTTGCGGTTTCTCTGTATAATGGATCCGGCAGCTCCCTATTATTGGAACCCCCTTCAGCTTGTGGCGCTGTTGTTTATCCTGTTCCAGATCATCCTCTACGTCATGTCATTTCATGACAAAACAAAGCGAATCGTGCTGGGCGCATCGAGCCTGTCCTCGCTGACGGCTCTTACCGTTTTTCTGTATAACAATTTATCCGGCAGACCGCCGGGTCTCTGTAAAGGCAGGATATCTATGGAAAAAGAAAACTTCGTCCTTTTTGGGGGCAGAGGCTCAAAGCGTCTGTTCATCCAGCCGGTGGATGAACACGACATGGAGCTGATGAACAGCGAGGCCGCCGCGCTGCAGAAACTTGTCGGCCATACGGACTGGTGCATCGCCGCGGTGCCTGTGGACGATTGGAATCGGGATCTGACGCCGTGGGAGGCCGAGCCGGTGTTCGGAAAGCAGGGCTTCGGCGACGGCGCGGCACAGACGCTGGACAGATTGATCCGCCGCGTCATCCCGGCCATTGAGCGGGAGCATCCGGTGCCGGACCGGCAGTACATCCTCTGCGGGTATTCCCTGGCGGGGCTGTTTGCCCTGTGGGCGGCGTATCAGACGGACCGGTTCGCGGGCATCGTCGCCGCCTCCCCCTCCGTCTGGTACCGGGACTGGCTCACCTACGCCGGAGGGCATGACATTCGAACGCCGCGGGTCTATCTGAGTCTCGGCGACCGGGAGGAAAAAGCCAGAAATCCCGTCATGGCCTCTGTGGGCCATGCCATTCGCGCGCAGTACCGGATGCTGGCGGAGGCAGGCATCCACAGTCAGCTGGACTGGAACCCTGGCAATCACTTTGCCGACAGCGACCGCCGGATGGCAAGGGGCATGGCCTGGATATGCGGGGCACAATAAGCACAAAAAAGCAGCCATCGTTAGACGATGGCTGTTTTTTGTGAGCAGGGTAATCGGGCATGAGACAAGGCGGTTCCGAAAAAAACTCCTCATCCGGGCTATCCCGGATGAGGAGAATCCGCCATGCACGGTTTGTTACTTTTTCAGCTTCAGGCCGTCTTTGAACGCATCGCCGACACGCTCCGCCACTCTGTAGTACCCGTGGGTGTACGGATCGAAGGCAATGGCGTTGACCAGGGACATATCGACCTTGCCGTCCACCATGACGCGCTCATCCGCAGTGACGTTGACCACCTTGCCGATCACGCCGCAGCCATACTCGTTGTTCTGGTACTCCACGAATCTGCACTCCAGGCACAGCGGGAATTCATTGATGACCGGTGCGTCTACCGTTTCGGCTCTGCTGGCGGTGAGGCCGCTGCGGGCAAATTTGTCCGGGACGTTGTTTCCGGATTCCACGCCGAAGTAGTCCGCCTCCACCAAATGGGCCGCATCGGCGATGCTCACGGTGAAGGCTCCTCTGGCCTTGATATTCTTTACCGTCTTATGGGATTCGGTCAGATTCAGAGCCACCGTGCCCCGCTCCTGCATCGTGCCCCATGCGGCGTTCATCACGTTGACGCTGCCGTCTTCATTGTACGTTGCGATCATCAGTACCGGCATCGGGAAAATGCCCTCTGTGATTTTGAGCTTTTCTCTCATAGCTGCTTCCTCTTTTCTGCAATTGGATTGACAGGAACATCTGTCCTGTATATAATTATAGCCAACGGGTGAAAAAATTCAAGTACCGATATTCAAGTAAGATACTATCATCGGAGAAAGCGTAATATGATTAAGCATTATATCGAAGAGGCAAATTTCCAGGATACCGGCTTCAGCTATACCCTGTCGCTCATATCCGGCAAATACAAAATGGTGATTCTGTACTGTCTGATGGAGTATGAAACCGTCCGGTTCAATGAGCTCAGGAGGTATCTGAAGAACATTTCCGACAAGACGCTCAGTGCCAACCTGAAGGAGCTGGAAGCTGACCGGCTGATCGTGCGGAAGGAGTATCCCCAGATCCCGCCCAAGGTGGAATACAGCTTGAGCGAACGCGGGAAATCCCTCATGGTCGTCTTGGACCAGCTTTGTGTCTGGGGCGAGAAGAACAAAGAATAGTCCGCGTGACAGGGTTGACGGATCCGCGGGTAAAACCATGACAGGCAGGTCGCGAAACAAAGGGCAGGTGCAGATCATGGCAAAACGGCAAAGGAGCTTATGCCGGAAGGGCACAGGAAATGCTTCAAATGTCAGAAAGCTGAGGAAAAAAATTGATGAGTGAGTCGTTCGATATCCAGGAATACATGACTCAGGGCGTGGAGCGCGTGGTATCGGAGGCGCTGAAAGCAACGCTGAAAGATCCCAGAGAGAGCGCCTTTATGCTGAAATTCGCCGCAGCCAGCAAAGCGGCGTCAAAAAAGAGAAAAAAAGCGGAGGAAGCCGGCGAGCACATCCCGCCCTTTCTGATCGCCAGCATCACCAGCAAATGCAACCTCCATTGCGCAGGCTGTTATTCCCGCTGCAACCACGCGACAGTGGATGCCGAGCCGGTGGCCCAGCTCACAAGCGAGGAGTGGCTCCGCATCTTTGAGGAGGCGGACGAGCTTGGCATCAGCTTCATCCTGCTGGCTGGCGGCGAGCCGATGCTCCGCCGGGACATCATCGAGGCGGCGGCAAAGAAGCCGAATATCCTTTTCCCCATCTTCACAAACGGCACCTATATGGACGGGCGGTATTTCGAGTTGTTTGACAAAAGCCGGAATCTCCTGCCCATCATGAGCATCGAGGGGGAAAAGGCGATCACCGACGCCCGCCGGGGCGACGGTATCTACGACAGGCTGATCGCCAATATGGATGAGCTGCACCGCAGAGGGCTGATTTTCGGCGCGTCCGTCACGGTGACGACGGAAAACATACGCGAGGTTTCGTCGAACGCTTTTCTGCAGAAGCTTTCGGCGCGTGGCTGCAAGGCGGTGATCTTCGTCGAATTCGTCCCGGTGACGGAGGAGAGCCGGGAGCTTGCTCCGGGAGACGAGGAGCGCGAATATCTGCGGGGCGAGATCGCAAGGCTTCGAAACGAACACCCGGAGATGGTATATATCTCCTTCCCCGGGGATGAAAAGAGCTCCGGCGGCTGCGTGGCGGCGGGAAGAGGATTCTTCCACATCAATTCTCACGGCGGAGCCGAGCCCTGCCCCTTCTCTCCCTATTCTGACGTGAACGTGCGTAACACGTCTCTCCGGGAGGCCATGCACTCCCCCCTCTTCACCGCGCTTCGGAGCGGGAATATCCTGATCGACGATCACGACGGGGGATGCGTTCTCTATGAAAAACGCGAGTTGGTGGAAAAGCTCCTTGCCGGCTCGCAAAAATGACGGCTGCAAATGAAGAAAAACTTAGACTGAAATTGAAAGTGGAGGATACCGAACATAATCATCAAAGCAGTCAAATCTGCCCCCGCTGCCGGCAGCCCAAGGAGAAATTCAACCGGGCGTAAGCGACAGGATCGCGAAGGAGAGGAACATGAGCAAGAGAATCATCGCCGTCAACGCAGGTCCCAGAGTGGGCTGGAACACAGAGACGCTGATCACCGGAGCATCCAAAGGCGCGGAGGCCGCAGGCGCCGTCGTGGAGCGGTTCAATCTGTTTCGGCTGGAGAAGTATACCGGCTGCATCTCCTGCTTTGGGTGCAAAAAGGAGGCGTTCAAGGGCCATTGTATCTGCCGTGACGGACTGACCCCCGTGCTGGACGCCATTCGGGAGTCGGACGGTCTGATCATCGGCTCGCCGAATTACCTCGGAGAGTTGACCGCCTCCTTCCGGGCCCTCTACGAGCGGCTCATCTTCCAGAATCTCACCTACAATCTGGAGAGGCCCTGCTGCAACGAGCGCCCCGTCCCGGTCCTGCTGATCATGACCAGCAACGCGCCGGACACGGAATATCTGGGGCTGCTGCGAAACTATCAGCAGACGCTGTCCCGCTTTGTGGGCCCCACCGAGATCTTTGTCAGCGGCAACACCCTCCAGCTCAAGGATTACAGCAAAACCGACTGGCCCTGGTCGATGTTCGATCCGGAGGAAAAGAAAAAGCGCCGCGAAACGGTCTTTCCACAGGAATGCAAAAGGGTTTACGACCAGGGAATGGCATTGGTGCGGTAAGCTTTGCATATTGGGCGAAACGAAACCTCCTTTGCACGACGAACGTGCAAAGGAGGTTTTGCTTTATCTCTTCTCAAATTCGGGCTTCCACAGCGCAAACTGCACCAGCTGCTCATCCGTGCGGTGATAATAGCGTTCCCCTTTATCAAGGGCCGCGATCCGCGCCATCTCCTCCCCGGTGAGCGTGAAATCCAGGATATCCAGGTTGTCCCGGATATGGTCTACGTTCCTGCTGCCGGGAATCACGACAAAGCCCATCTGGGTGTGCCAGCGGAGGATCACCTGCGCCGGGGACTTCCCATACTTCCTGCCGAGCTCGGCGAACAAAGGCTCGCTCATGAGGGACTTGTCGCCGTGGCCCAGCGGATACCAGCTCATCAGCCGGATGCCGTATTGATCCAGCGTTCTGCGCAGCCCGGTCTGGGTGAAATAGGGGTGCGCCTCCACCTGAATGAACTGCGGCGCGATCTCCCATTTGCTCTCCAGCTCAGCTATATATTTACCCTCGAAGTTGGAGATGCCGATGGATTTAGCCTTGCCCTCCCTGTAGGCCTTTTCCAGCTGACGATAGCCGGCCAGCCAGTTTCCTGCGGGCTGGTGGATATAGAGCAGATCCACATAGTCCACGCCCAGGCGCTCCAGCGTCTCGTCCACGGCGTTGGGATTCTCGTACTCGCTGGGCCAGAGCTTGGTGGACAGGAACACCTGCCCGCGGGAAAGGCCGCTCTCCCGGATCCCGCGGCCCACAGCCCGCTCATTGACGTAGGCGTTGGCCGTGTCCACCAGAGAGCATCCCATCTTCAGCGCTTCTCTCACACTGTTCTCCGCATCCGCGGGGCTGAGCATAAAGGTGCCGATGCCCACCACCGGGCAATTGATGCCGTTGTTCAACGTGATATATTCCATGTTTTCCTCCTTAATACGTAGACGCACGGGAGCCGGTGAAGCGCCAGCCGACCTTTTCTTTTCTCAGGGTAAAGTCGCCCCGCAGCCGCCAGCTGTTTTTTCTGCCGCCGTAGACAGCCGCCAGGACGCGGCTTTTCCCGACCATGACTGCGGTGTCGCCGCTGATCGTGACCTCGATGCTGTCATGCTCGGCGGAGTAATAGTTGAACGTTCCGTCCCGCAGTCTCCGCAGGAACTCTTCTCCGGACTGCCGGACGCCGGTCATGTGCAGGAGAACGTAATCCTCCGCCATGAGGCTGCGCAGTCCCTCCGCATCCTTTGCGATCATGCAGCGCCAGTACTGCCGGTACATCTCCCGGATCGTTTTTCTCTCGTCCATAAGGGATTCCACTTACAGCAGACCGTTGGCGGAGAGCCAGCGCCTGACGCTTCCTTCGGAATTGGCCGCGCTGCTGCCGGTGATGGAGAGTCCGGCCTTCACCGCTGCGCCGGGGCAGGTGCGCTTGATGTCCCGCTCGCTGCCGCCCATGCCGCTGCCCTCGTTGGTGCACAGGGGCAGGATCGTCTTGCCGGTAAAATCAAAGGCCTCCAGGAAGGTGAAAACCGCCATGGGCATCGTGCCCCAGTAGTTGGGATATGCCAGAACGATGGTGTCATACCCGTCGAGGGACTCCGGCATGGCGACCAGCTCGGGTCTGGCCTTTGAGCGGAGATCCCGTTTGGCCTCGTCGATGCAGGTCATATAGACGGGAGAATAGGGGGTCTTCATCTCGATCTTGAAGGTATCCGCGTCGATCAGATCCTTCATGATGTTGCAGACGATCTCCGTGTTGCCCACCTTCACGTAGCGCATGGCGCCGCCGAAATAGTTTTCATCCGCCCGGGAGAAGAATGCGATCAAAGTCTTAGCCATGGTGTTGTCCTCCAAATCATTTTTGTTGCCCTCATTATATCGCCGTACTATTGCAATGTCCAATGGAAATAGTGTATAATCAATTTAATTATTAAATAGCACGGAGGTGGATATGACAACAAAGCAGGTCGATTACTGCATTGAGCTTGCCCGGACGCTGAACTTCAGCCGGGCTGCCGACAACATGTTCGTGAGCCAGCCGACCTTTTCCTATCAGATCAAGCTGCTGGAGGAGGAGGTGGGCTTTGCCATCTTTGAGCGCAGCGGCAAGGGCGCCTCTCTGACGCCGGCGGGCGGTCAGTTCGTGACGTTCCTCTCCGGCATGCGGGAGGACTTGAAGCGCGCCATTGAGCAGGGGCAGAATTTCGGCGCCAAATACAGGGACAGCATTTCCATCAGTCTGATGGTGCGGCAGGCGGTCTGTTTCCTGCCGGAGGCCATGGGTCTGTTTGCCGAGTCCTGGCCGGACGTGCAGATCGCGCCGAAGTTTCAATATGACAGCGGCATGGATGGTTTTCTGAAGGACGAGACGGATATTCTCTTTTCCCTCAAGGAGCGAACCCGGCAGATCCCCGGCATCGTCGTTCACGATCTCTTTACGAGCCACATCTATCTCATCGCCCGGAGAGATGATCCCCTCGCCCAAAAGAACCGGATCACTGAGAGCGATCTCTACGGCAGGACCCTGATGGTGGGCGGCGGCTCCCCCGCCGCATTGAAAGCGGTCCAGCACCGGCTGATCTCCACCGGGAAGATTGACTATTACAACAGCCCCGACCACGATACCACACTGACCAATGTGGCCGCCGGCCGCGGCGTCTGTCTGGCGCCGGGCTTTCTGAACGACCACAGCGGTCAGTTCGCGTGGATCCCATTTGACTGCAAGGAGAGCTTTTCGTGCGTCCTGTGTACCCACAAGGATGACAACCGCCCGTCACTTAAGGCTTTTCTCCGTGTCCTGCAGGATCTGTACCGCGATGCGGTGGCGTTCCCGCTGTAAAGGGGTTACCGTTCCCCGAACGCGATCCGGCGCGTCATTTGTGCAGGGGGCATTGGCGGCGGCCCGCTTCATAGATATTCCCCTTTCGCTGTGCAACCGCACATCAGATGACGTTCACTTCTGCCATCTGCGTCGTTCTATTCCTCATCAAAAAGCGAGAGCTGTCCCCATACGGGACAGCTCTCGCTTTGGCTATGTGATAACCGCTCGTCATGTTTTCCGGCTCATTGGGGGAATACTTTCCTATCTTCCGCCGTGCTCATAGTAGAAGTCCTCGGCGTCCCAGTAGCCGTCAAAATCCTCCGAGTAGAAATCGTAAAAATCCTCCGGGTTGGAAAAGTCGCTCACGTCCGGATAGGGCGTGACGTCCACCCTGTTGCCGGTCCGGGACTTGGGGTGATCCCGGTAGTCTCCCACGTTGACCACCGATCCCTTTGCGCAGGTGGCAAAGTACAGGGCCTTCCCGTCCTTGTACCAGTAGTAGACGTGGACCTCCCAGGTCTCCAGATCCCGCCCGTTTTGGGTGGTCTTCACCTCGGAGTAGCTCCCCAGTTCCGTGTCGTTGATCCGCGATTCGGACATCCCGATGTACGGCGCTGCCGCATGGGCCCCGGCCCCTTGTTGCTGCTGGTTCGCCAGCTGCTGCCTCCACTGCTCCCACCACTTCTCGTCCTGCTGGGCCTCATATGCCGCGTATTCGCTGTCTACCGTCTCCTTAAACGCCTCGAACGCCTTTTTGTCCTCTCCCTCCAGGAAGGCGTAGATATCCCGGTCCAGGGCATACTTCGCCCGGTAGAGATCTCCCTTGGCATAGAAGAGGTGGGCGTCACAGAGCACGATGTACTCGTTCACATGGGAATAGTGGTAGTCGATGGAGCGGAACAGCTCCCTGGCATCCCCGTATTCTCCCTGCCTGTAAAGCTCTTCCGCCTGTCGGTAGGTCTCCTCCATCCGGGTCAGCTCCCGCTGCTCCTCCTCCGCCCGATTGGCGTCCGGCAGCAGCACGACCACCATCAATCCGGCGAGCGCCACGATCAGCAGCACGGTAAGCGCTATTCCTTTTTTCACGCCTCATCCCCCCTCATGTGCCAAGTCACGCCACGATCCACGGACGGGCCGCATCATGGGTCTGATTCTTCAGCCGTCCAAATACTGTTCTTTTTTCACATTTTATCACGAAAGCGGTGGAGTGTCCACACCCAGGACAATCGCAGGAGCCGTATACGCTGCGGTCACTTCTGCCTCTGTCGCCCACATCTTACGCCCCCTTCCTATCGATCATCTTCCGGTTTCCCACTCGGCCCCGCAGCGTATCTCATAGCTGCTGAACACCCCCGGAAACGACAGCTCCACCATGAAGGCATCGTCCTCCAGGCCACAGATCACCAGCTCCGTTGCCAGGGAGAGGGCCCCCTGGAAGGTCTCCAGATCCCGCCCGGACCAACACAGGTAGTCCGTTGCAAAGGATACCCGGCCGTAATTGCTGTCTCTCTCCGCCTCGATCTCCACGGTCTCCGGCTCGTCCGCTCCCGGTCGTGTTGTCCCAATTCTCCTTTGGTAAGATCAAGCCTAAAGACAACGCCAAGCAGATGCGCAAAGAACTGGATTGGCGACATATTCAGGCCCTAAGAAGCGATTGCACATACTCCCGGGCATCGGCTTCACCGACGACCGGGAGTCTTTTATTCCACGATTCCTTCATTTCTGAACTTGGTCAGCGTCTCCAGCATTTGGATGGCGATTTTCTCCGGGTTGTTATCCAATCCTGCGCAGATGGTGCATACGTCAGGATTCGGCCATGCAGCTCGTCCGCCTGGTGCTGCTGGCACCGCTCATATTCCTTATTGCATGGAACAGCGCCTCTGAACCACATCCGTTCGGAGGCGTTGTTGATCAAATATATCTTCTTTTTTCTGCACCCACAGTAGTTTGCTCCGAATGCCCGGAACAGATCGTCGTCTCATCTGGCAGCGTGAATATTCTGTCTAGCCGCAACCAGATCCAGCGCTATATCCGCCTCACGAACCTGATCCCCGAAATCCTCCAGATGGTGGACGACGGAAAGATTGCCCTGACTCCGGCGGTGGAGCTGTCCTATCTGCAGCCGTCCGAGCAGGAAGCGCTCTTCTCCGTGATGGACTGCGGATGTCCGAAGTCAAGGGCAATCAGGTGGAATATGTCAAGGTGCCGGTGGACAAGCTCCGCAGCTATTTCCGCCCGGACACCTCTATGAAACAGATGACCGAGACGCTTGTCAAGGCTATGGACTTTTACAACAAACATTTGGAGCGTCAGCGCCGAGACCGTGACGCCCGCTGAAAGGAGAATTTACAATGAAAATCGTATATGACAAGAAATATCTGGCGGCATTGAAAAGAAGGCAGGAGCTTGACCAGATGATCGAAAAGTTTTCGGATGACGGATGCCTCCTTGTTGAGGATCTGTTCCAGGATTATTTGGCCGACTACGATTCCTGCGACTTTGAGCGAAGCTACGCCAAGCTTGCGGTCACCTTCTACGACGAGCTTGGGAACGAGCTCACCTTTATGCTCTCCAAGAAGGAGACCCAGTATGTGGTCAAGACAATCACCAAAAAGCTTGACAGCATGACTGTTGACGATGGAGGAGGTGGTTTCGGTGACGAAGACTGAGCTGCAGGCCATGTATGAAGTGATGTTCACGGACTACCCCGATATCGTGAACGTCGCCCAGGTCCAATCCATGCTGAAGATCAGCCGCCATCTGGCCTACGAGCTGATTGGCGACGGGTATATCCCCGGCATGAAGATCGGAAACGCCTACCGCATTCCGAAGATCAACGTGATCCGCTACGCGCTCTCGGCGGGAAATCCCCAGCCGGCAGCGTAATACCGTGACACGGATTTGAACTGAAACGACACATTGGACGGGCACCTGAGTAGGCCCTATAATGAACACGGTCCGAAAGGGTGCCCGTTCATACGCTGTCAGAAAAGGAGGTATGAATGAATGATAGCGGGACACCTGCAAATCAAAAACGACTACTATTTTATGGTCCTGAACTACACGGACGTCAACGGCAAGCGGAGACAGCCGTGGGTCGCGACGGGACTTCCCGCAAAGGGAAACAAAAAACGTGCCGAGAAGATGCTGATGGAGCTGCGGCAGAGCTACGTCCCTCCGGCAGCCAGCAAGGGAAACGGTGAGTTCTCCACCAATATGCTTTTCGCCGAATATATGGAGCTGTGGCTGGAAATCATTCGCGGCTCCGTAGAGAAAACCACTTTTTCCTCTTACACGCAGATGGTGAAGGGAAAAATCGTGCCGTATTTCCGCGAGACCGGTGTCTCCCTGGGCGGACTTCAGGCCCGGCATATTCAGAGCTTTTATCTGCATGAGTTGAAAACCGTTTGTGCCAACACGGTGATCAAGGAGCACGCCAATATTCACAAGGCTCTGAAATATGCCGTCAAGATGGACCTCATTCCGTACAATCCCGCCGACAAGGTGGAGCGTCCGAAGAAACAGAAGTTTATCGCAGATTACTACCGCCTGGAGGAGCTGGAGCAGCTTTTTGAGGCGACGAAGGACCATCCCTTTTCTCTGCTGATCCAGATGACCGCCTTCTACGGGCTGCGACGCAGCGAGGCCCTGGGCCTGCGGTGGGACGCCATCGACTTCGAGCGCAACACCATCACCATCAGGCACATTGTAACAACTGCCAAGATAGACGGCAAGTATGAGGTCATCCGCGCAGACCGGGCGAAAAACACCTCCAGCCTGCGCTCTCTCCCCTTGGTGCCGGATATCCGGGAGAAGCTGCTGGCCATGAAGGAGCAGCAGAAGGAGGACAAACGGATCTGCGGAGACTGCTACGGCAAGGAGTATGAGGGCTACGTCTTTGTGGACGCCATGGGAAATCTTTTCAACCCCAAGACCTTGTCCGCCGTTTTCAGCAGGCTGCTCGAAAAGGCCGGTCTGCGGCATATCCGCTTTCACGATCTTCGGCATAGCTGCGCATCGCTCTTGCTGGCCAACGACGTGCCCATGAAGCAGATCCAGGAGTGGCTGGGCCACAGCGACATCAGCACCACGGCGAATATCTACAGCCATCTGGACTACAAATCCAAGCTCACGTCAGCCAGCGTGATGGACAACATCCTCAGCCTGCCGGACTCCGCACAGCCCGGATGGAGGACGTAATTACTTGCCGAAAATGATGTCTACGAATGGCAGATTGCCCAAAGAAAGGCCGGTTTTTGGGGCCTGTCAGCCGCTTGACTGACGGCCTCTCCACTCGCCGATGATCGTGCTGGTTTTGTCAAATTTGAGTCGTTTGACACGCCAGGACAAGTTGACCGTTCCGATCCCGTATGGCACCACCTGGACAGGCTGGATTATATGTCTTCTTGCCGGAAGTCGTGTGCGTCAATGTCTGTTTGGGACAATAGAATAAACCCAGTCATATCCGCTGAAAGCCTTGATATGACTGGGTTCTGGCGGAGGGTGTGGGATTCGAACCCACGTGGGCTTTCACCCAAACTGATTTCGAATCAGCCCCGTTATGACCACTTCGATAACCCTCCGTGTATCTCAGTGTATATCCTGTTTTGGAAAAAAGCAAGACAACACGCAAGAACAATATGAAGTTGTGAAAATTCGATCCCGGGGGATCTCTTGTGCAGTCGGAAAAGTTCGCGGACGTACTGACCTTTGAGTTCGAATCTTTCGAGTCAGCCCCGTTATGACCACTTCGATACCGCTGCACATTCTGTTTTGCGATCCCCTCTCCGGGTCGCCGCATCATCATACCACAAAAACTCTCCCCTTGCAACCGCATATTTCTCCCCCACAGCGCATGAACTTGTGGTAGAATATGCGCAAGGAGGGATATGATGAAACCCTTGATCTACATCCACGGCGAAGGCACCTTTGACACCTATCGTGCCGCTCTGACCGCCGCCGGCGCCGTGCCGATCATCGCTTCTGACAGTGTACCGTTTTCAACCTGCCACGGCCTTCTGCTGCCGGGCGGCGGCGATATCCACGGTCAACTCCCGCCGGAGGAGCGCGTCCTGATCCGATCCTTTGTGGAAAATGCCCGTCCCATCCTGGGTATCTGCCGGGGAATGCAGGCGCTGAACGTCTACTTCGGCGGCACGCTCTATGACTTCATCCCCGGCCACCAGGTGCCGGACACCTACCCGGTACACCCCACCACCGCCGCCGGCTTGGTGGCAAAACTGCTGGGCCCCGCCCCTGTGGTCAATACCAACCACCATCAGGCGGTGGAACGGCTGGGCCGTGGTCTGGTGGTCTGTCAGCACGCAGCTGACGGCGTGGTGGAGGCCATCTGCCACGCTTCCCTGCCCATTCTCGCTCTGCAATGGCACCCGGAGCGCCAGAGCTTTGCTCTGCGCCGCGCCGACGCCACAGACGCCGCCCCTATCTTTTACCATTTCATCCGACAAGCGAGGTCACAGCTATGCGCCACATCCGAGAACTGAATCTGGAGCTGGGCTGCCCCACCATCGACGAAGCGCTGCGGCGGCTGTCGGCAGAGCTGGACGCCTGCCGGGCCATGCACACGCCACTGATGAAGATCATCCACGGCTACGGCTCCTCCGGCAAGGGCGGGCGCATCCGCACGGCCTGCCGCAAGCATCTGCAGCAGGCACAGGCCGCCGGCGCTGTAGCCGCCGTGATCAGCGGCGAAGCCTTCTCCATCTTCGACGAGACCACCAGGCATTATTTGAACGCCTATCCCCTGCTGCGGCAGGATCGGGACTTAGACCGGGAGAATCGCGGCGTCACCTTCGTCTTTTTCCAGTGATAGCGACGTAATCGCGCAAAAACTCCCGGCAAATTGAAACTTAGGCCTTGACAGAGACGGCGTTTCATGCTATTCTAATTTAGCTGACGGTTTCTGCGGATGGTATGTGCGGGTGTAGCACAATGGCCAGGGCACCAGCCTTCCAAGCTGGGGATGCGGGTTCGATTCCCGTCACCCGCTCCAACTGTTATCTATGCGCCAATAGCTCAGTTGGATAGAGCAACTGCCTTCTAAGCAGTAGGCCGGGGGTTCGAGTCCCTCTTGGCGTGCCATTTCCCTTTGGTGTCGTCAGACGATCAGCTTCCCGTGCGGACGTATATGTGGTGGGTGTAGCTCAGTTGGTTAGAGCACCGGATTGTGGTTCCGGGTGTCGAGGGTTCGAGTCCCTTTACCCACCCCACAGTAGAAATCAGGGATTGGGAGCGATCCCAATCCCTGATTCATTTTTCCACACAGGGGTGTAGCCAAGTGGTAAGGCAAGGGACTTTGACTCCCTCATCCGCTGGTTCGAGTCCAGCCATCCCTGCCAGACGATTTGGGGCTATGCCCTTTTCATATATATGCTCCGTTAGCTCAGTCGGTAGAGCACCTGCCTTTTAAGCAGGGTGTCCGGGGTTCGAATCCCCGACGGGGCACCAGAAAGAAAGACCACCCTTTGGGTGGTCTTTCTTTCTGGTCATAGGGGATTCGAAACGAATTCCGAAGGCGGCAAGCGACAGCGAAGACGGCTTCGGCAGCCGACATGCTGGCGGCATGTCGGCGCAATGAGAAGAGAATCCCTGACGGGGGTATTGACTTCTCGTGCGGCGAGAGGAGGGTCTCCGACGGGGCAGCCTAATGCCAAACATGCCTGATGGTCGTTTCCCGACCATCAGGCACGCTTTTATTGTGCTAACCGTCCTCCCGCTCCAGGACTTCGATCTCCGCGATGGTCATGTCCTGTCCGCTCAGGGGCTTCAGCTTGTCGCTGCGGCACCTGGGACAGCGCAGGTCATCGGTATGGATCACAAAGGTCTCGCCGCAGTCCAGGCAGCGGGCCGTGGCAGGCACGCTGTGGAGGATCAGCTCGGTCTCGGCAAAGGGCGTTCCGTCCGTCACCGCCTCCCAGCACTCGGAGAGGAAGCGGGGCACCACGCCGCTGAGATCACCCAGCTCCACGGTGATGCTGCGCACCACCACGTCGCCCTCGTCCTTCAAAATGCGGTCCACCGTTTTCATCATGGCGTCCGCCAGACCCATCTCGTGCATAGGCCTTACTTCTTGAAGGGCTTGGCAATGATCTTGCCGGCCTTCTTCACCACCTGCTCGGCCACCTTGATGGGCATGGTCTCAAACTTGCCGGCCTCCCAGTCGCGCATCTTCACCATGTGGATGGCGTCGAAGGCGCACTTGGTGGTGCACAGGCCGCAGCCGATGCACATGTACTGGTCCACCTTGGTGGCGCCGCAGCTGAGGCAGCGGGCGGTCTCCTTCTTGATCTGCTCCTCGGTGAAGGTGACACGGGTGTCACCAAAGGTGCGCTCCCGGGTCTCGTTGTAGCCGGGCATCTGGCGCACGCCGCTGTCAATGGTGTTGGGATCGATGAGGATGTTGTCCTTATCCAGGGCGCGATAGACGCGGCGGTCGCGGCCCATGGTCAGGGTGACGCCCTCGTGGACCCAGCGGTGCAGGGAGATGGCGCCCTCCTTACCGGCGGCGATGGCGTTGATGGCGAACTTCTGGCCGGTGTAGGCGTCGCCGCCCACAAAGATGTCGGGCTCGGCGGTCTGCAGAGTCAGAGGATCGGCCTTGGCGGTGCCGTTGGGGTTGAACTCCACCTTGGTGCCGGAGAGCAGTTCCTTCCATTCCACCTTCTGGCCGATGCAGTAGAGCACGGTGGTGCACTCCGCGGTCTCGGTGACGGCGTCGTCGAACACGGGGGCAAACCGGCCTTCGGCATTCTTCACGCTCAGGCACTTGCGGAACTTGATACCGGCGCACTTGCCGTCCTGAGCCACAACCTCGGTCTGGCCCCAGCCGGGATGGAGGACGATGCCGTCCTTCTCGCAGGCGGAGCGGTCCTCCTCGCCCATGGGCATCTCGTCGTAGCTCTCCAGGCAGTACAGGTCCACCTTATCAGCGCCGCAGCGGACGGCGGTACGGGCCACGTCGGCGCCGATGCTGCCGCCGCCGATGACCACCACGTTGCCCTTCAGCTCCTGGGGACCCTCGATGTTGACCTTCTTGATGAACTCGATACCGGGGATGACGCCCTCGGCGTCGTCGCCGGGCACGTTCAGCTTGCCGCCGGACTGGAGGCCAACAGCCACGAAGAAGCCCTTGAAGCCCTGGTCACGGAGCTGCTGGATGGTCACGTCCTTGCCCACCTCCACGCCGCAGCGGAACTCCACGCCCATCTCACGGAGGATGTTGATCTCGGCCTCCACCACGTCCTTCTCCAGGCGGAAGGCGGGGATGCCGTTCATCAGCATGCCGCCGGGGCGGGACGCCTTGTCGAACACCACGGGGCTGTAGCCCTTCTCGGCCAGGAAGTAGGCGCAGGTCATACCGGCGGGGCCGGCGCCGATGATGGCGATCTTCTCGGGATAGGGCTTGCCGGTCTGGTTGATCATGGGCGGGATGTAGCGGGTCTCAGCGTGCAGATCGTGGTCGGCGATGAAGCGCTTGACCTCGTCGATGGCCACGGCCTGATCCAACGTGCCGCGGGTGCACTCGGTCTCGCAGACGTGGTTGCAGATCCGGCCGCAGACGGCGGGGAAGGGATTCTCCTTCTTGATGAGCTGCAGTGCCTCGGTGTATTTGCCCTGGGCGGCCAGACGCAGGTAGCCCTGGACGGCGATGTGGGCCGGGCAGGCGGTCTTGCAGGGGGCCGTGCCGGTGGCCACGGTGTCCTCCCGATTCTCGCGGTAATCCACGTTCCAGTCCTTGCTGCTCCACAGGGAGTCGGACATCTTCTTGTAGTGCTCCTTGGGCAGGGGCTCCTTGGTGCACAGCTTCTGGCCCAGCTTCAGGGCGTTGGCGGGGCAGTTCTCCACGCACTGGCCGCAGGCTACGCACTTGGTCTCGTCGATCTCGGCGGCAAAGTTGGAACGGATCACGTCCCGGGCGCCGAACATCAGGCCCACGCGCAGGCCGAAGCAGGCGCAGGAGCAGCAGTTGCAGATGGCGGAGCTCTCGCCGGCCTCCTCGATGTTGGGCATATCGTGCATGAGGCCGTTGTCCTCGGCCCGCTTCAGGATCTCCAGGACCTCCTCCCGGCTCACTTGACGGGCGCGGCCGGTGCGGATGTAGTGCTCGGCACCCTTGCCCATCTGGATGCACATGTCCTCCTCCAGATGGCCGCAGCCGTCACCGATGCTGCGGCGGGCAGCACGGCAGGAGCAGGGGGACACGGAGAAGGTATCGTACTTGTTCAGATAGTAGGACAGCTTGTCGTAATCGCTGACGCCGGGGATATCCTTGATGGAGCTCTCGATGGGCACCACGCGCATGAGGCCGTAGCCGTTGGGCAGCATGGGGGCCATGTTGGCCATGCGGATGCGGGTATACTCCTCGAAGGCCCGGCCCACCTCCGGGTGCTCCTTCAGCAATGTCTGGTTGTTCACCAGCATCTCCATGATGCCGGGGGCAAAGATCTGCATGTAGAAGCGATCCTTGCCGTCGGTCTTGTCGGTGGTGATGCGGAACACGCCGATCCAGGCCAGATGCTCGGCGATCTTCTGGACCTCCTCCACCGGCTTGCCCACCTTCTTGGCCAAATACTCGGCGGTGCGCTCCTTGCGCAGGCCGCAGGCAATGGCCACGTCGGCCTCGTCATCGGTGAGGATGGAGGCCAGGGAATAGTATTCGGGGGCGTTCTCGTCGATCTTATTGATCATGCCGGTGAGGCCGCCCACCACCTTACAGAGCTTGACGATCTTTTCTCTCAGTTGCTTTGCCATTTACTTGTCCTCCTTGTTCCAGTCACGCACCTGCTGCTCCAGCCAGTCGCACCAGGCGTCCATCCCCTCGCCGGTCTTGGCGCAGATGGGGAAGATTTTGAGATTGGGGTTGCGCATGTGGGCGTACTCCTCCACCTTCTCCAGATCAAAGTCGAAGTAGGGCAGCACGTCGATCTTGTTGATCAGCAGTACGTCACACACGGTGAAGATCAGGGGGTACTTCAGGGGCTTGTCGTGGCCCTCCGGCACGGAGAGGATCATCACGTTCTTCACGGCGCCGGTGTCGAACTCCGCCGGGCACACCAGGTTGCCCACGTTCTCCAGCACCACCAGATCCAGATCCTCGGTGCCGATCTCCTTCAGGCCCTGCTCCGTCATGCCGGCGTCCAGATGGCACATGCCGCCGGTATGGAGCTGGATGCTCTTGACGCCGGTGGTGGCAATGGTCTCCGCATCCACCGCGGAATCGATATCCGCCTCCATGACGCCGATCCGCAGGCGATCCTTCAGCCGGGCGATGGTGCTCATCAAGGTGGTGGTCTTACCGGCGCCGGGGGAGCTCATCAGGTTCATGAGGAAGGTCCTCTCCCCCTTCAGCTCCGCGCGGACACGATCGGCCTCCCGGTCGTTGTCGGCAAAGATGCTCTCCTTGATCTCAATGACGCGTACTTTTTCCATAGGCGTTCCTCCTCATGCGGCATATTCCTGCCAACGGCCCTATTGGCCCATATTCTAATTTATTATACAGCAGATTCGACAAATTAGGAACGGTTTTTTCCTCGTCTAATTATACGAAAAACTCGTCCAAATCTTGTCAGGCACGAAAAATCCCCCGGAGAGAGTTCTCTCCGGGGGATCGGCCTTTCTTGCCCTATTTCAGCAATCTGGCCCAGGTGGCGGCGCCTACGATGCCGTCCACCGCCAGACCGCGGCTGCTCTGGTAGGCCCGCACCGCCCTGTCGGTGGCGGGGCCGAAGATGCCGTCCGTCTCCAGCCTGGCGCCGTTATAGGCGTTGAGCAGGATCTGCAGCGTCCTCACGTAGCCGCTGCGGCTGCCCTGGCGCAGAATGGGTACGCTCACCTGACACACCTCCTTTGCCGGGGCGGGCGTATGCTGATCACCTGCCGGCGCAAAGCCGTTCTTTCCCGCTTTTTTGATGAGGGCAGGGTAGTCGATGAGCATATAGTCCTGATCACAGACCACACCGGCCACCTTGTTGCTGCGGATGAGATTGGTCTCCCCGCCGAACTGCCACATGCCGAAGCAGCTCTCCGGCCGGTAAGAGCACGATCTGCTCCAGGACGCCACCCAGTGGGGGTAAGCCGTCAGCTCGCTGTCGTAAAAATAGGTGGAAAAATACGACAGAGAGCTGTAAATTCCCGGCATCATTCCGTGCTTTTCCAGCTCCCGGCACCATGTTTTTACGATATCCGTCAGTTTCCGTTTGCCCACCGCCAGCTGCGTCCGGTTCTCCACGTCCATATAGACCGGCAGCTCAAACTGCCGGCCCTTGCAGACGTTGTCATAGAAATAGGCCGCCTCTTTTTCGGCCTCCTCCTCTGTCAGTGCCCTGCTGAACCAGTAGCAGCCCACCGGCAGGCCCAGGGCCTTGGCCTTGCGGTAGTTGTCGGCAAATCTGCCGTCCACGTACAGCCCGTCGTCTCCGCCGCCGCCCTTGAGGATGACGAACTTCACCCCCTCGGACACGGCCTTTTTCAAATTGAAATCCCCCTGCCAGCGGGAGATATCAATGCCAAACGTTTTCACCGGGGAACACACCTCCTCTGTCTTCTGTCCCCGTATCTCCTTCGTCCACCTCCGGCAGGCCCGCCACGCTGGTCAACAGGGACAGAATCCCCGCCAGCAGCGATGCGCTGGCCACCGTCAGCCAATCCACGTCACTCATCACGGCGCCCACACCGATCAGAGATACCGCCGCCTGGGCCACGGTCCTGACAGCGCGGATAGCCGCCGCGCGAAACCACTTCTTGCTCATATGCTTCCTTCCTCTCCCCCGCCCTGCGGCGGGTTTTCTTTTGTGTACCGCCCCATTCTCACCATATGCCCCGGCCGCCTCCCCGGTGCCTGTTACGAGACCACCGACCACCGGCGCACCTCCTCCCAGATCCTGTCGATAAAGGAGTTGCCCTTCAGCGCCTTGTAGGCCCGATACTCCAGGTGGAAATTCTCAAATTCATACTGCCGGATAGTCTTGCTCTCCCGGTTGCGGTAATAGGTCCGCAGCATGCTGCTGCGCAGCAGGCTCTTCTGTCCCTCCCGCAGCCGGTTGGCCCCGGTGACCCAGTCCCGCACCGGCCTCACCAGCAGCAGCACCGCCGCCGCAATGCCGGTGACACAGGAGCAGATCTGCGACAGGATCATCAGCTTGTCCATTGCTCTCACCTCCTTTCCCCTCTGTAAATAGCGTGAAAAGGGGGATTTGTTGATCCGCCGTTGCCCCGTTTCCGGCAACAGCGAAAAATTTTCTCTTTCCCTGTTGACAGGAGAGGTTTAATCTGTTAAACTCAACGCAGCAAGAGGTTTAATGGTTTCAACCTTTTTGAGGAAAGGAGTTGCCTATGGCTGCACCGAAGATCTTTGAGAGCGAATACCGGTTCTGCCTCATCCTGTGGGAGCATGAGCCGGTGAACAGCACGGAGCTGGTCCGCCTGTGCAAGGAGAAGCTGGGCTGGTCCAAGGCCACCACCTACACGGTGATCCGCCGTCTGGCGGAGAGGGGTGTGTTGAAAAACGAGCATGCCGTGGTGACGTCTCTGGTCAGTAAGGAGGAGGTCCAATCCGCCGAGATCGACGAGCTGGTGGAGAAGACCTTTGAGGGTTCCCTGCCCGCCTTCGTGGCGGCCTTTACCCGCCGGGAAAAGCTCAGCGAGGAGGATATCGCCGCCCTGCGGCGGATGATCGACGCCTACGAGGAGGGGTGAACATGAACACGATCTTTCTCGGCTTTGTGAATCGGGCCGTCACCGCCGGGTGGCTGGTGCTGGCGGTCATCATCCTGCGGCAGCTGCTGCGCCGGGCACCCCGGTCCGTCCACTGTCTGCTGTGGGCCGCCGTGGCGGTGCGGCTTTTGCTGCCCTTCTCCATTGAGAGTCCGGCCAGCCTGTTGCCCACCACCCAGGCGGTGGTCCCGGAGACCGTCCAAGCCGGTCATCCGGTGGTCCAGACCGGGATCCCGGCGGTGAACAGCCAGGTCTCCGACTATATGCAGAGTCACTACTTTGAGGGCGTCACCGCCCCCGCCGGCACGGCCATTCAGGTCACGGACGTGCTGTCTGTGATCTGGCTGACGGGTATGGCTGTCCTGCTGCTCTACTGTCTGGGCACGTATCTCCACATGCGCTCCCACCTTCGCACCGCCGTGCGGCTGCGGGACAATCTGTGGCAGAGCGAGTGGGTGGACTCCCCCTTTGTGCTGGGCTTGTTCCGTCCCCGGATCTATCTCCCCTTCCGCCTGGATGAGGAGACGCTCCAGCAGGTAGAGGCCCACGAGCGGGCCCATATCGCCCGGGGCGACCATGTGTGGAAGGTGCTGGCGTTCTTGCTGCTGGCCGTCCACTGGTTCCACCCCCTGCTGTGGGTGGCCTACTTCCTCTTCTGCCGGGATCTGGAATACGCCTGCGACGAGCGGGTCATCCGCCAGCTGGATACTGAGGGCCGCAAACGCTATTCCAGCGCCCTGCTCCGCTGTGCTTCGCCCCGCCGGTCCGTGGCACCCTGCCCGGTGGCCTTTGGTGAGACCGGCGTGGGCGGGCGCATCAGGAACGTCCTCCGCTACCGAAAGCCCGCCTTCTGGGTAGCCGTGATCGCCGCCATTGCTCTGATCGTCACCGCTGTATGCTTCCTCACCGATCCACCGGTGAAAACCGGGGAACAGTGGCTCCGCACCCGCCGCTCCGGCAATCTCATCGGCAGCGAGATCATGGTCAGCTACAATCAATCCGGCATCACCTCCTACAATACCCCCTTGTCCGATGGCCAGCGCAAGGAGCTGGCGTCCCTGCTGAACGGCCTGTCGGAAAATCAACTGACCGACGGCGGCGCACAGGTGGGAAATCCCAACGGCTGGAGCCTCTACTTCCCCAAGGGGTGGGCTTCCCTGTCCCTGGGGACAGCCTCCCTGTCCCGTTCCGGGTACGTACTGCTGACATTTCGGCATCAGCAGACCTGGATCCACTCCCCCGAGCTGGAGGCGTTCCTGCGGCAGGTGCTGCCCGACACGCCCCTGGTGTGGCGCTGCCCCTATGAGGACGGCAAGCCCCAGGCCGCGCTGACCATCCATGCGGCGTTCTTCTACGACGACCTGGATCTCAGCTACACCTCCGGCGCCTTCGACGTTGGCACCCTGCCCGAATACATCATGTCAAGCGGCAACGGCGGCAGCACCATCGCCGGCACCGTCCGGCTCTCGCCGGGCCAGACGGCGGTCTGGACGCCCCAGGACCTGGATACGGACGGCAGCCCCCGGTCCGACTCCTTCCATCTGGCCTGGCACGCCCCCAATATCGCCAACCCCCGGAGCACCGAGGTGAACGTATCGGCCCTCCCGGTGACCGAGGACGGCAAGGTCACGGCGGTGGACTATTGCCTGGCGGTGATCAACAACACCGCACCGCTGCAGTTCGAATTGGAGGATCATACCCTGACACTGTCCACACTCTACCCTGTCTCCAACGGCTTCCGCTTCGACGACTTCTACGGCGCCGAGCGATACGACATTGACGGCGACGGCATCGAGGAGTACTGCACCCTAGGCATGGGCCCAACCTCTGGTCTCTTCACCTTCACCATGGCCGCTCAGGCGGACAGCCAACTGGAGTACGCCAACATTTTTCACACCGACTGGTACAATCTCTCCTTTGTCCATCGGAACGGCAAGCTGGTGGTCAAGGGCGTGACCCAGGACGGCGAGGAACACTTCTTTGACATCTCTCTCCGGGATGACGCTATCTTCCTCTCGGAAAAGGGGCAGGATCTTGCCTCCTGGGGCGGTTTCAAACCAAAGGATTGACCCATATAAAAAGAGCCGCGGTACCGTTGGTACCGCGGCTCTTGCGCGTCTATTGTGTCTTTTTCTCAATCCAGCGCGTCGTGGCTCTCGAACACGTCGCGGATGGTGCCGTAGCGGTCGATCTCCGGCTCCGGCTCCTCCTGCACGCCGCTGTTCTTCATCTGCATCTCCTGCCACTGTGCCTTGGTGATCAGCAGCTGGCGGGGCTTGGAGCCCTCGAAGGGGCCTACGATGCCCCGCTCCTCCATCTGGTCCACCAGACGGGCGGCGCGGGAATAGCCCAGCTTCAGCCGGCGCTGCAGCATGGAGACAGAGGCCTGTCCCACCTCCAGCACCACGTCCACGGCGGCGGGCAGCAGCTCGTCGCCGTCACCGTCGGCGGCGTCCTCCTCGGCGGCGGCACTGCTGCCCTTGCCCTTCTCGTCCTTCTTGATGGCGGCGTCGATCTGGTCGATGACGCCCTGGTCGTAGTTGGCCTCGCCGCTCTGCTTCACGAAGGCCACCACACGCTCAATCTCCTCCGGGGTGATGAAGCAGCCCTGCACCCGCAGGGGCTTCTGCATACCCAGGGGGAAGTACAGCATGTCGCCCTTGCCCACCAGCTTCTCGGCGCCGGTGGTGTCCAGAATGATGCGGCTCTCCAGAGAGGAGGCCACCGCGAAGGCGATGCGGCTGGGGATATTGGCCTTCATCAATCCGGTGATCACGTCGGCGGAGGGTCGCTGGGTGGCGATCACCAGGTGCATGCCGGCGGCACGGCCCATCTGGGCCACGCGGCAGATGGATTCCTCCACCTCCTTGGCCGCCACCAGCATCAGGTCGGCCAGCTCGTCGATGACCACCACCACGGTGGGCAGCTTCTTCAGCTCCGGGTCGGTCTCGGCCAGGGCATTGAAGCCCGCCAGATCCTTCACGCCCTTCTCGGAGAAGATCTTGTAGCGCTTCATCATCTCGAACACCGCCCACTGCAAGGCGCCGGCGGCCTTCTTGGGATCGGTGACCACCGGGATCAGCAGATGGGGGATGCCGTTGTAGGGGGCCAGCTCCACCATCTTGGGGTCCACCATGATGAACCGCACCTCGTCGGGCGTGGACTTATACAGCAGGCTGATGATCAGCGAGTTGGTGCAGACGGACTTACCGGAGCCGGTGGTGCCGGCGATCAGCACGTGGGGCAGACGGGAGATGTCGCCCACGATGTTGTTGCCGCCGATATCCTTGCCTACGGAGAAGGCCACCCGGGACTTATGCTCCGTGAAGGTCCGGGATTCGATGACGTCCCGGATGCGGACGGCTGTCACGGCCTTGTTGGGCACCTCGATGCCCACCACGGAGATCTTGTTGGGGATGGGGGCGATGCGGACGCCGCTGGCGCCCAGGGCCAGGGCGATATCGTCGGACAGATTGGTGATCTTGCTGAGCTTTACGCCCTGGTCCAGGGTGAACTCGTACCGGGTCACGCTGGGCCCGTGGACCACCTCGCCGGCGGTGGCGTCCACGCCGAAGGAGCGCAGGGTCTCCGCCAGACGGCGGGAGTTGTTGCGCAGCTCGGCACCCACCTCGGTGACGTTGTTGGTGTTGTTCTCATCCAGAAGCGTGATGGGGGGATACTGATACGTCTCCTCCTCGGTGTTCTGCTTCTCCTCGATCTCCTTGGTCACCTGTTCGGTGGCGGCGGCCACATCCTCCGGAGAGATCTCCTTCTCCTTCCGGCGGCGGGGCTTCTTCTCCTCCACGGGGGGCTTGTCCTCCTGCTGTGCCTGGGTGGGATCCAGCACCTCGGCGGGGGTGCGGACCTCCGCGCTCTTGCGGGTAAAGAAGCTCTTCTTCTCGGGAGGATCCAGCTCCGTGACCACAGGCTCGGCCGGTTTCTTCTCCGGCAGAGGCTGAGTCTCATCATCCAGCGGGAAGTCGATCACCGGGCGGCGGGGACGCCGCGGCCCGGACTCAATGGCCCTCTGGCGGGGGGATACGGGGATCTGATCGGGGATCTCGTCCTCATCCTCGTCCTCGTCATATTGCTCCCGCTCCCGGATGGCGGACTGCACATCCGCCAGCGTCAGGTGGGCCGCGCCCATCAGGGCAGCCAGCAGCAGCACGATCAGGATGATGGCGGAGATGACCTTGCCGAACACCGCCTTCAGTCCCACGGCGATGGCGCCGGACACCAGGCCGCCGCCGATCACCGCCTGGCCATCGGCCCACAGGGACTTGACCATGTCCACGCCGGGGGTATAGCCGGCATGGCTGAGCAGCAGGTGCAGCAGGCTGCCCAGCAGGGGCACCAGCAGCAGCGCGCAGGTAGTCCGCAGGGCCACCGGGCGGCCGCCGTGGCCGATCTGGATGATGCCCACAGCCGCCAGCACCACCATGGCCAGGTAGTAGCCGTAGCCGAAAAGGCCCTTGAGCAGCTTGGCAAAGAAGGCCAGGAACAGGGCGTCCGCCCGGAAGTAGCTGACCAGCACACACAGGGCCAGCAGCAGGCAGATCAGCCCGCCCACCAGCCGTGCGGCGGCGTTATAGGCCGGCTTGGGAGGCGGCGCACTCCTCTTTCGGGGCGCCGGTTTGCCCTTTTTGCTTGTATTGCTTTTCTTCTGTTTCGTTGCCATACGTTTCCTCACCTAACGGTTGATGGTGCCGATCACCAGGGTCACCACGCCCACGGCCCAGCAGTAATAGGCGAAGGATCCGAAGCGGCCCTTATCGGCGATCATCTTCAGCAGGCGGATGCACAGGTAGCCCGTCACCGCTGCCACGATCACGCCCACCAGATACACCGGCACCTGGCTCCAGTCGATGCCGACCTCCAGAGCGTCCTTCAGGCTCAGGATATTGGCGCCCAGCACCGCGGGGATGGACAGCAGGAAGGCAAAGCGCACGGCGAAACGGCGCTCAAAGCCGGTGAAGCAGCCGGCGGTGATGGTCATGCCGGAGCGGGAGATGCCGGGCATGGTGGCAATGGCCTGGCCCACACCCACGATCACGGCGTCCAGCCAGGTGGCGGTGCGCTCGTCCTTGCGGCCCTTGCGGATCAAATCGCAGGCGAACAGCAAAAAGCCGGTGACGATCAGCGCTCCGCCGATGAAGCCCATGCTGTTGGACAGTCCCTGGACCTTCTTGTGGATGGGCAGCACCGCAAACAGGGGCAGTGTGCCGATGATGATCAGCAGGATCAGCCGGCGGGCCGGGGGTACCGGGGTGGGCGTTCTGTGGTGAGCAATGTCGCTCACGCCGCTGAAGAACTCCCGCACCATGTCCTTGATATCCTGCCAATAGGCCACGAATACCGCCAGAAGCGTGCCCAGATGGAGCAGCACGTCAAAAAACTCCGGGATCTCCGCGTTCAGGCCCAGCAGATTCTGGGCGATGGCCAAATGGCCGGAGCTGGAAATGGGCAGAAACTCCGCGATACCCTGGATCAGTCCCAGCAGAATGGATGTAAAAACTGACATATCGATCTTCTCCTGTCTTGCCAAATTCCCACCGGCAGCGGGCAAGTAGTTCCCTTTGCCGATACTTCTCTATTATATCAAATAATTATACCACGGCTTACCGAAAAATGCCACCTTTATTTCCCGCAAAAGCGGCAAACGGCTCCCCGCCCCGGTGGGAGCGGAGAGCCGCAGCAATTATTCCTCTCTGTTCATCTGCTCCAGGGCTGTCCTGGCGGCGTCCTGCTCGGCCTCCTTCTTGCTGTGTCCGGTACCCAGTCCAATGGGCTGTCCGTTCAGCGTCACGCAGGCGGTGAACACCTTGGCGTGATCGGGTCCGGCGGAGCCCACCAGCTCATAGCGCAGCACCTGGTTGGACTTGCGCTGCACCACTTCCTGCAGCGCGGTCTTGTAGTCCTTCCGCCGGCGTTCCACAGCCTCCTCCCGGTTCTCATCCAGCAGTACCCGGTGGATCAGGCTCCTGGCGGCCTCCATGCCTCCGTCCAGATACACCGCGGCGAACACGGACTCCGTGGCGTCGGCCAGGATGGAGGGCCGCCGGCGTCCTCCGCCGCTCTCCTCGCCCCGGCCCAGCTTCAGATACTGGCCCAGGCCCAGGCTCTGGGCCACCTCGTGCAGGCTCTCCTCGCACACCAGGGCTGCCCGCATCCGGGTCAGATCGCCCTCCGGCGCGTCGGGATGGGTGCGGAACAAATGCTCGCCTACCACCAGGCCCAGCACCGCGTCGCCCAGGAATTCCAGCCGCTCGTTGCTCTGGATGTCGCTGCCCCGGTGCTCGTTGGCGTAGGAGCTGTGATACATGGCCCCCCGGAGCAGGGCCTTATTCCGGAACGTGTAACCCAGCCGTTCCTCCAATGTTTCCATAGTCTGTCCTTTCTCCACAGCTGAAAAAGGAAACCCCGCCTTTCAGCGGGGTCGCTTTTTTCAAATGTTGATCGTTATCGTTTTTCTGATCAGTCGTTGAGCTTGCCGTTCAGATAGCGGACGCAGTCGCCCACGGTCTTGAGCTCCATCAGGTCCTCCTCTGCGATCTCGCCAATGTCGAACTCCTCTTCCATGGCCATCACCAGCTCCACCAGATCCACGCTGTCGGCGCCCAGATCGTCCATAAAAGAGCTGTCCGTGGTGATCTCCTCGGGCTCCATAGCGAACTGCTCGGCAATAAGACCCTGCATCTTCTTGAAGATTTCCTCCATCGTCATGAGGGTATCCCTCCTTTCGCCGTTTTATCTTGGAAAATAATACGGCAATTGGCAAGCCGTGTCAATAGCTATTTTCCGATTTCTTCTTTTTCCACCTTCATGAGCTCCACGTTGGCCTCGATGTCGGCAATGAGCCCGCTCTCGGCAAATTGCTTCGCCTGACCGATAGCGTTTTCAATGGCCTCGGCGTTAGAGGAGCCGTGGGCTTTGATCACCGGCTTGGAGATGCCGATAAAGGCCGTGCCGCCCACCTTGTTGGGGTCCATCATGGCGCGGAACTCGTTGAGGCCCGGCATCACCAGCAGCGCCGCCAGCTTGGTCAGCAGGTTCTTCTTGAAGATGGATTTGATGGCGCTGCCGGCCAGAGAGCCGGTGCCCTCCAGGCTCTTGAGCATGATATTGCCGGAGAAGCCGTCCGCCACGATGACGTCGCAGCCGCCCTTGATGGCCTCCTTGGCCTCGATATTGCCGATGAAGTTCAGGTGGCCCGCCTCGCCGGCCTGACGCAGCCATTGGAGCGTCTCCTTCTGGAGATCGGTGCCCTTGCTGTCCTCGGCGCCGATGTTCAAAAGGCCTACCCGGGGATTGTCCAGTCCCAGGACCCGCTTGGCATAGAAGCTGCCTAAGTACGCAAACTGCACCAGATATTCCGGGGTGCACTCGGCGTTGGCGCCGCAGTCGATAAGCACCGCCTTGCCGGTGGTGGTGGGGATGACCGGCGCCATGGCCGCCCGGCGGATGCCCCGCACCCGCTTGGTGATCAGGGTGGCGCCGGTGAGCAGCGCGCCGGTGGAGCCGGCGGATACCACCGCGTCGCCCTTGCCGTCCCGCAGCATCTGCAGGGCCACGCCCATGGAGCTGTCCTTCTTGCGGCGGAACACCGTAGCCGGATCGTCGCACATCTCCACCGTCTCGGTGGTGTGGGCGATCTCCATGCCGTGGGGCAGTTCCTTCTGTCCGCACTCCTCCAGGGCCTTGAGGATGGCCACCGTGTCACCGGTCAGCGTGACGTCCACGCCCCAGCGCTTCTGGCCCGCCAGCGCGCCCTTTACGATCTCCAGAGGGGCGTTGTCGCCGCCCATGGCGTCAACAATAATTTTCATCGGTCCATGACCTCCGCTTTCAAATTCTCAATGATCTCCAGCGACCGCCTGGAGAGCTCCGCATTTTTGTTGCGCTTCCCCTTCACCCGGTAACCCAGTTGGGGAATGATGCCGAAATTGATGTTCATGGGCTGGAAATCCCCCACGCTCTCGTTGCTGACGTAGAGGCCCAGCGCGCCGATAGCGGTCTCCTGCGGGAAGTTGACGGGCTCTTTCCCGGCCAGACGCCGGGCCGTCTCCACGCCCACCAGGAAGCCGCTGGCGCAGGACTCCACGTAGCCCTCCACGCCGGTCATCTGGCCGGCAAAGGCGATGCGGGGTTCCTTCTTCAGCCGGTAGTACCGATCCAGCAGCCGGGGGGAATCCAGGTAGGTGTTCCGGTGCATGACGCCGTAGCGCAGGTATCTGGCGTTGCGCAGGGCGGGGATCATGGAGAACACCCGCTTCTGCTCCGGCCACTTCAGGTGGGTCTGGAAGCCCACCAGATTGTAGATGGTGCCGTCGGCGTTGTCCTTGCGCAGCTGCACCACCGCGTAGGGGTCCCGGCCCGTCTTGGGGTCGGGCAGGCCCTTGGGCTTCAGGGGGCCGAAGCGCAGGGTATCCTCGCCCCGGCGGGCCATGACCTCCACCGGCATGCAGCCCTCAAAGACACCGCCGTCGTCGAAGCCGTGGACCTCCGCCTCCTGGGCCGAGCACAGTTCCTTCCAGAATGCCTTGTACTCCTCTTCGTTCATGGGGCAGTTGATGTAGTCCGGGGTGCCCTTGTCGTAGCGGCTGGCAAAATAGGCGCTGTCCATATCCACGCTGTCAAAGGCGACGAGAGGCGCCGCCGCGTCAAAGAAATTCAGGGTGTTGCCCTCGCCGAACAACTCCTGGAGCCGCGCCGCCAGGGCGTCTGAGGTCAGGGGGCCGGAGGCGATGACCACGTCGCCCTCCGGGATCTCGGTGACCTCGCCGGGCACCACGGTGATGTTGGGATGGTTACGGATCTCCTCCGTCACCATCCGGGCAAAGCCGTGGCGATCCACGGCCAGCGCACCGCCGGCGGGAACGCGGGTGGCATCGGCGCAGCGGATGATGAGGCTGTCCAGCCGCCGCAGTTCTTCTTTCAGAAGGCCCACGGCGTTCTCCAACTGATCCGAGCGCAGGGAGTTGGAGCAGCAAAGCTCCGCGAAATATTCCGTTGTGTGGGCGGGGGTGGTCTTGACGGGCTTCATCTCCCGCAGGGTCACCTGTACGCCCCGCTGGGCCAGCTGCCAGGCGCATTCGCTGCCGGCAAGGCCCGCGCCGATCACTGTTACGTGGCTCATGCTTCGTCCTTCTTGTTCCTTTTGGTGGTGTTCTTCTTCGTTGTGGTCTTCTTCGTTGCCGTCTTCTTTGCGGCGGTCTTTTTGGCGGTCGTTTTCTTCGCCGGTTTCTTCTCGGCGGTCTCCGCCGTCTCGTCGGGCTTCTTGTAGTAGCCCCGCTTATCCTCGGGCAGGAAGTTGCTGCAGTCGGGATTGATGCAGAAGGGCCGCTTGTAGCCGCGGCCGGCCCGCTTGAACATGGTCTTGCCGCAGGCGGGGCAGTCATCCTTCACCGGCACGTCCCAGGTCATGAAGTCGCAGGTGGCGTTGCCGCCCCGGTTGTTGGTGAACTCGCAGCAGTAGTAGGTGTACTGCTTGCCGCTCTTTTTGCTGACGCCGGTGCGCTTCATCAGCCGTCCGCCGCACTTGGGACAGCGGCCCGGCATCTGGACCACCAGCGGCATGGTGAAGCTGCACTCCGGGAAGCCGGGGCAGGCCAGGAAGGGCCCGAACTTGCCGTCCTTCTCCACCAGATTGCGGCCGCAGACGGGGCAAATCTCGTCGCTGACGGTGGCGGGGATCTTCACGTACTCGCTCTCGCCGGCCTTGGCCAAATCGTCGGTAAAGTCACCGTAGAAGCTCCGCAGGACCTCTTTCCAGGGGGTCTGACCCTCCTCCACGCTGTCCAGCATCTGCTCCATGTGGGCGGTGAACTTGGTGTCGGCGATGTCGGAGAAATACTTCTCCATCCAGCCCGTCACAGCCCGGCCCAGATTGGTGATGCACAGGTACTTGCCCTCCTTCTTCACGTAGCCCCGGTCCAGAATGGTGGACACGGTGGGGGCATAGGTGGAGGGCCGGCCGATACCCTGCTCCTCCAGCGCGCGGATGAGGGTAGCCTCGGTGTAGTGCGCCGGGGGCTGGGTGAAGTGCTGGCCGGGCTCAAAGCCCCGGAGGGCAACGGCTTCGCCCTCATGAAGCTCCGGCAGGGACAGCTCCTTCTCCTCCTTCTCCTCGTCCCGGCTCTCCTCGTACACGGCGGTATAGCCGGCAAATTTCAGCGTGCTGGCGCTGGCCCGAAGATCGTGCTTGCCGGCATTTACCTCCACGTTGACGCTGTCGTAGACGGCGTTGGCCATCTGGCTTGCCAGGAAGCGGCTCCAGATCAGTCGATACAGCCGGTACTGCTCGCCGGTCAGATCGTCCTTGACCTGCTCCGGCGTCAGGGCCACGTTGCTGGGCCGGATGGCCTCGTGGGCATCCTGGGCCCCGGCCTTGGCCTTGAACTGGCGGTAGGTGTTGGGGCGGTAGGACGGGCCGTAGCGGCCGTCGATAAAGGCCCGGGCGTCCCGCTGGGCCTCCGTCGAAATGCGGAGGGAGTCGGTACGCATATAGGTGATGAGGCCCACGGTGCCCTCGCCGGTGATATCCACGCCCTCATAGAGCTGCTGGGCGATGGCCATGGTGCGCCGGGGCGTCATGTTCAGCTTGCGGGATGCCTCCTGCTGCATGGTGGAGGTGGTAAAGGGAGGTGCCGGGGAGCGCTGCTTGTCAGAGCGCTTCACGCTGCCCACGGTAAAGGGCAGCTGCCGCAGCTCCTGCTCCAGGGCCTCCACCTCCTCCCGGGAGGCGGGTTCGTACCTCTTGCCGTTCTTGCCGTGATAGCGGACGGTGAAGGCGGCGCCGGCCTGGTTTTGCAGGTGGGCGTCCAGAGTCCAGTACTCCTTGGGCTGGAACTCCTCGATCTCCCGATCCCGGTCGTCCACCATCCGGGCCGCCACGCTCTGGACCCTTCCGGCGCTGAGGCCGCGGCGGATCTTCTTCCACATCAGCGGGGAGATCTGATAGCCCACGATGCGGTCCAGCAGGCGGCGTGCCTGCTGTGCGTCCACCAGATCCTGGTCGATGGACCGGGGCCGGGCAATGCTGTCGGTGACCACCTTGCGGGTGATCTCGTTGAAGGTGACCCGGCGGGCCTTCTTCTCATCCAGTTCCAGCAGATGCTGCAGGTGCCAGGAGATGGCCTCGCCCTCCCGGTCCGGGTCGGTTGCCAGATAGACGGTAGCGCTGGCGTCAGCCGCTCTCTTCAGATCCCGGATGATATTCTCCTTACCCTTGATGGGCCGGTAGTTGGGTTCAAAATCGTTGTCCACGTCCACGCCGATGGTGCTCTTGGGCAGATCGCGCAGGTGGCCCATGCAGGCCTTTACCTCGTAATCCGGCCCCAGGTATTTGCCGATGGTCTTGGCCTTGGCCGGGGACTCCACGATCACGAGATTCTTGTCAGCCTTTTTTGCCATAGTTACTGTTCCTCCTGATAAAGCTCCACCGTGCGCACAAAGCAGCGGGCGCCGCTCTGGCGGGCAAAGCCGTCAATTTCCAAAACTGTCAGTGCCGAGAGCACCCGCCGCACGGGCAGTTCCGTCTGCTCCGCCACCTCGTCCGTCAACAGGGGTTGGTCGGTGCGCAGCACCTGCATCACCCGCAGTTGATCGTCGGTCAGGCCGTCCTGCTGCTCCTTCGTCATCGTCGGCAGTGCGTCGGTCTGTGCCGTCTCCGGCACCACCTCCTCCACCGCGCCCTCGGGCAGATCCGGCAGCTTGCCGCCCCGGCGGCGCAGCTTGTGGGGAAACCGGCTCTCGTACTCGCCCAGGATGTCCCAGGCACAGCCCACCAGTCCCGCTCCGCTGCGGATCAGCTGGTTGCAGCCGCGGCTCTCCTCGGCGTCAATGGGACCGGGCACGGCGAACACGTCCCGCCCCTGCTCCAGTGCGGTGTTGGCGGTGATCAGCGCGCCGCTGCGCTCCGGTGCCTCCACCACCAATGTGGCGATAGACAGCCCGCTGATGATCCGGTTCCGGGCCGGGAAATGCCAGGCCTCCGGCTCGCTGCCCGGCGCGTACTCCGACAGCAGCACACCGGTGGCGGCGATGTCCTCATAGAGCCGCCGGTTGGACTCGGGATACACCACGTCCACGCCGCCGCCCAATACGGCCGCCGTAAATCCGCCGGCTCGGAGCGTGCCCCGGTGGGCCGCGGCGTCGATGCCCTTTGCCATGCCGGATACCACCAGCGCGCCCTCCCGGGCCATCTGGTAGCTCAGTTCCTCGGCGGCATGGGTACCGTAGGGTGTGGCCTTTCGGGTGCCCACCACGGCGATGGCGGCCTCCTCGTCAAAGAGGGGCATGGCGCCCCGTCCGTACAGCAGCACCGGCGGGTCGTAGATGTTCCGCAGCCGGTTGGGATAGGCCGCGTCCTCCATGGTCACCACGAACAGTTCCTGCCTGCCGCAGCTGACCAGGATCCGCTCCGTCCGTTCCATGGATTTGTCCGCGATGCGCTCCGCCTGATCCCGGCTCAATCCCGCCGTCATGGCAGCCTCCGCATCAGCGTAGTATACCTCCTCCGGTGAGGAAAAATGCTCCAAAAGCTGCAATTTGCTCCGATTGCTCAATCCCGGAAGAGATGAAAGCCAGATCCAGTACTTCAAAGCCGCCATCACCGATACGCCTCCCACAACAGGATCGTCGCCGCCATGGCCGCGTTCAGCGATTCGCACCGCTGGCTCATGGGGATCTTCACCGTGGCGTCGCAAAGGGCCAGTACCTCTTCGCTGAGCCCCCGCCCCTCGGAGCCGATGGCAATCGCCGCGCCGTCATAGCTGACGGTGCGGGCGTCCACCGTATCCTGCCGCAGGGCGGCGCCGTAGAGCCTCAAGCCGCTGCGGCGGAGAAGGGCACTCATCTCACCGGCCGTGCCCTGCCACACCGGACGGCGGAAAATCGCTCCCATGGATGCCCGAATGGTCTTGGGACTGTAGGGGTCGGCGCAGCCGGGCAGCAGCAGGAGGCCGTCGGCGTCAAAGGCGTCTGCCGTGCGCAGCACGGTGCCCACGTTGCCGGGATCCTGGACGCCGTCCAGTACCACGTAGCGCCGCCCGTCCAGCTTCTCCGGCAAGTCCTGCCGGGGCATGGTGCAGACGAACAAGACGCCCTGGGGCGTTTTCACGGGGGAGATGGCCTCCATCACGTCCCGCGGCACCTCCACGCAGCGCACGTCCTCCGGCAAGGGGGGCAGACTGTCCGGCTCGGTGCAGACCACCGTCTCCAGGTTGGCGTTCCACCGCAGGGCCTCCTCCAGCAGCTTGGGGCTGTCGCACAGGAACTGGCTCTGCTGACGGCGATAGGTGCCCGAGGCAGCCAGCATGCGGACGTGCTTCATCAATGGATTGCTCCGGCTGACGATTCTCTCCGCCATTTCCGATTCCCCCTCTCCCCTTGATATGCTCTGCATTGTAAACTATTTCCTGTGGTTTTGCAAGACTTTCTTTTATAATAAGTATAACAGGCCGTATCGGAGGGAGTTTCCCTCCCGATACAGCCTGTCGTCCATTCGATGTGATTATTCCTGCTCCCACTCCTGGACGGCGGTGCCGCCGTTCAGGCCGAAGTCGTCCTCCACGCTGGCGCCGTCCCGGCGGAGCATGGTCTCCATGACCCGGATATCGCTGTCCACGTCCATGGCGTCGGCCTGGTAGAGCTGATCCAACTGGTGCTCGAAGCCGGCCACGATGTTGTCCATGGTCTTCTCGATCCGGGCCTTGGCCTGGCTCAGATTGGCGCCGCTGACGCCCGCCTCCTCAAAGTCGGCGTAGCTGTCCAGCAGCTTCTGGGTGGTGGGCAGATAGTAGTTGAGGAAGGTACCCGCTTTCTCCCGGCGGCTGGGATCGTCCTCGATGGCCTTGAAGATCCGCCCGGTGATCTCCTCCAGACGGTCGATCTTGGCGGAAAGCACCGGATCGGCGATACGGTCGTTGGCCCGCCGGATATTCCGCAGCATGCCGGAGAACCCCTCCTCCGCCTGCATGGGGGCGGTAAAGGTGCCGGGTTTCTCCTTTCTCTGGAAATACTCCGCCGCGGCAGCCTGGGTCCGGAAGAGCATATCGTTGCTGTTGTCCACGTAGGCCTCCGGGCCCCACAGGCCCTTCTCCACCATGATCTCCAGGTCCTTCTCCGCCTTGCGCTCGCTGACCTCCGCCACCTCCGCCATACGGTTGATGTCAATGGCGTCCTTCTTGCCGGCGGCGGCCAGATATTTGGCGAAGCGCCGGGCACGGCGCTTCATGCCCCAGCCGCCCAGCAGCAGTCCGAGGCCGCCGGCCAGCATGCCGGTGGAGAAAAAGATGTCTTCCATGACGTACCAGAAGCTGCCGTACATGGCGGCATCGCTGATCCCGTCGATCAGCGCCAGGGCGCCGATGGCAGACAGGATAGCGCCGATGATGGTCATGATCCGGCTGCCCTTTTCGCCGTACTGGGGCGTCTTGGTCATATTGGCCATGGCGCTGGCGGCCTTGCTCCTGGTCTTATCCGCCTCGGAGGCAGTATTCTGCTGGGTGGAGTTGGCGACAGCCGGTCTGCCCGTCGTGGTCCGGCCGTAGCTGCGTTTCTTCTTCCCGCTGCCGTCGGACAGCTTGGAGATCAGCAGAAACAGGCCCAGGGGCCAGAGGCCCGTGAGGAAGAAGACGGCGATCAGGGCCCAGGACAGGAAATCCCCGCTGCCCCCCGGCTTCTTGTTGTTATCATTGGTGTAATTTCCGCCGCCGTAATGATATTCCATCAGGACTTCAAGCCTCCCTTCCCCTTCAGCTTCCACTTGTTGCCGTACGCATCCACCACGTAGGTGTGTTCCAGTTCCCGGCGCAGGTTGCCCACCACCGAGTCGATGTATTCCCGGCGCAGGACGTCCCGCTCCCGGATCTCCTCGGCCGTCAGCCCTGCCGCCGTCTTGGCCTTGTGGGCCAGCTCATTGATACGGTCAATCTTTTTCTGGTCCATAGAATCTCCTAACACTTACAAATATCGCTCCACCGTAATAAAAATACGGCCCTTTTTCGTCATATTTCCCACCGTCGTCAGCCGGCATTTTCCGGCGCCGCGCACGCTGATCACGTCGCCCTCGGCCACCTGCTTGTCCGGCTTCTGACACACGGTCCAGTTCACCTGGACCCGCCCCGTCTCAACGGCCTCGGCCGCCTTGCCCCGGCTGGTGGAAAAGCCCACCGCCAGCACGCTGTCCAGCCGCAGAGAGGACACCGTGTCCCGCAGCTCCTTCACCTGCTGCACCGGCACGGTCAGTTCCTCCGGGCCGATCTCCTGCACCTTCAGTGCCGTCCGTCCGGCGGCGGTCCAGTCCCGCAGCAGGAAATCCGCCACGCTGTCCGACACCAGGACGTCCGCCTCATGTTCCGACACCAGTATATCGCCGATCTTCTCCCGGGTCAATCCCAGACCCATGAGACTGCCCAGGAAGTCCCGGTGGGTCAGCTTCCCCGGCTCATAAAAGCTGCACCGCAGGCAGCGGATGGCGTCGTAGTCCGGCGTCTCCTGCCAGTCCGGCAGAAAATGGAGCTGGCGCCGCTCCGCGCTCTCATAGCCGCCCCACCAGATGAAGCCGTCGGCGGCCCCCAGCATGTGCAGCAGCCGCTCCGCCGCCGCCTGCTCCTGGGGCGATAAAAAATCGGAATGAGATGGAATATTCCGGTTCCGGCACTGATCGTACTTGTCCCAGATCCGGCCCAGCAGCAATCGCTCCTCGCCGTCCCGGGCCGCCCGGTCCAACAGTTCCCGTTTGTCCATGCTCATGCGATCTCCCCCAGGTTCTGGGTGTGGTAGAGCTTGGCGTATGCGCCGTTTTGGGCCAACAGCTCCTCGTGGGTGCCCTGCTCGGCGATGACGCCGTCCTGGACCACCAGGATGCGGTGGGCCTTGCGGATGGTGCTGAGTCGGTGGGCGATGATGAGGGTGGTGCGGCCGGCAGCCAGCTCGTCGAAGGAGTGCTGGATCCGACTCTCGGTGACGCTGTCCAGCGCGGAGGTCGCCTCGTCCAGGATCAGGATGGGTGGATTCTTCAGGAAGATGCGGGCAATGGCCACCCGTTGCTTCTGTCCGCCGGAGAGCAGGGTGCCCCGCTCACCCACGTAGGTGTCAAAACCGTCTGGCATAGCCATGATGTCGTCGTAGATCTCCGCCCGCTTCGCGGCCTCAGCCACCTCCTCGTCGGTGGCGCCGGGCCGGCCGTAGCGGATATTCTCCCGCACGGTATCGGCAAAGAGGAACACGTCCTGCTGCACGATGCCGATGCTCCGCCGCAGGGACCGCTGGGTCAGATGGCGCACGTCCTGGCCGTCCACGGAAATGGAGCCGGCCGTCACGTCATAGAACCGGGGCAGCAGCTGGCACAGGGTGCTCTTGCCGCCGCCGCTGGGACCCACGATGGCGATGGTCTCCCCCGCCTCCACGTTCAGCGACACGTTGTGGAGCACCTCGGTGACGGTATCGTAGGTAAAGGACACGTGGTCCACCGTCACCTGTCCCCTCACGTTCTCCAGATCCACTGCGTCCGGGGCATCCTGGATGGTAGGCCGGGTGTCCATCAGCTCGGCAAAGCGTTTGAGGCCGGCAAAGCCGTTGGAGAACATCTCGGCGAAGTTGGCCAGCTTGCGGATGGGCGTGACAAAGGTGGTCACGTACAGACTGAAGGTGATGAGGTCGATGTAGTTCATCCGCTCCCGCATGATGAGCCAGCCGCCCACGGAGATCACCGCCACAGGCAGGATGGTGACCAGAAACTCCATGCTGGCGTTGAACAGACCCATCTCCTTGTGGAAATTCCGCTTGGCGGTCTTGAACACCTCGTTGGCGCCGTCGAAGCGCTCCTGCTGCTCCTGCTCGTTGGCGAAGGCCTTGGTGGTACGGACGCCGCTGAGGCTGGACTCGATCTCGGCATTGATGGTGCCGGTCTTCTGCTTGGCCTCCCGGGACGCCGCGCCCATGCACTTTCTCCGGCGCATGACCAGCACCAGCAGGCTGGGCACGATGATCATCACCACCAGAGCAAGCTCCCAGCGGATGGAAAACATGACGATCACCGCGCCGATGATGGTCACGGCGGAGATGAACAGATCCTCCGGACCGTGGTGTGCCAGCTCTGTCACCTCGAAGAGATCGGTGGTCAGGCGGCTCATCAGCTGGCCGGTGCGGTTGCGGTCATAGAAGTCGAAGCCCAGCTCCTGCATGTGGGCAAAGAGATCCCGGCGGATATCCGCCTCCACCCGGATGCCGAAGGTGTGGCCCCAATAGCTGACCACAAAGCTGAGTCCGGAGCGGATCATGTACGCCACCACCACGGCGGCCATCGCCCCGAAGAACACGGTGAACTTGCGCTCCGGCAGCCAGTGGTACATGGCGGTGCGGGAGATCAACGGAAAAGCCAGGTCGATCAGGGCGATCATAAAGGCGCAGCTGATATCCAGGAAGAACAGCTTCCTGTGGTTTTTGAAATAGGACAGGAAGCGGCCCAGGAGAGATCGGGTCCGGCCGGTCTTTTCGTTCATAGCGATATCCTCACTTGCATTCGTTTCCAATTTAGAAATTATACCATACCGCCCCGTTGAAAACAAGACGGAATCCTGCGCAAAAAGGGGCCTCACCTGTTGGTGAGGCCCCGTAACGGTTATGTATTTGTCCGTTTACTTGTTGCTCAGGTACTCGTCGATGGACTTGGCGCCCAGCTTGCCGGCGCCCATGGCCAAGATGACGGTAGCGGCACCGGTAACGGCATCGCCGCCGGCATACACGCCCTCGCGGCTGGTGAGGCCGTCCTCATTGACGATGATGCCGCCCTTCTTGTTGACCTCGAGGCCCTTGGTGGTGCTCTTGATCAGCGGGTTGGGGCTGGTGCCCAGGGACATGATAACGGCGTCCACCTTCAGCTCGAATTCGCTGCCGGCCTTCTCCACAGGGCGGCGGCGGCCGGAGGCATCCGGCTCACCCAGCTCCATCTCGATGCAGGTCATGGAGGACACGCAGTCCTCGGAATCGCCGTTGATCTGAACGGGGTTATTGAGGGTCTTGAAGATAATGCCCTCCTCGATGGCGTGTTCCACCTCTTCCTTACGGGCGGGCAGCTCCTCCATGCCGCGGCGATACACCACGTACACGTCAGCGCCCAGGCGCTTGGAGCAGCGGGCGGCGTCCATGGCCACGTTGCCACCGCCGACCACCGCCACGGTCTTGCCCTTCAGATCCATGATGGGGGTATCGCTGTCCTCGCGGTAGGCCTTCATCAGGTTGATGCGAGTCAGGAACTCGTTGGCGGAATACACGCCCTTCAGGTTCTCGCCGGGGATGTGCATGAACATGGGCAGGCCGGCGCCGGAGCCGATGAACACGGCCTCGAAGCCATACTCCTCCATCAGCTCGTCGATGGAGCAGACGCGGCCGATGACCATGTTGGTCTCCACCTTCACACCCATGGCCTTCAGGCCGTCCACTTCCTTCTGGACAATGGCCTTGGGCAGACGGAACTCGGGGATGCCGTACACCAGCACGCCGCCGGCCAGGTGCAGAGCCTCAAACACGGTGACGTCGTAGCCCTTCTTGGCCAGGTCGCCGGCGCAGGTCAGGCCGGCAGGGCCGGAGCCGATGATGGCCACCTTATGGCCGTTGGACTCGGGCTTGGCAGGAGCCTCGTTGACGTGGGCGTTATGCCAGTCGGCCACGAAGCGCTCCAGACGGCCGATACCCACGGGCTCACCCTTGATGCCGCGGATGCAGTACTTCTCGCACTGGCTCTCCTGGGGGCAGACACGGCCGCACACGGCGGGCAGGGAGCTGGTCTCGTGGATCACCTGGTAGGCGCCCTCGAAATCATGCTCGGTGATCTTCTTGATGAACTCGGGGATCTTCACGTTGACGGGGCAGCCGCCCACGCAGGGATGGTTCTTGCAGTTGAGGCAGCGAGCAGCCTCGTCCAGGGCCTGCTCCTCGGTATAGCCCAGAGCCACCTCCAGGAAGTTTTTATTGCGAACGTTGGGATCCTGGGAGGGCATCTCGTTCTTCTTCAGACTCATATTCGGCATCTTATTTGGCCTCCTTCTTGAACAAGTTGCAGGTTTCCTCGTGCTTGTGCATCTCGAACTCCCGGTACATCTGGTTGCGCTTGACAGCCAGATCCCAGTCCACCTGGTGACCGTCGAAGTCGGGGCCGTCCACGCAGGCGAACTTGGTCTCCCCGCCCACGGTCAGACGGCAGCCGCCGCACATACCGGTACCATCGATCATGATGGGGCTCATGGACACGGTGGTGGGCACGCCGTAGGGCTCGGTGGTCTTGCAGACGAACTTCATCATGATCATTGGCCCGATGGCGAAGATCTCGTCGTACTGGTTGCCCTCGTCCAGCAGCTCCTTCAGCGCCTGGGTGACCAGACCCTTCTGGCCGTAGGAGCCGTCGTCGGTGCAGATCTTCAGCACAGAGCTGGCCTCGCGGAACTTATCCTCCAGGATGACCAGATCCTTGTTCTTGAAGCCCACCACTGCGTGGACCTCGGCTCCGTTATCGTGGAACTTCTTCAGCACGGGATAGGCGATGGCGCAGCCCACGCCGCCGCCGACCACACAGACCTTCTTCTTGCCCTCGGTCTCGGTGGGCTTGCCCAGGGGACCGACAAAGTCCTGGAGGCAGTCGCCCTCCTGCTTGTGGCTCAGCTTCTCCGTGGTGGCACCCACGGTCTGCACGATGATGGTGACCGTACCCTTCTGGCGGTCAAAATCGTGGATCGTAATGGGGATGCGCTCGCCCAGCTCGTCCACGCGCAGAATGATGAACTGGCCCGGCTCGGCCTTTCTGGCGACCATAGGGGCCTCGATCTCATAGAGGATCACGGTGGGCTTCAGCGCTTCTTTCTTTACGATTCGATACATGTCTGGATCCCTCTTTCCTTTCTTCATTACCAAATGCGGTCTGACCGCAGGCAGGCCCGTTCGCCCACCATTTTTTATTGTAACACGCCCCACTGCGTCCGTCAATTCTGTGTTGCCGGCCGCCGTATGGTTTTTTCTCATCTTTGAGCGGATTTTTGCTGCATTTTTTCATAGCATAAAAAGAAGGAACGATCAATCCGGATCGTTCCTCGCTTTCTCCTCTGAAATGCGCTTGTCCCGCCGCCTGCCGATGATGACGTACACCACCACGTAGCCGATGGCGCCCACCACCAGTCCGGCCAGGATGTCGATGAAGGCGTGCTGTTTGACCAGCAGCGTGGCGGCGATGATGACCACGCCCAGCGCCGTGGCACCCACGCGCCAGGTCCACTTCCTCAGGCCCGGCGTGTGATAGACCGCGAACAGGGCCGACAGCACGCCCACCACGTGGACACTGGGAAACACGTTGGTGTTGGTGTCCGCGGCGTAGGTCAGCCGCACGATCCAGGCGAAGAGGTCGCCGCCCTCCACCACCGCCGGACGCAGGTCCTGGCCATTGGGCACCAGGACGCAAAACAGGGTGGACACCGTGTAGGTGAAGATCAGCGACCACATGTAGCGCCGGTAGCCCTCCGGATCCTTGACGATCAAATACAGGCCCAGCACCACCAGCAGCGGCGCCCAGGCGTCGTAGACGATGATAAAGTACTTGCAGAAGGGGATGCAGTCGTCGATGGGGGTCTGGGTCGCCCAATAGTTGTCGGTGATAAAATGCTCGATGGTAAAAAACGCCGCCAGATAACACGGCACAAAAAGTCCCCACCACACGTAGCGGTGGGTCCTGAAATACTGGATGATGGTCTTCATGCTTCTCCTCCGGAGATATGTGGTCGATTAGCGCTTATTTTACCACATCTTTCCCAAAATGCAAATGGTCGCGGTGAGAATTTACAATTCGTTAGCAATCTCCTCTTTTCCACAAAACAGTTGCCAATTTCTCCGCCTTTGGGTATACTGTATCCATCTGTCAAACAAGAAAAAGGGAGGAACCACCCATGACCATGATCCGTCGGGAGGACAAGGAAAACCGCCAGGTACTGCTGACCATCCGCGTTGAGCAGGACGTCTGGCAGCAGGCGCTGGACGCCGCCTTTGAAAATGCCAAAAAACTCTTTGAGGACTGCCAGACCCGATCCCAGCTGGAGGCCAAGCACGGTGCCGACGTCCTGTACCAGGACGCGGTGAACGCCACCTTCCCCGCCGCACTGACGGAGGCTGTCAACAGCCAGGGTCTCATGGTGGTGGGCGCCCCCACCCTGAATATCACCGACATCGGCCCCGGCGGTTACCTGTTCACCGCCCTCATCACCCTCTACCCCGAGGTGAAGCTGGGCCAGTACAAGGGTCTCAAGGCCGTCTATCCCTCCGTGGAGCTCAGCGACGACGACACCACAGCCGCCATGGAGGAGTACTGCCGCGCCCACACCGTCAGTCAGAACGTGGACCGGGCCGCCATGGGCGACCAGGTCACCATGGATTTTGAGGGCTTCGTGGACGGCGTGCCCTTTGAGGGCGGCAAGGCGGAGCAGTATCCCCTGGTGCTGGGCAGCGGCGCCTTCATCCCCGGCTTTGAGGAGCAGGTGGCCGGCATCCGCGCGGGCGAGGAGCGGGATATCCGCGTCACCTTCCCCACCCAATATGCCCCGGAGCTGGCCGGAAAGGACGCCACCTTCCACATCAGGGCCCACGCCATCGTCCGCTATACCGTTCCCGCGCTGGATGACGAATTTGCCAAAGCCCAGGGCTATGCCGACGCCGCCGCCCTGCGCCGGTCCATCATGGCCCAGGCGTTGGAGCGCAAGGAGTCCGAGGCCCGGGGCGCCTTCGCCGACAAGCTGATGGAGCAGGTCATCGCCAACATGGAGGTGGACCTCCCCGACGCCATGGTGGAGGATCAGCTCACCGGCCTCATCGGCCAGCTGGCCGCCCACATCCAGTCCCAGGGCATGGAGCTGGATCAGTACCTGGAGATGGCCGGCATGACCATGGACGATCTCCGCGCCCGGGCCCGCACCCAGGCCGAATACGCCGCCCGCTACGAGCTGGCCATGATGGAGATCATCCGCCGGGAGAACATCACCGTCACCGAGGCGGACGTGGAGCCGGAGTACGAGCGTCTGTCCCAGCAGCACGGTGTACCCATCCAACAGATCAAAAAGCTGATGCCCGTCATGCGGCTCATCCACGAGACCCGGCTGCTCCGGGCCCGCGCTGTGGTGGTGGACAGCGCCGTTCGCATCTGACCTGTTCTATCATCAAAATTATCAAAATCGAAACCCCGGAGGGATTTTGCTCCGGGGGGATAAGGAAGTATTTTCACATGTATGGAATGGTGTAGTCTTTCGGGACTGCACCATTCCTGTTTTTATGCTGTTATGCGATACTGCTGAGGGTCTTGGCGAATTTCGTCCATCAGCTTTTCCAGTTCCTTTTCTGTGGGAAGCGTAATCATTCCAGCTGCTGTAAAATAGATATCCACTTTTACATGGCAGTGACCGTCGTACTTGTCATTGTTGTGGACCTCAATACGGCGGATCAACGTGTTCACGATGGTAGGCGTCAGTTCCCGTACCTCGGTAAACTCCCGCAGTCCCTTCAGTAGCATACGGAGATCGACCTGCGCCTTGTCCGCCTTCCGCAATTCCTGCTCACAGAGCGCGATGGTTTGCACCAGTTCCTTCTGCTCTGTTTCGTAGTTAGCCGACATTTTTGAAAAACGTTCGTCACTCAACTTTCCGACGATGTTGTCCTCGTACAGACGGGAAATGATCCGGTCGATCTCATCCACACGTTTTTGGCTTCTCGCCAGCTTGGACTTCGTCTCCTGCAAACTCTTCTGCCGCAGCGAATCATTCTTCTTTGCCAGGAGGAACAGGAAAACGGATTCGTAGCATCGGACAAAATCCGCCAATTCACTGATTGCTGCCAACACAATTTTTTCCAGCACCACATCCCGGATATAGTGGATCTTGCAGTTTCCGCGGCCGGATTTGTAGTTGGCACAGCGGAAGTGCTCCTGATTGCGTCCCAGGCTTTTTGCCGTGCTGAAATG
>ONGR01000009.1 GCA_900317425.1 uncultured Eubacteriales bacterium | reverse complement strand
CCCTGTGTATCTCTTGTTTGGTATTCCCTTTGGCATATAACAACACCCCACTTGTTAGTAGTATACCATACTTGTCTAACAAATGGGGTGCAGTTCATCCCCGGCGGGGTGCTTTTTCCGTTTACTCGATCCCGAAAAACCGTTTGCCGTTCTCCCAGGTGATCCGCTCCACCTCATCGGCGGAAAGGCCCTTGATTCCGGCGATCCTCTCCGCCACCAGATGGAGGTAGCCGCTGTCGTTCCGCCTGCCCCGGCAGGGCACCGGCGTCAGATAGGGGCTGTCCGTCTCGATCATGAGGCGGTCCATGGGGATCTCGGCGATGACCTCCGGGGCCTTCCGGGCGTTTTTGAAGGTGATCGCCCCGTTGAAGGACAGCATCCAGCCCCGCTTGAGCAGCTCCCGGGCCATCTCCACGCTGCCGGAGAAGCAGTGGAACACCCCCGTCACCGCCGGGAATTCCCCCACGATGGCCAGACTGTCGGCGTGGGCCTCCCGGTCGTGGATGATGACGGGCAGTTTCAGCTCCTCCGCCAGAGCCATGTGGCGGCGCAGCACCTCCTGCTGCAGCTCCCTGGGCGGATTCTCCGGCCAGTAGTAGTCCAGGCCGATCTCCCCGATGGCCACCGCCTTGGGGTGGGCGGCCAGGGCCCGGATCTCGTCCATGTGCTCCGGCACGAAGTCCCCGCAGTTCTCCGGGTGGATGCCCACGGCGGCGTACACGTGGGGATACCGCTCCGCCAGAGTCACCGCCGCGGCGGAGGATGCCACCGTGCAGCCGGGGTTGACGATGAGTCCCACGTTTTTTTCGGGCATAGATGACAGCACGTCATCCCGGTCGGCGTCAAAGGCCTCGTCGTCATAGTGGGCGTGGGTGTCAAAGAGCATCAGTCCACCTCCCCCGGCTTCCGGAGGGCGGTGGCTTCCACGTACCGCTCCTTGATCTCCCGGAGGGCGGCCATGTGGGGCTGGCCCAGATGGGCTGCCTGGGCTTCCGCCGAGGCCCACCGCTCCAGGAGCAGGATCTCGTCGGCCCTCTCGATGGAGAGATAGTAGTCGTATTGCAGGCAGCCCGCCTCGGCGCGGATCATCTCCGGGATGCCCCTGGCGGCCAGGCAGCGGAGGAAGGTCTCCCGCATACCGGGCTTGGCGGTGTAGGTCACCAGCAGTGTCAGCTCGCTCATATCGTTTCCTTTCCAAAAGAGGACGCCATGCCCGGCGTCCTCTTTTTTGGCAGATTCTCAACGCATGAAAATAGCGTCGCAGACTTCGCACCAACGGTGCGAATAATTGCAATCATTTTTTGCCGCGGCGCGAACGTGGCAAAAAATACTTCTCGGCCCACGCAGTGTGCGAACGCAGCGAGTGCGCGGAGTGGGCCGCAAGCTCTCTCGGGCAAAATCCTCAGTTTTTGCCCGAAAGTATCAGCACAGCTTGGCACCCGCCGGGGATTTCACCGAAGCGCCGCCGGCGGCGGATGCAGCGAGGTGGAATCGAGGAAGTGTCCCGGTTTTCACGTCCCGGACAGGGACTGGAAACCGGCAGACACGACGGTGGACTCACCTCCGCAAGGTGCGATCCGCTTTCAGCACAGCTTGGCACCCGCGGGGATGGAATCATCCACCAGCAGCAGGTGCAGCTTCTCCTCGCCCTTCTCCTTGTGGACGGCGGAGATCAGCATGCCGCAGGAGAGCTGGCCCATCATCTTCCGGGGCGGCAGGTTCACGATGGCCACCGCCGTCTTGCCGATGAGGTCCGCCGGCTCATAGAACTTCCGGATGCCGGAGAGGATGATCCGGTCGGTGCCGGAGCCGTCGTCCAGGGTGAACTTCAGGAGCTTGTCGCTCTTCTTCACGCTCTCGCAGTTCTTGATCTTCACGGCACGGAGATCATTCTTGCAGAAGGTGTCGAAATCCACGCTCTCGGTGTCCAGAGGCTCCACCTCCACGGCGGGCAGGGCGGCCTTCTTCTGGGCCTCCTGCATGGCCTCCAGCTCCCGGAGGGCCTGGTCGCTGTCGATACGGGGGAACAGGTTCTCGCCCTTCTGCACGGTCACGTCGGCGCGGAGGCTGCCCCAGACGTTGGCCTTGTCCCAGGTGCGGCAGAGCTGGCAGGCGCCGATCTTGGCGAAGATCTTGTCGCAGGTCTCCGGCATGAAGGGGGTCAGCGCCGTGGTGCAGATGCGGATGGTCTCCAGCAGGTTATAGAGCACCGTGGCAAGACGGGCCCGCTTGGTCTCGTCCTTGCCCAGGACCCAGGGGGCGGTCTCGTCGATATACTTGTTGGCCCGGTCGATGACCTGGAAGATCTCCGCCAGGGCGTTCTGGAACTGGAACTTCTCCATCTCCGCCTCGTAGCGGTCCCGAAGGGCGCGGGCCGCGTGCTTGAGCTCACAATCCAGCTTATCGTCCTCACGCTTCGTGGGCAGCGTGCCGCCGAAGTACTTCTCCACCATGCCGGTGGTGCGGCTGACCAGGTTGCCCAGCTTGTTGGCCAGGTCGATGTTGATGGTGTTGATCAAGAGCTCGTTGGAGAAGTTGCCGTCGGTGCCGAAGGGGAAGGTGCGCAGCAGGAAGAACCGCAGGGCGTCCACGCCGAACATCTCCGCCAGCGCGTAGGGATCCACCACGTTGCCCTTGGACTTGCTCATCTTGCCGCCGTCGATCACCAGCCAGCCGTGGCCGTAGACGTGCTTGGGCAGGGGCAGCTCCATGCTCATGAGCATGGCGGGCCAGATGATGGAGTGGAACCGGACGATCTCCTTGCCCACGAAGTGGACGTCGGCGGGCCAGAACTTCTCCAGATCGTCGTACTTGTCGTTCATGTAGCCCAGGGCGGTCATGTAGTTGAACAGGGCGTCCACCCACACGTACACCACGTGGCCCGGGTCGAAGTCCACGGGGATGCCCCAGTCGAAGCTGGTGCGGCTGACGCACAGGTCCTCCAGACCGGGCTTGATGAAGTTGTTGACCATCTCGTTGACCCGGGTGCGGGGCTGCAGGAAGTCGGTGTCCTCCAGCAGGTGCCGGACCCGGTCGGCGTACTTGCTCAGGCGGAAGAAGTAGGCCTCCTCCTCGGCGTCCTTCACCTCGCGGCCGCAGTCGGGGCACTTGCCGTTCACCAGCTGGCTCTCGGTCCAGAAGCTCTCGCAGGGGGTGCAGTACTTGCCCTTGTAGGAGCCCTTGTAGATGTCGCCCTTCTCGTACATCTTCCGGAAGATCTTCTGGATGGCGGCGCAGTGGTAGTCGTCGGTGGTGCGGATGAACCGGTCGTTGGACACGTTCATCAGCTTCCACAGGTCCAGCACGCCCTTCTCGCCGCAGACGATGTTGTCCAGGAACTCCTTGGGGGTCACGCCGGCCTCCTTGGCCCGGTTCTCGATCTTCTGGCCGTGCTCGTCGGTGCCGGTGAGGAACATGACCTCGTAGCCGGTCATCCGCTTGTAGCGGGCCATGGCGTCGGCGGCCACGGTGCAGTAGGTGTGGCCGATGTGCAGCTTGTCGGAGGGATAGTAGATGGGCGTGGTGATATAGAATCTCTTGTTCTCCATGAATATCTCCTTTTCCGCCGCCCCGGATGGAAGGACGGCAAAACATATTTTTCCGATTGTAACGGCGGCTATGCAACAAAAAAACGCCCCTGACATACTTGTCAAGGACGACAAAACGCCGCGATACCACCTTGCTTCGCCCCCGCCTCGCGGCGCAGGGCCTCACGGAGTGCCATCACACTCCCGCGCGATAACGGGCGCACCCGTTCCGGCCTAACCTGGGCTCAGCCGGACGGCTCCGGGGCCATGTTCGCCGGTTTCCTCCGCGTCCGCTTCCACCTCTGCCGGACTCTCTTGCGGCGGCACCCACCGGGTACTCTTCCCATCATCGCCTTTTGCGTGGCTTATCATATCGCAAAGCGGTGGATTTGTCAACAAATACCTTGGTTTTTGGAACAATTTGTGATATCATTTCTCTGTTGCGACCATAAAACGAGAAGGAGGGACGCCCATGAAGCTGGCATCCTGGAACGTCAACGGCCTGCGCTCGTGTCTGGGCAAGGGCTTTCTGGACTACGTCCGCGCCGAGGACCCGGACGTGATCTGCCTGCAGGAGACGAAGCTCCAGCCCGAGCAGGCGGTCTTTGACCTGGACGGCTACCACCGCTACTTCCACTCCGCCGACAGGAAGGGCTATTCCGGCACCGCCATCCTCACCAAAGAAGAGCCCCTGTCCGTCACCTGCGACTTCGGCGACGATATCCACCGCCATGAGGGCCGGATCATCACGGCGGAGTACCCGGCTTTCTATCTGGTCTGCTGCTACACCCCCAACAGCCAGGACGGCCTCAAGCGCCTTCCCTACCGGATGCGGTGGGAGGACGATCTGCGGGCCTATCTCATGGCGCTGGACAAGGTGAAGCCGGTGGTCTACTGCGGCGATCTCAACGTGGCCCACCAGGAGATCGACCTGAAAAACCCCAAGTCCAACCGGGGAAACGCCGGCTTTTCCGATGAAGAGCGCGCCAAGATGACGGAACTGCTCTCCTCCGGCTTTACCGACACCTTCCGCTACCTCTATCCCGACGTGACCGGCGTCTACTCCTGGTGGAGCTACCGGTTCCACGCCCGGGAGAACAACGCCGGATGGCGCATCGACTACTTCATCGTCTCCGACCGGCTCCGGGAGCGCATCGCCGGCGCAGCCATCCGCACCGACGTCTACGGCAGCGACCACTGCCCGGTAATTTTGGAGCTGGCGGACTAAAAAACGGCCCCACCCCTTGCAAAAACGGCGGAAGCCTTTTATACTGTTCTTATCATACTTTTGAAAAAAGAGGGAATGACTTATGAAAATTCTTGTTATCAACTGCGGCTCCTCCTCTCTGAAGTACCAGCTGCTGGACATGGAGGGCGAGAAGCTCCTGGCCAAGGGTCTGTGCGAGCGCATCGGCATCGACGGCCACCTGACCCACAAGCCCCAGAACGGCAAGCCCGTGTTCAACGAGGACGTGGCCATGCCCACCCACACCGAGGCCATTGCCGCCGTGCTGGATAAGCTGACCAGCGAGGAATACGGCGTGGTCAAGAGCATGCGGGAGATCGGCGCCGTGGGTCACCGCGTCGTCCACGGCGGCGAGAAGTTTGCCAATTCTGTGCTGATCAATGACGAGGTCATGGCCGCCATCGCCGAGTGCATTCCCCTGGCCCCCCTCCACAACCCCGCCAACATCACCGGCATCAACGCCTGCAAGGCCGTCATGGGCGACGTGCCCCAGGTGGCCGTGTTCGACACCGCCTTCCACCAGACCATGCCCGGCAAGGCCTTCATGTATCCCATTCCCTACTCCTACTATACCGACCTGAAGGTCCGCCGCTACGGCTTCCACGGCACCAGCCACCGCTACGTGTCCAAGCGGGCCGCCGAGATGATGGGCAAGCCCATCGAGGAGCTGAAGCTCATCTCCTGCCACATGGGCAACGGCAGCTCCATCTGCGCCATCGACCACGGCAAGAGCGTGGACACCTCCATGGGCTTCACCCCCATCGCCGGCCTGCCCATGGGCACCCGCTGCGGTGATATCGACGTGTCCATCCTGGAGTACCTGTCCGCCAACACCGGCAAGGACATCAAGGAGCTGACCAACATCCTCAACAAGATGTCCGGCGTGCTGGGCGTGTCCGGCGTGAGCTCCGACTTCCGCGATCTGGACACTGCCGCCGCCCAGGGCAATGAGCGGGCCAAGCTGGCTCTGGATATGTTCCACTATGCCGTGGCCAAGACCGTGGGCTCCTACGTGGCGGCCATGAACGGCGTGGACGGCATCATCTTCACCGCCGGCATCGGCGAGAACAGCGCCGACACCCGCGCCGAGATCTGCAAGTACCTGACCTATCTGGGCATCGAGATCTGCCCCGAGTGCAACAAGAAGCGCGGTGAGGACACCTTCATCTCCACCGAGAACAGCCGCGTCAAGGTCATGGTCATCCCCACCAACGAGGAGCTGGTCATCGCCCGGGATACCCGCGACATCGTGGAGGGCTGAGCGCCTTACAAACAAAAAAGAGTCCCGAGGGAGGCACTTCGTAAGGAAGTAATGACAAAAGCTGTGAGGGTCAACAATCCTCACAGCTTTTGATCTTTTGTAACCACGTATATCTTCTTTGTGCAATGATGCAATGATGCAATTATGCAAAATACTCGTAAAAAATCTTATGAAGATGCTTCGTAGCGTCTTCGGAGGACATCATTTTCATGTGAAGGACAATCCGAGATCTGGATAAATATACAATACGAACTTGAGCGTCTGAATAATACTCTGGAAGATGGCGTGCAACTATTTCATCACGTCTCAATACTACGCGATATTGAGCCGCGTCGGAATCGATCAGCAGGCATTTTTCGCGTCCTACCATTGCCCCGCCCTTATTGTAAAAGTTGAACTTTTTATCCCGCACAATCTGTTGAACGCGTACAGGAATCTCCTCAATATGATTGCCCTTCAAATCCTTGACCGCAGTAAAGAACAAAATGTAGTATTTGAGCGAAATCAATATCATTATCACAAAGCATGCAGGGATCAACCAGTACCTGCCCCAAGGGCCTCCCCACTCTAATTCGATAGTGTAAGATACGATAAACAAAGCAGCAACAATTGCATTCCAAGTGTAGAAATCTGAAAAGTAAGCGTGAAACATTGACTTGTCGGCGTGTTTGTTATTCATCCTCTTCTCCTTTGTGCCAACTATGAGAATAGATTTTTCGTGAAGAATGAAAATCTATCCTTGAAAGGAATGAGAGCATCTCCTTTCTCATGCTTAGTCAATTATATCATGAAGCAACACATTTTGCAATTTGTCCACAATCATAACGAGCATCGGATTTTGCCCCACAGAATCCAGACCGAGCAGATAAAAACGGCGTGACCATTGCGGTCACGCCGTTTTTATCTGCTTTTGAGCTGGTGATTGCCGCCTCAAAGCAACTTCCTTATCAAGTGTTGCTTGACCTTGTCGGGGCTCTTTTCATCTGCGCAAAAAAAGAACGGGGATGCTTCCCCGTTCTTTTTCGTTTACTTCTTCTCCCGGTCGTAGGACACCACCACGCGGCGGTTGGGTTCGGTGCCGATGGAGTAGGTGCTGATGCCGGCCACGTCCTGCAGAGCGGCGTGGATCACATGGCGCTCGTAGGCGTTCATGGGCTCCAGCGTCACGCTGCGGCGATACCGCTTGGCCTTCTCCGCCGTCTTGGCGGCCAGGCTCTCCAGGCTCTTCTCTCTCTTGCGGCGGTAGTTCTCCGCGTCCACCTGAACGCGGATGCGCTTGTCGGCGCCGCTGTTGACGGCATAGCCCGTCAGCTGCTGGATGGCGTCCAGGGTCTCGCCCCGGCGGCCGATGAGCTGGCCCAGCTTCTCGCCCTCGAGAATGACCCGGTAGCGGCCCTTCTCCACCTCGTAGACCTTGATCTCGGCCTGGCTCTCCAGCTGCTGCAGCAGGCCGGACAGGAAGGCGGTGATCCGCTTGGCGTTGTCATCCTCGCACAGGGGCAGATTTTCCTGCTCCGCAGCCTTCTCCGCGGCGGGCTTCTTCTCCTGCTTCTTCTCCTCCCGGACAGGCTTCTCCTCCCGGGCGGGCTTCTTCTGCTCCGGCTGTCTGGGACGCTCCTTCCTGGGCGTCTCCTTCTTCTCCGGGGTCTTGGGGGCGGTCTCCTTCACCGGCTCCTTTCTGGCGGGCTTCACCGGCTCCGGGATCACCTCGGACTCCTCCGGCCCGTAGGTCACCCGGACCCGGGCGGGACTGGCGCCGATGCCCAGGAAGCCGCTCTTGGCCCGCTCCAGGATCTCCACGGACACGTCGTCACGGTCCATGCCCAGCTGCTCCAGCGCCTTGCGGATGGCCTCGTCCTCGGTCTTGCCCGTTACGACAATATACATAGACAAAACTCCTTACTCTGTGTAATGGTCCTCACTGTAGGAACGGCCGCGGGCATAGGGACGTCCGCCGATCTTGCCGTTCTCCGTGGTAGCGGGACCCTTGCGCTGCTGTTCCCTGCGCTGCTGCTGTTTCTTCTTGCTGCCCTGCTGCGCCGGCGCGCCGCTGCGCTGCTGCATCATGGCCTTCTGCTGCTCGTACTTGGCGTAGCGCTTCTCCCGCTTCTCCCGCTCCTTGTCGGTCTCCTCGCGGTCCAGGATCTCGTTGAACTTCTTGTTGAGAAACAGCTCCTGCAGGGTGGACAGCACCGCGTTGGCGATCCAGTAGATCATCAGGGCGGCGGGGAAGGAATAACCCATCCACACCGTCAGCAGGGGCATCATGTACATCATGGTCTTGCCGGAGCCGTTGTCGGCGGCAGCGTTGCCCCGCATGGAGACGATGGACATGGCCAGCTGCGCCAGCGCCGCCACGATGGGCAGCAGCAGCAGACCCCAGACGGGCCAGCCGCCGCCGGGGAACTGACCGATGACGTTGCGGGCCGTGTCGGCCAGGTCCAGACCCAGGAAGTTGTAGTTCAGGTCGATGAGGCCGTCGAACTTGCCCTGGAAGCTGCTCCAGTTCTCATGGACGAATTTGGTCAGGTAGATCTGATCGTAGACGTTGCGGCCCTCGGCGGCCTGGTAGCCCATCGAGGTGGCCAGGGTCCGGATCTGCTCGATGGTATCGTTGGACAGGCTCATGAAATACCGCAGGGGCAGACGGATGATGGAATACAGGGCGATCAGAATGGGGAAGGGAAGGAAAGACCACAGGCAGCCGGACGCGGGGTTGATGCCCTCTCTGGCGTAGAGATCGGCCATTTCCTCCTGCTGCCGCTGCTTGTTGTTGGCGTAACGGGTCTGGATGTCCTTGACCCTGCCCTGCAGGCGGTTCATCCGCAGCATGCTCTTCTTGCTCTTGAGCTGGAAGGGCAGCAGCACCAGCTTCACCACCAGGGTGAAGAGGAAGATGGCCGCGGCGTAGGATCCGGTCAGACTGTAAAAGAGACGGGTCAGCCAGGCGAACGGCACACAGATATAATATCCCAGTTGTGCAAACATGGTATGGTTACCTCCGTTGTGTGTTCATAAAAAACGAGGGTTTTGCGGGGAAAGGGTTCACGGGACGGGATCATACCCGCCCTTGTGAAAGGGATGACAGCGCAGCAATCGCTTGAGAGCCAGCCAGCCGCCCTTCAGGGCGCCGTATTTCTCCACCGCCTCCAAGGCATACTCCGAGCAGGTGGGGATATAGCGGCAGCGGGGCGGGAACAGGGGAGAGATCTCCCGCTGATAAAACCGGATGGCGGCCAGGAGGAGCTTTTTCATGCTTCCTCCTCCTGCAGCAGATCCAGCTCCCGCAGCGCGGCCAGATAGGACTTCTCCAGCTTCCGGTAGGGCGTGTGGACGGCCCGTACCCGGGCCACCAGGATCACGTCGTAGCCGGGCTTCATGTGCTCCCGGTTGAGCCGGTAGATCTCCCGCAGGCGGCGGCGCACCTTGTTGCGGACCACGGCGTGGCCCAGCTTGGTGCTGACCGTGACGCCCAGGCGGCTGCGGCCCTGCCGGTTCTTCTGGCAGTAGACCACCATGCAGGGCGAGACGGCGGACCGACCTTTCCGGTAGATCCGGCGGAACTCATAGTTCTCTTTTACCGTGACCTCTGGGCGCATGGATACTCTCCTTTTTCCGGCTTCACGGGATAGACCTAAAGGGACGGCAGTTTCCCCTTCCACCGTCCCTGGTTATGATCAGATGATTGCAGTGCGCTGCACTTTCCGCTCCCTTAGTGGGTCAGGCGGATGCGACCCTTCGCGCGGCGGCGGGCCAGGACCTTGCGGCCGTTGCTGGTAGCCATTCTCTTGCGGAAGCCATGCACCTTGGAGCGCTGGCGCTTCTTGGGCTGATAGGTACGGAACATTTGCGTGACACCTCCATCTTTTTCTATAATGATCCGGCGGCGGGCGAAAGCCGTCGCCCATACTCGACAGCGGACGGCTCCCCGCAGGGCTCCATCCACCGCAGTCGACTACGAAAACGCCGCTTTGCGGCAGCGTACTCGTTATTATACATAATCCCCCTCTCCCTGTCAACAGCGAGTTTTTTTACCGGCGATGCCCCGATTTCCGGGAAAACCCTCCCGTTTGTTCCCTTTCCCGCACAAAATATGGTGTTTCGGCCGCCGGTTTTTCTCCCATATCTTGTGTCCGTTTTTTGGTGGAACAAGGACACCTATATTTAATAATAAACACAAACTTTTTCTGGACTTTTTCCACCGATTTTGTTATAATTAGTTAGATTGAATTATGATGGCGGAGAGTGTTTTTCTCCGCCGGCCGAAGAGAAAAGAAACCGACCTGTGGGAAAGGGGAGCTTGTCTTGCATTCGTACGCGGACGTATGGAAAAGCGTGATGGGACAGTTGAAGACCCAGCTGTCCGAGACCACCGTCAACGTGTGGTTCGACGAGGTGGACGTGGTCACCATGGAGGACTCGGCCTTCGTGCTCCACTGCAGCAACACGTTCAAGAAGGACATCATCGAAAAGCAGTTTATCAAGCATATCAAGGCGGCCCTGAAGGACATCTTCTCCGCCGATCTGGAGGTCAAGATCCTGGACGACGAGATGCTGGCCGCCTACCACGGCGTCCGGCCGGACCATCCCGGCGACCCGGAGGGCAGCGACGGCTTCACCTTCGAGACCTTCGTCATCGGGCCCCAGAACAAGCTGGCCTACGCCGCCGCCCACGCCGTGGCGGAGAATTCCGGCGGCAAGAGCTACAACCCCCTGTTCATCTACGGGGACAGCGGTCTGGGCAAGACCCATCTGCTCTACGCCATCTCCCATCTGCGGCGGAAGCTCTTCCCCAACGACAAGATCGTCTACATCAAGGGCGAGGACTTCATCAACGAGTTCGTGGAGCTGGTCCGCACGGGCCGGGGCAGCGAGTTCCGGGCCAAGTACCGGGACGCCGCCCTGCTGCTGGTAGACGATATCCAGTTCGTGGCCGGCAAGGAGCAGGTGCAGAACGAGTTCTTCCACACCTTCAACTCCCTGTATGAGGCGGGCAACCAGATCGTCATGACCTCGGACCGTCCGCCCCGGGAGATGGCCCTGCTGGACGACCGGCTCCGCACCCGCTTCGAGTGGGGCCTGATGGCGGACATCACCCCGCCGGACTACGAGACCCGCCTGGCCATCATCAAGAACCGGGCCGCCCTGATGGGTCTGAACCTGCCCGACGGCGTCAGCCACTATATCGCCGAGAACATCACCTCCAACGTCCGCCAGATCGAGGGCACGCTGAACATGATCTCCGCCTACTGCGACCTGCTGGGCAACCAGCCGGACGAGGAGTCCGTCACCCGGGCCATCAAGGAGATCATCGAGCGGGAGACCGTCCCCTCGGCGGAGGTGGTGATCCACCACATCTGCAAGTACTACAACATCGAGGAGGAGACCATCCGGGGCAAGAACCAGAGCCACGACGTGGCCAACGCCCGCCAGATCGCCATGTACCTCATCCGCCGCATGACCAAGCTGTCGCTGGCGGACATCGGCAAGGAGTTCGGCGGCAAGGACCACACCACGGTGCTCCACTCCCTGCGAAAGGTGGAGAAGCAGATGAACACGGACCCGTCCTTCAAGGAGACCATCAACGAGATCACCGCCAACATCAACGCCAGACATTGACCCGTTTCCCCAACTTTCCGTGGAATCCACGTGAAAAGGCTGTGGAAAAAACGGTGATCTCCCTTTTCCGTGGAAATCCACCGTTTCTTTTCACCTCTGCCCGTGTACAATTTTTCCTTTGTTTCCAACACTTCCCGACCCCTTTCCACCATCCGTCGCCTCTACGACTTCTGTTACTAAAAAATACTTAGTTTATGTTCTCTTCGAGAGAAATATGCCTGAAAATTTTCACGCCATATAGAAAGGACCGTGTTATCTATGCTGCGTTTTTCCTGTGAGAAAGCCCTGCTGCAATCGGCCGTCAGCACCGCCTCCCGGGCCGTGTCCACCAAGAGCTCCATCCCCGCCCTGGAGGGCATCCTGCTGGAGGGGGACGGGAATCTGACCCTGTCCGGCTACAACATGCAGACCGGCATCCGCACCGCCTTTTCCGCCGAGATCCATGAGCCGGGCCGCATCGTCCTCAACGCCCGCCTCTTCGGCGAGATCATCCGCAAGCTGCCGGACGACGTCGTGGTCTTCGCCGCCGACGAGCGGCTGATGGTCCATCTGACCTGCGGCGACGCCAGCTTCGACATCCTGGGCCTCAGCGCCGACGATTTCCCGGAGCTGCCGGAGGTGGACGACGAGTACTCCGTCTGCATCCAGCAGCGGGTGCTCAAGGCCATGATCAACCAGACCAGCTTCGCCGTGTCCACCAACGAGAGCCGCCCGGTCCACACCGGCTCCCTCTTTGAGATCGGCGAGGCGGGCCTGACCGTGGTGTCCGTGGACGGCTTCCGTCTGGCCCTGCGCCGGGAGCCGCTGGAGAAGATCGACGGCGGCGCCTTCCGCTTCGTGGCCCCGGGCAGCGCCTTGAAAGAGGTGGAGAACATCTGCGGCGACACCGACGAGCTCATCACCATCATCCAGGGCAAGCGCCATCTGATGTTCGAGACCGGCAGCACCCAGCTGATGTGCCGCCGTCTGGAGGGCGAATTCCTGGACTATAAGAACGCCATCCCCCGCACCAACCCCATCAGCGTGGAGGTGGAGACCCGCGCCCTGATGGAGAGCCTGGACCGGGTCAGCGTGGTGATCAGCGAGAAGCTGAAAAGCCCGGTGCGCTGCCTCTTCGACCTGGACCGGGTCTATCTCTCCGCCAAGACCGGCAACGGCGAGGCCAAGGACAGCTGCGTCATCAGCGGCGACGGCACCGGCCTGGAGATCGGCTTCAACAACCGCTATCTCATGGACGCCCTGCGCTATGCCCCGGCCGACAAGGTCAAAATGGAGATGAACACCGGCATCTCCCCCTGCATCATCACCCCCGTGGACGGCAGCGAGAACTTCCTCTACATGGTGCTGCCCGTCCGTCTGAAGGCACAATAAGAAGGAACAGAATATGATCACCATTGAGATCACAACCGAATATATCAAGCTCCAGGACCTGCTGAAATTCGCCGCCATCGCCTCCACCGGCGGTGAGGCCAAGATCATGGTCCAGGAGGGGGAGGTCCGGGTCAACGGCCAGGTCTGCACCCAGCGGGGCAAAAAGATCCGCCCCGGCGACGACGTGCTGGTCGACGGACAGCACTACACCGTCTCCTATGCGGATCGATGAGCTGACGGTGGAGGGCTTTCGCAATTACGGCGAGCAGCACCTGACCTTTGACGGCAGCTGCAACGTGATCTACGGCGAAAACGCCCAGGGCAAGACCAATCTGCTGGAGGCCGTCGTCTACCTCAGCTGCGGCAAGTCCCCCCGGACCCACACGGACCGGGAGCTCATCGGCTTTGACCGGGACTTTGCCCGGCTCACCGCCGCCATCCACAGCCGGGACCGGGACTTCAGGACGGAGATCACCCTCCAGCGGGGCCGCCGGCGGAAGATGACCGTCAACGGCGTGGCCGCCAAAAACGGCGCCGCCCTCAGCGACGTGCTCCACACCGTGTTCTTCGCCCCGGAGGACCTGTTTCTCATCCGGGAGGGCTCGGCGGCCCGGCGGAAGTTTATGGACCTGTCCCTCTCCCAGCTGCGGCCCCGTTACGCCGAGGCCCTGGCGGAGTATAACCGGCTCTACGAGCACAAGACCCGCATTCTGCGGGACAGCGAGGAGTATCCCCAACTGCTCGCCACCCTGCCGGACTTCAATGCCCGGCTCTGTCAGGTGGGCGCCGTGCTGATCCACTACCGGGCCCGGTTCGTCCGGGCGCTGGCGGAGCACGCCGCCCTGGCCCACGCCGAGTGCTCCGGCGGCAGGGAGGAGCTGGCCCTCACCTACCAGACCGTCAGGACGGTCACCGATCCCTTTGCCGACCAGGCCGCCCTGGTCTCGGCGCTGGAGGAGCACCAGGCCGCCCACTACGAGGCGGAGATCGCCAGCCGGCTCTGTCTCAGCGGCCCCCACAAGGACGATATCGACGTCTCCGTCAACGGCCGCAGCGCCCGGCAGTACTGCTCCCAGGGGCAGGTGCGGACGGCGGCGCTGGCCATGAAGCTGGCGGAGCGGGAGATCCATAAAAACACCTTCGGCGAATACCCGGTGATGCTGCTGGACGACGTCCTCAGCGAGCTGGATCCCCGGCGGCAGGAATACGTCCTCAACCGCATCGCCGGCGGGCAGGTATTCATCACCTGCTGCGAGAACGACAGATTGGACGCCCTGCTCAGCGGCAAGGTGTTCCATATCCATGATGGGGAGGTTTTGTAATGGGCTATCTCCACATCGGACAGAACGTGATGATCCCGGACCGGCGGATCATCGGCATCTTTGATCTGGACAACACGTCCACCTCCAAGGACACCCGGGCCTTTTTGAAGGCCGCGGAGGCCGGGAGCGTGGTGGTCAACGCCTGCGAGGATATCCCCCGCTCTTTTATTGTGTGCGACCACCCCTATCACCGGCAGATCGTGTATATTTCGCAGCTGAACGCGCCAACGCTGCTCAAGCGGGCGGAGGAGGCTGCCGTATCCCAAATAGAAGGAGAAAAAAACCATGGCTGAACTGGAAAAAGTGACGCAGGTCGAAACCGAATACGACGCCTCGGAGATCCAGGTCCTGGAGGGACTGGAGGCGGTGCGCAAGCGCCCGGGCATGTATATCGGCTCCACCAGCGCCAGCGGCCTGCACCATCTGGTCTATGAGATCGTGGACAACTCCATCGACGAGGCTCTGGCCGGCTACTGCACGGATATCACCGTCACCATCAACGACGGCAACACCATCACCGTCACCGACAACGGCCGCGGCATCCCCGTGGACATCCAGCAGCAGACGGGCCGCCCCGCGCTGGAGGTGGTGTTCACCGTGCTCCACGCCGGCGGCAAGTTCGGCGGCGGCGGTTACAAGGTCTCCGGCGGCCTCCACGGCGTTGGCGCCAGCGTGGTCAATGCCCTCTCGGAGTGGCTGGTGGTCCAGGTCCACAAGGACGGCAAGATCCACGAGATGCGCTTTTCCCGGGGCGAGATCACCCGGGAGATGCGGATCATCGGCGAGACGGACCGCACCGGCACCACCGTCACCTTCAAGCCCGACGGCGAGATGTTCGACACCCTGGAGTACGACTATGAGACCCTCCACACCCGCATGCGGGAGCAGGCCTTCCTGAACGCCGGACTGCGCATCACCATCACCGACGCCCGGCCCGGCCGGGAGCAGTCCGAGACCATGTGCTACGAGGGCGGCATCCGGGAGTTCGTCACCTATATCAACCGCAACAAGGCCCCTCTCCACGAGGAGGTCATCTATATGTACGGCGCCAAGGGGGACAGCACCGCCGAGATCGCCATGCAGTATCACGACGGCTACAACGAGACGCTGGTCTCCTTCGCCAATGATATCCGCACCCCCGAGGGCGGCATGCACGAGACCGGCTTCAAGACGGCCCTGACCCGCGCCCTCAACGCCTACGGCATCAAGTACGGCATGATCAAGAACGACGACAAGGTCTCCGGCGAGGACTGCCGGGAGGGCCTCACCGCCGTCATCTCCGTCAAGCTGACGGAGGCCCAGTTCGAGGGCCAGACCAAGGCCAAGCTGGGCAACGCCCACATCCGCACGCTGGTGGACCAGATCGTCAGCGATCAGCTCTCCGTCTATCTGGAGGAGCACCCGGCGGTGGCCCGCACCATCCTGGACAAGGCCCTCACCGCCAACCGGGCCCGTGAGGCGGCCCGGAAGGCCCGGGAGTCCATCCGCCGCAAGACGGCGCTGGGCGGCGCCGCCATGCCCGACAAGCTGCGGGACTGCAACGAGAACAACCCCGAGCTCACCGAGATCTACATCGTGGAGGGCGACAGCGCAGGCGGCTCCGCCACCCAGGGCCGGGACAGCCGGTTCCAGGCCATCCTCCCCCTGTGGGGCAAGATGCTGAACGTGGAGAAGGCCCGGGCCGACAAGGTCTACGGCAACGACAAGCTCCAGCCCGTCATCACGGCCCTGGGCGCCGGCATCGGCGACGAGTTCGACGAGGCCAAGCTCCGCTATCACAAGATCATCATCATGGCCGATGCCGACGTGGACGGCGCCCATATCCGGACGCTGCTGCTGACCTTCTTCTTCCGGTTCATGCGGCCCCTCATCGAGCAGGGCTACGTATACTCCGCCGTGCCGCCCCTGTACAAGCTGAGTCGTGGCAAGCAGCAGCGGGTGGCCTACTCCGACGAGGAGCGGGACCGGGTGTCCGCCGAGATGCGCGGCGACAATCCCAACGCCAAGATCGACATCAGCCGGTTCAAAGGTCTGGGCGAGATGGACCCCCACGAGCTGTGGCAGACCACCATGGATCCCACCACCCGCACCCTGCGCCGCATCACGCTGGATGACGCCGTGGCGGCGGACGCCACCTTCACCGTCCTCATGGGCGAGAAGGTGGAGCCCCGGAAGGAGTTCATCGAGAAGAACGCCAAATACGCCGTGAATCTGGACTATTAAGGAGGTGCCGAGATGTCCAAGAAACCCCAATATGATCCCGAGGAGATCCGGTATCCCGATCAGCATATCGTGGAATCCCCTCTGGTGCCGGAGATGGAGAGGTCCTACATCGAGTACGCCATGTCCGTCATCGTGGGCCGCGCCCTGCCCGACGTGCGGGACGGCCTGAAGCCGGTCCACCGCCGCATCCTCTACGCCATGTATGAGGACGGCCTCACCTCTGACAAGCCCTTTAAGAAGTCCGCCACCTGCGTGGGCGACGTGCTGGGCCGCTATCACCCCCACGGTGACGCCTCCGTCTACGACGCCCTGGTCCGTCTGGCCCAGGACTTCTCCATGCGCAACCCCCTCATCGACGGCCACGGCAACTTCGGCTCCATCGACGGCGATCCCCCCGCCGCCTACCGTTATACCGAGGCACGGCTCAGCAAGATCGCCAACGAGATGCTCCGGGACATCGAGAAGGACACGGTGGACTGGGATCCCAACTTCGACGAGAGCCGGAAGGAGCCCCGTGTGCTGCCGGCCCGGTTCCCCAACCTGCTGGTGAACGGCTCGGCCGGCATCGCCGTGGGCATGGCCACCAACATCCCGCCCCACAACCTGCGGGAGGTCATCGGCGCCTGCATCTGCGTGCTGGACGACCCCGACGCCACGCTCAGCGACCTGATGGAGCACGTGAAGGGCCCCGACTTCCCCACGAAGGGCATCATCATGGGCCGCAGCGGCATCCGCGCCGCCTACGCCACCGGCCGCGGCCGTCTGGTGGTCCGGGCCCGGCACGAGTTCGAGGAGTTCAACCGGGACCGCACCCGCATCGTCATCACGGAGCTGCCCTACCAGGTCAACAAGCGCATGCTCATCAAGAACATGGCCGACCAGGTGGAGGACAAGCGTCTGGAGGGCATCAGCGACATCCGGGACGAGTCCGACCGCAACGGCATGCGCATCGTCATCGAGCTCAAGCGGGACGCCAACCCCCAGGTGGTGCTCAACCGCCTGTTCGCCCAGACCCAGCTCCAGACCACCTTCGCCATCAATATGCTGGCGCTGGTGGACAATCAGTCTCAGCCTAAGATCCTGTCCCTGCGGCACATCATCGACGAGTACCTGAAGTTCCAGGAGGAGATCATCGTCCGCCGGACCAAATTCGATCTGAAGAAGGCCCTGGAGCGGGCCCATCTGCTGGAGGGCCTGCTGATCGCCCAGGACAACATCGACGAGGTCATCCACATCATCCGCACCAGCTACGACAACGCCAAGGAAAACCTGATGGCCCGCTTCGACCTGGACGAGGTCCAGGCCCAGGCCATTCTGGATATGCAGCTCAAGCGGCTCCAGGGACTGGACCGGGAGAAGCTGCAGACCGAGTACGACGAGCTGGAGGAGCGCATCGCTTACTTCCGCCGTGTGCTCTCTGACGAGGATCTGGTCAAGCAGATCCTCAAGGAGGAGCTGACCGCCCTGGCCGACAAGTACGGCGACGACCGCGTCACCGAGATCCAGGACGTGGAGGACGAGATCGACATCGAGGACCTCATCGAGGAGGAGCAGTGCGTCTACACCCTGACCCGCAACGGCTACATCAAGCGCACGCCGGTCAGCGAGTACGCCGCCCAGAGCAAGGGCGGCATGGGCAAGAAGGGCATCACCACCCGTGACGAGGACTCCGTCATCGTCGTGTTCACCGCCTCCACCCACGACAACATCCTCTTCTTCACCAACACCGGCAAGGTGTACCGGAAGAAGGGCTATCAGATCCCCGAGTCCGGCAAGGCGGCCAAGGGCATCGCCCTGGTCAACGTGCTGCAGATCGCCACGGACGAGCGGGTCCAGGCCATGCTCCACTTCCGCCAGAAGGAGGGCGAGGACATCGACAGCTATCAGCTCACCATGGTCACCAAGCTGGGCACCTGCAAGCGCGTGGCGGTCTCCGCCCTGCGGAACATCCGCCAGAGCGGTCTGCGGGCCCTGAACCTCAACGAGGGGGACGAGCTGGTGAGCGTGATCGAGACCGACGGCACCGCCCGCATCCTCATCGCCACCCATGACGGCATGGCCTGCTGCTTCGACGAGAACGACGTGCGCACCATGGGCCGCGTGGCCGTGGGCGTCCGGGGCATCCGGCTCCGCCAGGGCGACTTCGTCATCGGCGCCGCCCGGGCCGACGAGGGCAGGACGGTCCTCAGCATCACCGAGCGGGGCTACGGCAAGCGCACACCGGTGGAGGAATACCGTGTCACCGGCCGCGGCGGCATCGGCGTGAAGAACTACGAGGTCACCGCCAAGACCGGTCCCGTGGTGGGCATGAAGGTGGTCAGCGGGGAGGAGGATCTGCTGCTGGTGACGGAGAAGGGCATCCTCATCCGCACCGGCGTGGACAAGATCCGCATCGCCGGCCGCGCCACCCAGGGCGTCATCGTCATGCGCTTCAAGGAGGAGGGCGACCGGGTCATCTCCCTGGCCCTGGCCGACAAGGACGAGGACGCGGACACCGTCACGGAATAAGGAAAGGGCGTGAGCGACCATGAGCAAAAAGAAAGAGACCGTTGCGCCGCTGACGCGCTGGCAGTATTTTTTCAAGGTGCTGTACCACAACGCCGCTGCCACCACGGAATTTACCTATAACAAGCATATCTACCGCAAGAGCGACGAGCTGCAGGCCATCGAGCAGCAGAGCGCCCGGATCAACTACGTGCTGCTGCTGGCCCTGATCGTCATGTTCCTGCTGACCTCCCGGTATCAGAATGTGTGGGCGGTGGTGATCTACTTCCTGCTGGTCATCGTGGGCCAGATCATCCGCTACCTGATGCTGCCCAAGGATATCAGGGCCCACCTCACCGACACCGGCCGCAAGACCCGCTGACATGGAGCAGATGGACATCATCGCCCGGATCCGTTCCCCCTTTGCCGAGAAGTTCGGCGTGCCCCGCCAGAGCGGGGTGGTGGGGGAGGTCCGCGCCAAGGTGGTTTTTGAGCCGGCCTACCGCAATGCCGACGCCGTGCGGGGCCTGTCGGATTTCAGCCATATCTGGCTCATCTGGCAGTTCTCCCGGGCCGTGCGGGACACCTGGTCCCCCACGGTGCGCCCGCCCCGTCTGGGCGGCAACGCCCGGATGGGCGTGTTCGCCACACGATCCCCCTTCCGGCCCAACGCCATCGGTCTGAGCAGCGTCCGGCTGGACAGTGTGGAGCTCGATCCGGAGCTGGGGCCCGTGCTCCATGTCTCCGGCGCCGATCTGATGGACGGCACACCCATTTTTGACATCAAGCCCTACCTGCCCTATACCGACAGCCATCCCGACGCCACCGGCGGCTTTACGGATGGCACGGAGATGAAGCTGCTGGCGGTGGAGATCTCCCCGGAGCTGCTGGAGAAGATCCCGTCCGAGCAGCGGGAGGGGCTGCTGGGGGTGCTGGAAAACGATCCCCGGCCCCGGTACCAGGACGATCCGGAGAGGGTCTACGGCCTGACCTTTGCCGGCCGGAACGTGAAATTCACCGTGGCGGATGGGGTGCTGACCGTTGTAGCGGTGGAGTGAGAAGATATTTCGTGTCTGCGGACACGAGTGACTTTTGGCCACAGTCCCAAAAGTCACCAAAAGGACTGCTTGGAAACGTTGTTTCCAAGACCTTCCTGCGCGCCCCGCACCGTGGCGGTTGTAGTACCATCCACCACGCGTAACGGAATAGCAGCAAACAGCCCGAAATGTTGTATCGCCCCTACTTCTTGGCTCGCTCATCCGCTGCGCTCGACTCTGAAATGTAGAAGCATTAGCTTCTACCGTTTTGAGCAGAGCGCAGCATCAGCGATAGCGAAAAGAGGACGGAACGGAATCATATTTGTATCGAACACATCAGCACTTCCGTGATCGTGCGGTACAAGGTGCCAATGACATGCGGCCATAGCGCGCGAGGGAAATCCCAAAACCGTAGGTTTGGGCGGCGCTTTGGTTACTTTGCCGCTGTTGGCAAAGTAACCCGTGCCCGGGGGCACGGAATTCTCCCAGGAGGAACTATGAAAACAGTCACAATCTACACCGACGGCGCCTGCAGCGGCAATCCCGGCCCGGGAGGGTGGGGCGCCATCCTCTCCTACAATGGCGTGGAGAAGGAGATCTCCGGCGGCGCGGCGGAGACCACCAACAACCGCATGGAGCTCACCGCCGTCATCGAGGCCCTGTCAGCGCTGAAGGAGCCCTGCGCCGTGGAGCTGTACTCCGACTCCAAGTACGTCATCGACGCGCTGGAAAAGCGGTGGGTCTACGGCTGGCGGAGCCGGGGCTGGAAAAAGTCCGACAAGAAGCCGGCCCTGAACGTGGATCTCTGGGAACGGCTGCTGCCGTTGATCGAGCGGCATCAGCTCCATTACCACTGGGTCAAGGGCCACGCCGAGAACGAAAAGAACAACCGCTGCGACGAGATGGCGGTGATGGAGAGCAAAAAATTCTGAGAGTTCACAAATTGTTCACCTGATTTTCATGATTCGGTCATTTTTCCCGGATATGATAATAGCGTACCAAGGATATATTTCCTTTATGTGATTTTCTCTCTCTCTCCTAACAAACACACGAGGAAAGCGCCCTGCATTCGCAGGGCGCTTTTCTTGGTTTGCACGACAGCAGAACGGAAAGCTCGCACAGAGCATGGGGAGATTGTGAAGAGGGGATGGGAGTCCCCTCTTCACGTTTTATAGATGCAAATGCAGAAACGTTTTTCTGCATTTGCGCTTTTGCCCCGCAGCGGGGCAAAAGCGCCCTGCATTCGCAGGGCGCTTTTCTTGGTTTGCACGCGGCGCTTTTCTTGTTCTTGCAAAATTCCCCCCGCCGGGGTACAATAAGCCAAAGAACACGATGGGGAGGAACGATTATGGAATTCAACGCGCAGAAACAGCTGGCAGGTCTGCTGGAGTGGATGGATGAGCGGATGCGCGCCTGCGGCGGCAGGACGGCGGTCATCGGCATCTCCGGCGGCAAGGACAGCTCCGTGGTGGCGGCCCTGTCCGTGGCGGCCTATGGCAGGGAGAACGTCTACGGCGTGCTGATGCCCGACGGCGTCCAGCCGGATATCGACTACAGCCAGGATCTGGTGGCGGAGCTGGATATTCCCCACTGCACCATCAACATCCACAACGCCGTCCAGGGCGTGCTGGAGGAGATGAAGGGCGTGGGGCTGGAGCCCAGCCGCCAGACGGTGGTGAACCTGCCCTCCCGCATCCGCATGGCCACGCTGTACGCCGTGGCCCAAACGCTGCCCGGCGGCATCGTCATCAACACCTCCAACCTCAGCGAGGACTGGGTGGGCTACTGCACCATCTACGGCGACAGCGCCGGCGCCTTCTCGCCCCTGGGCATGTATACCACCGAGGAGGTCATCGCCATGGGCCGGGTGCTGGGCCTGCCGGAGAAGTTCCTCATCAAGCCGCCGTCCGACGGCCTCACCGGCCTCACCGACGAGGACAACCTGGGCTTCACCTATCACGCCGTCAACGAGTATATCCGCCGGGGCGTGGTGGATCCCGCCGTCAAGGAGCAGATCGACCGCAAGCACCGCACCAGCCGCTTCAAGTTCCAGACCCTGCCGGTGTACCAGAACGGCCTGCCCATGGTCATCGAGGATGAGACGGATTTCTACAATCCCGACAAAAAGTGAGGACCTCTGCCACAAAATGTAGTGGCCGGGTCCCGGAAAACCGCAAGACTTGGAATGATGCAAAAAAGTATGGCAAAAATCAAAAAAGTGCTTGCAATTTCTGCGTGAAGATGCTAAAATATCATCCTGCGTGGAAGTTTTTCTAACTGACACGGACTATTTTGATATCGGGGAGGTGTTTGGTTTGCCGAATATCAAGTCTGCTAAGAAGCGCGTTCTGGTGGCAGAGGCTCGCAATGCCCGCAACAAGGCCAATAAGTCCGCTCTGAAGACTGCTATCAAGAAGTTCGAGGCTGCTGCCGTTGAAGGCAATCGCACCGAGGCCGAGGGCACTTACAAGGTTGCAGTGAAGGCGATCGACAAGGCCGCTGCCAAGGGTCTGATGCACAAGAACAACGCCGCTCACAAGAAGAGCGCGCTGACGCTGAAGCTCAACCAGATTGGCTGATTGAACCAAACAGAAGGACACCCGAAAGGGTGTCCTTTTTCCTTCTTTCGAGCACTTTTCCCCTTGACGCGGCGGGGGAAACATGATATTCTTGCAGGGTCGAAAGGCGATGAGGGGAGCGGCGTCCCGGAGCCGCGGGGAGGAAATGCCCCGCCGAATGAGCCCCGTTACCGGCTTTGAGTGTGGATGTTGATCATCCGAATTCAGGTGGAACCACGGATCGTTTTGATTCGCCCTGAGCTTTGAAAGGCTCAGGGTGTTTTTTATTTATGCCCATATTATTTTCAGATAAGGAGAGAACACCATGCAGAACACGGAAAAAACCATGGAAAAAATCGTGGCCCTGTGCAAGAATCGCGGCTTCATCTTCGCCGGCAGCGAGATCTACGGCGGCCTGGCCAACACCTGGGACTACGGCCCTCTGGGCGCCCGGCTGAAGAACAACGTGAAGGACGCCTGGCGCCGCCGCTTCATCCAGGAGCGCCGCAACAGCTATGAGGTGGACGCCGATATCCTGATGAATCCCCGGGTCTGGGAGGCCAGCGGCCACGTGGCCAGCTTCGCCGACCCCCTGCTGGACTGCAAGGAGTGCAAGATGCGCTTCCGGGCCGACAATCTCATCGACGAGTTCGACCCCGAGGCCCACGCCGACGGCATGACCAAGGAGGAGATGTTCGCCTACATCAAGGCCCACTCCATCCCCTGCCCCCACTGCGGCAAGCACAACTTCACCGACATCCGGGAGTTCAACCTGATGTTCCAGACCTACCGCGGCGTCACCAACGACGCCAAGAGCGTCATCTACCTGCGGCCGGAGAACGCCCAGGGCGAGTACGTCAACTATCTGAACGTCCAGCGCACCATGCGTGCCAAGCTGCCCTTCTCCATCGGCCAGATCGGCAAGGCCTTCCGCAACGAGATCACCCCGGGCAACTTCACCTTCCGCACCATCGAGTTCGAGCAGATGGAGTTCCAGACCTTCTGCAAGCCCGGCGACGATCTGGAGATCTACGAGTATTTCAAGGAGTACGGCAAGAAGTTCTTTGAGGACCTGGGCCTGCCGGCGGAGAACCTGCGCTTCCACGACCACGAGAAGCTGGCCCACTACGCCAAGGCCGCCTGCGACATCGAGTTCCTGTTCCCCACCCTGGGCTGGGGCGAGATCAACGGCACCCACGACCGCACCGACTTCGATCTGAGCCGCCACCAGGAGTACAGCGGCCAGAAGATGGACTATCTGGATCCCTTTACGGGCGAGCGCTATATCCCCTACATCGTGGAGAGCACCTACGGTCTGGACCGCACCGTCCTGGCCCTGCTGTGCCAGGCCTACGATGAGGAGGTGGTGGACGAGGCCAAGAACGACACCCGGGTGGTGCTGCGGCTGCACCCCTCCGTGGCCCCCATCAAGGTGGCCGTGCTGCCCCTGAGCAAGAAGCTCAGCGACAGGGCCCTGGAGCTGCGGGACGATCTGGCCAGGGAGTTCATGGTGGACTTCGACGAGACCGGCTCCATCGGCAAGCGCTACCGCCGCCAGGACGAGGTGGGCACCCCCTTCTGCGTCACCGTGGACTTCGACACCGTGGGCGACGCCGACAAGGCCGGCGACAACTGCGTCACCGTCCGTGAGCGTGACTCCATGGAGCAGGTGCGCCTGCCCATCAGCCAGCTCCGGGATTACCTTCGGGAGAAGCTGGCCTTCTGAGGGAGAACAGACGAAGATAGATGGAGAGCTTTCTGGTATGCTTCCGGGCCGTCGTCCCGATCTTCCTGACGATGGCCCTGGGCTATCTGGCCCAGCGGATGGGCGCCATCCGCCGGGAGGACGTGCCCCGGATGAACAAGCTGGCCTTTCGCTACTTCATGTCCGTCACCATGTTTTACAGTATCTATCACTCCGACGTATCGCAAATCGCGCAGCCGAAGATGCTGGTCTTCTCCGTGTGCAGCGTGGCGGTACTCTACGGCGGCTGCGTGGCCTTCGTGCTGCTGACGGAGAAGGACCCCCGCAAGCGGGGCGTGAAGATCCAGGGCATGTACCGCAGCAACTTCGTGCTGATCGGCCTGCCGCTCGCCGGCTCGCTGGTAGGCGGTGCGGATCTGGGCCCGGTGGTGCTGCTGGTGGCGGTGGTGGTGCCGGTTTTCAACGTGCTGGCGGTAGTGACGCTGGAGGTGTTTCAGGGGAAGCACGCCGCCGTGGGCCATCTCCTGCTGGGCATCGGCAAGAATCCCCTGATCCTGGGGACGGCGGCGGGACTGCTGTTCCTGGTAACGCCTCTGCGCCTGCCCCCTGCTGTTCTCAAGATGCTGGGCGCCTTTTAAAAAACGAAACAAACGCGCATCCCAAAGTGACATTCATCCGTCATTGCGAGGCCCCGCAAGGGGCTGCGGCAATCCGTCCTCCTCTTTGGAAGACGGAACCCCGCGACCGGTTTGCGAACCGGTCTCGGAATGACCCGGGAAATACACTTTGGGATGCGCGTTACTATTTGCGGATAATCACTCCTCCGCGCCGTGGAGGGGCAGGGGGGCGATCAACGTCCGGTAGATCCGGCGGTAGAAGATGACGGTCATGGTCAACGACGCCACCTCGGCGATGGGGTAGGACCACCACACCAGGTCGCTGTTGCCCACGGTGGCGCCGTACCGGGCCAGCACGTAGGCCGCCGGGATCAGGAAGAGCAGCTGCCGGACGATGGAGTTGATCATGGAGTAGATGGACTTGCCCAGGGCCTGGAAGGTGCTGCCCAGGGCGATGCAGGCGCCGGCGAAGGAGAAGCTGATGGAGATGATCCGCAGGCAGGGGGTGCCCACCGCCAGCAGGGTGTCCGAGGCGCTGAAGATCTTCAGCAGCAGGTGGGGCACCGTGAGGAAGAGGGTCATGCCCACCGCCATGATGCAGGAGGCGTAGATGACGCTGCGGCGGATGGTCTCGGTGAGCCGGGAGCGGTTCCGGGCGCCGTAGTTATAGGCCACGATGGGCACCACGCCGTTGTTCATGCCGAACAGGGGCATGAAGATGAAGCTGTTGATCTTGAAGTAGATGCCGAAGGCGGTGGCGGCGGTCTCGTGGGCGGTGTGGTAGGTGATGAGGATCTTGTTCATCAGGAAGGTCATCACCGAGCCCACCGCCATCATGATGACGGAGGGCAGGCCGATGCCGTAGATGCTGCCGATGATGCGCCAGTTGGGGCGGAAGCCCCGGAATTTCAGGTGGATATCGTGGTTCTTGGTGAGGTTGAAGTAGATGGCCAGCACGCAGCCGCAGCATTGGCCGATGATAGTGGCCACGGCGGCGCCGGCCACACCCATCTTGAACACGAAGATGAACACCGGGTCCAGGATCACGTTGACGATGGCGCCCAGACCCTGGGTATACATGGAGTAGAGGGAGCGTCCCGTGCCCTGGAGGAGCCGCTCGAACATCACCTGGCCGAACACAGCCAACGAGCCGCCGGTGACGATCCGCAGGTAGCTGTTGCCCAGAACGATGATGTCCTCCACCTGAGTCTGGGCGTGGAAGAACACGTCGCTGAGGGTGAGACCCAGGGCGGCGGTGATGACGAAGCCCACAAAGGCCAGAAACACGCCGTTGATGGCCACGGTGTCGGCCCGATCCTGCTCCCCGGCGCCCAGGGCCCGGCCCATCAGGGCGTTGACGCCCACGGCGGTGCCGGTGGCCAGGCCGATCATCAGCTGCTGGGCGGGGAAGGCCAGGGACACGGCGGTGAGGGACTGCTCGCTGACCATGGACACGAACACGCTGTCCACGATGTTATAGAGGGCCTGCACCAGCATGGAGGCGATGATGGGCAGCGACATGTTCCAGATCAGTTTGGAGATGGGCATGACGCCCAGTTTATTCTGCTGCATGGTTCACGATCCTTTTTTCCATAAATCTTTTCACAGAACGCTATTCTAACACGAAGCGCCCAAAAAGAAAAGCACCGAAAAGCCGGAATTGGCAACTTTTCGGTGTTTTTCTTTATGTATTTTGCAAAAATCAGCTTATTGTCCGTCGAAAAACGCCCGGATCTCCGTCTCACCGGCCTGCACGCTGCCCTGGGCGAAACCGTCCCGTCCGCCGCCCCGGCCGTGGAGGGCGGCGTTGAGAGATTTCACCAGCTCCCGGATGTCCTGCCCCGGGTGGATGATGGCGTACTTGTAGGCGTCGCCCTGGCCGGAAAAGACGGCGCACCGCCCACCGCAGGTGCCGCTGACGGCGTCCGCCAGCTTCCGCACGGCGTCGGAGGACATGGGGCCCTCCACCAGCAGCACGTCGCCCCTGTCCCGGTTCTCCGCGGCGATATGGGCGAACACGTCCTCCTCCAGGGCGGCGCAGCGGATGCGGGTGTCGCTGAGCTCCTTCTGGAGCCGTTCCACGGCGGCGGCTGTCGCCACCGGCTTGACGGACAGGGCCTGGCCGATCCTCACGCTCTGCTCCCAGCAGGCACTCAGGTAGTCCACCGCCCGCTTGCCGCACAGCAGCTCCAGCCGGACGCCGTCCCGGAATTTCTGGCAGGAGAGGAACTTCACCAGCCCCACCTGGCCGCTGCGCTGCACGTGGGTGCCGCAGCAGGCGCACGTATCGGCCCCGGGGAAGGAGACGATCCGCACGTCGCCGGTCAGCTCCTTTTTGCTGCGGTAGGGCAGCTCTTTCAGCTCCTCCGCCGTGGGCCAGGTGATCTGCAGATCGTGGTTCTCCCAGATGTACCGGTTGGCCCGGCGTTCGATGTCCAGCACCCCCTCCCAGGGGATGTCGGCGTTGTAGTCGATGATGACGGTGTCGGCCCCCAGGTGGAAGCCGGTGTTGTCGCAGTGGTAGGTGCTGCACAGCATGCCGCTGACGATGTGCTCGCCGGAGTGCTGCTGCATGTGGTCGAAGCGGCGGGCCCAGTCGATGGCGCCGCGGACGGTCTCGCCCACGGTCAAGGGGCCGTCGCAGGTGTGGGTGATGATGCCGTTCTTTTCGTGGACGTCCAGCACGTTGACGCCGCCCAGCGTGCCGTGGTCCGCCGGCTGCCCGCCGCCCTCGGGGTAGAAGGCGGTGCCATCCAGCACCACGGCCCAGCCGTTCTTGCCCTCCTCACAGGACGTCACGGCGGCGTCGAACTGGCGCACAAAGGCGTCCTCGTAATATAGCTTGATGGTCTCCATATCCGTCTCCTTGCAGGTAGATAAAATGGGCGGCGCGGCGCCGCCCATTTATCGTTTTTGTCTTACTTGATGCGCACAGCGGTGCCGTAGGCCAGCACCTCGGCGGCGCTCTCCATGATGGCGCTGCTGCTGTAGCGCACGTTGACCACGGCGTCGGCGCCCAGCGCCTCGGCCTGCCGGGCCATGCGCGCCGTGGCGATGGCGCGGGCCTCAGTGAGCATCTCCGTGTAGCCGACGATCTCGCCGCCGACGATGGTCTTGAGACCGGCCATCAGATCCCGGCCGATGTGTTTGCTCTGCACCACGGAACCCTCCACCATGCCCAGGGCCTCCAGCTCGGCGCCGGGGATGTGGTCGATGGTGTAGAGCTTTACCGGCCCGTCATAGTCCAGGCGGGTGGGGTTGACACGGTTGCGTTCATCCATGGCGGTGTACCTCCTTTTTTACTCCTCCAGCTCGCCCACCAGAGCGATGTGCAGCTCGTCCAACTGCTTCTGCTCCACGGTGGAGGGGGCGCCCATCATCACGTCCTGGGCGTTCTTGTTCATGGGGCGTGCGGGCACAGCGCCGCCGGTGGCGGAAAAAGCGTGCCCGCCGCAAGGCAGCGCCCCGGTTTTCACGCCCCGAAGGGGCTGGAAACCGGCATGGCGCAACGTGGGCATTCCCCATACAAGAAAAGGCGGCGGAGCGCCTTTTCTTGTGGTGAAAGGAATCGCTTTGGCCCGGGAGAAGGGTTACTCCTCCAGCTCGCCCACCAGAGCGATGTGCAGCTCATCCAACTGCTTCTGCTCCACGGTGGAGGGGGCGCCCATCATCACGTCCTGGGCGTTCTTGTTCATGGGGAACGGGATGATCTCACGGATGGAGCTCTCGCCGGCCAGCAGCATGACGATGCGGTCCACGCCCGGGGCGATGCCGGCGTGGGGAGGCGCACCGTAGCAGAAGGCGTTGTACATGGCGGGGAACTTCTTCTTCACGTCCTCCTCGCCCAGACCCACCATCTCGAAGGCCTTGATCATGATCTCGGGATCGTGGTTCCGGACGGCGCCGGAGCTCAGCTCCACGCCGTTGCACACCAGGTCGTACTGGTCGGCGTAGATATCCAGCGGATCGATCTCGCCCCTCTCGGCCTTCAGCAGGGTGTCCATGCCGCCGCTGGGCATGGAGAAGGGGTTGTGGCAGAACTCCAGCTCGCCGGACTCCTCACCGATCTCGTACATGGGGAAGTCCACGATCCAGCAGAACTCATAGCGCTCGGCGTCCATGTGGCCCTCGCAGGCCGCGCCCAGCTTGTTGCGCAGCACGCCGGCGGCCTTCTGGGCCAGCTCCTTCTTGCCGGCGGCCACGCCCACGAAGGCGCCGGGCACCAGACCCAGCTTCTCGATGAGCTGCTCCTTGCAGCCGCCCAGGAACTTGGCGATGCCGCCCGCCAGCTCGCCGTTCTCATCCAGCTTGAACCAGAAGGGCTTGTTGGCGGTCTGGACCTCCACCTCGGTGCAGATCTTGTCGATGGCCTTGCGGGCCAGCTTGCAGTCCTTCACCACCACGGCCTTGACCACCTGGCCGTCGATGGGCTCGAAGCCGCAGCCCTTCACGATCTCGCTGATATCCTGACACACCAGGTCGATGCGCAGATCCGGCTTGTCGGAGCCGTAGATCTCCATGGCGTCGTTGTAGGCGATGCGGCGGAAGGGGGCGGAGGAGGCCACGCTGTACTTGCCGTACTTGGCGAAGATGGGCGGGAACACGTCCTCCAGCACGGCGAACACGTCGTCCTGGGTGGCGAAGGCCATCTCCATATCCAGCTGATAGAACTCGCCTGGGGAGCGGTCGCCACGGGCGTCCTCATCACGGAAGCAGGGGGCGATCTGGAAATAGCGGTCGAAGCCGGAGGTCATCAGCAGCTGCTTGAACTGCTGGGGAGCCTGGGGCAGGGCGTAGAACTTGCCGGGATGCTTCCGGGCGGGCACCAGATAGTCACGGGCGCCCTCGGGGGAGCTGGCGGTCAGGATGGGAGTGGTGATCTCCAGGAAGCCGTGGTCGGTCATGGCGGCGCGGATGGCGGCCACCACCTGGCAGCGCAGGATGATGTTGTTCTTCACGGCGGGGTTGCGCAGATCCAGATACCGGTACTTCAGACGGGCGGTCTCGTCGGCCTCCCGGCTGCGGTTGATCTCGAAGGGCAGGCTGTTGTAGCGGCAGCGGCCCAGCACCTCGATCTTGTGGGGCACCACCTCGATCTCGCCGGTGTCCTGCTTGGGGTTCTTGCTGGAGCGCTCCCGGACCACGCCCTCCACGGAGATGGTGGACTCCTTGTTCACGTCCCGGATGGCGGCCATCATGTCCTCGCTCTCGATGACGATCTGGGTGGTGCCGTAGAAGTCACGCAGCACCACGAAGGCGAAGTTGCTGCCTACCTCCCGGACGTTTTCCATCCAGCCCACCAGCTTCACCTGCTTGCCCACGTCGCCAAGGCGCAGCTCGTTGCAGGTATGTGTACGCATTTGCATCATAACTCGGTCTCTCCTTTTCGGAAAATGATTAAGTATTGTATAAAATGAGGCAATTATTACATTTTGCAATCGTTCGTCAGAAAACAAATAGTAATAATACGCACAAATATTACAGACAGGACTTACTTCTCCAGGATCACGGCGCCGGCGTTTTTCTCCGCCAGACCGGCGCGGATCCGCTGGAGCGTCTCGTCGAAGCCCAGCTTGGTCTGCTCGCCGGACACCATGTCCTTGCAGCTGACCAGGCTCTGGGCGATCTCATCGTCACCCAGGAAGATCACGTAGGGGATGCCCTGCTTGTCGGCGTAGTTCATCTTGGCCTTGAACTTCTTGGCCTCGGTGTAGAGCTGGGTGCGGATGCCGGCGGCGCGGAGCCGTGTGGACAGGGCGATGGCGGGGGCCAGATCGTCGGTCATGGGCAGCACCAGCACGTCGGCGGGGGCGGTGGGCAGATCGGGGTTCAGCATGCCCTGCTCGCCCAGCACGTAGAACAGGCGGGTCAGGCCGATGGAGATGCCCACGCCGGGCAGCTGCTTGTCGGTGTAGTACTCGGCCAGATTGTCGTACCGGCCGCCGGAGCAGACGGAGCCGATCTCCGGGTGATCCAGCAGGGTGGTCTCGTAGACGGTGCCGGTGTAGTAGTCCAGGCCCCGGGCGATGGTCAGATCCACGGCGAAGTTCTCCTCCGGCACGCCGAAGGCCGCCAGGTATTTCACCACCGTGTTCAGCTCCTCCAGGCCCTGGTCGAAGACCTCGCTGCGTCCGGCGTAATTCTGGAGGGCGGAGAGGACCTGTTCGTTGCTGCCGGTGATGGCGATGAAGGCCAGGATCTCGTCGGCCTGGCCGTCGGTGAGGCCGCAGTCCTCCATGAGGCAGGTGCGGACCTTATCAGCGCCGATCTTGTCCAGCTTGTCCACGGTGCGCATGATGTCGCCGCTCCGCTCCGTCAGGCCCTGCATGGCGTAGAAGCCGTTGAGGATCTTCCGGTTGTTGACCCGGATCTGGAACCGGCGCAGGCCCAGGGTGGTGAAGGTCTGGTAGATGATGGCGGGGATCTCCGCCTCGTTGGTGATGTCCAGCTTTCCGTCGCCGATGACGTCGATGTCGGCCTGATAGAACTCCCGGAACCGGCCCCGCTGGGCCCGCTCGCCGCGATAGACCTTGCCGATCTGATAGCGGCGGAAGGGGAAGGACAGGTCGTTGTAGTGGAGGGCCACGTATTTGGCCAGGGGCACGGTGAGATCAAAGCGCAGGCTCAGATCGGCGTCGCCCTTGGTGAAGCGGTAGATCTGCTTCTCCGTGTCGCCGCCGCCCTTGGCCAGCAGCACCTCGCTGGACTCGATGACGGGGGTGTCCAGGGGGGTGAAGCCGTAGAGGGCGTAGGTGCGGCGGAGGATCTCCATCATCCGCTCCATCTGCTGCTGAGGCTGGGGCAGCAGCTCCATAAAGCCGGACAGGGTCCGGGGTTTCAGCTTTTCCATGAGAGTACTCCTTTTTAATCCGGTCCGCCGGTGGGCGGGTGATATGCGGTGTATGGGGGTGAAAAGGGAAAGAAAAACGCTCCCGTCCCCTGTTTGGGACGAGAGCGTCGTGATCAACACTTCGTGGTGCCACCCAAATTCAGCCTGTCCTGGCAGGCCCTTTCGCGCTCCGGTGCTACGGGGAGCGAGCCGTGGACGTTTCCGTCCCCGCTCGGAGGCTGTCTTCCCTCCCCCTGCCGCGGCGCGCTTGCAGCCAAAGGCGCGCCTCTCTGTGTGCGGTGGTGCGGAGCTACTCTTGCCTCGTCATGGCGGTGTGCTTCTAAAACCGTATTGTATGAAATTTCCCGCCAAAAGTCAAGCGGTAAAGGGCTTGGTTCGGTAGAACGATTGTCACCAAAAGAAAGCCTCGCAGAGTTCCGTCGCCGCAGCGACGGAAGAAGTCAAATCGTTTTTTCTGACGACATGTGCGTCAGAAAAAACACAGATCAGGCCGCGCAGTGTGCGAGCGCCTCACATAAGCGAGTGCGCGGAGCGGACTGCAAGCCCTTTTCAAAAAATGGCAGCGCCATTTTTTGAGGGACTCAAGCGGTAAAGGGCTTGGTCTTGGGGTTGACGATGTCGCGCCAGTCCAGATCGCCCCGTGCCAGCCCCAGGATCAGCATCTCGGCGGTGGCCACGTTGCTGGCGAAGGGGATGTTGTTCTGATCGCACAGCCGGGCGATATAGAGGATATCCTCGTGGAGGGTCTTGGCGGCGGGGTCATGGAAGCAGAGGACCAGATCGATCTCGTTGTAGGCGATGCGGGCGGCGATCTGCTGTCCGCCGCCGTGGGTAAAGGACAGGAAACGGTGGATGTTCAAACCTGTGGCCTCGGCAATCTGCTGGCCGGTAGTGGCGGTGGCGCAGAGGGTGTGGCGCGCCAGAATGCCGCAATAGGCGGTGCAGAACTGGACCATCAGCTCTTTTTTGTTGTCGTGGGCGATGATGGCGATATTCATGGGAAGACGGCCTCCTTTCTCATCAGATCTTCATCAGCGGGACTCTGCGTCCGGCGATGCGTTTGGCGATGTTCTCATAGGCCCGAGCGGAATAGTCGTTGCAGTCCCGCAGGGGCAGGCCCCGGTTCAGGGCGTAGGGCATGTCGCCATCCTCCGGGATCACGCCCAGGAGGGGCAGTCCGGCGGTGTCGATGGCGTCGTCGATGGTGGTGTGCAGGGCCCGCAGCATCCGCCGCTGCACCCGTCCCACCACCAGATGGACGGAGCCGGTGGGGAAGCGGTCCAGCTCCATGACGGTGCGCTGGGCGTCCCGCAGGGCGGTCTGGTCGGTGGTGGTCACCACCACCGCGCTGTCGGCATAGTCCGTGGCCAGATGGAAGCCCAGGCCCAGGCCGGCGGGGGAGTCCACCAGACAGTAGCTGTACTCCTCCCGGATCTGGCGAAAGAGGTCCTTCATCTGTTCCGGCGCCAGGTTCTCCCGGCTCCCGCCGGTGGGCGCCGCCAGCAGGTCCAGAGAGGGATACTTGGGATGGCTGACCACGGCCTCCTGCAGCGTGCAGCGGCCGGAGAGGACGTCGGAGAAGTCCATCAGGGCGCTGTCGCCCAGTCCCAGAGTCAGGTCCAGATTCCGCAGGGTGATGTCGCAGTCCAGACACAGAACGTGATACCCCAGAGCCGCCAGCGCCAGACCGGTGTTGGCGGTGAAGGAGGTTTTGCCGGTACCGCCCTTGCCGGATACCACAGCGATGATTTTACCCATAATTTACCTCAAATGTGCCCGTGTCATACCTTATTTCAGCGGATTTTTCTTGATCCGCGCAAAGGGACGGGGAAATTGCTCCGGCGTAGGCCGGATCTTGTCGATGACCACCACACGGTGTCGGACGTCTGTGCAGGGCACGGTGTAGTCCCGGATCTCCCGGATGCGCCCGCCCAACTGGCCGATGGCGCCCCGGGCGGCGTCGATCTCCGCGTCGGAGTCCACGCTCTTCATGGCCAGGAACTGCCCGCCGACCTTCACCAGCGGCAGGGCCAGCTCGCAGAGCACGTTCAGCGCCGCCACGGCCCGGGATACGGCCAGATCATAGGCCTCCCGGTGATCGGCGGCGAACTCCTCCGCCCGGGCGTGGACGGCCTCCACCCGCCGCAGGCCCATCCGGTCACAGACCTCCTGCAGGAAATGGATGCGCTTGCCCAGGCTGTCCAGCAGGGTCAGGTCGAAATCCGGCTCCAGCATCCGCAGCGGCATGCCGGGAAAGCCGGCGCCGGTTCCCACGTCCACCACGTTCTTGCCCCGGAAATCCGCCGCGTTCAGCAAAACGGCGGAGTCCAGCAGGTGCAGCGCGGCGAAATCCCCGGGCTCGGTGATGGCGGTCAGATTCATGACCTTGTTCTTCTCCAGCACGGCGGCGGCGAAATCCGCCAGCCGGGGGGCGGCGTCGGCGGGCAGACCCAGCTGCGCCAGCCCCTCGGTGAGGATGGAGATCATTTACTTGCCTTCCTTCAGCAGGTCGCGGATCTCGCCCAGCAGCTCCTCGGTGGTGGGGCCGGCGGGAGCGGGCTCCGGAGCGGGCTCCTCGGGCTTCTTCATCTTGTTGATGCCCTTGATGACGCAGAAGAGCACCAGGGCGATGACGATGAAGTTGAGGATCACGGAGATCAGATTGCCGAAGTTCACCGCCACCTCGGCGAGGCCGGCGGCCTCGTCACCGGCCTTCAGGATCCACTTCCACTGGGTGAAATCCACGCCGCCGGTGAGGATGGAGATGAGGGGCATGATGATGTCGTTGACCAGGGAGGTGGTGATGGCGCCGAACGCGCCGCCGATCACAACGCCGACAGCCAGGTCGATGACGTTGCCGCGCATGGCAAATTCCTTGAATTCGTGGAAAAACTTCTTCATGATGTACCTCCTGATGATAACAAATTGTATATTACCTTAAAAATAATACCGACAGTTGTTAGTGCTTGGGGATCAGACGGTCGCAGCCGCCCATGTAGGGCCGCAGGGCCTGGGGGATGAGGACGGAGCCGTCGGCCTGGAGGTTGTTCTCCAGGAAGGCGATGAGCATGCGGGGGGGCGCCACCACGGTGTTGTTGAGGGTGTGGGGCAGATAGGTCTTGCCGTCCTGGCCCTTGATGCGGATCTTCAGGCGGCGGGCCTGGGCGTCGCCCAGATTGGAGCAGGAGCAGACCTCAAAATACTTCTGCTGCCGGGGGGACCAGGCCTCGATGTCGCAGGACTTGACCTTCAGGTCGGCCAGATCGCCGGAGCAGCACTCCAGCTGGCGCACGGGGATGTCCAGAGAGCGGAACAGCTCCACGCTGTAGCGCCACATCTGCTCGTACCACTTCATGCTGTCCTCGGGCTTGCAGACCACCACCATCTCCTGCTTCTCGAACTGGTGGATGCGGTAGATGCCCCGCTCCTCGATGCCGTGGGCGCCTTTCTCCTTGCGGAAGCAGGGGGAGTAGGAGGTCATGGTCTGGGGCAGCTTGTCCTCCGGGATGATCTGGCCGATGTAGCGGCCGATCATGGAGTGCTCGCTGGTGCCGATGAGATAGAGGTCCTCGCCCTCGATCTTGTACATCATGGCGTCCATCTCGGCGAAGCTCATGACGCCGGTGACCACGTCGCCGCGGATCATGAAGGGGGGGATGCAGTAGGTGAAGCCCTTGTTGATCATAAAGTCCCGGGCATAGGCGGTGACGGCGCTGTGGAGCCGGGCGATGTCGCCCAGGAGATAGTAGAAGCCGTTGCCGGACACGCGGCCGGCGGCGTCCATGTCGATGCCGTCGAAGCGATCCATGATCTCGGTGTGATAGGGGATCTCAAAGTCGGGGACCTTGGGCTCGCCGAAGCGCTGGAGCTCCACGTTGTGGCTGTCGTCGGGCCCGATGGGCACGCTGGGGTCGATCATCTGGGGGATGACCATCATGATCTTGTTCAGCTGCTCCTCGGCCTGGGCGGCCCGGGCGTCCAGCTGGGCCATCCGGTCGGCGTTGGCCTTCACGGCGGCGTTGTTGGCGTCGATCCGGGCCTGGAGCTCCGCCTTTTCGGCCTCGTCGGCGCACTTCTTCAGCCGGCCGTAGAGGGGGCCGTTGGCCTTGCTGAGCTTGTTGCGCTCGGCCTTCAGGGCGTCGGACTCCGCCATGGCGGACCGCTTCTCGGCGTCCAGGGCGATGGCCTCGTCCACCAGGGGCAGCTTGGCGTTCTGGAACTTTTTGCGGATGTTCTCCTTGACCAATTCGGGATTCTCCCGGAGGAATCGGATATCAAGCATGGTGCATCTCTCCTTACATGTTTCACGTGAAACGCCGGACAGGCGTCGGGTTTACTTCTTTTTCAGGGCGTACAGGGCGTCCAGCAGGTCGTTCAGGTCGTCGATGCCGTAGTATTCCAGCTCGACGCGGCCCTTTTTCCGGCCGGTGACGATCTTGCAGTCCCGGCCCAGGCGGCTGCTCAGCTCCTTGGCGGCCTCCTCGGCGTAGTTGACGGTGATGCCGGTGGTGGGGACGGGCTTTTTCTTCTTCTGGGCCCCCAGCTTCTTCACCAGCAGCTCCGTCTGGCGGACGGACAGATCGTTTTTCAGCACGGTGGCGGCGGTGCTCTCCTGCATGGCGGGGGACAGAGGCAGCAGGGCTCTGGCGTGACCGCCGGAGAGCTTGCCCTCCTCCACCAGCGCCCGGACGGCGGGCGCCAGATTCAAAAGCCGCAGGGCGTTGGCCACGGCGCTGCGGGACTTGCCCACCTGCTGGGCGGCCTCCTCCTGGGTCAGGCCGTATTGGGAGACCAGGGTCTGGTAGCCCTGGGCCTCCTCGATGGGGTTCAGATCCTCCCTCTGGAGGTTTTCGATCATGGCCAGCTCCATGGCCTTGCGGTCGTCGGCCTCGATGACGATGCAAGGCACCTCGCTGAGCCCCGCCATCCGGGCGGCCCGCCAGCGGCGCTCGCCGGCGATGATCTGGTAGTAGCCCGACTGGAGCTTCCGGACGGTCAGCGGCTGGATGACGCCGTGCTGACGGATGGAATCGGCCAGATCGGCCAGGGCGTCGGGATCAAACTGCTTTCTCGGCTGAGCGGAGCAGCTCTCCACCTGGGAGATGGGGAGAAACAGGCTCTCCTTTTCCTCCTGTGTGTCCATAAAGCTGTCGCCCAGCAGGGCGCCCAGGCCCTTGCCCAGGCCCTTGGACGTATTTGCCACAGGAACTCACTCCTTTCAGGAATTCTTCTTCAAAAACTCGGCGGCCAGGGCCTTGTAGGCCTCGGCGCCGCGGCAGGTGCGGTCGTAGGCGGTGATGGGCTTGCCGTGGCTGGGTGCCTCGCTGAGCCGCACGTTCCGGGGCACCACGGTGGCATAGACCTTGCCGGGGAAGAACCGCTTGACCTCCTGGGCCACCTGGATGGCCAGGTTGGTGCGCCCGTCGAACATGGTCAGCAGCACGCCCTCCACGCCCAGGCGGGGATTCATCCCCCGCCGCACGATGCGCACGGTGTTCATCAGGTCGCTGAGCCCCTCCAGCGCGTAATACTCCCCCTGCACCGGCACCAGCACGGAATCGGCGGCGCACAGGGCGTTCAGCGTCAGCAGCTCCAGGGACGGCGGACAGTCGATGAAGATGAAATCATAGCCGTCCCTCACCTGCTCCAGCGCCGCCTTCAGCAAAAACTGCCGGTTTTCCATCTCGATCATCTCGATGCCGGCGCCGGCCAACGCCTTGCTGGAGGGCAGCACGTCGCCGTAATGGGTGGCCACGATGGCGCTCTTCACGTCCTTGCCGTTGATGAGCACGTCGTAGACCCCGTTGGACACGGTTTTGTCCACGCCCATGCCGGAGGTGGCGTTGGCCTGGGGGTCAAAGTCGCACAGCAGCACCTTCTTGCCCAGCAGATGCAGCGCGGCGGTGAGATTGACACAGGTGGTGGTCTTGCCCACGCCGCCCTTCTGATTTACGATTGCAATGATCTTTGCCACGTTGCGCCTCCCCACGGTGTCTCTAATCACAATATCCCATAATAAATACAGTATATCAATAAAGTGCCGTCGATTCAATAGTAATTTGCTGAGAACGGAGCAGAAATTCGCGGCCTTTGCGGAAAACAATAAAAAAGCCGTCTGATGTTTCACGTGAAACATCAGACGGCGCAACACGCTGCGTCAGGTGAGCAGCAGGCCGGAAACGGGGGGCACGGACAGGTGCAGCAGATGATCCATCACGAAGAACTGCTGGCCGGTCAGCACGTCGGTGGCCATAGAGCCCTGCCAAGGTAGCACCAGCTCCAGCGGCGACTCCCCGGCGTTGAGCACTACCAGGGACTGCTCCTTCTCCGTGGCCCGGCGGAAGACTAGGCCGCCGCCGCTGGCGTAGAGATAGGAGATGTCGCCCCGCTGCAGGGAGGGGCGGCCCGTCCGGATGGCCCCCAGACGGCGGAAATACCGCACCAGGGAGGCGTCCTCGCCGCCCCAGGGATAGGTGCCCCGGTTCAGGGGATCCTCGAAGCCCTCCATGCCGGCCTCGTCGCCGTAGAACACGGTGGGGGAGCCGGGGAAGGTGTAGAGCAGGAGGGCCGCCAGACGCAGCCGCACCACGCCCCGGATCCGCTCGGCGGGACAGAGGCGGTAGGCCGCCCGCTGGTCCTTGGTCTCCAGCCGGTCGCTCTCCGCCGCGCCCAGCAGCGTCAGCACCCGGACGGTATCGTGGGTGCTCAGGATGTTGAGGGCGGAGTAGAAGGCGGCGGGGGGATAGTTCTCCCGCAGGGTCTCCATGGTCTCCCGGAACTCGGCGGCGTCGCCGCCGGTGACCCAGGCCAGGGCGGCGGAGCGGAAGGGGTAGTTCATGAGGCCGTTGGTCTCCCCGCCCAGCAGATACCGGCGGCGCCGGGAGTAGGCGATCTTGTTGCTGCCGTCCTCCCAGACCTCGCCCAGCAGGAAGCTGTCGGGGTTCTCCTCCGTCATGACGGAGCGGATGGAGGCGATGAAGTCGTCGGGCAGCTCGTCGGCCACGTCCAGCCGCCAGGCGTCGGCGCCGCAGCGCATCCAGTGGCGGATCACGCTGTCCTCGCCGGTGATGATAAAGCGCCGGTAGTCCGGGTTGTTTTCGTTGACGGCCGGCAGGGTGTGGACGCCCCACCAGGCGTCGTATTCATAGGGCCAGCTGGTGAAGTGATACCAGGGATAGAAGGGGGAGCTTTGGCTCTGGGCCGCGCCCAGCTGGGGGTAATAGCCCTGGGCGTTGAAATAGCGGCTGTTGGACCCGGTGTGGTTGAACACGCCGTCCAACATCACGTGCATGCCCCGCTTCTTCGCCTCGGCGCACAGCTCCCGCAGATCCTCCTCCGTGCCCAGCATGGGGTCGATGGCCATGTAGTCGGCGGTGTTGTAGCGGTGGTTGGAGTCCGCCTCGAAGATGGGGCAAAGATACAGCGTCGTCACCGACAGCTCGGCCAGATAGTCCAGCTTGGACAAAATCCCGCGCAGACTGCCGCCGAAAAAATCCCGGTTGGTGATCTGACCGTTCTCGTCGGGCCGGTAGAACGGCTGATCCGACCAATTCTCATGTACGATCCGGTCGCCCACCATGCCCCGGGGATCCGGCACGCTCAGCCGGCAGAAGCGATCTGGAAATATTTGGTAAGTAATGCCGCTGCCGAACCACTCCGGCGTCACGAAGGAGCCGTCGTAAACCGTGAGCTGCCAGCGCTGCACCGCGTCGCGGGAGGCGTAGCCGCCCCGGCCGAAGCAGACGGAGGAGCCGTCGGCGCGGGTGAAGCGGAAGGCGTACCAGACCAGGTCCGGCTCCGTCGGCGCGGTGAAGGTGCCGGCGAAGAGATCGCCCCGCTCGCCCACGGCGGGCAGGTCCTGCTCCTGAGAGGTGCCGGCGAACTCGCAGTCTGCCAGCAGCGTGCAGGACACGAACCCCTCCCCGGCCAGAGGCCGCAGGGTAAAGGAGATCCCGGTGCCGCAGGCCGCGGCGCCGAAGGGGGATTTATAGCGTTCGTCGCGGGGGTCGAAGACAAAACGATCAGACATAGAATATTCTCATTTCAGCAGAGTATTTTCACCGATGACGGGGGCGTTGCTGTCGTCCCGGGAGAAGTAGGCGTTGATGATCTCCACGGCGGTATCGGCCAGGGCGGCGCCGCTGCCGCCCTTCTCGATGACCACCGCCACGGCGATCTCGGGATTCTCATAGGGGGCAAAGGCCACGAACACGCCGTTATTGAGGGCGGTGCCCACCTGGGCCGTACCGGTTTTGGCGCCGGCGGACACCACGCACTTGGAAAACTGGGGGGCCACGCTGCCCTCGGTGGTCAGGTTGTGCATGCCGCGCATGACGGCCTCCCGGGTGCTGTCGCTCATGGACACGGTATTCAGGGGCCCCTTGTCGTAGACGGAGATCAGCCGGGAGTTGTCGTAGCTCTTCACGTCCTTGAGCAGATGCGCCTCATAGTGCTGTCCGCCGGACACCAGGGTGGCGATGTAGTTGGCCAGCTGCAGGGGGGTGAACAGGTTGTAGCTCTGGCCGATGGCGGCGGTGATGGTCTGGCCGTCGGTCCAGTCCAGGTCGTTCTCCTCCGCGTACTCCGGCGAGGCCAGCGCCCCGGCGGAATCGCCGATCTCGATGCCGGTGTGCTGGCCCAGACCGAATTGCGTGGCGTATTTGTCGATGGTCTTGATGCCGGTGAGCCGGCCCACCTCATAGAAGAAGTAGTTGCAGGATTCGGTAATGGCCTCGGAGACGTTGAGATAGCCGTGGGTGCTGTGGTACTGGCTGTAGATCCAGCACATGGGCTGGGGATAGGGATAGTAGGTGTAGATGCCCTGGTCCCGGATGGTGGTGGAGGGGGTGATGATCCCGGACTCCAGGGCCGCCACGGCGGTACAGGGCTTGAAGGTGGAGCCGGGGGCGTAAATGCCGTTGACGGCCCGGTTGAACATGGGCAGCCGCTTGTCGTCCAGCAGCTTTTCGTAGTCCCGATCGAAGGTGGCGGGGTCGAAGGTGGGATAGGAGGCCAGGGCCAGGATCTCGCCGGTCCCCACCTTCACCACGGCGGCGGCGCCGCCGCGCTCCTCGCTGTCCTCGTCCATCATGCCCCGGATGGTCTTTGCCAGGGAATTCTCGGCGTCCCGCTGCAGATCGATATCCAGCGTCAGGGCCACGGTGCCGCCGGGCTGGGGATCCTTGGTGTAGAGCTCGCCGGTGATCTTGCCGGCGGAATCGGTGGTGATGAGGCGCGCGCCGTTGGTGCCGTGGAGAAACTCCTCAAAGGCCTCCTCCACGCCGCCCTTTCCCACCAGGGCGTCCATGGAGTACCCCTTGTCCCGGTAAGACTCCCAGTCCTCGGCGTAGATGCGGGAGACCCGGCCCAGGATATGGGCGGCGTAGACGGTGTTGTAGACCCGGGCCGAGGAGGTGCCGGTGGTGACGCCGGTGAAATGCCCGTCCACGATCTGGCTGATCAGCGACACGGACACGTCCTCGGCGAAGACGTAGGACGGCCGCACGGCCAGCTCATAGCGCACGCCGATGATCCGGCGGGCCTCCTCGTCGGTAAACGCGCCGTCCACGTGGAACAGGGACCGCATGCGGCCCAGGAGCTGGGTGGCGGTGATGGTGGAGGTGGTGAAGGGGATCTTGTGATCCTTCGTGTACTCCAGAAAGGCCTCGTTTTCCCGGGCCGTGGGCAGGAATTCAAAGGGCTCCGTCATGGTGATGGGCAGGGTATCCACCCAGGCGGTGTCGTTCTTGCGGCACAGGTCCGTCAGGCGCAATATGGCGGCGTTCTCCTCCGCCTCGTCGTCGAAGGCGTCCTCCGTCAGCGTCAGGGTATAGGCCAGGCGGTTGCTGACCAGCACCTTGCCGTTCCGGTCGGTGAGGATGCCCCGGGAGGCCTCCACCACCTCGGCGGTGGCGTTGCTGGAGATGGACTTGGCCCGGTATTCGCTGCCGTGGATGATCTGATTATTATATAAGGTGACGAAAAAGAGCAGCAAAAAGAGACCGAAGAACACGGCCACACCGATCAATCTGTTTTTCAGGGGATTGTGCTTCATGGGACACTCCTTTGCTCTGCCGGGTCAATCGGCCTGGAACCGACGGTGGATCGGCCCGTACAGCAAATAGACCAGCGGCATCAGGGGCAGGGTCAGGAGCAGTTCGCTCCCGGTGATGGCGGCGGATGCGGCGAAATTGCCGACGCCGCGATAGGTGAGGAACAGGGTGTGGAACGCGCCGTTGAGGACAATGGCCAGCACGGAGGCGGCCAGCGCGCAGAAAAAGCCCGGCACGATCAGATGCTTGGCCATGAGCCCGGTGAGAAAGGCCGCGGCCGCGAAGGTGAGAATGTAAAAGCAGGGGATCACCGGCGACATGGTGAGATCGCAGACCAGGCCGAAGACGGCGGCGGCACAGAGACTCTCCTGTCGGTCCTCCCGGGCAGCGGCCACCGCCACCAGCACCGGCGGCAGAAAGGGGTGGATGCCCCACAGGCGCAGGCGGTCCAGGATCAGACCCTGCACCATGAGGCACGCTCCGGCGGCCAGGGCGTAAAACAGCCAGCGATAAAAGGTTTTTCCGTATCTCATGTCCGCCCTCTCAGTCCACCACGGTGAAATCCGTGACCACGAAGACCTCCACCAGGGAGGCCATGTCGGTCTTGGGCGACAGGATGGCGTAGCGGGTGAGGCCGCTGTCGTCGGTGAGGATCTCCTCCACCGAGCCGATGACCAGGTTGGCCGGATAGTACCCGCCCAGACCGGAGGTGACGATGAGATCGCCGTTGATGAGGCTGCTCTCGCTCTCCAGATAGCTCAGCTTCAGCTTGCCCCGGTTCATGAGGCTCAGATCGCCGGCGGCCACGGTGGTCTCGCCGGTGCGGAACACCAGCGCGCCCAGCTGGGAATCGGTGTCCAGGATGGTGGTCACGGTGCTCCAGTTGAGCCCCGCGTCGGTGACCACGCCCACCAGATAGCCGTATTCATCCACCACGCAGTCGCCGATGGCGATGTCGCAGGCGGTGCCCTTGCTCAGGGTCAGGGTGGAGGCCCAGTTGGAGCTGCTCCACTCGGTGATGTGGGCCGATTCCAGGGTGAAATCCCGCCGCTGCTGGCGCAGATTCAGAAGGCTGCGCAGCCGGGCGTTCTCCTCGCTGTCGATCTCGGCCTGGCGGTTCTCCTCCTTGAGCCGGGCGTTTTCCCGGCGCAGCTCCTGGTTCTGCCGCTGCAGCTCCTCCACCGTCTGGAAGTGGGAATGGACGTCGCCCACCCAGTCGGAGATGGCGGACCCGGCGATCCGGAAGGGGGAGGCCACCACGCCGGCCACGTTGTGGAGGATGCCCGTGCCGCTGCTGACGGCGGACACCACGCACATGATCACCGCCACGATGGTGACGGCGGCCAGCAGCAATATGCCGTTTTTGGAGAAAAATTGTTTCATGTTTGCTCCTAAAAAGGGGTTATTTCAAGAGATAGACCCCGAATTCCGCCAGCATCCGCTCCAGCAGCACCACCGGCAGACCCATCACGTTGAAGAAGTCGCCGTCGATGCGCTCCACCAGCAGGGCGCCCTGTCCCTGCACGCCGTAGGCCCCGGCCTTGTCCATGGGCTCGCCCCCGGCGATGTAGGCCCGGAGCTCCGCCTCCGTGGCGGGCCGGAAATAGACGTGGGTGGACTGGGCCCGGCTGAGGATCCGCCCCCCCTGCCGCACCGTGACGCCGGTGCAGACGGTGTGGTGCCGTCCCTGGAGGGCGGTCAGCATTTCCAGCGCGTGGTCTTCGTCCCGGGGCTTGCCCAGTCGGGCGTCGTCGAGGAACACCATGGTGTCGGCGGTGATGACGATCTCATCGCTCTCCGAGTCCACCGCCAGCGATTTTTCCCGGGAAATGTAGGTGACGATCTCCTCCGGGGACAGGTCGTCGGGATAATACTCCTCCACCTGGGGCACCCGGAGGGCGAAATCGGTGATGCCGATGCGGCGCAGCAGCTCCTGCCGCCGGGGGGACCCGGAGGCCAGTACGATCTTCGCCATAGCCGTCACCGCCCCGTGGAGCCGAAGCCGCCCCGGCCCCGCTCCGTCTCGTCCAGCTCATCCACGAAGGTCAGGGTGGGCCGCACCACCGGCACCACCATCAGCTGGGCGATCCGGTCGCCGGGCCGGATGACGTATGCCTCGTCGGACAGGTTCACCAGCCCCACGCCGATCTGGCCCCGGTAGTCGCTGTCGATGACGCCCACGCCGTTGCTGAGGCAGATGCCCTTCCTGATGCCCAGCCCGCTCCGGGCGAACACCAGCGCCACGTGCTCCGCGTCCGGCAGGGCGATGGCGATGCCGGTGGGGATCAGCGTCCGCTGTCCCGGCGCCAAGGTGATGGGTGCGTCCACGCAGGCGCACAGATCCATGGCGGCGGCGCCGGCGGTGGCGAAATGGGGGGCGGGGATCTCCCGTCCGATCTGGGGGGAAAGTGCCTTGATCTTCAATTCCATGGGGTCCAAAGCTCCTATTTATGAAAACTATACGTATAATAAAGGTAAAATATTACGATTCGAAATCAAATTTTACTCTACGCCGCGGTAGAACAGCCCTCTGGTGTAGTCATCGGGAACCCAGTCGGACTTGCCCTGATACCGCCGCAGCACGGCGACGCACTCCTCCGGCGACTCGGTGGTGAACCGCAGCCGGGCGTAGGTGAGACCGCAGCGGCGATACTCCGGCTTGTCGGCCAGGAACAGCACCTTGCTGTTCTGGATCTCGTTGCGGCAGCCGTAGGCGCACAGCACCGGGAAGTCCGCTCCGGTGCGGTCGGTAAGGGTAGAGCCGGCGCCCTGGGAACAGCCCACCGTGTTGGCGGTGGCGCAGTTCTCGGTGATCATCAGGGGTAGCCGCCCGTAGACGATGGCCTCGCAGGGCAGATACTTGTTCAGATCCCGCACCTGCTGGTGCCGCAGCTCGAAGGACACGGTGGCACTGTCCAGACCCAGCTTCTGCAAAAACAGCAGGGACCGGGAGTTGAAGACGTTCAGGCCGAAGTCGCCCCGGACCTCCAGCGGCAGACCCTCCACGATGGGAAGGTGGCCCAGATTGCCCGCCACCACGCCGTGCAAACAGTCGGAATTTTCCAGAATCTTTCGGAATTTCTCCTCGTCCTCCGTCCGGAAGACCCGGGGCAGAACGGCGAACAGCTTCGTCCGCCGGGCATAGGGGGACAATTCCAGTTTATCCAGCAGCTCCAGCGGAATATACACCGCCGCCGCGCCGTCGGCCAATTCCGCCGTCAGCTGATCGGCCCGGGTGATGGAGCAGGTCAGGTGCGGCTCCGCGGTAACGGGAGCGCAGTCGGGAGGGGGGGCTTCCGCGGCGGTACGGCGGGGCCATGGCCCGTGAACGGGCCGGGCGGAGAGCTGAGCCGTCAGCTCCTCCAGCGCCTGGCGCCGCAGGCCGTTGACGGCTCCGGCGGACAGCATCAGGCCGTCCTCCAGGTCGATGTCGATGGTTTTGGCGGCAAAGGCGGTGCCGCCGGTCTTGCCCAGCCGGGTGCGCAGCTCGTCGGCGGTGAGGGCGCGGTTCCGGGCGGCCTCGGGCACGGGGCCCTGTACGGCGGCGGAAAAGACCTGACCGTTCCGCTCCGCAGAGACCGTCAGCGCGGCGGGCCTGCCGCTTTGGACGGTGCAGCGCATCGTCACCGGCACCGGCCGGTTCTCGCCCCGCTCGTATGTCTCCCGGGCGGCGGCGAACAGCTCCTCCGGCCACCGGGCGCTCTCCGGGCGTATGCCCAGCATCTGGGGGCCCTTTTCGCCCCGGTAGTAGCCGTCGGTGAAGCCGCTGCGGCTGAAGGCGGCCTCCAGCTGGGCGGCTTCCTCCGCCGTGGGCCGGCGCTTCTCGTCCAGCAGACGGCGGTAGATGCCGGTGATCACCGCCACGTACTCCGGCCGCTTCATCCGGCCCTCGATCTTCAGGCAGGCCACGCCCAGCTCGTCCAGATCCCGGAGATACGCGGACAGATTGGCGTCCTTCAGGCTCAGGGGATGGTCGTTCTGCCGGGAGCCGTTGACCGAATAGGGCAGGCGGCAGGGCTGGGCGCAGGCGCCCCGGTTGCCGCTGCGCTGGCCGATGAGGGCGCTCATGGTGCACTGGCCGGAATAGCACATGCACAACGCGCCGTGGACGAACACCTCCACCTCGGCCTCGCAGCCGTCACAGATGACGGCAATGTCGCGGCGGCTCAGCTCCCGGGCCAGCACCACGCGCTCCATGCCCAATTTGGCGGCCAGCCTGGCGCCGCCCAGGGTGAAGAGGCTCATCTGGGTGCTGGCGTGGAGGGGCAGATCCGGCGCCACCTCCCGGGCCAGGGACAAAACGCCCCAGTCCTGGACCAGCACCGCGTCCACGCCCATTTGGCTGGCGCGGCGCAACGCGTCCGCCGCGGCGGGCAGCTCCCGGTCCGTCAGCAACGTGTTGAGGGTCAGATAGACCCGCACGCCGTGGAGATGGCAATAGGCCACCGCCTCGGCAAACTCCTCGTCGGTGAAATTCCTGGCGTTGCGCCGGGCGTTGAAGCTGCCGAAGCCCATGTATACCGCGTCGGCGCCGCTCTGTACGGCGGCGATCAGCGCGTCCCGGGACCCGGCAGGGGAGAGCAGCTCCACCATTACTTGCGGTTCTGGGCCTTGAACAGCTGGCGCTTCAGCTCGGAGGCCTCGTTCTTGGCCTGGGCGGCCTCGTCCAGATAGGTCTTGACCTGGCGGCGGAGATTCTCGCCGCTCTCCTGGGCCTTCAGCAGCTCGTCGGCCAGATTGATGGCGGCCAGAATGGCGGCGTCGGTGCGGCTGACGCCGCCGGCGCCGAGGACCTCGGCCAGCTTCTCGTCCACCAGCTTGCCCACCCGCTCCATGTAAGAGGGGCTCTCCTCCGCGATCAGGGTGTAATCCACGCCGCAGATGCTCATAGTCACGCGATTAGCCATAGTGATAACCCATCCTTTCGTTCAAATGCCACGTCTCTATCTCGTGAGGGCATAACAACACTTATACAGAATGAATTATACCACAACCGACAAATTGCGTAAAGCGCGGCGAGGAAATTTCTCAAAAAACCGAGGGGGTATCTTTACGAAAAGGGAGATTTATTGTAGAATAAAATGACTATCGGAATGACTATCGGAAGAGGAGGTGCGCCATGAGCGGCTACATAGTGCGGGATGACGAGAAGACCGTCTCCCTGCCGGCCCAGCGTCTGGACAAGCTGATCGCCCGCGCTGACGGCGACGCGGCGCTTTTGTACCTCTTCCTGCTGCGCACCGACGGCGGCATCACGCCACAGGAGGTGCAGAGCCGCCTGCGCTGGAGCGAGCTGCGCTTCAGCGCCGCCGAGCACACCCTCCAGCAGCTGGGCCTGCTGGACGGCGGCGCAGCTCCCGCGCCGGAGCCGGCGGAGGAGCGGGCCGTCTACACCACCGACGACATCGCCAATATGCTGGAGGGGGACCGGGGCTTTGCCATGCTGGTGCCCCAGACGGAGGAGAAGCTGGGCAAGAAGCTGAAAACGGCGGATCTCCAGATCCTGGCGGGGCTCTATGACGATCTGGGCATGCCGCCGGACGTGATCTTCCTGCTGGTGGGCCACTGCATCAGCCGCATCGAGGGGCGCTACGGCCCCGGCCGCCGGCCCACCATGCGCCAGATCGAGAAGGAGGGCTACTACTGGGCCCGGCAGGGCCTCTTCGACCAGGAGAGCGCCGCCCGGTATCTGAAGGACTACGCCGCCAAGCGACAGCAGATGGGCACCTATCTCAAGGCCCTGCAGATCGCCGGCCGCAAGCCGGTGGACAGCGAGGAGCGGTACATCGCCAAGTGGATCGAGAAGGGCTATTCCCCGGAGCTGGTGGCCCTGGCCTACGACCAGACCATCTTCTATAAAAAGGAGCTGAACTGGCGGTATCTGAGCGCCATTCTCCGCCGCTGGGAGGAGAAGGGCTGGCGCACCCCCGAGGACGTGGAGCAGGGCACCAAAGCACCGAAGCAGACGGCGCAGCGGCAAAGCGACGACAAGACCGACTGGATGAAGAAATACATCAAGAGATAAGGGGTGAGGACGTTGGCATACGACGAGAAGATCCTGCGGCGCAGCATGGCCCGGTACAACGAGGACAGGCAGCGCCGGGCGGAGGCCTTCGCCGCCCGCCAGAAGCAGATCTTCCGGGAGATCCCCCGTCTGGAGGAGATCGACCGGGAGCTGCGGGGCACCATGTCTCAGATCATCGCCTCGGCCCTGCGGCGGGGCACCGACCCCATGCCGGCCCTGCGGGTGATCCGGGACCAGAATCTGGATCTGCAGCGGGAGCGCTCGGCGCTGCTGATGGAGAACGGCTACGAGCCCGACGAGCTGGAGGAGCGGCCCGACTGCATCCTCTGCGGCGACACCGGCTTCCGGGACGGGACCATGTGCCGCTGCCTGCGCAAGTACTATGCCCGGGAGCAGATCCGGGAGCTGTCCCGGATGCTGGACATGGGCACGGCCAGCTTTGAGACCTTTGACTTCGACTGGTACAGCGATGAGGTGAACGCCAACCTGGGCATCTCCCCCCGGGAGAACATGGAGAAGAACTTCGACACCTGCCAGGATTACGCCCACCAGTTCGGCCGGCGCAGCGGCAATCTGCTGCTCTCCGGCCTGCCGGGTCTGGGCAAGACCTTCCTCTCCGCCTGCATCGCCCGGGTGGTCAGCGAGAACGGCTTTTCCGTGGTCTACGACACCGCCACCCACATCTTCGCCCAGTTCGAGGCGGCCAAGTTCCGCCGGGAGGAGGACGAGGGGGCGGCGGAGGACGTGGACCGCTGCATGAACTGCGATCTGCTGATCGTGGACGATCTGGGCACGGAGATGACCACCTCCTTCGTCCAGAGCGCCCTGTATCAGATCGTCAACGGACGGCTGATGGCGGGCAAGCAGACCATCATCAGCACCAATCTGAGTCCGGAGGAGATCGGACGGCGGTACTCGGAGCAGATCCTCTCCCGGATCGAGGGGGAGTATCAGGTCCTCCTGTTCTTCGGCGAGGATATCCGGCGGCTGAAAAAAGAGCGGGAATAAAAACGATCGCCGAACAACATACGAAATAGAGGGAAAACTCTCTCCCGTGCATGGGGAGATTGTGAAGAGGGGATGGGAGTCCCCTCTTCACGTTTTATGAACGCAAACGCAGGAACATGGAGCCATGTTCCTGCGTTTGTTTCTGACAAGCGACAGCTTGTCAGGTCCGGCGTTTGCCGCCGGGCGCGTTATTTTTTTGGTTTTCCCGACGGGATTCGACCGATTTTGCCGGGGTTGACGGGTAAAATGGGGGCAGAAAAGGAGGGATATCCATGAAAGATCCCCGGAGAGGCGATTTTCTGTCCGCCCGGGTGCAGTATCTCCCGGTGCAGAAGATCCGGCCCAACCCCAACCAGCCCCGCCGCACCTTCTCCCGGGAGGGGCTGCAGGAGCTGGCCGAGAGCATCCGCACTTACGGCGTCCTCCAGCCCCTGACCGTCCGCCGCATAGGCTCCGGCTACGAGCTGGTGGCGGGGGAGCGGCGGCTGCGTGCCGCCCGGATGGCGGGCCTGGGCAGCGTGCCCTGTCTCATCGCCCGGGTGGGGGAGGAGGATTCGGCCCTGCTGGCCCTCATCGAGAACCTCCAGCGGCGGGATCTGGACTACTGGGAGGAGGCGGAGGCGCTGGCCCGGCTCATCAGCCTGTACGGGCTGAGTCAGGAGGCGGCGGCGGAGAAGATCGGCAAGTCCCAGTCCGGCGTGGCCAACAAGCTGCGGCTGCTGCGTCTGCCGGAGGGGGTGCGGCAGCAGATCCGGGAGCACGGGCTCACCGAGCGCCACGCCCGGGCCCTGCTGCGCCTGCAGGATGAGGAGGCCCAGCGCCGGGCCATCGACGCCATCGTCCGGGGCGGCTGGAACGTGGCCAAAACGGAGGCCTACGTGGACGAGCAGCTCCGGCAGGCCCAGACCCGCCCGCCCAGACGGCGACCCACGTATATCATCAAGGATGTGCGGCTGTTCCTCAACAGCGTGGACCGTGGCGTGCGCCTGATGCGCCAGGCCGGAGTGGGGGCCGAGTGGGGCCGGGAGGACACGGACGGCTGCATTTTGCTCACCATTCGCATCCCAAAGGGGGAAAAATCGGGAAAATAGCCCTTGTTACAGAATTGTAATGCTTTTTTGCGGTGGATGGCGTATAATATAAAAATCGCATTATGCGGTGGAAAAGCGGAACAATTCAGGTATAGAGGAGGGGCTGTTATGGACGAAGAACGCAGCCGGGTATCCTTGCAGGAAGAGATAAAGGAGCCGACAGACAAGTCTGCCGGCGCAAAGAAGGCCGGAAGGCTGGCCCTGATCATCGGCGGCATCGTCGCCGGAGTCCTGGTGGCCGCCTGTGCCGCGGTGTGCGGCGTGGCCGCCTCCCGGGACACGGTGCTTCCGGGTACCAGCGTGCTGGGCGTGGACGTGGGCGGTCTGACCCCCGACCAGATCCGGGAGACCTGGGAGAAGGAGGGCGCCAAGGTCTGCGACGAGACGGAGATCTCCTTCCTTATGGACGGCGAGGAGCTGCGCACGGTGTCCCTGAGCCGGCTGGGCGTGAGCGTCCCGGCTGAGGACGTGGCCCGGGACGCCTGGGACGTGGGACACGACGGCAACTTCCTCACCAATGGCTGGAGCCTGCTGCGCAGCTGGTTCCACGGGGCCCAGGTGGCGCCCCGGTTCTCTGTGGACGAGGAGACCATGAAGCAGACGGTGGATGCCCTGGCCAAGGAGCTGAGCGCCGCCGCGGTGGACGGCTCCTACCGGCTGGACACGGAGAAGACCGACGGCCTGTTCGTCACCAAGCCCCTGGACGGCATCCTGATCGACAGCGAGGCCGTGTGCCGCGGCGTGAAGGAGACGGTGGAGTCCGGGGAGCTGGCGCCTGTGGAGTGCGCCTATACCGTGCTGAAGGCCAAGCCCATCGATCTGGACGCGATGTATGAGGAGATCCACGGCGAGATGGCCAACGCCGGATACGACAGCGCCACCGGCGAGCTGACCGAGGGCCGGATCGGCGTGGAATTTGACGTGGCCGAGGCCAAGAAGCTGCTGGAAAAGGCCGAGCCGGGCAAGGAGTTCGAGGTGCCCGCGACGCTGACCTTCCCGGCGGTGACCAAGGAGAATCTGAAGGACGTGCTGTTCCGGGACTGCCTGGGCAGCTACACCACCTATGTCAGCGGCAGCTCCAACCGCCTCAATAACGTGGGCCGGGCCGCCGGCAGCATCAGCGGCACCGTGATCAACAGCGGCGGCGTCTTCTCCTATAACGACGTGGTGGGCTATACCACCGAGGCCAACGGCTATCTGCCCGCCCCCGGCTACATGGGCGGCAAGACGGTGGATATGGCCGGCGGCGGCGTGTGCCAGGTGGCCTCCACCCTGTACTATGCCACCCTCCTGAGCAATCTGGAGATCGTGACCCGCTACTGCCACCAGTTTGCCCCCGCCTACATCACCTGGGGCTGTGACGCCACCGTCAGCGACGGCTGGCCCGACTACTGCTTCCGGAACAACACCAACTACCCCATCAAGATCGTCACCTACTACGGCGACAACTATCTCACCGTGTCCATCTACGGCACCAAGCTGGACGACAGCTACGTGGTGATGGTCAGCGAGACGCTGTCCTCTGAGGACTGGTACACGGAGTACAAGGACGATCCGACGCTGCCCAAGGGCACCACCAAGGAGGATCAGACCCCCTATACCGGCTACCACGTGCGCACCTGGCGGAACGTATACGCCGGCGACGGCACCCTGCTCTCCAGCGCGGTGGAGGCGGACAGCTACTATGAGATGCGGCCCCAGATCATCCTGGTGGGCACCAAGGAGACGCCCAAGCCGGATCCCAAGCCCGATCCCAAGCCGGATCCCGCCCCCACACCGGAGCCCACACCCGAGCCCGGTCCCGGCGACGAGGGCGGCGGCAATTAAACGCAAAAAAGCCAACGGCTCAGCCGTTGGCTTTTCCTTTTATTGTGGCACCTCAGCGGCAGAGGTAGCTGTACCAGCCCTCGCTGCTGTTGGTCTCCAAAATCCCCCAGCCGCTGCGGCGAAGGGCCTCCGCCACCTCCTCGGCCCGGTCGTCGATGATGCCGGAGCAGAGGAAGAGGCCGCCCGGCTTCAGGAAGGGCCGGACCTGCCCGGCCAGGCCGATGATCACGTCGGAGACGATGTTGGCCACGATCACGTCATAGCCGCCGCCGAACTCCTGCCGGAGCTGGCGGTCGGACAGCACGTCGCCCCAGCGGACGGCGTAGCGGTCCTTGCCGATGCCGTTGAGGGCGGCGTTCTCATAGGCCACGTCCACGCACTTCTCGTCGATGTCGCAGGCGAAGGCGTGGTCGGCCCCCAAAAGCAGGGCGGCGATGGACAGGATGCCGCTGCCGCAGCCCAGATCCAGCACCTTCTCGCCGCCGCGGACGTGCTTTTCCAGGGCGGTGAGGCACAGCCGGGTGGTGGCGTGGCTGCCGGTGCCGAAGGTGAGGCCGGGGTTGAGGATCAGCGGGATGCGGCCCCGGGTGTTGGCCTTCTCCCACTCCGGCACCACGATGAGCCGCTCCCCGATCTCCATGGGCTTGTAGAACTGCTTCCAGTTGTTCTCCCAGTCGGCGTCGGCCACGGCGTCCATGGTCATCAGCAGAGGCGCGTAGTCGGGGTGCTCATTTTTCAAGGCGCTGAGGGCGATGCGGATGTTTGCCATCCGGCCGTAGCCCTCGTCATCGTCGGTGAGATAGAAGGTGACGCGGCACAGGCCCCGCTTCTCTTCCAGCAGGGCGTCGTCCACGTAGTCCCAGTACTGGCGGTTGTGCTCCAGAAATTCGTGGAAGTCCGCCTCGTCGTCGATGATGAGGCCGGTGACGCCCTGATCCTCCAGCAGCGCCGTGACGGCGTCCAGACCGGCGGGGGAGGTGTCGATCTTCAGCTCCAGCCAGTTCATCAGCGCTCCTTTCCCACGAAGAAGAGGCCCATGGTGTTGGGGCCGGTGTGGCTGCCGATGACGGGCCCGATGTAGTGGATATAGACATCCCGGACGCCGTAGCGCCGCTTCAGCTCCGCGGCCACCTGCTCCGACTCTGCCAGGCAGTCGGCGTGGCAGATGAACATGATCTGCTTGTCCAGATCCACGCCCAGCTCGCCCACCTTGTCGATAAGGGCCTGGAGGCTGGCCTTCCGGCCCCGGACCTTGCCCACGGGCACCAGCTTGCCCTCGTTGGAGGTGTGCATCACCGGCTTGATGGACAGCATGGTGCCAAAGAGGGCGGCGCCGGCGGACAGACGGCCGCCCCGCTTCAGGAAGTTCAGATCGTCCACGGTGAACCAGTGGCAGATGTGGAGCTTGTTGTCCTCCACCCACTTGACCAGTTCTTCGGCGGTGAGCCCCTCCTTTTTCTTCTGGGCCGCCAGATAGATCAGCAGGCCCTGGCCCCGGCTGGCGCTGAGGGAGTCCACCACGTAGATGTGGCCGTCGGGATACGCCTTGCCCACCTCCTGGGCGGCGATGACGGCGGACTGATAGGTGGTGGACAGGGCGGAGGAGAAGGCGATGCAGACGATATCCTTGCCCTGATCCAGCAGGCTGCGCATCCGCTCCTCGAACTGGCCGATGTTGACCGCCGCCGTGGAGGACATCTTGCCGGCGCGGAGCCGGCGGTAGAACTCCTCGTTGGTGATGGCCCGGCCGTCCAGATAGTTGGGATACTCCCGGTCGTCCATGCGCATGGTCAGGGGCAGGACCTCCAGCTCCAGCTCCCGGGCCATCTGGTCGGTCAGGTCGCAGCAGCTGTCGGTCATGATCACGTAGTCTCGCATATATGATTCCTCCTAACGGTGTAGCTTTCTCTATTTTCCCACGCAGAACCGGGAGAAGATGGTGTCCACCAGATCCTCCCGGACGGATTTTCCGTTCAGCTCGCCCAGGGCTGCCAGCGCCGCCTCGGCGTCGGTGAGCACCACGTCCGGCGTCATGCCGATCCGCAGGGCGGACCGGGCGCTCTCCACGGCGGTCAACGCCCGGCTGACGGCGTCGGCCTGACGGGCGTTGGTCAGCAGCTCGCCGGGGGCCTCGGCGCCCGCCGGGTACAGAGCGGCGATGGCGTCGGTGAGGGTGTCGATGCCCTCGCCGGTGAGGGCGCTGACGGACACCACGTTGTCGAACCGGTCGGCCAGACGGCCCACGTCGATGCGGCGGGGCAGGTCGCTCTTGTTGACCACCACCAGCAGGTTGGGCACCGATTTGGCCACAGCGATGACAGCCTCGTCCTCGTCGGTGAGGGGGGCGGAGCCGTCCAGCACCAGCAGAGCCAGGGAGGAGCGCTCCGCCGCGGCCCGGCTGCGCTCTACGCCCTGCCGCTCCACGGCGTCGTCCGTTTCATGGATGCCGGCGGTGTCGATGAGCCGCAGCAGCACCTGGCCCACGCGGACCTTCTCCTCCACCGTGTCCCGTGTGGTGCCGGCCACGTCGGTGACGATGGCCCGGTCATAGCCCAGGAGCGCGTTGAGCAGGGAGGATTTCCCGGCGTTGGGCTTGCCGAGAATGACGGCGGGGACGCCGGTTTTCAGCAGCTGGCCCCGGGAGAAGGTGGCCCGCAGCTCCGTCAGACGGTTGACGGCACGGCGCATGGTGTCCAGCATCTGCTCCCGGGTGTCCTCCTCGATGTCCTCGTCGGGATAGTCCACCACGGCGTAGAACCGGCTGACGATGGCCATCAGGTCGCCGTAGATGGCGTCCACGGTGCGGCTGAGGCTGCCGGAGAGCTGGCCCACGGCGTTCCGGGCGGCCTCGGCGGTCTCGGCGTCGATGAGGTCGACGACGGCCTCCGCCTGGATGAGGTCCATGCGGCCGTTGAGAAAGGCCCGCTGGGTGAACTCGCCCCCCTTGGCCTGCCGGGCGCCGGCGGCGAACAGGGCGGAAAGGCCCTCGTTGAGCACCACCGGGGAGCCGTGGCAGTGGATCTCGGCGCAGTCCTCGCCGGTGTAGCTGCCCGGGCCGGGAAAGAGGACGCACAGCACGTTGTCGATGAGGCGGCCTTGGCCGTCCAGCAGGTCGCCGTATACCATGGCCCGCCGGGGCTGGGCCCCCATGGGACGGCCGTTTTTGGCGCGGAACACCCGCTCCAGCACGGCCAGCGTATCCGGGCCGGAAAGGCGCAGGATGCCGATGGCGCTGGGGAGCTGGGGCGTGGCGATGGCGGCGATGGTGTCAGACATAAGGGGCCTCCCGGAGCAGACAGAATGATTGACGAATCATTATACCACGAAATATCCGGCTTGGGAAGACAAAAACGCGGAAACGAGATAATATAAAACAGGCCCATATCTAATATATTATATTAGATATGGGCCTGTCAACTGTTTTGTGGGGCGAAAGAGGAGAAAATAAACAGCAGGACGGGCGAGGGCCCGTCCTGCTGGGTGGGAGATACGGAATTCAGTTGATGCTGTCGATCTTGAGCTTATAGCCCAAGATCTCGCCGACATCGGTGATTTTTCCGCGGACAACGATGGGGTCGTCCTTGCTCATCTCCATGATTTGCTCCAGCTGCTCATCGTTCTGGATGTAGCAAAGAACATCTTTGAGGAGGTAGGAATAATCATTCGGATTCGCGCCGACGCCGATATACTTACCGTCGCTGTCGATGGTGCCGAGGAAGCCCTCGAGCTCCACATACTGGCCTTTAAAATCCTTCTGCGCTTTCAGTGGGTTGTCGGATAAGGCATCAAACAGATCGGTTACGTTATAGTGCACATACTCGATGGTGGGCTCCGCCGGGGTATTATCCGGCTTGGCAGGAGTGGGCTTGCTCCCGGAATTGCCCGATCCGCCGGCAATCGCAGCGATGACAGCGACGAGAATGAGCAGATAGAGCCACCACTTTTTATAGATCGGTTTCTTGTTTTTGGCCCCGCATTTCGGGCAGGATTTCGCACTGGAAGCCATTTCCGCCCCGCAGACCTTGCAGGTCGTCAGTTTAGTTGCCATTTTTCTTCTCCTTTCTTGATTTCATAGGCAAGACATAGCTTGCCAATTCAGTTTAGTAAATATATTTACTAAAGTCAATAGTAAAAATATTTACTGGGGTACACTACACCCATAAAAGCAGGGAGGTGTACCCGGTGGCAGATCATATTTCCAGATTACGGGATTTGCGGGAGGACAATGACTTGACGCAGCAGCAGGTTGCGGCGTATCTGCACACGTCTCAGACGATGTACGCCAGATATGAGCGGCGGGCGTCGGAGCTGCCGCTGCGGCATTTGGTTGCGCTTTGCGAGCTCTACAACGTTTCGGCGGACGAATTGTTGGGCATTGCTGCCGACAAACGGCGAAAAAAGGGCGTTGCCATTCTGTCTATAGAGAAAAATGCGCAAAAATAAACAGCAGGACGGGCGAGGGCCCGTCCTGCTGGCGGTTTTGGGGGTGCCGGAGTTCCGTTTTGGGGTTCCGGGGAGTTACTTAATGATCTCGCCGTTTTTCTCCTTCTCGGCGATCTCCTTCAGGGCGTCCTTGCGGCTCAGGTTGACGCGGCCCTTCTCGTCGATCTCCACGACCTTGACCCAGGTCATGTCGCCGATCTTCAGCACGTCCTCCACCTTGTCCACCCGGCGGTCAGCCACCTTGGAGATGTGGCACAGGCCGTCCTTGCCGGGGGCCAGCTCGATGAAGGCACCCATCTGGGCGCCGTCCCGCTTGCTGGTCAGATAGCTGACGACGCGGCCGTAGTACAGCTGACCCACCTCGGGCACGAACACGATCTCGTCGATGAACTTCTTGGCCAGCTCGCAGCTCTCGGCGTTGGGGGAGGCGATGTGGATGGTGCCGTCGTCGTCGATGTCCACCTTGGCGCCGGACTCGGCCACGATCTTCTGGATGACGCTGCCGCCCTTGCCGATGACCTCCCGGATCTTGTCGGGATCGATGTGCAGGGTGAGCATCTTGGGGGCGTACTTGCTGACCTCCGGCCGGGGCTCGGAGATGACGGGCAGCATGATCTGATCCAGGATCTGGACCCGGGCATCGTAGGTGATGTCCAGAGCGTTGCGGATGATCTCCATGGTCAGACCGTCGTTCTTCAGATCCATCTGGATGGCGGTGATGCCCTTCTTGGTGCCGGCCACCTTGAAGTCCATCTCGCCGTGGAAGTCCTCCACGCCCTGGATGTCGATGAAGGTGGTGAAGGAGCCGTCGTCATCCTGGATGAGGCCGCAGGAGATGCCGGTCACGGGAGCCTTGATGGGTACGCCGGCGTCCATCAGAGCCAGGGTGGAGCCGCAGATGGAGCCCTGGGAGGTGGAGCCGTTGGAGGACACGACCTCGCTCACCACGCGGATGGCGTAGGGGAACTCCTCCACCGAGGGGATCACGGGCAGCAGAGCGCGCTCAGCCAGAGCGCCGTGACCGATCTCGCGGCGGCCGGGGGAGCGGGCCGGCTTGGCCTCGCCCACGGAGTAGCCGGGGAAGTTGTAGTGGTGCATATAGCGCTTCTCGGTCTCCTCCCAGATGGTGTCCAGCTTCTGGTTGGCGGACAGGGTATCGAGAGTGGCGACGGAGAGCACCTGGGTCTGGCCGCGGGTGAAGAGGCCGGAGCCGTGGACCCGGGGCAGCACGCCCACCTCGGCGGCCAGCGGACGGATCTCGTTCTTCTGGCGGCCGTCCACGCGGTGGCCCTCCAGCAGCCAGGCCTTGACGATCTTCTTCTGGAACTTGTAGGTGATCTCGTCCAGGTACTGGTCCATGTTGGGGAACTCCTCGAGATACTTCTCGTGCCAGTGCTCGATCATCTCGTTCCAGCGGCCCTCGCGGACGTTCTTGTCGTCGGTATCCATGGCGGCCTTGGCCTCGTCCATGAAGTCGGCCACGATGCGGTCGAACAGCACCTGGTCGAAGTCGGCGTGGGGATAGTCGAACTTGGGCTTGCCGATCTCCTCCACCATCTGGTTGATGAGGGCGATCTGCTTCTGGTTCTCCTCGTGGGCCTGCCGGATGGCCTCGAACATGACGTCGTTGGGCACCTCGTTGGCGCCGGCCTCAATCATGACCACCTTCTTGCCGGTGGAGACCACGGTCACGTCCAGATCGGAGACCTTGCGCTCCTCGCTGTTGGGGTTGAAGACCAGCTTGCCGTCCACCAGACCCACCTTCAGGGCGCCCACGGGGCCGTTCCAGGGAATGTCGGAGATGGCCAGAGCGGCGGAGGTGCCGATCAGGCCGCAGATCTCGGGGGAGCAGTCGTGGTCCACGCTCATGACGGTGCACATGACGGACACGTCATTGCGGAAGTCGGAGGGGAACAGGGGACGGATGGGGCGGTCGATGACGCGGGAGGTCAGGATGCCCTTCTCGCCGGGACGGCCCTCGCGGCGGTTGAAGCTGCCGGGGATGCGGCCCACGGCGTACAGCTTCTCCTCGAAGTCCACGCTCAGGGGGAAGAAGTCGATGCCGTCGCGGGGACGGGGGGCGGCGGTGACGCAGCACAGCACGCTGGTTTCGCCGTAGGTGACCATGACGGCGGCGTTGGCCAGCTCAGCCAGCTTGCCCACCTCCAGAGAGAGGGGCCGGCCGGCCAGGTCCATGGTGTACTTGTGGTACTTGGGGAACTGGCGACGGGTAATGATCGTTGACATATTGTTGCTCCTTTTCTTTTGATGTTCCCGCGGACAGGAGCAAACCGTTTAGCACTTGAAAACGGGTCTCCGTCCCGGTGCGGAGGCGCATTTTCAAGTTCTAAAGCCGTTGCCCGGACTGTGCCGCGGGCGCAGGGAAAATGTGAAAGAAGGGTGGTGCGCACGGCACACCACCCTGTTTTCATTCGCTTACTTGCGCAGACCCAGCTTGGCGATCAGGGCGCGGTAACGCTCGATGTCCTTCTTGGCCAGGTAGTCCAGCAGACGACGGCGCTTACCGATCATCATCTGCATACCGCGACGGCTGTGGAAGTCGTGGGGATGGACCTTCAGATGGGCGGTCAGCTGGCTGATCCGCTCGGTCAGGATGGCGACCTGGACCTCGGGGGAGCCGGTGTCGTTCTCGTGGGTACGGTTGGCCTCGATGATAGAGGTCTTCTGATCTTTCAGCATCATTGTGTGTTTCCACCTTTCATTGATTTCGCCCGCATCCTGAGTGGCGGGACAGGTGAAATCGATCCGCGTCACTAAGGCAAGGGGCCATACTTACGCATGGTAGCGTACCTTAAGAGATTACCATACGTTTTTGCGTTTGTAAAGGATAATTTTCCAAAAAACCGGGGTTTTTTCCGAGTTTTTTCCGGAAAACGGGCCGTCAGCGGATGACGATGGCGCCGGTGGGGCAGCTGTCCGCCGCCACCTGGGCGTCGGCCTGATACTCCTGTGGGATCTCCTCGGTGATGGCCCGGGCGCTCTCGCCGGTATCGGGCAGATGGAACACCTCCGGGCAGATGCTGGGACACAGGCCGCACCGGATGCAGGCCTTGTCCAGAACGTTCGCTTGCATGGAAGAACACTCCTTCGTTTCAGTTTGCTTCCAGTATGCCCGTCCCGCCGAAATTCTATGCTTGACAGGTGGGCATGGCGATGGTATATTAAGTGTACTAATTCGATTAGTACACTTGAGAGGAGGGATGGGACCATGATCCATCTGGACTACCGGGATGCCCGGCCCATCTATCAGCAGGTGAAGGACGGCCTGCGCCGGCTGATGGTGACGGGGGTCCTGGCGGCAGGGGAGAAGCTTCCCTCAGTGCGGCAGCTGGCCACGGAGCTGACCATCAACCCCAACACCATCCAGCGTGCCTACAGCGAGCTGGAGGCGGAGGGCTTCGTGGTGACCGTCAGCGGCCGGGGGACGTTCGTGGCCGAGGGCCGGGAGCAGAGCCTGGTGCGCAAAGGGGAGCTGATGGAGAAGCTGAGACCCATGGCGCAGGAGCTGCGGGAGCTGGGCATGACGAAAGCGGAGTGGGACGCACTCTGGGAAGGGGGCGAGGACCGTGCTTGAGGCGAAAAACGTAATCAAGACCTTTGACGGGTTCCGTGCGCTGGACGGCGCCACCATGACGGTGCCCACCGGGGCGGTGTACGGGCTGGTGGGACCCAACGGCGCGGGCAAATCCACCATCATCCGGCATCTGACCGGCGTGTACCGGCCCGACAGCGGGGAGCTGCTGCTGGACGGCGCGCCGATCTGGGAGAACCCGGAGGCGAAGCGGCGGATGGCCGTCATCCCGGACGAGTGGTACCACTTTCCCCAGGCGTCCATCGCCGAGATGGCCCGGTTCTACCGGGGGATGTATCCCACCTTCAGCGCCGAACGGTACGAGAAGCTGAAGGAGGCCTTTCCTCTCAACGAAAAAAAGCCCATCCGGCGGATGAGCAAGGGCATGCAGAAGCAGGCGGCCTTCTGGCTGACCATGAGCTGCATGCCGGAGGTGCTGGTGCTGGACGAGCCGGTGGACGGCCTGGATCCGGTGATGCGCCGCCAGGTCTGGACGCTGCTGCTGGACGACGTGGCGACCCGGGGCACCACCGTGCTGGTGTCCTCCCACAACCTGCGGGAGCTGGAGGACGTGTGCGACCACGTGGGCATCATGAACCGGGGCAAGGTGCTGCTGGAGCGGAGCCTCAGCGAGCTCCAGGACAACACCGTGAAGCTGCAGGTGGCCTACCGCACCGAGGTGGAGCCCGATCTGCCGGCGGAACTGAAGATCCTGCACCGGTCCCACGTGGGGCGGGTCTATACCTACATCCTTCGGGGCAACAGCGAGGAGATCAAGCGGCGAATGGCCATCACCGATCCCCTGCTGCTGGAGGCCATCCCGCTGACGCTGGAGGAGATCTTTATCTATGAGATGGGAGGTGAGGACTATGCGGTCCGCGACATCGTGCTCTAAGACGCTGATCCGCAGCGACTGGCGCCGGTTCTGGCCGGTGGGATTTCTGTATGCCCTGATCTCCTTCTTTGTGCTGCCCCTGCCCCTGTGGGTGGGGGGACAGAACTGGCAGGGCGGCCTTTCCGCCGGCAGGGACGCGTTCCTGGCGGAGCAGGTATGGGGCAGCCTGCCGGGATTTGTGATACTGACGTCTTTCTTCGGCGTTGCCGTGGCCATGGCGGTGTACTCCTATCTGATGGCGGGCAAGTCCGTGGGTCTGATGCACGCCCTGCCCGTCAGCCGGGGACGGCAGTTCTTCAGTCACTTCGCCGCGGGCCTGTCCATGCTGACGGCGGCCAACTGCCTGACCTTCCTGCTGGCTCTGCTGATGGAGGCCGTCACGGGCGGCGCGGAGCTGGGCTCCCTGCTGCTGTGGCTGGTCATCACGGAGCTGATGGGCTTCTTCTTTCTGGCTTTTGCCACGCTTGCCGCGTCCGTTACCGGCTGGTTGCTGGCGGTGCCGGTGATCTATCTGGGCTGGAATTTCCTGGTGTGGATCTACACGGTCATACTGCAGGCGATTGCCGGTATTCTGTATCCCAGTTACGGCAGTAGGTTCTCTTACAGCGGCGCGGTGGAGTGGCTGACGCCGGTGGCCAGGCTGATGCGAGTGACCACGGAGCGGTACGGCCCCGCCCTGCGGGTGGGGACACGGCTTTATGCCCCGGGGGACAGGACGCTGCCCACGGTGCTGATTTACGCCGCGGCGGGCGCGGCGATGCTGCTGCTGGCATGGGTCCTGTATCGGAAACGTCACAGCGAGACCGCCGGTGACGCCATCGCCTTCCGGCCCCTGCGGCCGGTGGCCCGGTACGCGATCTCCATTGCGGCGGGCCTGGCCCTGGGCACCATGATCTATCAGATGGTGAGCTGGGGCGGCCAGGACGTGACGGCGCTGATCCTGTGGCAGCTGGTGATGGGCACGCTGGTCTACTGCGCCGTGGAGATGCTGCTGCGCAAGTCCTTCCGGATCTTTGACCGGCGGACGGCCGTGGGTGTGCTGGCCCTGTGGCTGGTGCTGGCCGGCACGTGTCTGGCCATGAAGTGGGACATCACCGGCTATGAAAAGCGGGTGCCGGCGGCGGACCGGGTCCAGGCGGTAGAGGTAAACGGCATCGCGCAGGTCACGCTGAATAGCGAGGACCCGGAGACCGTACAGGCGGTCATCGATCTGCACCGCGCTTTGGTGGAGCAGCGGGAGCCCGAGAACCCGTGGGGTCGCTGCATTGTGCAGTATACGCTGAAGAACGGCAGTACGATGGAGCGGGAATACGGGGTGGATCTGGATAACGGGCCGGTGCGGCGGACGCTGACGGCCCTGCTGAACCGGCCGGAGATCCGGCAAGCGCTGTTCCTGGAGGACTACGGCAAGTACGGCGAGCAGTTCACCGGCGGCTATGCCGTCAACTATGTCTCGGGGCAGGAATTGGTGCTGACGCCGGGGCAGTGTCTGGCCCTGTACCGGGCCCTGGAGGCGGATATGGAGATACTGGTCACGCCGGAGCAGCTGGATGCGGCGTACCGCAGCTTCGATCTGGAGTTGAACACCACGGAGGGCACCTATCACATTTGGCGCTTGTTCCCCAATTGCGCCAACACGTTGGCGGTGCTGCAGAACGTGGGGTTGATCGAGTCGCCGGAGGAACTGGCGAACTGGTAACAAAAGATGAGAAAAGAGCGGGACCGGCAGTTGCCGGTCCCGCTCTTTTCGAGGGGGGTGGGAAGATATTTCTTACTCGTTGGTGTAGTTGTCGAAATAGCCCTGGATGTAGACGATGGGGGTGCCCTTGTCGCCGGAGCCGGAGGTCAGGTCGCACAGGGAGCCGATCAGATCGGTGAGGTTCCGGGGGGTGGTGCCCTCGGAGATCATGTTGCCTACCAGAGAGACCTTGGCGTCCTTGGCCCGGATCTTCTCGGAGATGGCCTTGCGCAGCTCCTCGCCGTTGAGATCGGCGAACTCCTTGTCGGCCAGATACTTCAGCTTCAGCTCGTTGGGGGTGCCCACGAGACCGGCGGTGTAGCCGGGGGAGACAACGGGGTCGGCCAGCTCCCAGATCTTGCCGGCGGGATCCTTGAAGGCGCCGTCGCCGTAGACCATGGCCTCGATGTGCTTGCCGGTGGCCTCGCTCATCATCTGGCCGATGGCCTCCGCCACCGCCATGGTGTCACGGGGGAAGAGCTTGATGCGCTCCTCATCGGCCTTGTTGGAGCCCAGCAGGCCGTACTCGGCGTTGTAGCCGCTGCCGTCCACCGGGGCGTTGAGCAGGTCGTCCAGACCCAGCACCACCCTGGCGCCGGCGGCCTTGAGCAGGCGCTTGGAGCGGGCACGGGTGTGGATGTCGCAGCAGATGACGGTGTCGGTATAGTCCAGGATGGTCTGCACCCGGTTGGCAAAGACGATCTCCGCCTTCGCGCCCATGGACTCGATCAGCTCCTGGTAGTAGGCCACGTAGTCCACGCCGGTGAAGGGGTGGAGCACGGTGCCGAAGGCGGCGCGGAAGCGGGTCAGATCCAGCACGTCGTGCCAGGGATCGATGCCGGCCTCATCCAGCTGATCCAGGCTCACCAGATGGTTGCCCACCTCGTCGGAGGGATAGGACAGCATCAGAACCACCTTCTCGCAGCCGCCGGCGATGCCCTTGAGCAGCAGGGAGAAGCGGTTGCGGCTGAGGATGGGGAAGGTGACGCCCACGGTCTTGCCGCCGGTCTTGGCCCGCACGTCGGCGGAGATCTGGGCCACCGTGGCGTAGTTGCCCTGGCAGCGGGCCACCACGGACTCGGTCACGGCCACCACGTCCCTGTCACGGGCCTCGATGTGATTCTCGCCCAGAGCGGTCAGGACGGAGTCCACCACGCCCTTGACGATGTCGTCACCCTCACGGAAGATGGGGGCGCGGACGCCCCGCGCTACGGTACCGATGGTTCTGCTCATATGGAAACAACTCCTTTTATCGTTATATATTTCAATCCAGTTGTTGACGGACAGATCAAACCCAAAAAAGCATTATAAAGCAAAAATTGGCATAAGTAAAATATGAAGATTTGATATAATGCATTAGCAAAGCTTAACAATGTGTCAGATCAGACGGGGGCGTACGTGTCCCCCAACTTTTTTATCATAATATAAAGACGGAAAAAACGCAACGAAAAATGCACAAAAAGAGGCGCTGTCCATCGGGCAGCGCCTCTTTTGGCAAAGAATGGCTTACAGGTTGTACAGGGCGGAGAACTTCTCCTCCAGATAGTTGGCGTACACGGTGGGGTCAAAGGCCTCGCCGGTGGCCTTCTCGAAGAGCTCGCCGGGGCGGTACAGGCAGCCGTACTGCCAGATATGCTGCCGGTTCCACTCGTTGATGGGGCCGAAATCGCCGCGGCGCAGGCAGTCGTCCACGTCCACGGTCTCCTTCATCTTCCGCAGGAACTGGGCGCCGTAGGCGCTGCCCAGAGCGTAGGAGGGGAAGTAGCCGATGCTGCCGCCGGCCCAGTGGCTGTCCTGCAGGACGCCCTGCTTGTCGTCGGGCACGTCCACGCCCAGGTACTCCTTGTACAGGCGGTTCCACTCGCCGGGCAGATCGTGGACGGCCAGCTCGCCGGCCATGACCCGCTTCTCCAGCTCGTAGCGGACCAGCACGTGGAGGCAGTAGGTCAGCTCGTCGGCCTCGGTGCGGATGAGGGAGGGCTGGGCCCGGTTCAGCGCCCGGTACAGCTCCTCGGCGTCGTGGCCGGCCATCTCGGCGGGGAAGACCTCCGCCAGGACGGGGAAGAGGTAGTCGCAGAAGGCGCGGCTGCGGCCCAGCAGGTTCTCGTAGAACCGGCTCTGGCTCTCGTGGATGCCCATGGACACGCCGCCGTCCAGGACGGTGTAGGCCAGGGAATCGTCGCTGCCGGTGTCATACAGGGCGTGGCCGCCCTCGTGGATGACGCTGTAGAGGGAGGAGGCGAAGTCGTGCTCATAGTAGTGGGTGGTGATGCGCTCGTCCAGGTGGGAGCCCAGGCTGGTGGTGAAGGGGTGCTCCGTGGTGGAAAGGCCCACGTGGGCCCGATCCAGACCCATGGCGTCCATCAGACGGCGGCTGAGCACGTCCTGCCGATCCTCGGGGAAGGTGCCCTCCAGCATGGATACGTCGATCTGAGGCGCGGCGCAGACCTTCTGCAGCAGGGGCACGATGTGGCCCCGGAGGGTGGCGAAGAACTCGTCGGCCCGGGCCTTGTTCAGACCCTCCTCATACTCGTTGAGCCAGTAGTCGTAGGGGTCCGTGTCGGGAGCGCAGTAGCCGGCGAACTTCTTGGCGTCGGCAAAGATCTTCTCCAGATAGGGCTCGAACAGGGCGAAGTTGCTCTGCTCCTTGGCGGTGTGCCAGACGTCCTCCGCCTCCACGATCATCTTCTCGTGGGCGATATACTCGTCCATGGGGATCTTCTGCATGCGGCGGATGTCCTTGAGCAGCAGAAAGACCATGCGCTGTTCCTTCTCGTCCAGCTCGGCCTTGTGCTCGTCCAGATACTCCAGCAGGGACACGGTGTCCTCGCCGGTGGAAAGCTGATACAGCTCCTCGCTCAGCACGCCCATGGTCTGGCCGCGGTTGCCGGCGGTGCCCTTGGGTGCGCTGGTGACGCCGTCGTAGTACAGCAGGCTCAGCGCGTGGCCGTAGGCGGCCATCTTCTCCTGCAGCTGTTTGAGCTTGGTCTTGGCTTCATCCAAAGTCATAGGGATATTCCTCCTGTGATTCATTGTGAAGGGGTCGCGAAACAAGAATAGCATCGCAGATTTCCGCCGCCGCAGCGGCGGAAGGGATGCAATCGTAATTTCTGACGACATGTGCGTCAGAAATTACACCGCGCAGGCCGCAAGTGTGCGAGTAAAACGAGTGCGCGCAGCGGCCTGAAACCCTTTTCGCATAAATTGCAGAGCAATTTGTGCGAAATTACAGGCCCATCTCCTTCTTGACCTCGCCGAAGCACTTGACGGCGAAGTCCAGATCCTCCTTGGTGTGGCCGGCAGAGATCTGGGTGCGGATGCGGTCCTTGCCCTTGGGCACCACGGGATAGCAGAAGCCCACCACGTAGACGCCCTTGTCCAGCATGCGGCGGGCGAACTCCTGGGCGACACGGGGATCATACAGCATCACGGGGACGATGGGGTGCTCGCCGGGCAGCAGGTCGAAGCCCAGCTTCTCCATCTCGGAGCGGAAGTAACGGGCGTTCTCATGGACCTTGTCCCGCAGAGCGGTGGAGCTCTCCAGCATCTCGATGGTCTTCAGGGTAGCGGCGCAGATGGCCGGGGCCAGGGTGTTGGAGAACAGATAGGGACGGCTGCGCTGACGCAGCAGGTCCACGATGGGCTGACGGGAGGCGGTGTAGCCGCCGGAGGCGCCGCCCATGGCCTTGCCGAAGGTGCCGGTGATGATGTCCACCCGGCCCATGACGCCGCAGAACTCGGCGGTGCCGCGGCCGTGCTCGCCCATGAAGCCCACGGCGTGGCTGTCGTCCACCATGGTCAGAGCGTCGAACTCATCGGCCAGGTCGCAGATGGCCTTCAGGTTGGCGATATAGCCGTCCATGGAGAACACGCCGTCGGTGGCGATGATGATCTTCTGGCAGCCGGCGGCACGGGCGGCCTCCAGCTGGGCGCGCAGATCCTCCATGTTGTTGTTCTTATAGCGATAGCGGTGGGCCTTGCACAGGCGGACGCCGTCGATGATGGAGGCGTGGTTCAGCTCGTCGGAGATAACCGCGTCGTCCGGGCCCAGCAGGGTCTCGAAGAGACCGCCGTTGGCGTCGAAGCAGGAGGAGTAGAGGATGGCGTCGTCGGTGCCGACGAAGTCGGCGATCTTCCGCTCCAGCTCCTTGTGGATCTCCTGGGTGCCGCAGATGAAGCGGACGGAGCTCAGACCGAAGCCCCAGCGGTCATAGCTGGCCTTGGCGGCCTCGATCAGCTCGGGGCTGTTGCTCAGACCCAGATAGTTGTTGGCGCACATATTGACCACGGCAGGCTTCTCGGTGGTGTCGATGCGGGAGCGCTGGGGGGTGGTGATGATGCGCTCATGGCGCCAGGTACCGGCCTCGCGGATGGCGTCCAGTTCTTTTTCAAACATCTTCAGCGCGGATTTCATAGTCGGTTCTCCTCCCTTTTATTTTGTCCAGTCCAGAATAACTTTACCCGAGTTGCCGCTGTTCATGGCGGCGAAACCCTTTTCAAAGTCGGTGTAGTGGAAGCGGTGGGTGATGACGGGGCTCAGATCCAGGCCGCCCTGGACCATGTAGCTCATCTGATGCCAGTTGTCCATCTTGCGGCCGTAGATGCCCTGAAGGGTCAGACCCTTGCAGATGATGTCGTTCATGGGGACCTCCACGTTGGGCTTGCCCAGGCCCAGCAGGGAGATCTTGCCGCCGTTGCGCATGACGGAGCACATCTGGCGGAAGGCGGCGGCGCTGCCGGACATCTCCAGGCCCACGTCGAAGCCCTCGGTGAGGCCGGCCTGCTTCATGATCTCACGCAGGTCCTCCCGGCCGGTGTTGACGGCGTAATCCACGCCCATCTTCTTGGCCAGACCCAGACGGTAGTCGTTCAGGTCGGTGATGATGACCCGGCGGGCACCGGCGTACTTGCAGATGCCGGCGGCAATGATGCCGATGGGGCCGGCGCCGGTGATCAGCACGTCCTCGCCCACCAGCGTCCACATGAGGGCGGTGTGGGTGGCGTTGCCGAAGGCGTCGAAGAAGGCCACCACGTCCTCGTCCAGATCCTCGGAGATGGGGATAACGTTGGTCTGCGGGATGCACAGGTATTCGGCAAAGGCGCCGTCCCGGTCCACGCCCACGCTGGTGGTGTTCTTGCACCACTGGATGTTGCCGGTGTGACAGTTGCGGCAGCGGTGGCAGGTGATGTGGCCCTCGCCGGAGACACGCTGACCGATGGTGAGGCCGGTAACGCCCTCGCCCATGGCGGCGATCTCGCCCACATACTCATGGCCGATGGTCATGGGCGGGTGGGTGATGTGCTGGGCGGCCCAGGGATCCCAGTTGTAGATGTGTACGTCCGTACCGCAGATGGCGGTCTTGTGGACCTTGATGAGTACCTCACCGGGGCCGGGAACCGGCACCGGCACCTGACGCAGCTCCAGACCGGCACCGGCGACGGGCTTGACGATAGCGTCCATCCATTCTTTCATGTTGCATATCCCCTTATCAAAAAGTTTTCTGAGTGCGGGTATCTTTGATATGTAAATCCTACCGTTTTTATATGGATTTGTCAATGATATGCGGAAGTTATTTTAGAAAATGTGCGCCCTGCGAGGACGAAGAGGGGAAAGACGTTTCTTTTGTGGTGGACCGGAAGGGATTCTCCTCTCGCTGCGCCGCCAGTCCACCGGCATGTTTGCTGCCGGTCTTGCTGCTCGCTGATGCTCGCGCAAGACCGGAGCTCGTTTCGAATCCCGCGTATGACCAAAATAAGACACCACCCGTGAGGGTGGTGTCTTATTTTGGTGGAGAGAATTGCGTCAAATCCGAACCGAAAGCCGCCTCGATCTCTTTCAAGGTCAACGTTTCCGTTCCGTCTCTGTAATTGTAGGTGAGAAC